>JAKPGA010000052.1 GCA_029551145.1 Thermotogota bacterium | reverse complement strand
GGATCTCCTTCGGCTGGATCGTAGACATACCCACAAATTATGCACCTGTACTTCTGCATCTTCATTCCCCCTCTGAAAAATATGATATGAAGAGTTTTTCAATCGAACTGATTCTACAGCATGCTTTGTTTTTGCTACACTCTTTATGGATTTGAACTGAAAAAAACAAACCCTTAGGCCTTCCCATTTAGATTGTACCATACACAAAGTTTAATGGTGGATACCTTCAATCGAAAAGGTTCAAAGGTACTTCTCATCGTTTCCTGTACTCACCTGTGATTGATAAGGACCTTAAAAATGCTGTCTTGACGGTAATGTGTGCATTTTGATTTTACCATCTTTCCTGAAATCTGAAGACAATAATCCTTCCAAAAAGACGTCTTTGGTTTTATACTTTAATCGGTGGTGAAAAGTGGAATTAGAGAAAATCGGTGAGGATACCTTCAAACCAGACTACGATAGATTCTCCCTTGTGAATGTGTCAAATTCGATCTTGGCTCACTTTGGCTATAAGGCAATTCATCCTGTATATCCATTTGAGGAACAAATGCCTGGATTGTTTGGTGGCGTAGACAAGATTATTATTTTTCTGATAGATGCACTCGGATTACACAGCTTGCAAAAGATACTTGACAGAGAACAGCTTTTTGAACAGGAGAATATCCTATTAGCGACTTCTGTTTTCCCTTCCACTACGAGTGCTTCCATTTCTTCTCTTTTAACAGCGTGCACGCCGATTGAGCATGGAATTGTCGGCTATATTTTGTATTTGAAAGAACTCGGTGCCCTTGTAAACATGATAGAACTTTCTTCTCCAACGCTTGGCAAGGTGTCATCGAATTTCTCATCCAGAGAGATTCTTTTCGCAGAAACAATCTTTGAAAGGCTTCTCAGTATTGGGGTCAAAGGCTATGTGCTCACATCAAAGAACATACGTGGTTCTGGTTTCTCAAATCTGATCCACACTGGTGCATCGGTGAGGAGTTATCAGAGTTTCGGTGATCTTTTCTTCAAATTACGAGAGATACTTCAAGAGGATGGAAAACTCTTTGGATTTGTTTATTGGGGATTGCTGGATTCAATTGGTCACAGGATGGGAGTGGATTCACAGGCATTTGAAAGTGAACTCTACTGGCTCTTGAGAATGATTAATAAAGAAGTGATCCCCAATATAGGAAACAATACTCTCTTTCTAATAATGGGAGATCATGGCCAAATCGCAACTCCTTGGGAAAAGGAAATATGGTGGTCGTGGAAGGATGAAATTTCCACGTTCTTTACTGTGCCACCTGGCGGGGAGATGCGAATGATGCACATATATACACGAAAGCCAAAAGAGGTGATAGAATACATCCAAAGAATGTGTGCAGATAAAGCCATGGTATTCATGAGAGATCAGGCTCTGGAAATGGGATTGTTTGGTGGTTCGGGTTTTAGAGAACAGAGTGTTGAACGATTGGGAGATGTTATTCTAATAGCAAAGTCTAACTATTCTTTCTACTTCAAATTCACGGGTAGAGAAGAGAGTTTGAGATCGAAACACGGAGGGTTGAGTCTCGAGGAATTAGTGATACCAATCGTGGTTTTCAGGAGGTGATTAGTTCTTACTGAAGAGTCCGACTTATGGTATCGTTGATATCGAAAGAGCAAGGGAAATTATCTACAGTTTCAAAGAAAAGAGTCCATTCAAGATCTACATCGGGACCGATAGCGATGCCAGAGATGGTGTTGTTACCTTCGCAACGGTCTTGATAGTCTACAAAATCGGCGTGGGTGCAACATACCTATACACTCTCAGAAAAGAATACAAGCACTACGATATGTTCAGTAGACTTTTTCAAGAAACCTATCTGAGTCTGGAGATGGCGAATTTCGCGAAAGAGATGCTGAGTTTGACAAGTCCAGAGATACACATAGACATCGGCTATGACGGGGCAAGTAGAGATGTGCTCTCCAGTGTTGTGGGCTATGTGAAGGGAATGGGATATTCCTACAAATTGAAACCTTGGGCTTTTGCAGCGACGAAAATAGCACATCGACACACAAAATAATGAAAGGTGTAGAATATTAAGGGGGATGCATATTATGCGCAAACTGTGGTACCTACCTATTGTTGTTCTTGTTTTTATACTCAGCGGTTGTCTCTCGCTTCTTGAGCCAAATGTCGGGCAGTTTTCCGAACAAATTGTCAAAGCAATCAACGATTATTTGAAAAGCAATATAGATGCAGACTATTTCATAGAAAGGTACGTTCATGTGAGTGAGTCTGCAACGACTGCAGATGCGATTTTCTATGGGAATAAGTTGCTCGATTTCTTCGGTCAGAATGCAAGTGAAGTGAGTCTTGTTTCGTATGGTGATACTGGATTGAAATCATTTGAATTGAACCAACCGCCAAGCTGGGTTGAAAAGGTTTACACACTGAATTTGCTCATGAAGGCTGGTGGGAAGGTGCGGACAGATTCTTGCCCGATGCTTCTGATCGAAGGTAAGCCATTTTTGTTGACTGTCTATGCTTCAGGTACTCAAATTGTCGCATATCCAATTTCAGGAGAGTGACGAACATGAGAAAATTCTTGCTGACAGGCTTTGTGTTGATCTCTTTGGCTTGTTTTGCGGCAAATTATGGAATCTATCATGATTCAACTCCTGGAAGAAATACCGCAATTTTGATCTCGAATTTGAGTGACGAAGATGCTTACTTTAGAACTATTGTCTATGACTCCGAAGGAAAAGATCTTTGGAAAGATACTTACAAGTCCAAACCATACGAAACCGTTCTCATAGATCTCTCTCAGAAAATACCGCAGAGTGACAAGAGCTGGGGTTTGATCTTGATTCAGTGTGACCAATTGTTGTATATTTCAGCGCTTTACAGTGATGGAGAGATGTTGTTCACTCGTAACCACGTGATTGAACCGGTGCAAGTATCGTCAGATGCAAAGTACTACTGGTACGGTGTGAACTACACAAACTTTGGCAACGCTGAAACTGCTTTCGCACTTCTTAATACTTCGAATAAGTCGAGCGATCTGTATCTATGGGTCTACGATTACACGGGAAGCGTTATAAAAGAACTGTCCGGGAGCATTGCACCGAAAGGTGCCGCTTATGTCGATTTAGCAAAAGAAGTGTCTGCTCAGACATCAGGAGTCGTAGACATCAGATCAACTCAGCCTATCGTAATCGGTGTTGAGTACTATCAGAGCGGCCAAATATGGATCATCGAAAACATCGTTGACTGGTACACGACGACAAGTTGGTGAGAATTGGAGGGTTCGTATGAAAAGGTTTCTTGTTTTGTCTTTGTTGTTGACGGCTATTTTGGTTGGTGCGAATTATGTTGTGGTGATTCGAACGGAACCTTTTGCCAATGTTTATGTGAATGGTGTATACGCAGGCATCTCTGACATAAATGGTGTTTTACAGATAACCCTGAGCACATCGGGTCAGCACAGGATAACTGTGAGTAAGAACTGGTACCTTGTTTTTGATGGTCTGGTTTATCTCTCTCAGCCCGGGCAGATCATTTTCTATGCACCTCTCAACAGAGCGGGCAGCTTGAGAGTCTATTCAAATGTCTATCCAGTTGAAGTATATTCAGAAGACAGGTTTCTTGGAAAGGTAAACAGTGTGAAAGATACACTTTATGTACCTGAGGGAAGTATTTATCTGACATTCAAAGCAGTAGGATATATACCACAAACCTGCCTTTTGAACATATCTTATCTGAAAGAAACCAGTGTCAACATAAGTCTAATCGAAGAGGCTTTGTCGATCAGTCTAAAGGTCGAGCCGAAGGAATTTTCTCCAAACGGCGACTGGTACAACGACAGTACGACCTTCTACATATATCTCTCAAAGCCGGCTCAACTCGTTGTTAACGTCATTGACAACAATCAAAATGTTGTTTGGCAGTGGAACGGGAAAGGTAAGGCAGGTTCAAACCAAATTTCGTGGGATGGCAAAGATGTAGCGGATGGTGACTATACAGTCAAGGCAACCGCGCAAACCGATAAAGAAACCTACGTCGCGATTGAGTCTGTGAAGATAGACAGATCTCATTACACAAACACAAAGGAGATAATCTTGACTACTACCTTCATAGCTGTTGGAGCTTTGTTGTTCATGTTTTTGATTTCATCAGGTCTATAATTTTGTAGGTTGACGGGACCGGTTTTGCCGTAACCCTCTTTTTTTCATCGGTCTGAATCCAGCCATTCATTCCGAGCTGGATGACTTTTTCTATTGCTTTTTCGTACTCCTCTTTGCTGACCTTCCTTGATATCAAAGGATCGGACCTTGCGCCAAACAGCGGATTGTACTGAGACATCAAAGAAATCGGCACCGAAGGCGATAGAGAATGAAAGACAAAATCGAGGACCTTTTCAGTGCCAGCAACGTTGTTTGGAAGAACGAGGTGTCTGACTATGAGTCCTTTCAATGGTTCAGAGTCTTCTCTGAGCGCCCCTACCTGCCTGTGCATCTCTATCAGAGCCTTTGTGGTAACTGTGTAATAATCTTTGACACCGGAATAGAGATAACCTGTTTCATCGTCGGCGTATTTCAGGTCCGCGAGGTATACGTCCACGATTCCATCGAGCAACCTTAGAGTCTCAACAGATTCATAACCACTGGTGTTGTAAACAACAGGTAAGCTGAGTCCCTTTTCCTTCGCGATTGCCAGTGCTTCAACTATTGACAGGATATGTGGCGTTGGACTGACAAGGTTGAGCGTTTTTGCCCCATGGTTCTGCAAATCCAGGAAGATCTCGGCAAGATCTTCCTGAGTGATTTCAATGCCTTTCGCAAGTTGACTGAAGTTCATATTCTGACAATAGATACACCGGAGATTACAGCCACTGAAGAAAATCGTACCTGCACCGCTTTCACCGCTTATGGGGGGTTCTTCTCCAAAGTGTAGCACGACACTCATCAGTCTTGCTAAATCACCGACTTTGCACCTACCCACAGTCTGGTGACGATTGACTTTACACTGAATTGGGCACAGATCACAGCTGCGCATTTTCTCTTTCAAAGTTGCTATGGCTTGGGAAAATCTACTGCTGATACTCAATCACCGCCGAAAGGTTTGAGAGTTTTTCGACCAAATTCTCATAACCTCTGAAGATTTGATCAACATCGTTGACGACTGTCGTGCCCTTTGCCATTAAACCAGCTATTACAAGTGCGGCGGCGGCTCTCAAATCCGTTGCACTCACCTGTGTGCCACTGATTTGATCTACACCGTATATTATCGCTGTTCCGTCGTTCACTTCAATCTTTGCTCCAAGTCTTCTAAGCTCGTCAACGTGTTGGAACCGAGATTTGAAGACAGTCTCTGTCACGGTGGATGTACCTTGCGCCTTTGAAAGAAAGGCTATGATCTGCGGCTGAAGATCGGTGGGAAAACCAGGATATGGGGTGACCTGAATTTTCACGCCATTCGGTCTTTGATCCATAGAAACCATGACCTTATCTTGACTTAGTCGAGACAGGTTTACTCCCGTGCTTTCAAGTACGTCAAAAAACGATATCAAGTGTGAAACATCCAGGTTCTCAATTAGTGCGTTCCCCATTGTTGCCGCGACGGCTATGATGTAGGTACCTGCTTCGATTCGATCCGGTATTATTCTGTGAGTACAACCATGTGCTCTGCCGATCCCAAAGATCTCTATGCGTCTTGTCCCTGCACCCAAGACTCTGCAACCCGTTTTGTTTAGAAACAGAGCCAGATCTTCTATTTCGGGTTCCATTGCTGCGTTTTCTATGACTGTATGAGTTCCGTTCAAAATTGCTGCTGTCGTCATTATGTGTTCAGTTGCGCCGACACTTGGAAACGGCAGTGATATGATGACTTCATCGACTTTTTTCTGTAGCTGTGCGGTGACGATTCCGTGCTCAATGGTGGTTGAAAAACCAAGTCTTTGCAAACCCTCAAGGTGATAATCAACGGGTCTAACACCTATCGAACAGCCCCCTGGCAAAGAGACACAAGCCTTTCCGAATTTCGCAGCCAGTGGACCCAAAACGTTGAAAGAAGCCCTCATTTTTCGGACAAGTTCGTAAGGTACTTCTGTGTTCGGCCTGGTTGGAGGATCTATCGTGGCAACTCCACCATTGAAAGAAATTGTGCATCCTGAAGCACTGAGTATCTCTATCATAGTGTGGATATCCATCAGATCGGGAACGTTCTCCAAAACCACCCTCTCATCACACAAGAGGGTTGCTGCGAAAATGGGTAAAGCAGAGTTTTTGGAGCCAGAGATCTTGACAGAACCTGTCAGTTTGGCCGGCCCTTCAATGATCAGTTTGCCCACCTATACTACCTCCGATTGGAGTTGCTGGATCATCTTTTGTAAATCCTCTCCATCGTTGGGATAAACTTTGAAAGATACCTTTGTATTTGCGTCGACACCTCTCTTCAGTGAATCTTTGATTCTTTCCACAACTTTCTGTGCGTTTTCTTTGTTCACGTCAGTTAAGAGAATGACGAAGGTATCCTCAGAAACTTTTCCAACGCTATCCATCGGAACACGTACTACATTCTTTAAGAGCTTCCCTATGAAAGCAAGGTGTTTTTCGAAATGCTCGTCTTTCTCACACAATCTCACCATAACGATGGCATAGCTTCTGTTTTCTTCGAATGCCTTTTGATGGTAGTAGGTTATCAAACGGCTCATATGTTCTTGAGAATAAACTCGCGTCATTGGATCTACTATTCTGCTCGTACCTATGTCTTTGACGAAGTCGTCGTACAGTTCAAATTGCCTTTTTATGAACTGATTGTACTCCTGAAGCATCTGTTCCATCTGAGCATCACGCATGCGATAATATTCAAGCTGATCTTCAAGGATCTTAATTTTCTTCAGTAATTCCTCTCTCTCATCCATTGTTATTCCTCCCACCGTTCACTTCTCTTGGTATATAATAACATTAAAAGAAAGGGAAAGTTAAGGACAGTTAACCCACCAAGGGAGGGAACCTTATGAAACCTCTGAAAGCGTTTTTAATGGCATCTTTCGCTCTTATATTATTCTTTGCAGCGTGTGGTGGTCCATCGGTCGCAACGAACAAGGCACCGCGGTTTGTTTCGGCAGTGCCGGCGAATGAAGCAACAGATGTAGCGACAGACACCAAGTTAGAATGGACATTCACAGACCCTGAGAACGATACCTTGACATACGAGCTGATGATTGGTGAAAACAAAAGCAAACTTCAGACAAGCTACAAAGGAACGATCAATTCATTTGCACCAAAGCTTGAGCCTTCTAAGACATATTTTTGGAAGGTGATAGCGGATGATGGCCATGGGAACAAGGTAGATTCTGGTTTGTTGACTTTCAGTACTGTAAAGATCAACAGACCACCAGAGAAACCTGAGCTCATTTCACCAACACCATCTTCAGAAAACGTCGATTATGAAAGAGTTACCTTCCAATGGCGCTGCGTGGATCCAGACCAAGACCCACTAAGATTTGAGGTGTATGTCAACAGTTCATTCTTAGCAACGACTACAAACTACCAGTACATGAAGAACAACTTGACACCGGGCGAGATGTGCAGTTGGTATGTGAAAGCATTCGATGGGCAGTATTGGGTGCAGAGTGATCCAGCAACCTTTGTAACGGCTCAAGTATATGAAAACAGGGCTCCTTATGTTCCACAATTGATTTCACCCCCTGATGGAGCTGAATCTGTGAATATTCCAGTAACACTACAATGGAATTGTTCAGATCCAGATGGTGATTCATTGACTTACGATGTTTACTTGAATGACATGAAAAAAACAACAACTACTTCGAATAATTATGTGCTGAACGATCTTTCTCCCAATACAACTTACAACTGGTATGTGAAGGTTTCTGATGGAAGCGCGACAACACAAGGTCCCGTGTGGAGCTTCACGACCAAGGGTATACCAAATAGACCGCCAGAAGTTCCATCAAATCCTTCTCCAAAAGACAAATCAACAATTTCTGGAAACGAAGTTACTCTGAGCTGGCAATCCTCAGATCCAGATGGAGATGCACTTTTCTACGATCTTTACTTTGGGGAGACATCAAATCCACCAATGATAAGACAGAATTTACAATCCACGACCATGTTGATCCAGAACCTTGAAGTGAACAAAAAGTACTACTGGAAGGTCGTAGCAAAAGATGGCAATGCTTCAATCGAAGGTCCGGTCTGGAGCTTCTATACCGGTGCTCCATCGTCGTTCAGCAGATTGCTATCTCTGGCTAAGGACGGGGTTTACAGCGTTGATTTTACAAAATCTCCCGTTGAAGTTACAAGGATATCCACTGTGACTGGCAACGACCTGTTTTATCACGAGCAGACCATCTTTGTGATAGGTGAAGAACTGTCAATTCTAAGTGACTCAAATGTGGCAACTGCTTCTTTCTACGGCAATAACATCTGGGTTAGCACGCTCGAGCCAGTTCAAAAAATCGTTGCTGGTGAGGTCTTTGCCTGTGTGACAAATGATGCGAGTTTGTTGATACTGAGGGCAACAGACCAGTGGGCTGTTCTGGAATCATCTGTTGAACTGAATCAACCTTCTTCGTTGTTTGTCTATGGACAATATATCTATGTGTGTGATAGTACTGGACTAAGGAAATTAGACCTTTCTGATCCGTCTTACCCTGTGCAGATAAAACTTTACTCATCTGTGGCAAAGGATGTCTTTGTTGTTGACAACGTGTGTTACCTTTTAACCGACTCAAAGATAATCACGTTGAACTCTGATGATCTTTCCGAAGTAAGATCGATTGATTTTCAAGATGGCAGCAAGATCTACTTTGATTCAGGTTTTGTCTATGTACTTGGTGGAGGAAAGCTTGTCAAATTCGATGAAGATCTCTCACAGTTGAAGCAGATTGACATAACTGGTAAATCTGTGTTAGTCAGTGGCAATTACGTCTACGTTGCAGTGGAAAATGGAATAAAGGTCTTTGACAGCAACTTGGACGAAGTCACATCAAAGTCTGTGACACTTCAAGATACAGTAGAAGTTTTCCTAATTAAATAGCATCTTCAATTGTTCTAATAGATTTTTAATTCGCACGTACTCATAATATTGTGAACTTGTTAACCAAGGGGGGATCATCATGCTCAAAAGGGTTATTGTTGTTCTACTCATGGTACTGACTGTTTTTGGCTTTGGAATGCAGTTCAAGAGAAGTATCGAAGAAGTGATTGAGGTTATGCACGATGGCTCCGCGGTAATAAAAAGAACGGAGTTTGTCCCTGAATCAGATCTGTCGAAGGTGTACATAACGCATTACGAAGAGATGCAGAAGGACAAAAATGTTTTCAACAACTTTGTCTACGAACTCACCAAACACTACTATCTCCTGTACGGGACTACCCCAACATTCAGTATGAATGATATCCAGATCACGCGCAATTCAAAGGGATATACCTGTACCGTAGTGATGAAGGTCCCGGGTTTTGTGAAAGCTGATGGTAAATCACTCTTGATCAAACGAAAAGGATTTGAAAATGAGAAAATGGCGGAAAGCCTTATCCCGAAGTACTTTGAAAATGAAATCGACAGCAGAATCTTCGAATCAGCGTTTTTGAAGTCGGGTGACAACACGTTGTTGACCGAGCGCAAAGTCCAGATTATCCTGCCCGAAGAGTCACAGATAGATGCAATCAAACCAGCATTCTTTTCAAAAACGGAGAAAAGCTGGTTTGTCGATCTTGGTGGGACAACTTACAAAGCAGAACTTGAAAAGTTACCGAACGGTGTTATGCTGTATGAAACGATAGTGACAAACGGTGGAAAACCGAAATATCTTCTTGATGAAAAGGCAAGTGTTAAGGCATTGGACCAGCTTAGAGACTACACAGCCTTCGATCTGGCATTTACAAATGAAAAGATGGTTCCCGATAAACTCACAAAGCCAGTTGCGCACAAAATAGCGAGTGATTTTTCAGGTAATTGGTCTTTCAGTGTTTCTTCTGGTGAACTGCTGTCTTACACATTCACTTATCAGACACTCTCTGTCACGCCAAAGATCACCGTTACACTAACATTCACAGCATCGCTCTTGTGGGAGCACGAATGGGTGAAAACCGGTTGGTTCAGTTGGAGCTACAGATTCAAAAAATTTGAGAGTGTTGTTTCACTGACACCATCTTTGACACCTTCACTTGAAGTTTCTAACAGTGGCTCTCTTGAGAAAAGTTGGTCCAGAAATCTTTTTACAAGGTCGAAAACTGTGACGTTCTGGGTGGGTTGCGTTCCTGTTGTTCTGAATCTTGAAGCAAAGCTTGACGCTGAAGCCACGGCGAAGGTCTATGGTTCGATAGGTTTTAAAACTTGGGCTACATTCAGTGTAACGACATCACTCAAAGTTACATATCAAAACGGTTCCTGGAGCAAGACGCCGAGTTGGTCAGCCAATTACTCCGGAGTCAACTTCCAAGCCAATGCTAAGGTTGGTGCTGAAGCTCAAGGAAGTTTACCTTTCACATTAAGTGCATACGTCTACTATGTCGCAGGACCTTTTGTCAAGTTAACTCCGTGGATAAAAGGGACAACCTCGGCATCTGTCGGAAGTTCAAACCAAGTTGGATACTCTGTAACTGGCGGACTTACAGCTTCTGGCGGCGTTCAAATGGCTGGTTGGTTGAAGGATCTGTGTGGAAATATACCGTCGATCAGTTACGATTTCTGGGAAAAGAGTTGGGATCTCAAAAGTGGTACTTATACCTTCTGAGTTTAAAACTTCGAATTGAAGAACTTTGATGACTCTTTGTTAGAAGATGGGGGCTGTACAGCCCCTTGTTTCATTTGTTCTTTATGTATTTGCACTAAGATGCTTAACACTATTGCTGTATAAAAAGTTTGTATGGCGAAGTATTCAAATCCGTTCAGGGCGTTGCGTTCTCGAAATTACCTAATGTTCTGGGTACCACAGAGTATATCGTTGATCGGAACATGGATCGATACGACATTGCGTGGTTGGGTTGGAGTGAACATCCTTCCCGAGAACAAGGCGGCAGGTTTTATCGGTTTGATTGCCTTTCTAAAGGGTTTTCCAACGGTGATACTCTCTCCCGTGAGCGGTGTTCTGATCGACTGGTTCGGGCCAAGGGAAGTACTCTTTTTAACTCAGCTGGCTGATACAATAAATGCCTGCTTCATGGCTTACCTGGTATATAGAAATATCTTGACACCAACTCAGTTGCTTATATTAAGTGTCTTGATGGGTGTCTCTGCTTCCTTTTATCTGCCATCGAGAAACACGTTCATTGGAAACATTGTCCCAAAAAACCATCTTCCGAATGCGTTGGCTTTGCATTCGATGATATTCAATGTGGCAAGAATGATTGGTCCATCAATAGCGGGCTTTGTAGTAAGATACTACGGTCTCAGTTTTGGATTTCTGATCAATGCTGTTTCTTTTGTGCCACTCTTGATAATCTTGCCCATGATCCCTTGCGAAAGTGAGAAAATCCATGTGCAGAACAGGTCATTTTTCAAAGATCTTGTTGAAGGAGTGCGTTTTGTCTCCAAGAACAGAACAATCAGCCTAACTTTTTATTCTTTGATCGTCTATGCGTTTTTTGGCATGCCTTACAGTATGCTGATGCAGGCCTTTGCAAAGAGCGCGGTGAAGACCGGTCTTGTTGGTTACGGTCTGATGATGGGTTCCATGGGACTGGGTGCCTTTGTTGGGGCGTTGATCGCAGGTGGAATGGAACCAGAACATGTTACATCCATAAAGGAGGAGTATTTTGTGCTCTTGATCGGTGTGAGCACTTTGATCAGTTCGATATACCCTCCGGCTGCATATGTAATGTCCTTTGTCAACGGTGCAGGGCAGACGATATTTTTCAACATCACCAACAGCAGGACTCAATTTCTGTCACCGTTGAGTATGCGCGGTAGGACCATGTCGTTATATGCACTGATAAACAATGGTGGATCTCCAACGGGTGCCTTTGTTTTTGGCCTGCTGGGCAACCTAATAGGTATCAAAAGCTCGTACACTGTACTTGGCATTGCCATGGTGATCTACTTCGTTATTAGAAGATATCTCAACAACGGCCAAGAAAAACTCAAACCAAGTAACTGATGCCACTGACAAGAACGGTGGCAAAGACAATATATCCCAGCCATTTGACACCCTTTTTCAGTGCGAATTTCACACCGAGATATGCCCCTATCATGCTACCAAAGCCAAGAATCAACCCAGCCAAGAACATGACTTTCCCATTCAGTAAGAAAATGAGCAACGAGATGGGCGTGTATAGGAGAACTATGAAGACCTTTAATGCGTTGTTTTTCACCAAATCAAGGCCCAAGAGCGCCGCTGTGAAGAATATGAAGAAAAATCCAACGCCAGCTTGTATGAAGCCCCCATAGACACCTATTCCAAAAAAGGTAAGGGTGACTACGGGGATGTTGATCTTCTTGTTTGATTCGCCAGTCCACATCTTCGGTTTGATGAAGAAAAAGAGCCCCATGATCAGCAGTAAAACTCCAACTACTTTCTTGAGGATATTCTGGTCCAGATCAACTGCGATCATAGTGCCGAGAACCGAACCTATGGCGGCAGGTATCCCACACAGAAGAGAAAGTTTTACTGGTAGCATCTTTCCTTTGTTGAAATTTCTCACTGCCACGATATTCTGCAGCAGTATAGCGATCCTGTTCGTACCGTTGGCAACATCTATCCCCATTCCCAGAAGCGTCAAAAGTGGCAGAGTCAGAAGACTGCCACCACCCGCTACAACGTTGAGAAAGCCTGACGCGATGCCTGAGAAGAAAATGAGAAGATAGAGCATATTATCACCTATCTGCCAGGAGAGTGGTGAGAAGCTTCACCAGATTCTGAAAATCCTCCAAAGATATGTACTCTGCTTGAGAATGAAGGTACTTGACTGACAGGGTTATCGGTACCATCTTCGCTCCACTTTCCATTGCGACAGAACCATCTGTTCCCCCACCGGTGATACCCACCTGGATCGGTATATCGTATCTGTGCGCGATATCGAGGATTTTTTTCATCTCATCATAACTGCCTATAGCGCTGTTATCAACCATCCTCAGAACAGGGCCTTTTCCACATCCAACATCACCCGTTAAGGATGAACAACACGCGAAAGAGTCCACAGCGTAGCACAGATCTATGTTGTGTCTCGACACGAAAGCCTTTGCGCCTTTCAATCCGATCTCTTCTTGAACGGTCCATACGAAGAATACCTTTTTGTTCAGATTCATCTTCAACACATTCTCAAGCACATATAAGAGTGCCAAACAACCAAATCTGTCATCGAGAGATCTCATGGAAAAGTATCGGTTGTTGAGAACACTCGCATGTTTTTTGAAAACGGCAAAGTCCATGACCTTTACACCGATATCTTGTACTTCTTTGAGACTATTCGCTCCAATATCTATGCGAAGATTCTCTGTGGATTGATTGATTCCAAGGTGTGGTGGTGATATTCCAATCACTCCATCGATGACACCTTTTTCGGTTACCACATCGAGGTGTGCTCCGAGGAGCAGTCTGTCATCGAACCCCCCTATTTTTCTGAATGTGAGCAAACCATCTGATGTTGCGCCGGTGATCATCAAACCAATCTCGTCCATGTGTGCCATTATGGCGATTGATTCTTCTCCCACACCTATCTCGACGATGAGATTCCCCAGATTGTCCACAGTGTATGGTACAGTGTTTGGAAGTTGTGAGATCACAAGTTCTCTGACTTTCTCTTCTCTTCCAGAAATTCCTCTTGCGGCACAAAGGTTAGTAAGATCTCTTATGAGAGTCTCTTTATTCACAAGATCACCTCTGTAGGATATTATAACAACTTGTTCGGAGTCAGAACATTTTCTATTCGATTTCATCAACCATTGAGAAAAGCCTTCTTGAGTATCTGCGTATGAGCAAGACAAAAAGAACTGTCATCGCCAGCGGTAATCCGACACCGATCAAGTGTACCAACAGATCGGTCTTGAGGATCTTTGAGAGCAATTCTCTGTTGTAAAGATACATGGTTAAAGGCAGGACAGATCCGACTGTCATACCAAGGACGATGCCCTCGACAAGAAAAACATGAGACGTGTTGAGGATTTTAGAAGGGTTTGCGATCTGTATCTTTGTCTTTTCTCTGAGCAAGAACTGCACACCCAAGACCGATGCAAAAACGTACATTGTAAATACGATTGGAACTAACAGATAGAACTTCCAGGAGAGCTTGAAATACGCCTGCAAGAATGCGGCAAGTGCTAGCATTACGAGAGAGTACAAAGCCGGTGAGATGATCATCTTCGGCATGAGGATCTGCGAGGTGTTCAATGGCATGATTTTTGCAAGCGGCCAAGCCGCAAGTTCTTGTTTCATCAGCATGGCTGAGTTCATCGACACATACATGGTACTGATCACTATCGCTATGAAAAGAGGAGTCAAGAAGGACTTAGTTGTAAAGGCAAAGATCAAGCTCACAGCTACTGGGTATATCAGCATGAAAATACCCTGCTCATACCTGAAGATCAGCCTAAGATCCTTCGCGAAAACTCCAGCATGGGAGAATTTTTTTTCAGATTTCTTGACTGAACTCACCGTTTTATCTTCGAAGGTCATCTGCTGTGATATCTTCAGTGAAACAAACCACAGTACAAGAGTTGTGAGGAACAGCGGGAAGACATAAAAGTAATTGTTTAGAGCGAGTACTGGCCAGACAAAAGGGTTAAAGGCAGACAACAATTTGTGCCCAGTCCTGGTCAGCAAGGAAACTGCACTACTGTTGATGTTGTTCAACTGTGGTAAGGATTGGGTAACCGCAATGAAAATGAGAACAGTTACCAGCAAAGCAAACACATTCATCCTTCTTGCCGTTGATCTTCGCATCCACAAACCTACAAGGACGGCGAGCAAAATTGACAAAAGAATGAGCATAAAACACATCATCAGAGATACAAAAATGGACATGAGAAAGTTTCTCTGTGTACTGAGCGCATATGTCGGCACAACAAACAAATACATGACAATCGAAAAAGACTGTAAAACCGATGTTAGAATCGCTTGATAAAGCACTATAGTCGATCGTCTGATGGGCATTGTCAGAAGAAGCTGAATTTCCTCATTCTTGACGAAGGAATTCACAAGACTCGGTACAAATGAAAGAATAAACATACCAGCCATCAGAACAGACCAGTTAGCGACAAAAAGCGTGGCGAGATCAACATTCCCAACAATCACGTCTTTGAGACTTTTGAAAAGATCATAGAAAAGAAGGCCAAGCGGTACACCGTACACAGCTATGGCTATGATTGGAAGAAAAAGACCAGAAACATTCGCTCTTTTTCTAACTGAAGGTTTTCCAACAAAACGTTGTGAACCTTTCAAACCATACTTCAGAAGCACGATGAATTCCTTCATTTTCAAAGCTCCTTTACAAGTCCTTCGATATCTTCACCCTCAGCGGTCAACTGGAGAAAGATATCTTCCAGACTCGCTTGAGTTCTGTTGGAAGCACTCCTCAGTTCAGTGAGCGTTCCTTCTGCAATGAGTGAGCCTTTGTTGATTATCCCTATTCTTGTGCACATCTTTTCCGCAATTTCAAGAACGTGCGTCGTCATGAAGACCGTGCATCCTTCAGAAGAATATTTCTGCAACAGCATCTTGAGAATCTTCGCAGACTTTGCGTCCAATCCCACCGTTGGCTCATCAAGAAACAAAATCTTTGGCCTTCTCATCAAAACACTAACAAGATAAAGCTTTTGCTTCATACCGTGTGACATATCAGAGACCATCTTTTCCAAGTAATTCACCCCAAACACTTGACACAGTTCTTCGATTCTTTCTTTGGTCTTTTTCCTATCAAGTTTGTAGATCTCGGTTACGAAATCGAGAAACTCAAAACCTCTCAGGTTCGGGTATATTCTTGGCTCGTCAGGTACTACACCAATCTGCCTTTTTATTTCTAATTCATGCGTTTTCAGATCAAGACCAAGTATCGTTATCTCTCCGCTGGTTGGTTTCAGTGTACCGGTGAGCATTCTTATCGTGGTTGTTTTTCCGGCGCCGTTTGGACCAAGAAAACCATAGATTTCACCTTCAGATATTGACAGATTCACAGCGTTGACCGCTCTGAATTTATCAAAATCCTTGGTCAGGTCTCGTGATCTTATAGTGACAGTCACATCCAGTGCCCTCCCTTTGAAAATCCAAATATTCACAGTTTTTCAGCCGCAAGAGTTGCCAGTTTTGATCTTTCTCCCTTTGTCAGAGTAACATGTGCAACCAATGGATTTCCAATCATCTTTGATGCAGCATAGACAAGTCCATTGCTATCTTTATCCAGGTATGGAGTGTCGATTTGATATGGGTCGCCAAGAAGCACTATTTTTGTGTTTTTCCCAGCTCTTGTGAGAATTGTTTTCACTTCATGTGGGCTCAAGTTTTGTGCCTCATCGACTATGATATACTGATCTGGTATACTTCTTCCTCTGATAAAACTCAGTGCACTGAGTTCCATTACTTCCCTTTTTAGAAATTCCTTCAGGTTCATTTGGACACAATCAAAGAGAAACTCAAGATTGTCCATGACGGGTTGCATCCACGGACCGAGTTTTTCTTCCAGAGACCCTGGAAGGTATCCCACATCTTTACCCATAGGGATCAGGGCGCGTGTAACGATAATCCTCTTGTATTTCTTCTCTTTCATTGTTTTTTCAAGTGCACAAGCGAGCGCTATTAGCGTCTTTCCAGTTCCCGCTATTCCTACGAGGGTCACCAAATTCACTTCGTCATCGAGCAAAGCATCCATTGCGAACAGTTGCTGCTCGTTCAGAGGACTTATACCCCAAACCACACTGGACTGGTCTATTGAAAGTCTCTTGGCAATCTTATTCCTGACCTTGAAATATCCGTTGGCTGCCCTGATGTATGCGTTTTCTCTCAAATCAACTGTTTGACCTTCTTGTATTTGTTCAGTCACTTCATCGTATCCCGAAGGCAAAGAAGCAAGGTCAGATCTGTCTGTGAGATAATCCTGAGCTATTATGCCAAGGGCAGATGCCTTTACTCTAAGACTAATATCCTTGCTCACAAGAATGGTTGGCACAGAAGAAGTTCTTCCGAGTCTCAGGACATATGCCAAAATCCAGTTATCGAGATATTTTTCGAACAAGAACTCTGGAGCCTCTCTTCGGCCATCTGTTATGGTCATTACACATATTGAGCCTCCGTTTGGCAATCTGATACCTTTCGATAGATCGCCCGTTGTCCTAAGTTTGTCCAGTTCTCGTATGACTTCTCTTGCCGACCTACCGACAGAATCAGACCTTCTTTTGAGTTTGTCCAATTCTTCCAGCACCGGTAACGGCAGCACGATGTTGTTGTCCTCGAAGGAGTAGATTGCCTGAGGATCGTGGACCAAAACATTTGTATCAAGAACGTAGTTTTTCACCATTCCTGTCCCCTCCAATTGTGAAGAAGCTCTATTATCTGAGGTTCGGTGAGTTGGCTCAGCATCTTTATGAATACTTTTGCTGTCACAAGTGCGTCATCCAAGGCTCGGTGAGTTGGCTTCTCATAGCCAAATCTCTGTGCAAGCCAGCTTAAAGTCTTTTTCTCTCCAAACAAGATTTTTGACATCTCACGTGTATCAATGTAATTGACACTCGGAGGGAAAACTCCAATCTCCTTAGCCGAGATATCAACAAAAGTCAAATCGAACTCGGCTCGATGAAAGACCATTATGGATCTTCTCATGAAAGATCTCATTTTTTCAAAAACTTCATCGATTGTTGGAGCACTTTCGATGTCTTGATTACTTATTTTATGAACTTTTTCCACGATCGCGGGTATCTTTATCTTTGGGTTAATAAGGGAACTGTAGATCGATCGATGCAGAATCTTTTGTTTGTACACTGGAACTATAGCAATCTCAATTATCCTGTCTCCACCCAATGGATCTGTACCCGTTGTCTCTGTGTCCATTACGCAGAACAGTTTATCGTACAAACCCAAGATTATCTTCCTCTCATATGTACATCAATTTGCGGGAATGGGATCGTAATTGCTTGTTGATCGAATTCTCTTTTGATTCTTCTTGAAAATGCATTTAGGGCATCAAAATAGTTTTCTCTTTTGACCCAAAAGAGTACCTCGAAATTGATCGATGAATCACCAAAACCACTGAATACAACAGAGTTACTGACGCCTTGTTTTTCAATAAGTGGTTCCTCATCTATGCATTTTTGAAGTATCTCAAGTACCTTGGACAGATCTGAGTCGTATGATACAGAAATTTTCATTGAGAGTCTTCTCACTGGACCAGGCCAATAATTGGTCACTTTTGTGTTCCAAACTTGTTTGTTGGGTATGATGACACTCTTTCCATCAAAGGTCCTCAACACAGTGTGATTATAGTTCACTATTTCAACCGTTCCACTTGTACCATCGATTTCAATGACATCTCCCTCTTTCAACTTCCCTGTGAGAAGCACCAGGATGCCAGACATGAGATTCGACAATGGTTCTTGAAAAGCCAGCCCTATGACGAAACCAGTCACTCCAAAAGCAGTTAGATAGGGCAGCAAACTGATACGCCAGATATTCAACAGTACCATCAGGGAAATCAACGCAGTAATAGTTCCAAGGATCAATTTGACGGTATTCTTCATTCTGAACTCTTTACCGAATCCCTGGATACTCTTAAATATCAAAGCGTATGATATGCGATAGACAGTATAGGCAATAGCAACCAATATCACAGATTTGATGATCTGTAAGAAAAGCTCTTTGGACATTCTCATTCCTCCTTACCTACTAAATTGTACTACACACAATTTCGTCTCGCGTCTGACTGTAATTCTACGCTATAATAATAATTGGTGCTTCTTAGCTGTTTTTCTCACAGGGAGGTTGGACGGTCCGCAATGGCGCTACAGATGTCCTCGAACAGAGTTTACACATTCATCTCAAGTTTCATAAGAGAATCAAGTAACGCAAAGGACCCAGAGGCGCTTCTTCTTTCCCTCATCAAGATTGTTCAGAAATTGGTTAACTGCAAATGGGTCGCGATATTAGACAAGAACCTGATGGTGAGAAAATCCGATACCGATGATATATCTATCGAGGAGAACTTGCATCAAATGATCAAATGGTCTGCCGAAAAGATGTCACCAACATCGGTAATCCAGGATGATTTAACCGTTTTGATATTCCCATTGGTGAAGACCGACAGAGTTTTGGGTGTTTTACTCGCGGCGACAGACGAAGAGCCTGTTTTCGAGATATTTGAACTGATTCGGACACTGGCGTTTCTCTCGGGCGTGGTGCTCGAGAATCTTGAACTTTATCAATCCCTTGAAAAACAGCACGCGATTGTGGAAGAGACTATGAATTACATGCAGCAGATATTCAATTCTTTTCCACAGATGGTTGTGGTCTTGAATTCGCAGTTGAACGCTGTTTTTGCAAATCTTCAGTACTTGGAGCATGAGAGAGAATCGAAGTTGGTAGAAACAATACAGAAAACTGCAAGTGCAGTTTTGACTACAGGTGTTAGACAGGTGAACGAAGTAGAATCACAGGGTATTTTCTATTCACTGATTGCAGAAAGGGTCGAGTACGAAGGTCAGTCGCAGGTGCTGATATCGATCACAGACGTCACAAATACAAAGGAACTGGAAAGACTCAAAGCGATAGACAAACTGAAAACAGATTTCGTCGCGAGTGTGTCACACGAACTGAGAACCCCTCTCGCGGCGATAAAGGCCTATTCCGAAACTTTGCTTGCGAGTCTGAGTGATCTTGACAAAGATACCCTCAACGACTTTCTCCAGATTGTATACAAAGAGAGCCTGCACCTTGAGAGCTTGTTAGATGAACTACTTGATTTCGCAAAGATTGAACAGAGAGCCTTGACCTTAGAGAAAACGGAATTTGATCTCACAGAACTCATCAAAGAAGTCACACAATCGATGGTAGAGTTTGCGAGGAGTAAGAATGTGCAGCTTGAGTGTGAGACAAATGAACCGATCGTTATTTTCGCCGACAGAAAGAGAATCAGGCAGGTGCTGATAAATCTTTTGAGCAACGGTATAAAGTATTGTAGAGAGGATGCAGATGATAGATTCGTTAAGGTCTCGGCTAAGATCGACAACAAATCTGTAATAATCTCTGTCTCTGACAATGGAGTTGGTATACCACAAGAGTACCAACAGAAAGTCTTCGAAAAATTCTTTAGGGTGGGTTCGGCGTTAGACTATCGTGTCGAAGGTGCGGGAATAGGTTTAACTATAACAAAAGAAATTGTTGAATTACATGGTGGAAAGATCTGGTTGCAAAGCACGGTCAACGAAGGAAGTGTATTCTATGTCCAGTTACCTGTGGGAGAATGAGATATGGAACTTCAAGACATTCTCATAAGAATAGACGATCTTCCGACACCAGACCCGATTGTTCAAAAAATCGTATCTGTAGCATCGGATCCTGATGCATCTGCAAAGGAGCTTGCAGAAGCCATCAAACTGGATGCCAGTCTCACGGTTCGTATATTGAGATTGGTAAACTCCGCCTATTATGGTCTACCGCGGAAGATAGTGGCGCTGAATGAGGCTATAATGATTCTTGGTTTTAAAACAGTTAGAAACATTGCTTTGAGCATCTTCACATATAGCTCTGTGTTGAAGAACAAGAAGAAGTCAAACATAGATCACTATCAATTGTGGAAGCACTTCTTGGGTACGGCAGTTGGCTGTGAGTTGCTCGCACAGATGGTGGGATATCCAAACAAGGAGGAACTGTTCATATCTGGACTGCTGCACGATATTGGCAAGGTTGCACTCGACTATATATTTCCTGAAGCCTTCAATGCTGTTACAAAGCTTACAAAGACCTTGCAAATCTCTTTCGTGCAAGCGGAGGATAGATTGAACCTTCCAAATCATTCCATAGTGAGTGGGAAGATGATAGAGAGGTGGAATCTACCAGAGATCGTCGTTCATTCGGCGAGTGGCCATCACGCACCAAACAATTTTTCAGACTCGGTTTACGCAGATGTGGTTGCCATAGTCCACATCGTGGATTTCTTGGTAAATCTTATGAGGTATGGTGACTCTTATACGTACGGTGGTCTAACTTTGTCATCTTTTGCTCTGAATGTGCTGGGTATAAAACCGCGTTTTTTAACCAATTTGGCAGACAAGTTGAAGATTCGTTTGGTTGAGGCCGAAGACTTTCTGAAAATAGAACAGGAGGTGTCCTGAATGAGACCTGATTACAGAAAAGCCATGTTGGAATCTGAGATCACAAAACTGGTCACTGAGGCATTGCGTGAGGCAAAAGATCCCAAGCTCAAAGATCTGTTGATAACTATTTCGCGTTCGGAGCTCTCGAATGACAAGAGATTCGTTGATGTTTACGTCAGTGTGATGGGAGACAAGCAAGAACGTGCACAGACTGTTGAATATTTGAACAAGATCAAAGGATATTTCAGAACACATTTGGCAAATAACTTGGATCTTTACACGGCTCCACAAGTCAGGTTCAAGGAAGATCCCGGAATAGAAGCAAGCGTTAGAATACAGGAGCTTCTCAACAAGATCAAGGAGGATAAGACTGAGTGAACATATCTGGTATCTTACTCGTTGACAAACCCGAGGGACCTACTTCACATGATATCGTCAATGAGGTCAGAAAGAAATTGGGAATAAGAAGAGTTGGTCACGCAGGAACTCTTGATCCTTTTGCGAGTGGATTGCTGATTTTGGGAATCGGTAACGGAACGAGGATTCTGGAGTATCTGATGAACCACAGCAAGGTCTATCAGGTGAGGATGCGTCTTGGAATAATCACAGACACCTTTGATATTACTGGGAAGGTAGTTGAGCAAAGGTCGGTTGATTGTTCAGCGGATCAAATACTGAGCACAGTAAGATCTTTCGTCGGCACATACACTCAGGTGCCACCGGCTTATTCTGCCAGAAAATACAAAGGCGAGAAACTTTACGAACTTGCAAGGCAAGGGAAGATAATCAGGTTACCTCCAAAGCAAGTCACCATATACAGAATAGATGGCGTTGTGATTGATAAAGATGATGTTTGTTTCACGGCTGAGGTTTCCGCTGGCACGTATATACGTTCGCTTTGTATGGATATCGGCTATGCTTTGGGTTGCGGTGCAACGACATTGAAACTCAGGAGAGTTTCTATAGGGCCCTTCAACGTCGACCAAGCAGTGGCAATATCCAAAGTCGACCAAAAGGAGATATCTGATCACATGATAGATTTGTCAAAGGTACTCCAGATGCCAAAGATCTATGTGAAAGATTGCGGTTATCAAAGGATGATCAACGGCACAACACTCAGGGTACAGGACGTAGAGAGCTTTGAAGAATTCCCCAAGAATTCCTTGGTACAGGTGATATACAAAGATCAACTTGTTGGTATAGCCAGAACGCAACGTACGTCGAATTTCGTGAGAACTTTGATTAAGCTGGGTCGAAATGAACCACTCCTGAAACCAACAAAAGTTCTGAAGGAGAACTGAATATGAAAGATAGCGTTACAACAATAGGTGTATTCGATGGCGTTCACATAGGACATCAACGTTTGCTTGAGAGAGTGAGACAAGTCTCCACGGAATATGGGTACAATAGTAAGGCATATGTCATTTCCTATCCCTTTGAGTATTTCCGCGATGATTTTGACGGTCTCATAATGCCTCTAACAGCGAGGATTTTTGAGATATCGAAATTCGTTGATGAAGTTGAAGTTCTTGATCTCCTTCAAATCAAAGATTTATCTGCAGAGGTATTCTTTGGCTCGTATCTTGCCAAAAACACTTCTATCTTGATTGTAGGAGAAGATTTCAGATTTGGTAAAGGCGCATCAGTAGATGTCTCAGGATTGAAACAGATGTGTGAAAGGAGCGGAATTAGACTCGAAATCTTCCCGGAAATTCTTGATTCGCAAAACAGACGAATAAGTAGTTCTTTGATAAGAACACTCGTTCAAAAAGGTGATCTTGAGCAAGTAGTGGAACTGCTTGGTAGGGATTTTTCAATCTACGGATCTGTGGATGGAGTGAATGAGCAGACTGGTGAGATCTTCATTGATATCGATGATTCGATTGTAAAACCTGAGTTTGGTACCTTCAAGGCATTTGAAAGGAATTTTGGGGTTAATGGCGTTATGAGATTTGGCGACAGGGTAACCTTTGTCTGCAAAGATCTCCATCCTGCTCCCCACAGTACAATGGAAGTGGTTTTGTTTCAAAAGAAGGGGGAAGGATTATGAAAATTGGAGTCGTAACTGGTACCAACAGTTCAAGTCCATACAGTTTTTCTGTGAGACTCTATCAAGAAAATAACCGTCCTGTACATATGGTGCAGATAGACGATATAGTGAAGGTCATTTTCTCGTACAAACCTTATGGCGAAATGATCTATTACGGCGTGGTGACAGAGATAAATGCCAGGTGGGATTTCGGTCTCATCTCAGGGTACGAGGAAGAGATAGCACTCAAGGGTTTGTTACCCGCTTATCCTATTTATATCGCGACGGTAACGACGACACGCATGCTTAGAGTTGAGAGAAAGAAGGTACTGTCTGATGCCCCACAAGTTCCACCACCACCGGGTACAGAGGTTTTTATGGCTGAAGGTGAAGAGATAGACGTTGCCCTTGGATTCGATGAGCTAATTAAACAAAACATGGCGGTACCGATAGGCACATTCAAAAACGGTAGGCCAGCTTACGCAGATGTGAGGTATATCCTTGGTGAAAACGGCGCACATATAAACATCTCGGGTCAATCTGGGGTCGCCTCGAAGACTTCTTACGCAACCTTCTTGGTCCGATCTTTTCTCGACACCGGCAGAAAGTTCAAAGAGCGCAATGAGCTCATGGGATACCTATCGCGCTCAAGATTCATCATCTTCAATGTAAAGGGTGAAGGATTACTCTTCTTGGACAAATGGTCAAAGGATTGGAAAAATCTTGAGAGGGAAGAACAAGGGAAGAATTGGAGAAAGATGTACGAAGCAATGGGTATCGAACCCAAACCATTTGAAAGAGTGTCATTTTATGCGCCGAGAAGATCGAGAAAAAGCATGATGCCGTGGTCGAACAAAAGATACGATAACATTCTCTCTTACGGCTGGGATTGCATTGACATCTTCAAAATGGGACTCTTTGAACTCATGTTTGATCCACAGGAAATTGAGATGAATCAAAACCTCCAACTGGCAGTGACAACGGTGCAGGAATTCTTTTATGAGAGATTTGAAAAAGCCGTTAGTCAGGCCATTGAATTCTGTCAAAGAAATTCATGCCTCCCATCTTCATCGGATGGCGAGATAATCTTGAGAACCGCAATAGAAAACGGATTTGATATCATTGCTCAGGCTGGTCTTCCAGAAGATATAGATGGGCTGATAAGGATGTTTGCATCGGATGAAGAGTTTTCAAAAAAGATGGAGGAAGAATTGAGAGGGAAATCCACTCTGATGGCAATGATGAGAAGACTGAAATCTGTTAAAAACATCGGAATGGATCTGATTTGGATTCCAACGAACTTTTTGTCTGCAAAAATCATGGGTAATGAAAGACACAAAATAGATTGGGATCAACCTGGCCAGATCACCGTGATCGACATATCAAAACTTAGGCCAAGAATTCAATCTTTTGTTGTTGGAGCAGTACTCACCGAAGTAATGCGTTCTCGTGAAGAGAAAACCGATCAAGACCCTGTTTTCATATTTCTCGATGAACTGAACAAATACGCTCCAAGGCACGGCGGAGGACCGTTGGGCAATCTTTTCAGAGACATTGCCGAACGCGGTAGATCCTTCAGGGTAATAATGATCGGTGCAGAGCAAACCGCTTCTGAGGTTGATTACAGGATAATAACTCAGTCCTCGACAACTGTCGTTGGCAGACAAAAGGGAGCGGAGTTAGAAAAACCGGAATATTCACATCTCACCAATGAGCAGAAAGAACGTGCTGCACTGCTGCAACAAGGGGAAATGATCGTCGACCAACCTTTTATGAGAATACCTATAACCGTTAGCTTTCCTCTTCCTGCTTGGTGTACAAGAGAAGATGGTTACTATACCTTTGATGAAAAAGAAACTAAGCAGATAGAAGACAGATTATACGGAAGGTGAAACGAGTGATCTTGAAAGGACCTCTTGTCTATCAAAATGGTGAATTTGTGAAGAAGGATCTTCATATCGAGAAAGGAGTTTTCGTCTCACAAGCCTCTGGGCCAGCCCTTGACTTCTCAGGTATGTACTTGATGCCTGGTTTTGTCGATTCTCACGCTCATATACTCGGAGTTGGTCACAAATATGGGTATTTGAACCTGGAGCAGGTTGATTCACAGGACAAGCTACTGAGTTTGATGGAAAGATCTAACGATGAAATCATTCGTGGTAGGGGCTGGAGTGAGCAGACTCTCGGTGGGTACCCAGATAGAAAGCTGCTCGATCGGATAAAGAAGCCCGTTGTGCTGAAAAGAAGATGCGGTCATATTGCGGTGTTGAACAAGACTGCAATGGACATAGTTGGGATGTACAGGAGTGATGGGGTTTTTAAAGAGAACGAGCTGGATTTGATAGATGACAAAATAAGAGATGAAAATCCCGAAAGATTTTTCAGCATCGGTGAGGAGCAATTCCTCAAACACGGGGTTAGCTTTGTTCATTCCGATGATCTTCACGGGATCAATTGGAATCAACTTAAAAGAATGTTACTGAATGCCAAGATCAGAGTCTTTGAAAAACTCTATTTTGCGAGTACGAGGGACCTGATCGAATTCGATGAATTTGGCAATCTCACCGAAAAGACTTATGTGAAAGCCATCAAGCTCTTCGCAGATGGTTCCTTAGGTGGTAAAACTGCGTATCTGAGTCAACCTTACCCCGATGAAAAGGAGTACAGGGGTGTGAAGTTGCTCGACTCTGATCAGATAGAGAGTTTC
>JAKPGA010000046.1 GCA_029551145.1 Thermotogota bacterium | reverse complement strand
TTGAACAACGATTTCGCCCAAATCAAGATCCTGATATCCAAGATTCACAATCTCTGTTGCGGCGGGTGTTTCAGTCATGATATAGTTTGCAAGATCCTTTTGGTCATCCCAGCGGGTATAGGCTGTGTCCAAAAAGATTTTCATTGTATATTCTCCAGGTCTAATCTTTGAAAGTTTGAATTCTCCTTCTTCCCACTCATTTGATTGCTTGTGGGTGAAGGTTGTTGCCACGACAGTCGCAGAGTCTGTCAATGCCACCAAAGCATGTGCTATTCCGTTTGAATCATTTGAGACAACTTTACCATTGATGTCATAAAGTTTTCCATACCTGAGATGAATCACGGGTGTCATGTGATATTCGACCGGATTGTTTCCCTGCCCGTTCCCGTTGTCTCCACTTCCAGTTACCTTTATCGATCTTGAAAGGTCAAAGTCAAGTACAAGTACGGTATCAGAGTTGACTTGCAACGGTTCTGTGAATGGGTATTTCAGAGAACTTGACGAAATCTTTAGTTCATGTTCTTCACCGCTGATCGTAATAGTGGCTTGGCTCACTTCAAACCTCAGTTGATTGAAGCTACCAGAGGTCTCAATAGTCGGGAAGCTGGTCTCCTTACCAACCAGGTCAAGCAAATTAACCGTGGTCGCCTGGTCTGTGACAACCAGCGATGCATCATCGGTTGAACTCATCAACAGAATTCTGTCGATCGTCAAATCGATTCTATTCACATCTTCGATGGGTACAACAGCGTCTGTCAAATAAACTGTGAGTTTTCCAGATGAGCCAGAACTGAAAAGATTCATACACCCGCTTATGAAAAGACAAAGCACAGCCGAGATTACCAGTATAGCCTTTTTCATAACCACACCTCCTAAGATGAATCATGCAAACTGGTATTAAAAAACTATTAGAAACACAAGGCTAAGCATTAATCGATTGGAACAAACGATAAAGTAATATATTCTTTTTAGAAAATGTACTTTGAAATACTTGCAGATACGTGGATTGTTAAATATCGAAAGGACCAGCGATAGTGGTAATATAATTTTGAAGGGGAAATTCCCAAAGAGATCTAATAATTTTTTAACCTGGTGAGTTCACACTGATGATGGTGGTCGCATGAGAAGGACCATAGTTTTGTTGTTGATAGTTGCCGCATTGATAATCCCAGCAGAAGATAACCTTTCGAGCTTTCTGAAAAGGATAGAACAACTGAATAGTTTCTACAACACATTCGATCCAAGTACCTTGAAGATATCGATCCTCGACGCTATCAATCTCTCTAAGGAAAAGGACGTTATTGCTGTTTATCTCGATCTTGTGAACAACTCACCCATGTGGGTGGTATTGACGACCAAGAACCGTATAACGATCGACCCAATTACGGGAAAGATTTTCTCTTCGCAGCAGTTCACATACCGGGCAACACCTTACACAGTCTCTTTGAAGGATGCAATATCACTCGCCTTTGTGTCTATCGGTAAGGGTATATTCTTCGCGTATCTCGATGATCAAAACACGTGGATTGTTGGATCAAAGGAACAGATAGCCTCTGTCAGCACCAAGACACCGGCGGTGTTGTCCACTCAAAAAAGGGAGCAGAAACCCGGATCGCCAGGTGGTGGTAACAGATGAGATTGCTTGTCGTTGAAGACAATCAAGATCTTTTGAAATCTATTCTGAGATTCTTGCAAAAAGAAGGATACAACGCCGATGGAGCAATAGATGGAGATGAAGGGCTGGATATGGCATTCGAGAAGAGATACGACTGTATCATTCTGGACGTGATGTTGCCCGGAGTGGATGGCTTTGAATTCGTTGAATCTCTCAGAGAAAACCAAATCGACACACCGGTTCTGATGCTAACGGCACTTGACGCGGTGGATGACAAAATCAAGGGACTTGCCAGTGGTGCCGATGATTATCTCACAAAACCGTTTGATTTTCGAGAACTGCTTGCCAGGATCAAGAGCTTGATCAGAAGGAGCAATCTCACAAAAGGTGAAGAAGTAGTCTTTAAAGATCTAAAACTCAACGGCAGATCGAAACAAGTCAAGATCAAGGACGAACTCGTGAAACTCAGCAAAAGGGAGTTTGATCTACTCGAACTTTTCTTGAGAAATCCCGAGATAACCTTTTCACGAGATGAGATCGTTGAGAAGGTATGGGAAAATGAAAAAGAGATCAGAAGCAACGTCGTAGATGTCTATGTGCTGTATCTGAGAAATAAGTTAAAACCATATGGATATGATAGGTACATAGAGACCGTCCCTGGGCTTGGTTATAGATTTCACAGGGGATGAAAGCGATGAAATCGCTGAGAAAGGCGATCGAAAGGTATTATCTTTCCATCTTCATTCTTTCAATGTGCGCAATGGCAGTTACCTTTTTGATCACCGTAGAAAGACTCACGATGAAGCAGATAGATCAAGAACTACTCGCCTTCGCGAATGATCTCAAGCATTTCTTGGAGAATCCCACGGGTGAATTAGTGGCAGTCTTTGGCAAAAAGGACTATTCATTTGAAGTCATAGAAAACGGTAAGACATATGCCAGCTTCAACATCTCTGAACAAATCCCAAGTGACCACCAAGGCTTTGGTACCATAAACTACAAGCGAGTGTACTCCACACGTGCCGGCACATACAAATTGATAGTCCTAAAGGACATAAGAGATCATTTTGTGATCATGACAATATTGGCTGTCGTACTCGCTGGAGCCATTGTGATCTTGACCTTCTTGCTACACAGATTTGGGTTGAGGCTTACAAGCAAGATGATTCAGCCAATCGAACAAATAGGAAAACAAATGGACGATATCTCAAAGGGGATCATCAGGCAGATACAGATCGAACCCACGAGTCAGGAAGCCTACAATCTGCAGAACCAGATCAATGACGCATTGAAAAGACTTCACGACACCATGGAAGAACTCAGAGAATTCGCGTCAAGCCTGTCACACCAACTGAGAAATCCTTTGGCGAGTGCGAAGGCTCAGATCGAGGTAATGCTCAAAGAGACAGACAGTGAAGAGATTAAAACCGAACTGACTTCGATCAAAAAGAACATAGACACGATGGTTCAGATCACCTCTGGGCTTTTGTTGATAGCAAGAGCTCAGCACCAGCGTGAGGACAG
>JAKPGA010000011.1 GCA_029551145.1 Thermotogota bacterium | reverse complement strand
CTCTTTGGACCAACGACAGGAAATGGGTTCAAAGAGCTTTCTCGCTATGACTCAGATGGTAACAAATGGATCGATGAGGCAGACCCGATTTTTGCAAAACTCAAAATCTGGATGATAGACGAAGACGGAAATCAGAAGTTGCTATCACTGAAAGAAATGAATGTTGGAGCGATCTATCTCGGTTTTGTTCCAAGTAAGTTCAGCATGTACGATAGCCAGGAAATGGTGGGGCAGTTGGCTTCAAGCAGTGTATATCTAACCGAAGATGGTCAACCAAAGACTATTCATCAGATTAATCTGAAGGTGTGAAATCCCATGCTTTTTCACAATGGCGAGCTTTTTAGCTCGCCGTGTGTTATTGTATAATCAAAAATAAAGAAAGGGGTGGTGTGCGTGAGTGGGAGAACTCTGTTTTTGCTCTGGATTATCGTGGCTGCTGGTCTTTTGTTGTCTTCCTGCGCGTTTAACCTCTTCGCGGACTTTGAGCTTCAAAATCTTCTATCTTCAGGTACGGTGAGTCAAAAACTTGAGGCCGCCAAGAACGCACTGAGTGGCAAAAACTTCAACAAAGCCATCGCCTTGGCAGGCTCGGTGCTGAATGAAGAACTTGACCTGGACTTGACAAATGATCAGCTCATCAAATTGTTGGATTCAACGAGCACGCTCTATGATTTTGCACAAGCGCTCTATGACAAAAAAGATGAGCTGACAGAAGAAGCAGTACAAGCGGTGAAGATACTACTTGAAGCCGCCGCGGGAGCATCTGGAAAGGGTCTGTCAGATCTTCTTTCTGATTTGGAAACCGTCGCCGAAGAACTTGGCTGGGATATGTCAGAAATAATGCCTAAATCCAGGAATATCGATGTAGAAGAAAACTTCTGGGCCACTTTGGAAACCGCTGCTGGAACGATTGTCTCGATCCTATCGTCCTTTATGGACAATTCATAGGTTCTGAAACTTTTGGCAAGCGGGTACTATGTTCTGACATTTGCCACACCAACAGTGGATTCAAGCCCGATGTACGCCGCATTTTGCATGTGGTACGATCTTGGATACATGCTCAATTTGATCTTCGATACAAACAACGATGGAAAGATAACAGATGAAACTTTGATCAAGAACACAATCACAAAACCAGCCTCTTTTACAGAGTACGCATCTGACACCATAAGTGGTTTGTACCACGATGAAACTGCATGCGACGAATTTGTCTGGGCTTATGGAATAATGCAAGATGTGACGAGTTTACTCAACATGACAATTCCAGATGCACCTGCCACATCTGACTTGTATGATGCCCAATACTTACCTGATCTGTTTGAGCTCTTAGGTGGTGGTTCACAATGAAAAAGATCATTATTTTGCTGTCTTTGACAATCGCTGTGGTGGGACTTTCGTACCAATGGGAGGTATTTCCTGGGTTTTTCAAACCCATTGACAGTCTGGCAATGGGAGGAGTCTATGTTACAACGACTGGAGGCGTGAGTTCTCTGGTTCTCAACCCAGCGCTGTTTACACCCGGTTTTGAACTGTTCTTGGCACCAGGTTTTTCAAGCAATATCGGAGAGCTTTCCAAGTTGCTCCCGTATATTACAAAACCATCTTCCATAACTGAACTTGCGACCGATACAGCCTTTTTGGCATCCCTTCAGGGTGTACACAACTACGATTTGAATGTTGCGGCTGGCTATGGAGCAAAGATTGGAAACTTTACAGTGGGCGGTATGGGCGGCTTACAAGCCTCTGCCTTCTGGAATCTTTCATTTATGAGTTTGGACAATGTGGAGCTTGGTGCATGGATGGATTACTTTGGTATGGTTGGTGGGGCGATGAGGTTTGAAAACCTCAAGGTCGGCGTCTCTGTTGGTGGAGGTATGGCGGGCTTTTTGATACCAGCTACCGGTACGGAGTTCCCGGCATCTGTTAATCTACTTGGTTCTGATCCATTCATTGATCTATTACCCGATGACCCCACCAAGATTCTGACGAACATCAATAAACCGTTTTTCTTAACAAGTGCGGGCATGGTGTACGAGATAGACAACTTCCGCGTAGGTTTGAGCTTTTTTGCAAACTTCAACGACATTCTCACAGGCGGTCCAAGATATGTTCTGTCAAGCGGTGTTTCCTATACATGGCAATTTCTGACTGTGGCGGCAGAACTGGAGGATCTTTTGAACAAAGAAAAAACTTTTCTTCGAAAAATCAACCTGGGTGTGAAGACGGACTTTGGTTTTGTGGCGCTCTACGGTGGTTTGCATGCCGGATGGCTCACAGGTGGTTTGAAGCTGGATATACCTTTTGTCAAAATAGGCTTGGCCGCGTATGTCTATGAGTATTCAAAGCAGGCTGGATTGATGGGAGAGCCAAGATTTGTTTTGAGTTTCAATACAAAGTTCTGAAAAGCCAGTCCTGTGCTTCAAAAATAAGGGGACCTGTCGGTCCCCTTTTCAGTTCAGTTTTTCAAGCAAGGCTTTGTAAGCCCGGTAGGTTTCGTACAGGTCTGCCTTTGAAACAAGTTCAAAGGGTGAGTGCATACCCAAAAGTGCCGGTCCCATGTCGAGTACAGAGGCGCCCTTCTCTGCCAGAAACTTTGCCACAGTTCCTCCACCGCCGCGGTCCACCTTGCCCATAGTAGCCACCTGCCAGACGACACCTTCTTGGTTCAAGACACCTCTCACCTTGGCGACGAATTCTGCATGAGCTTCGCTTGAGCCAGATTTTCCACCGCTGCCGGTATACCTGACAAGACCCACACCGTGGCCGACCTTTGCGGCATTTGCAAGATCGTGGACCTCTTTGAACATGGGATCGATCGCAGGGCAGACATCTGCAGATATGATCGAAGTTCTTGCAAAGAGTTCATCTATGCCAAGCGACGTGTCGCTGCAGCCCTGTATCTTCAGAAGTTTCTTCAAAAACGCCACATAGAAATTGGCCTTCGCACCGGCATTACCTTCGCTTCCGATTTCCTCCCTGTCAAAGAGAATCACACCACATGAGCGCACAGGGTCTTTGACATCAATTAAACCTCTCAAAGCTGTGTAACCACAGATTCTGTCATCATGACCATAGGCTCCAAGCAAGCTTTCGTCAAAACCAACGCTTCGAGTCTTCAACGCGGGAACAAGCTCAAATTCACCGCTCACGAAGTCTTCTTCTGTCAAGCCATATCTGTCTTTCAGTATCTTGAGAATATAGACCTTCACCGCTTCTTTTTCCTCACCGCCAAGGGGAATTGTACCGACGACCACCGACAGTTTTTCAGCGTCGAATTTCTCACTCACGAGCATGTCTTTCTTATCAAGATGTGGTAAAAGATCTGGTGCGACAAAGACTGGATCATCCTTACATTGACCAAGGTGAATCTCTACAACTTCTTGGGTGTCTTTGACAACATAGCCATGCAACTCCAATGGGAGACTAAGCCATTGATATTTCTTCACACCGCCATAGTAGTGTGTTCTTGCAAGGGCAATTCTTTCTTCTTCGAAGATAGGTTGTGGTTTCAAATCAAGCCTTGGCGCGTCGATATGTGCGGCTACAAGGTTCAAACCATTCTCAAGTTTTCCTACAAGATGCACGGCTATCAAAGACTTGCCTCGATTAACCGCGTAAACCTTGTTCGTGGTCCCATCGAAACGTTCTATCGGTACATAACCCGCTTCCTGAAGCATTGCCACAGATTCTCTGATAGCCATTCTTTCGGTTCTTGCCATGTCCATGAATTTGGCATAATGTTTGCTGAAAGACTCAATTTCATCACGACTTCTAACAGACCACAGGTTCTTCGGTGAGAATCTCACAACTGCACCTCCTTCTTCCCAGATACAGATTCAATGTTACCACAACAAAGATCGAAGAATAGACTCGCACAATACACCTATCAAACAAAGAAATTCGGCTATTATTGAGAAATTTCGAAGGGATTTTTACATTTTCTCAAAAGCCTTTGATTTTTGTTGTGTACAAATCGTATGGCAACTCAAATGGGGTTCTTCATGATAAATTTCTGCTAATATATTGTTGCCAAACTATTTCAGGAGGTGTAGGCGTATGTTCAAGAAATTTCTCGTTCTGATCATGATGGTTGCCGTGAGTTCAGTAGCTCTATGCGTCAACGTGATATTTCTCATCGGAGATGGGATGTCTACGAACCAACTCGTATTGGCAAGCATTTTGGAAGGCAAAGTTTTGAACATCATGAAACTCCCCTACAGCGGTATCACACTCACCTACTCAGCAGATTCTTGGGTGACAGACTCTGCACCTGCTGGAACGGCGCTCGCAACTGGGTTCAAAACGCTGAACAAAGCGATAGGAGTTCTGCCGAACAATGAACCTGTCTATTCAATGGTGGAGCTTGCAAGGGATCTGGGCTACAAAACAGGGATAGTTGTCGCATGCAGAGTCACACACGCGACACCGGCGTCGTTTTATGGTCATGTGGCAAACAGGGACGATGAACTGGTGCTGGCTGAACAACTCTCAAACGCCGGTATCGATGTAGTGTTCGGTGGAGGATATTCCTACTTCTTGCCAGAATCAAAGGGCGGCACCAGAAAAGACGGCAAGGATTTGGTTGAAAAGATGATCGGTCAGGGCTATGAGTACATCACAAAAAAGAGTGAACTCGACAGTATCAAAGGTGAGAAAGTGCTGGGACTATTTGCTCCGTCTCACCTTGCACCTGTCACTGAAAGAACAGGCGAACAACCGACTTTGGATGTCATGACAAAGAAAGCTATTGAGATTCTCTCAAGATCTTCAGAGGACTTCATACTGATGGTTGAAGGTTCACAGATCGATTGGGAGGCACATGCGAACGATTTTTATGGTGTGTGGAAGGAAGTCATGGAGTTTGACAACGCGGTGAAGGTAGCCATTGATTTTGCAAAACAGAATGGAAACACACTCGTTGTGGTCACAGGAGATCATGAGACAGGTGGATTGTCTCTGTCAAAGGGAGGGTATTCAATTCTGGTCGATCAGGCAAGGAACGCAAAAGGAACAACCACGATGTTTTTGAAGCAGTTCAAGATCCAGGAAAAAGAAAAGTTCATCGCCGGTTTGAAGGACTGGTACAACGTAGAAGTTTCAGATCAAGAGTACGAAATGCTCGCGAAAATACCGGCAAATGAACTCAGACGTGAACTTGCAAGGTTTATGAGCGGTAAACTCGGTTTTGGCTGGACTACCTATGATCACACAGCAGGTCCTGTTCCGATATATGCATTTGGACTGGGAGCGCAGTATTTCACAGGTTTCATGGACAACACCGATGTCGCGAAATTGATCATGAAGCTCTGCGGCATAAGTTCTGCCACCTTCCCAGTAATCGGAGTTGCGGTGAGCCATTGATGATTCAAAGCCCCCACGAAAAGTGGGGGCTTTGTGCGAACTTACTTTCATATCTTATTGCACTTGATCCTGCAAATCTTTCATTCTTTCCTCGGTCCAGTTTAGTTCTGCTCTGAGAAAGTCAGCTCTTTGTTTGAGATAGTTCAGTTCATCTTGTTTAGAAAATCGTGGTGTACCACCACAGATTCCCCATCCAGGGTAGTGGCACCTTGGCAGACCACCCCTGCCTCTTCCCACGTAAGGCCATGGTGGAACTGCCCCTGAAAAACCGTGTCTGAAACCATAACCATGCATCTGTCACTCACCTCCTTCGACGAGGTTTATGAGTTTTTGTACCATCTCGATATTCTGCTTTGCGACTAAAGCCCACTCTTTGAGAAAGGATTTCCCAGTTTCGGTAATGGAATAGATTCTTCTGGCGGGACCGGTTGCCTGAAGATCCCAATTTGAAACCACAAGCCCTTGCATTTCCATGTCTCTCAATATCCTGTAAACAATGCTCGGGTGGAAAGAAGAAAGATTCAGGCCCATTTCTGAAAGCCTTTCAATTAACAGATAGCCGTGAACAGGTTCTTTTTTCAAGACTGTGAGTACTGCTGGTATCAGGAGATCAATACCAAGAAAACCGTGCCCACACCTTCTGAATCGACCTCTCATCTGTGATGCTCCCTGTGGGAAGAATGACTGCACCCTTGCGATAACCGTTCAAGTTTGCCATTCATGTATTCTGTTAGGGCTTCATCGACGTTGGAGCTTTGAGTCCTAAAGACCGGTACTCCCACCTGCTCAAAAGCCTGCAAAGCGCCTGGACCCATACTGTGCACTATCAGCGCAGTTGGGTTGAGGGTAAGTAGAAGATCTTTGGGCTTTCCGCTACCACCAAAATGATCGCTTGTGTTGGGAATGTTCTGAGTGCTGATCTTGTTTGCCTGATCGTCCAGTTCAA
>JAKPGA010000004.1 GCA_029551145.1 Thermotogota bacterium | reverse complement strand
TTTCACAGATGGTATTCAAGAATCGATCATCATCTTCATCAAAAGGGCTCAGTATATGACTGTCTATGTCTATTTCTCCAAAGATTTTCCCAGCTAATTTTATCGGCACAACTATTTCAGATTTAACCTTCGGACTGCAAGAAAGATAGTTTGTCTCCCGTGAGACATCTTGAACAAGAAAGGTTGTACCCGTTGCAGCCGCCTGACCGCATATACCTCTACCAAAGGGTATCCTCACATGCTCTGTCGGCTCACCCACGAACGGTCCCAGTACAAGTTCGTCTTCTTTATCTGGACTCACCAGATAAAAACCAACCCAGTCATAGTAGGCAACATTGGAGTACAACAGTGTGCAGATCTTTTGCATAGAATCATCGAGATCAGAGTCTTCGATAATCTCATCTATTTCTTTCAAGAGTTGGGAAAAGAGTCGTTGCTTGGAGATATATTCTCCTGTATCTTCGCCATCTCTGAAAGCTTTCACAGATTGGAATGCGACCTCTGCTACCCTGTCGATGATTCCTTTCCGGTAGAGTGACAAAAGATCTATGAGAATGACGCTCTCCCTGTTGCCATTAACTGTCACCCAGTCCTTGATACCGAGCAAACCTGTCAGGATTATTGAAAAATCCTCTTTTTCCAAATGAAAAAGATCATGCCTGTGAGAAACCAGTTTTGAACAGTAGAGTTTTTGATCTCTTGAAATTTCATGCCAGTACTGCATCAATCTGTCTATCAGTGGACGGTCCAATTGGTCGAGCAGTTCTTTCACCTGCTCCTTTGACAGGGCAAATTTTTCTTCGTAGTTGCGAATGATGGGTTCGTATTTCTCGCGATACTTTTCCCAGTATGTGTACCAGTCTTTCTTGTCATATCTCAGTATCTGGAAAAAATCATCTGCTATGTTCTGGACTAAGTTTCTCATCTTCTGTTCATCTCCGAGCAGTTTCCGAGTAAGTCTTTCAGAGTGACCGACTCAAGAGTCTTTTCAACCGCTTCTTTCAATTTCTCCCAGATCATCAAACGAATGACACAGGTCGATGGATTATCACAGCACGTTTCATCGAATGTGCATTTGATGATCTTATCTGGGTTGTCCACTGCCTTGACAACATCGAGCGCAGTTATCTCATCGGCAGATCTTGTCAGACGATAGCCACCCTTCCTGCCCCGAGTTGAATGTATTATCCCAGCTTCTTTCAGTTCAACCATGATCTTCTCTGCGAACTCCTTCGGCACCCTGATTTTTCCAAGCACTGCCGCAAGAGAAACAGGCTTGGTCTGCTCACAACCAGCTATTTCCAAAAGAATCTTGAATGCGTACTCGCTTTTGATCGTGATACCCAAGGCTTTCTACCTCCAATCACCTTTGAGTTGCCACGATGTAGACATCAACGTAGGAACGCATATTCGCACGCGCTTGTCTCAGGCTGCTCGTGTAAATATCAATCTTGTCGTTCTTGATAGCCAGACCGGTGTCTTCTACTTTGAAAAAACCGTAGTTTGGCTTGTCGGAAAATTGGGGAATATAGACAATGCTGCCGAGAGGTATGACTGAAGGGTCAGCTGCGACAGTCCACCAATCTTTCGGCACAGTGCCACTTGCAGTCACTCGGAAAGTGGGATGCTCTGGTAATTTGGCGTCTTCCCATTCAGAATAGTAGGTTGCCTCAAATCTGCCTGCGTATTTCAGAAGGATTCTGAGGGGATCTCTTGGCTCACCATCTATCCAGATTTCAAAGTGAAACACCGTGTCAACTGTACCTATGCTTTGACCACTGGTTAGCCATTGACCTTGCGAGACCTCAACGGTACTGAGATTCCCATATATCGCGAGTATGCTGTTCCCATGATCCACCCGGACATGATATCCGTAGTCATCAAGTAAGACACCCAGAACTCTGCCAGGTAGGATGGAATAAACCCTTCTTTGATCAGTGACTTTGACATCTATACCCGTTCTCACACCGCCGCCGGCAGGCTCAGAGAAAACACCGACAACATCCTGTGGGTTCAATGGAGAGCTGAGTGGGTATTTGAACAGTGAACTGGTATCTTCTATTGGAATCCTTATCCTCTGTCCTACGAGCAATTTGTTTGGATCTTGAATTTGATTCAGCTCCACTATCTGTCTTATCTTACTCTGGTTCATCCCGTAAGCCTGAAGAATACTGGATAATGTATCACCAGATTTCACGATGTATGTTATGTACCCTTGATCGAGCCTGAGAAATCTGTCTCTGTCGTACTCACGGACAATACCGCGAAGAGTTTCAAGTTCTGTAGCCAGTTGCCGAACTAAAGCCGTTGTGTTCGCCACGTACTGTTGCAGTTCTGCGGAAGTACCAGAAAAAACAGGTTTGGACTGGGTTTCCAAGAATTTCTGAAAATCTCGCCTGAGATTGGTCTCTGTCTCTTTTAACGCCGATCTCAACTGGTTGATCTCAGTTTCAACAAAAGAAAGATCACCGATATACTGTGTCTGAGGTCCCTCAGAAGCCAATTTCTCTATTGTGCTCTCGATCGATTTTATTCTCGAAGACAGTTCCAAAACCTCCAGAACCTGATTGGAAATCGAGGTAACAGAGTTTTCAAGACTGTTCAATCTTGTGGCGATTTGCTTCGCGTCTACCTGCTCAAGGAGCTGCTGTGTGTTCTGGACAAACCTTTCATAGGCCTGCTGCTGCTGTTTTTGAGAAGCTTCCAGATCACCCAATCTGTATATGAGTTCTCTTATGTCCGAGACATTCAAGGCAGCCGAAAGCTGGCTGTAACGCATCTCAAGAGAGGTGATCCTTGCCAAGACGTTCTTCAGGTCATCCTGTGAAACTATCGGCATATTCTTTTGCTCATTTATTGCTTGTTTGGCAGTGGCAACTTCATTGTTTATTCTTGTGACTTCCTTTTGAAGATTTTGAAGATCCTTTTGGTTTGCGATATTGCTCTTCTCAATTTGAGAGATTCTGTACTCAAGATCGTCTAATCTTCTGTTTATCTGCTCGAGTAGATCTTGGTTGTATGGACTGCAGGCGACGAGCAGCAGCAAAATAGAAAAAAAGAGAAACAACCTTTTCATCCGACTCACTTCCTCATGGTGACTTCCTGCCATTCTTTGCGCGCCAGTTTAACATAAACAGAATTCGAGTTTCCAAACTTCTGTATGAGCGTTGAAAACCACTTGACTGCCTCCTTTTTGTTGGAGAGGCGTGCATTGAGTTCTCCAAGATAGAACAGAACCATGATCTGCTGGTCCTCGGAAAGCTCCTCTGTTTTGTAGCTTTCTGTGAAATGTTTCAGTGCGCCCGTTATAGCCTTGGTCTCTTCGGTGTGGTTGTTCATATCTCTGAAAATCCAAGCGAGTTTCAGATAAGATTCGGCCGCTCGCAGATGTTTTCCAAGCAAAGAATATACCGCAGCTGCTATTGTGAAAAGTGAGGCACCGTCTTTGAGAGTTCTTTCTTTGGAAAGATCGACGGATAGCAACGTTTTCAATTTCTCACAGAGCTTGGTGAGCAGTTCTTTTTGTGTTTGAGAAAGAGATGCCTCAAAGTCACTCTCAAAGGTTGTGTATAAACAATTAGGACAGGTAACAGGCTGAAAGAGCAAGGCATTGACACCATCGTAAGTTGGTTTCAAATCACTGTCACGGTCTTTGATCTTGATTGCATCACTGAACACACGAATGGAATGGAATGTTTTTGCGCAGACAGGACATTTGAATTCTTGTTCCCAAAAGGTTTGCAATACCACACCTCCGCATAGATATGCTGTGTGAATTATATCACCGATTATTCCGACTTTATTTTGCAACTTTTTTCCAGAACTATTAGCTTATTCGTAACCATACTCTTTGCGGATTTTTTCGAGGTTTCTGAGATTCTCAAGGCTCATCTCATTGACGGCGGCAAACTCAAAAAGGAGGGCATCAGACATAATGACAGGTATAGCCATCGAGCGATAGCTGCCGATTCCTCCGCGATCGGTGACGATCATTTCATCTGCAAGATCACTCAGCTGACTGAGTTGTCTATCTGTGAACAGTATGTTCTTTCCGCCCCTCTTGCGAGTTTCCGAGAACAGTATCCTCAACTCGAAATTGATCTTCCTGTATGCAAAACCGACAGAGACATCGTTTTTACTTATATTCACTATGTTTTCAAAAAAAGAACGGCCCGTTGTGTTGAACAACCAAGTCTTTTTGCCAAACCTGTTCAGCCAGAAAGAGAGTTCCAGAGCAGGTACCAACGCCGCACCTTCACCAAAGACATAAACATCATTCGCCTCAAAGATGATTTTCGCTGCACTCTTTAAACTCTTGGTGAGCTCTGAAAGATTCATATTCTGAAAGACAGCGTGGTGTGTCTTCAGAAGTTCTTCAAGCACCGACTCAGATGAAATTGTCTTTAAACCTTCTTCGACTTTCTTTGAAGATGTGAGGTTGTTAACCAGCGCGCGCTGAAATTCTTCTTTCATATCGGAGTACCCATTATAGCCAAGGGTACGAGCAAATCGTATAACGGTCGCCTCGCCGACACCAGATGCTTTGGCAAGTTGATCGGCACTCATTAGGGTGATCTTGGATGGGTTATCGACAATGAACTCAGCAACCTTTCTTTGACTCCTCGTGAGCTTTGAATAAACCTTCTGGATCTTTTTTCTGTATTCAACGTTCATACAGCTTGAACACCCAATGCTGGTAGAATTCGTTCACAATGACCTTGTGAGCAAGACCTGCTGGGATGAACAATATATCGCCGGGTTGCATTTCAAACTGCTCGGTTATCTCCATCGAATCACTCCTGAGTTCTCCCTGGGATATCTTTTCCACCTCTCCAACGAGCCTGCCCAGTTGAACAGTCGCTTTCCCAGCCAATGCAACGTACAGATCGTGCTGAAATTCGTGAACCTCTGGCTTACCAGTCGAAGGACCGTTGATCGTGATCTTTCTAACCTGAAATCCCTTCGTCAATTCAAAAAGCTTGTCAACCGATGAAAGCTTCGTCGCCTTTTGCATCTTTCATCCCTCCGAATGTTTCACGAGCAACTATCAACACACCTACGACGCCCGGATTTGGCTCAACCTTAGAAAGTTCCAACGAGACCACTTTGCCCGGCGGACGATAATAGTTCTGCTGAATGTACTTCAGCACTTTGCCGACATAAAACTCGTTCTTTGTCAGTCCACCACCGAGCACAAGGGTCTGTAAATCAAGCGCATCGACGATGTTGGTCAAAGTTCTTGCCAAAACCTGTGCACCATGCAAAGCCACCTTGAGGTACGGTTCAATTCCGTTCTGTGCTCTCAGAAGTATCTCTTCGCAGGACAGTTTTTCTCCCGTTATCGACTGAATCAGATTCTCCAAACCTCTGCCTGAAGACAACGCCTGTAGACAACCTCTACGCCCACAGCTACACACAGGACCTTCTTCTTCGACGATCGTATGGCCTATCTCCCCCGCTGAAGAATGTGATCCACGAAATACCTTTCCTTGCAAGACCAGCCCCATGCCGATGCCGGTACTCACCGTCACGTAAGCCAAATTCTCGGACTGTCGTACCCAGGATTCAGCATAAGCGGCAGCGTTGCAGTCATTCTCTACAACCCCATTGTCGCCAAAGATCTCGCTGACGATCTTTTTCAAAGGAAGATTCTTCCAGCCCAAATTCGGTGACCACAAGAGATTGCCGTATTCATCGACGGCTCCGGCTGTGGAAATACCCCAAACATTTGGGTGGTTGCCATTAAGAAGCCTTTTGCTTATTTTCACCATCCTGTTCAGGAAATCTTCAAAACCTCTGTGAGACTGCGTGGGAAATTGTTCTACCTCGCGTGGAGTGATGCTGTCATCGTCAAAAACAGCGACAAATGTTTTGGTACCACCTACATCAACACACAGGTCCATTTGAACCACCTATCAACTGCTTTATCTTCTTGATACGATCTGACAGCTCTGTAAACCTTTTCTCCTGCAGTAATTCTTTGTTTGCTATATAAGAGCCTATGCCAACCGCGGATGCACCATAAGAAAAGTACTGAACCACATTTGCATCGGTGACACCACCAAAAGGCATGAACTTCACCTTTGGGAACGGCCCGCGGTAAGATCGGAGCAAGTCCAAATCTGCAGGATACAACTTCAGTAGATCGAGTCCCAACTCTAAGGCATTCTGAACATCTGTCGATGTGAAGACACCTGGTATATAAGGTATTTGGTCTTTCTTTGATAGCTCCGCCACCTTCTGACTCAGGCCCGGGCTCAACACATAATTGGCACCCGATGCCAGTGCTTTCTGATAAATTCTTTCTTCAAAAACTGTTCCTGCGCCAAGGAATAATTTGCCATCGAAAGATGACTTCAACGCACGTAACACGTCAGATGCATCTTCGTCTGAGAAGCTGACTTCTACAAATCTCACATCGTTTTCCAAGAGTATGTGGCAGAGATCTGTCGATTCTTTCACGTTGAGACCTCTGATCACTATCAAGATCTTGCCTTCGAGCAGTTTATCTATCAAGATCATCTACCTCCGTTCGTCGCCTTTTTCTTCAAAGTGGATGTCAACAATGATATAACTGAGAGAATTACCAACACCAAAGAGATCGGTCTTGTGAAGAAGGTGGCAAAATTGCCTTGACTTAGAATCAAGGCTCTCCTCATGTTCGCCTCTGCCATCGGACCCAGTATCAACGCGAGTACAATTGGTCCAAGTGGTACGTCGAACAATCTGAAAGCGAACCCAGCAAAACCTGAGATGAACACAATCAGAAGATCAAATGCGCTGTTGTTAATCGCATAACTACCAATAAGAGAAAGAATAATTATCGTTGTCCAGATGAAACTCTGTGGCAAGGAGAGAAATTTCGTGAGAAGCTTTGAAACAAAAAAGCCCACAGCGAGAAAAGCAACATTTGCCAGTATCATGAGGATTATGACTGTATAGACAAAACTCGCGTTGTCTCTGAACATAACTGGTCCGGGTTGAACACCGTACATTATGAAAGCCCCGATCAAAACAGCGGTAACGGCATCTCCTGGAAGGCCAAGCGCCATCATCGTTGTGAGAGCCCCTCCAAGGCATGCATTGTTTGCAGTCGTTGATGCTGCCAGCCCTTCAAGAGAACCTTGTCCATACTCCTGTGGCTTTTTTGCAACTCTCTTACTCTGGTCCCATGCCACTAAACCAGCTATGTCGGCACCTGCTCCTGGTATAGCACCTATGATTATTCCTATCAGAGCAGACAAGAGCGCCACGGGTGTCAGACTTTTTGTTTCTTTGAAGGTTGGTACCACTCTTCCAAGTTGAGTTACTGGTTGCGCGCCTGTTGAAACAACTTGTCTTTTAGCGAAGATCTGGTAGAAAACCTCACCAATTCCAAACAAACCAATCATCACAGGTACGAAAGAGATTCCATTCAAAAGTTCCATCTTCCCAAAGGTGAATCTTTCAGAGCCAAAGATGGGATCAAGGCCTATCAGTGAAATCGAGAAACCTAAGAACCCGGCGATTATTCCCTTGAGTATGGATTTGCCCGAAACAGCCACCATCGTTGAAAGCCCAAAGATTGCGAGAGTGAAATATTCTGCAGGTCCAAAAGATAAGGCAAACTTCGCCAAGGGAAAACCAACGACGATCAACGCGAGGACGCCCAGGATTCCACCGATGAACGAAAAGACAACATTTATACCGAGCGCGAGACCAGCCATACCCTTCTTAGTGAGCGCAAAACCATCAAAGGTCGATGCGATTGAAGCGGGTGTACCTGGTGTGTTTATCAGGATCGCCGAGATTCCACCCGAAAAAATAGCTGAATTCCACACTCCGATGAGCATCGCGAGCCCCTGGTTTGGTGACAACCAGAAGGTCAAAGGAGTGAGTATAGCCACCGCCATCGTGGCTGTCAGTCCTGGGAGAGTCCCGATAACAAGCCCTGAAAAGGTCCCCAAGAGTAGATAGATTACCGCCCGTGGATCAACTGCCTGGAAGAATCCCTGAATAAACTGTTGCACGTGATCACCCCTTCAGAAAAAGAGCACGTGAAAGATCTTCCCAAATAATAGAAAAACACTGACGCTCAGAGTGGCAGAACCAATCAACGCAACGTACCACTTCGAGCCAGTAACGACTTGAATCAAAAACAACAGGACAAAGGTGTTGAACAGAAAATTCCCTTTACCCCAAAGTAGAACATAAAGGAAAACCAGCAATATAGTCGATATGGTTTGGATCCATCTTCCTTGAGAAAATGAAGCTTCTCTTTTTTTGGAAAATCTCCAAAGGCTCAAAATCAAGAGCCAGCAAGACAGAATCAGAACCATGAAGGCTATCAACCTGGGGAAAAACCCTGGTCCTGGCATGTTGGCAATGCCTTCGGGCAACTTTGAAGATTCCACAAAAAGATATATCGAATAAGCAATTGACATCAGTGAGAAAAATAGATCACCCATCTTTGTCACCTCAACGTTGAAGGCTGCCCCATAAGGGCAGCCGGAAGATCATTTACCCAACGCCTTTGGAATGAGTTCCATGAACATGTTGTACTGCGATATAGCGAATTCTTTGAATTTCTCACCATCGAGATAAGCTGGTGTCATGCCTCTGTCGCTAAGGAATTTCTGGAAGGTCTCGCTTTCATATGCCTTTTTGAACGCATCTGCAAGTATTTTGTAAACCTCCGGGTCTACACCTTTGGGCAGCGCAAGGCCTCCCCATGCCGCGACCGAGACATCATATCCGAGTTCCTTCAATGTCGGTACATCTGGGAAGAGCGGAGATCTTTCATCACTCATCAATGCAAGGATTCTCAGTTGACCTGATTCCACACCGGACTTGACCTCGGTGGGACTGACGGTGACGGCGGTGATGTGTCCTCCCATCAAAGCAGCAACTGCAGGCGCTGCACCATCGAACGGAACATGGATGAGCTTTGTACCGGTGGCTTTCTCAAAACTGAGCGCGGCGATATGCCAGATGGAACCTGGGCCAGAGTTACCCACCGTCACCGTGCCCGGATGAGCTTTTACGTACTCAATGAATTCCTGGATAGTCTTCCATTGCGAGTTGGCTCGAACGGTGACTGCCGCGGGTATCACCATTATTCTCATGAGTAGGTCAAAGTCCTGTGGTCCAAAGTCTGCATATCCCAGAGCTTTGACCATCGAAAGCTCAACCGGTACATACCCCATCGTGTAGCCATCTGGTTTACTGGTTTGAAGTTTTTTCATCGCGATTGCCCCAGATGCACCTGTGATGTTTGTGCAGGTAATCGGCACCTTCAGGATTTCCTGTGCGATGGATGTGATAGTTCTTGATGTCATGTCTGATGCTCCGCCGGGCGCTGCTTGAATGATGAAGGTAATGGGTTTGTCTGGATAAGCTGCAAGAAGCAGGGTCGCAAGAATTAGTAGGAAAGCCACAAGAAGTTTTTTCATAGTACAACCTCCTTTTGGAGTAAATTCTTCCATTGATAAACCATTTGGAAGCTTTTGCTTCAAAAATATCACATTGCGCGCCACACTTCAAGCGCAGATGAACAGAGAAATCTCGCAGATCAGAATGATTTGCACAGATATTTGGCGAGAAACTCTTCCTTTCTCTTCATTACTTTGATTTTCTCTGAAAACCATGATCAAGTATCGGGAACACACGGTGTGCTTTTCCATAAAATTGGAATCTTCACAGAATTTTTAAGAGAAGGGTAACGACTCGACAAAGATGAAAGGGCTATAATGTGTTTTGCCTACCAAAGATCGAGGTGTGTACTTTGACAGTTCTTGGTATCGATCCTGGATTTGGCATCTTAGGATATGGCATTCTTCGAGTCAGTGGGAATTTCTTTGAACATATTCGTCATGGAACGATACAGACAGAAAAGGAACAAAAGATAGCATTACGTTTGAAATTCCTATATGAAAATCTCTGCGAACTGATCGAAGAATTCAAACCAGACGAAATCTCTGTGGAAAAGCTATTCTTTTCTCGGAACGTGACAACCGCGATGTCTGTCGGTGAGGCGAGGGGCATTGTGCTCTTGTCGGCTGCTCAAAACAAGATAGAAGTATATGAATACACGCCGCACGAGGTGAAGAAGGCTGTGACTGGTAACGGTAGAGCCACAAAAAAAGAGGTTCAAGAATGGATAAAAATTCTGCTCAGTCTGCCTGAAGTACCAAAGCCAGACGATGCTGCAGACGCCCTCGCCATAGCTTACTGCCATGCTGTGGTTAAGAACTTCAGTCGGAGGTTCACAGTATGAAGAGAATTGTGGTTGAAGATCTACAGATGACCTTTAACGATCTCGCAAACAAGATTGGTTTTCAATCTGCGTATGACTGCCAGATTGAATCTCTCGAGTATGATAGTCAGATCAATACGATCGTTATAAAGACAGACAAGCCAATTCAGATCGCACCAGATCTGCACAGGCTCCTACAGGAGTTTTTCGAAAGTTCTGTCATCTTTGAGCCATCAAAATCTGGAGATTACATAGATCTGGAGATGCTCAGAAAGGAGCTCAATGGGAGTTTTCCATACGTTCAGTCTGCCGTTGTCGATCGAGAAGAGGTCATACTGACGGTTTCTGGAGAGTTTGGCAAGGACAGAATTAACAGCAAAATGAACCAGGTGAAGAAGGTTGTCAATCGATTACTCGGTAAAGAGCTGGAGATAAAGGTCGAGGTTGAAGAGCCAAAGCCAATGCCTGAAGAGCCAAAGATAGCCGTGAAAAAAACCGAGCAGAAAAGAAAAACAAAGAAAACAGATCGATATCACACGCCGTCTGATCTGCCACAGGAAACGGACAATGTAAAACTTGCTGGGCAGATCTTCAAGATGGAACTGAGAGAAGGAAAGAAAAGGTTTGCCGCAATCTATCTCACAGACAAAAAAGACTCGATGACATGTCTTGCCTTCAACAGCGTTGCAGATCACATCACAAACGAACTTCAAGAGAAAGATTGGGTCGTTCTGGAAGGCACGCTCAGGTACGATGAGGCCGGTGAACCCGTTTTACACATCAAAGGTTTCGAAAAGATCGAACCCATGATTCGCATGGACGACGCCGCACAGAAGAGGGTCGAATTGCACGCACACAGTAAACTGAGCGACCTCGACAGTGTACTGGATATAAATGAATACGTCGAGAGGGCATCACTTTGGGGTTGGAATGCCATCGCATTGACAGACCACGGCGTAGTTCAAGGTATACCATATTTCTACGAGGCGTGCAAGAAGAATGGTATAAAACCCATATTCGGTGTGGAGGCTTACATAGTTAACGATTCAGAACCTGTCATAATCGGCACCGACAACGATGTGAGCATTGACAGCAGCAGGTTCGTGGTTCTGGATATTGAGACAACGGGTCTGCATCCCATGTTCTCAGAGATCATTGAGATAGGTGCGGTTGCGATTGAAAAAGGGCAGATAACCGAGAACTTCCATAGCCTCGTGAAGCCGAAAGAGAGGCTTAACAGTTTCACCATCGAATTCACAAAAATAACAGACCAGATGCTCGAAGACCAACCTTCCATAGAAGAGGTGCTCCCTAAGTTTCTTGAGTTCTGTAAGAACAGCATCGTGGTTGCCCACAACGCCAATTTCGATTACAGATTCCTGAGATATTGGATTGAAAAGGTCATGAAAGTGAACTGGAAGATACCCGTCATAGACACGCTGGCACTTGCCAAAAGACTCGTCAAACTATCAAGCTACAACCTTGAAAAACTCGCCAATCATTTCAAAGTCGGTGCGTTTTCTCACCACAGAGCCTTTGAAGATGCGAGGGTAACAGCACAGATTTTCGTGGAACTGTTGAAGATCGCAAAAGAAAAGAATATACAAACTTTTAGACAAATAGAAGTACTGCACAAAGAATCAATGCTCAAGCAGTCAAAACCGTTTCACGGGACGATAATCGTTCAGAACAAAGAAGGCCTGAAGAATTTGTACAAATTGGTTTCCAATGCACATGTGAAGTACTTCCACGGCGTACCGAGGATCCCGAAGAGTGATCTTCAATCGCTGCGAAACGGATTGTTAGTGGGTAGTGGCTGTGTCAGCGGTGAACTGATACAAGAGATGTTGGCCGGTGCAACTGAGGGTGAGATAGAAGACACTCTGTCATTCTATGATTTTGTTGAAATAATGCCGTTGAATCTTCTCCCGATCAACAACGATATAGGCCTGACACGAGAAAGACTCAGCGAGATATACAAAAAACTCTACCAGATATGTGAAAGAATGAGTATTCCTGTTGTCATGACAGGTGATGTGCACTTTCTTGACCCCGAGGATGAGAAGATAAGATCTGTCCTGCAAGCACCACAACAGGATACTGTAGCGGAACAACCAGAAGCATATCTGAGAACAACACAGGAGATGCTCGAGGCAGCACTGGAAATACTGCAGGATGAAAAGAAAGCATTGAAGGTGGTAGTGGAATACCCACAGCAAATAGCCTCAAATGTCGAAGAAATTGTGCCCCTTGAGAAGAAATTGCACACGCCAAAGATCGAAGGTGCGGAGGAACAGGTGAGGAGTATCGCAACACAAAGGGCAGTAGAGTTGTACGGAGAACCTCTGCCTGATTTGGTTGAAAAGAGACTGAACAGAGAACTTGATGCAATTATCAACCACGGTTATGCAGTTCTTTATCTGATAGCCAAGAAGATGGTGGACAAATCGTTAGAGGATGGTTATGTCGTCGGCTCGCGTGGTTCAGTCGGCTCCTCTTTCGTTGCATTTTTGATGGGCATCACCGAAGTGAACCCGTTGCCACCGCATTATTTCTGTGCAAAATGTCATTACATCGAATTCGTTCAGAACAACGGTTATGGCTCAGGTTATGACCTGCCGCCAAAGAAATGTCCTGAATGCGGTGAGAACTTGAACAGAAATGGGCAGGACATACCCTTTGAAACCTTCATGGGGTTTGAAGGTGACAAGGTGCCAGATATAGATCTGAATTTCTCTGGCGATTATCAAGATGAGGCACATAGATTCATCGAAACGCTCTTTGGTAAAGAGCATGTGTACCGTGCTGGAACGATAAACACAATAGCTTCCAGGACTGCATACGGTTTTGTGAGAGCCTATGAGGAGAAAACCTCAAGAAAGGTGAGAAAGGCAGAGAGTGAAAGGCTTGCGAATGCCATAACCGGTGTGAAGAGAACCACCGGGCAACATCCCGGAGGACTGATGATCATCCCAAAGGAATACGAGGTTTACGATTTCACACCCATACAGTATCCTGCCAATACAAAGGAAGCCATGGTTTTGACGACGCATTTCGACTACGAATCGATCCACGATGATCTTGTGAAAATCGATGCACTCGGACACGATGATCCAACTTTTGTGAAACTCCTCAAAGATATCACCGGGATTGATCCGATTCAGATTCCGATGGACGACGAGGATACGATGAGAATTTTCTCAAGCGTTGAGCCACTCGGCATCAAACCTGAGGATATCAATACAGATGTCGGTACCCTTGGAATACCCGAGTTTGGTACACAGTTCGTCCGTGGAATGCTCAGTGAAACTCGTCCGAAGACCTTTGCGGAATTGGTCAGAATCTCTGGGCTTTCACACGGCACCGATGTGTGGTTGAACAACGCGCAGGAATGGATGAGGCAGAAGAAAGCCACTCTCTCAGATGTCATAGCATGTCGCGATGATATCATGAATTATCTCATTAAAAAAGGGATGAACGCTTCGAAAGCCTTTAAGATCATGGAAAATGTCAGAAAGGGCAAGGGGCTCTCTGAGGAGAATGAAAAAGATCTGAAGGATCTTGGCATCCCTGAATGGTACATCGAGTCCTGTAAGAGGATAAAATACCTTTTCCCAAAGGCGCACGCAACGGCTTATGTCAGCATGGCGTTCAGAATAGCATACTTTAAGGTGCACTATCCACTGGCTTTCTATGCGGTCTATTTCACTCTCAAAGGTGATGAATTCGATGTTGAAGCGGCACTCGGTGGACCAGAGGTTGTAAAAAAGAAACTGACGGAACTATCGACGATACTCGACAAAGATGTGAGAGAAAAGTCAAGAGAAACAACCCTCGAGCTCATGTTGGAGATGTTCCACAGGGGATACTCCTTCCTACCGGTGAACATAAACAAATCAGATGCCAAAATCTTCATCATAGAAAAAGAAAGGCTGAGGATACCACTTAACAAACTTCCCAACCTCGGTGACAACGTGGCAGAATCAATCACATCTGCCAGAAAAGAAAAACCATTCAGCTCGCTTGAGGACATGGTCAGGCGAACAAAGGTGAACAAATCTCATCTGGAAATCTTCAAAAGGTTGGTTGAGCTGGAAGGGCTGCCTGAGAAAGAACAGATCAGCCTGTTCTGAAAAATCCATAGTGTACAATAGAGCCAGGAGGTTTTGCGATGATCCTGGCTTTTATTTCAGATATCCACGCAAACCTTGAGGCACTCGAGACAGTGATGGAAGACATCAAAAAACGCAACGTAGACAAAATCTACTGTTTGGGCGATCTGGTTGGCTATGGTCCAAATCCCGAAGAGGTAGTCAGAAGACTTGCCGATGTACCAACAATCAGTGGAAACTACGATGATGGGGTTGGCTATGCCAGATCGAGCTGTGGCTGTCGGTACAGCCCTGGCAGAGAAACAGAGGTCGGCGATATCTCCTTGAACTGGACGATTCAAAACACCTCAGAGGAAGTTAAGTCTCACCTTCGTTCACTCAAACACAGAATGGAATTTGAGATTGAAGGCGTTGATTTTCTCTTGGTTCATGGAAGTCCTTTGAATGAACTGCTTGAGTATGTGACACCGCAGACAGATCAGGAGAGATTGCAAAAACTCGTTGAAAACCTTCGAGCCGATGTGATAATCAACGGGCACACACATCTGCCGATGGTCAAATCTGTCAGTGGAAAACTGATAATGAATGCCGGAAGCGTTGGAAGACCAAAAGACGGTGATCCGAGGGCTTGTTATCTCGTTGTTGAGGTCGAAAAGGGTGTAATTTCGTACGAGTTTGTGAGGCTATCGTATGATGTAAAGAGAACTTGCGAAAAGATAGCGCGAGTCGGACTTCCAGCCGAACTCGCAGTTGTGTTGGCTCTGGGCTCGGGCTATGACATGGGTAAAGGCACGGTGGCAAAAACCTTCTTTGTGGTATGAAGATCGTACAGCAGATCTTTGAAGAGTACGGACTGAGCATTGAAGAAAGAAAAGCAAAGCTTTTATCAGAATACATCGATCTGCTGATAAAAGCACCCATCAATTTGACATCTATCAAGGATTATGAGCAGGCGATTCATAAACATGTCATCGATGTTCTTTTGCCCGTTGATCGTGTTGAAGGAGAAATTCTTGATATCGGAACAGGAGGAGGAATACCGGGTATTGTCTACGCAATAGTCTTTGCTGTCAAGATCACGCTGGTTGAATCGATCAAGAAGAAAGCGAGATGGTTAGATCAGACGATTGCTGACCTAAATCTGAAAAATGCGAAGGTCATCTGTTCAAGAGTTGAGGAGCTGGGCACCGAGATGAGAGAGAGCTTCGACACAGTAACTGCGAGGGCGGTGGCTGAACTCAGAGTCCTTGCTGAACTGTGTGCGCCTTTTTGTAAGGTCGGAGGTAGACTTTTTTTCTACAAAGGTCCAAAGTGGAAAGAAGAATATGATCAATCACAAAGCGCGATGAAAATCCTTGGTCTTGAACTCGAGAAGGCAATTGAATACTCACTGAAAACCGGCGAAAGAAGGGCTTTGCTAAAGTTTCGCAAACTCAGAGAAACCCAGCAGATCTTTCCAAGGAAAATGTCGGTGATATTGAAAAAACCTCTATGAGGTGATCGGATGAAGGTTATCAAGACGTGGAATTTCCCGGGCAAATTGAACATGGCTCTGGACATGGTACTGACTGAACATTGCAACGAGCCCATACTCAGGTTCTACACTTGGGCAAGACCAACACTGTCACTGGGAAGACATCAAAAAAGGGTCAATCTCGACACACAGTTTCTGAGAGAAAACAACATGGATTTGGTTGTTCGTCCCACAGGCGGAAGGGCTGTCCTTCATTGGGACGAATTGACTTATGCTCTTATCCTGCCGATCGAAGATCCGAAGGCAAAGGGTGGCGTTCTTCAAACCTACCTTGTGATAAGTGAATGCATCGCAACGGCTCTCCGCAAACTCGGTTTCGACGCACGAATAGAACCAGTCAAAAGATTGAAGGCAGGAACGGCCGCTTGCTTTGACGCACCCTCTTCTTACGAGATCACGATAGATGGAAAAAAGATCGTCGGAAGTGCGCAGATGAGAACTCAAAAAAGCGTTCTTCAGCACGGTTCAATAGTCTTAAAACAGCATGCAAGAGAGTATGCAAAGATTTTGATGATGAGCGAGAATGATCTGGAAGGCAGATTATCTGGGTTGTGTGAATACCAATCGATCACTTTGCAAGAGCTCGTTGAGAAATTACAAAATGAGTTTGAGAACGTCTTTGGAAAGTCAGAACCTTTCACACCAACACAAGAGATTATGGAACTTGCTTTTCAAAGAGAGGAAGAATTCGCTTGTCGGGAAAACTGACGATCGTGGCAACTCCCATCGGGAACATGATGGATATAACTATCAGGGCACTGCGAGCACTAAGAGAAGCAGATGTGATTGTCGCGGAAGATACAAGAAGAACGATGAAGCTTCTGAAATTCTTTCACATCGAATCAAAACATCTGATTTCCTACGGTGTGCACAACCAAACAAAGAGTATTCCTATGATACTGAGTCTTTTGGACAAGGGAAAGAAACTCTGCCTTGTCACAGATTCTGGCACACCAGGCGTGGCAGATCCCGGTGGCCTGCTGGTTGATGCTTGCTGGAGAAAGGGCATTCAGATAGATATAATGCCAGGTCCAAGTGCTTTGACAAGTGCAATTGCTTTGTGCGGTTTTGATGCCTCGAAGGTGCTGTTCGTGGGATTTCTGCCGCGTGACAAGAAAAGAAGAAGGCTTTTCAGGGAGATCGAGGGGCAGAATCTGCTCTTCGTGTTCTTTGAATCCGCAACGAGAATATCCAAGACACTGAACGACGCGCTCGAGATTTTGGGAGATTGTGATATCTTTATTGCAAGAGAACTGACGAAGGTTTTTCAGCAGTTGTACAGAGGAAAAATAAGTGAAGCTGTAGAAATGTTCAAACAGACAAAGGGCGAACTGACAGTAGCAATACATGTTAAAAGGGGGAAGGCAAGTTGAAAAAAGAACTTGAAAAGATATTGAGAGATATCTGCTTCATAGTAAAAGTCGAAGGAAGACGCGTCTTGAAAGATTACCCAATTACAGCCGCCCAGTTCGATCTTCTGCAGAGACTGTACTTCAAAGGTCCCATGAAGATGACGGAACTGAGTTCATCACTGGGAATAGCAAAAAGTACACTCAGTGGTATCGTCCAGAGGCTTGAAGGCACAGGGTATGTAACCAGAATTCGTGGCAAGGACAAACGCGTTTTCATGATCTCGGTGACGGATGTTGGCAAGGCTGTCGTAAAAAGCGTCATAGAAAAAAGGGTTGAGTTCATAGGGAAGGTAATAGACGCAATGGGAGAAGAACGCTCGGTGGAGTTACTCAAGACCTTACAGAAATTCAAAGAGGAGATCGAGAAGTGCAGAAATTCTTAGCAATACTTCTTGTTGCATCAACTTGTTTTGCGGTGAACGTGGTAACAAACCCACCCAATGTGGAGGTGCGGTATCAGCAGACAGTTCTTGCGATAACTGATAGATCAGGCTTCGCTACGTTTGATATCATCACACCAGCAACGGTGGTGTTTTCAAAACCTGGTTATCTTTCAAAGGAGCTGTTCATAGATGATGCCTCTAAGACATATCACGTGACTCTGACACCCGCCTCGACTCTGAGAATCGACTCACAACCATCTGAGGCGGAGGTTTTCATAAACAACACCTATTCAGGAAAAACACCGGTTGAAGTGATCTTACCACCTGGGGAACACAGTGTTGCGATTCAAAAGCAAGGCTATTGTGAAATAGTCGACAAAGTGAAGATTCAGGGCTTTGAGAAGAAAGACATCAATTACAAACTCGATCAAATCCCCACTGTCACCATATATTCCAAGCCCATCTCGACGGTCTTGATCGATGGAAAAGAAGCTGGAAAAACCCCATTGTCCGTAAATCTTGCACCTGGGAAGCACACACTCACCTTGAAGACAGATGACTTTTTCACCCTAACCGAACAGATCAGTGTGAACAATCTTCAAAAACAAACCTTTGAGTTCACACTGATTCCTTGTGCCACCATCAAGGTCCATGTGGTACCAGACCACGCAGTCGTGGAATTTGAAGATCGCAAGAAGATTCAACCCGCTCTATTCACCGAAATCCCACTGAAGGAGATCGCGCTCAGAATAAGCGCGGAAGGTTATGAGACTAAACAGATTACGTTCACACCACAGCAGGGCATGAATGAACTGACGGTTTACTTGACGCCAGTTACGAAAGTCTTGAACATCCAAACTGTCGATGATGCGATGGTCTATGTGGATGGTAAGGCCGTTTCAAGGGGATCATCGAAGATAAAGGTTTCTGGTGATCTTCATTGGGTTGAGGCAAAACTCGGTGAAAGATCGTGGGCAGGTTTGGTAGATCTTGAACAAACAGATTCTGTGAAAATCAATTTCGATTACGCAACTCTGATAATGCCAAGGTTTAAGGATACCAAATACGTTATTGAAGGTGTGACCTTCTACCCGTTGGCGGTTACCTATCTGCCTGTGGGATTTCACACAATCGAGATCGATTCGGACACCAAAACTAAGAGGACACTTCAATTCAACGCTGGTTCATTGCACCTGATAAAACCAACTGAGGACCTTGGTTATCTTTGTATCTTCAGCGACGCAGTGACAAAATGCTATGTGAATCAAAAGTTTGTGGGGCTCACTCCTGTGTTATTCTATTCAGTGAAACCAGGTATCTATCTTGTGCAAACAGGTGGCAAAGAGTTTCAGGTGCAGGTTGAAGCTGGGCAAGTTGTCTATGTCCATTGATCGGAGGTGATGAGAATGCGAAAAGCCATCTTCTTTATTCTTTTTAGTTTTGTAGTCTTATCGTTCTGCGCAGAGGTGAAGATAAAGGATGTTTCACCTGTTCTTGACATCTATGAACCGGTCTCTTTTATGATCGAGAACAAGATCATGGAACTCGACGAAAATGGGAACTTCAGAGGCGGGTTGTTGACAACGAGGTTTGACATCGCCCAGTATTTGTACAACATCCTGAAGAATTTCCAACTTCAAGACGTGCCAAAGAAACTGGGCAGTTTTGAGAAAAACCAGCAAGAATTATCGACAAAGGTGCTGGGAATCGAGGCGGCTTATAAGACCTACGAACAGAGACTGAAAGACTTTGAGAATGCCTTGGCACAGATGCAGAGTCAGTCTGACAAACTGTCCCAGCAAGTCTACGACAAATTGCGAAAGGAATTCGACGAGGCTTTGAAAAACCAGCAACTACAGCTTTCGAGATATGAACCACTCTTCTCGAGGGTTAGCGCGCTTGAAGATCTGACTTCATCTCTTCAGAAACAACTTGCAAGCTCTGACAAGAGTGTGGAACTGCTCAACACCAAGATCTCGACAATAGAAACCAATCAATCGAATATTTCAAAAGATCTTTCCTCCGTTAGAAATAGTATAGACAGTATCTCTTCCAAAACAAATGAAAATACACAGGCGATTCAAAAGTTGAGAGATGACATGAATGTCCAGCTCTATGCGCAGGGAAAACTCTTTGATCAAAAGCTTCTCGATCTTTCGACAAGGTTGGATGTTCTGACCAAAGGCCTTCAGAACGATCTTTCGACACAAAAAAAGATGCTGTCAGATTACGAGCAAAACTTGATGACGGTGAAAAGTCAGGTTGAGGAGCTGCAACAGAACATGAAAATTCTGGAAACACTCGCGAGCAAAGATCAATTGGTTGCTATGCAGAATTCGATTGCAGATCTCTCTCAAAGAATTGAAAACACAGAACTCAGCCTTGGAAAATTGGAGAAGAACGTTCAAAGCATCGAGACCGAAACGCTTCAAAAGAGAATAGCTGAGCTTGAAGCAAAGCAGAGGAATTTGGAGAGTAATCTTTTGACGGCCTATCTCATCGGTGGAGCTGGTGCCATCGTTGGTGTGCTCGCTTTGATCTTTGCCATGGGACAATTTTGAGGTGAAATGGCGTGAGAAAAACAATTACCTTTGTTTTTTGTATTCTTGCGATACTGTATTTTCCGAAAACCGTGCACATAGTCGCCGATTATGTGAAACCCGAAAAAGAGCAGGCTTTCTACGAGGGAAATGTGAAGGTTGAGATCGAGGAAGACAAAATCAAGGTCAACTGCCAGTCCATGAAGGTGTCAAAGTACCAAAATGAATGGAGATTGGTCGACGCAAACAAATCTGAGGTATTCTTCGAGGATGGTGTTGCCACTTCGACAACGCTGAAGTATGATATAAAACTCAAAACGGGCACAATGATAGGTGATGTGAGAGCAGAGGTGGCTGACAAGGAGAGTACCGATACTATATTGATAAGCTGTGACAGCATGGATATCGATCTTGACAAAGACATCTTCAAAGGAAGCGCACAGGAGACAGTCAAGATATTCAAAGGCAAGATCGAGGCAACGGCAAAGAAGTTCTTCTACGACAGAAAGGCTGGCAAAATAGACCTCGAAGGCAATGTGATCTTGTTGGACCATGACAAGAATATAAAAATGTGGGCTGATAGTGTGCAGATTTCAACAGTTGATGATAAAATGGTTGCAACCAACGCCAAGGTTGAATTGGTTGTGGAGGAGTGATAGGGTGATTGACATCAAATTGATTCGTGAAAAACCTGATTTTGTGAAGCAGGCGCTTTTGAATAGAAACCAGGATACAAAGATCGTAGACGACATACTCTCTTTGGATGTGAGATTTCGCAACTTGACAAATCAGGTGAATCAGTTACGTTCTCAGAGAAACGCGATCTCAAAGCAGGTGGCGCAGAAGAAGGCTTCAGGCAGTTCACAGGAAGTAGAGGCTCTGATGAATGAGGGCAAGAAGATAGGTGAGCAGATAGATTCAATAGAATCTGAACTGAAGGAGATAGAACAACAGATAAACAGGTTGGTTCTTTTTGTGCCCAACATACCCGATTCATCTGTACCGATTGGGAAGGACGAGACGTTCAATCCTGAAATACGCAGGTGGGGAGAACCGAGAAAGTTTGATTTTCCAGCCCAGGCACATTGGGATTTGGGACCAGCCTTGGGACTCATGGACTTCGACCGGGCTTCAAAGCTGAGCGGTTCAAGATTCACAGTGATGTACAAGGACTTTGCAAGACTTGAAAGAGCGCTGATGAATTTCATGCTCGATTTGCACACGAAGGAACACGGCTATACAGAAGTCTGGGTGCCACACCTTGTTAAAAGAAGCACAATGACGACCACGGGACAGTTGCCGAAGTTTGAAGAAGAGGCCTACAGAATAGAAGCCGATGATCTTTTTCTGATACCAACCGCAGAGGTACCGCTGGTCGCACTGAGGTCCGATGAGATTCTTGAGGAAAAGGAGTTGCCACTGCTTTACACAGCTTACACACCATGCTACAGAAGAGAAGCGGGAAGCTATGGCAAAGATGTTCGAGGAATGATCCGCCAACACCAATTCGATAAGGTTGAGCTGGTCTGGATAACGACCCCAGAACGATCCTTTGAAGATTTAGAAAAACTCGTTTCGCACGCTGAAGATGTTCTCAAGAGACTCGAACTGCCGTACAGAGTGATTCAACTGTGTACAGGAGACCTTGGGTTTGGTGCAGCAAAGACTTACGATCTTGAGGTGTGGTTACCTTCATACAACGCGTACAAGGAAATATCTTCGTGCAGTAACGACACCGATTTTCAAGCCAGAAGAGGGAATATGAGATACAGGAGAAAGGATGGAAAACTCGCCTTCGTCCACACCCTCAACGGTTCTGGTGTCGCAATAGGTAGGACCTTGGTGGCAGTGGTTGAAAACTACCAGAGACCCGATGGAAAAATAGATGTTCCTAAAGCGCTGCAACCGTACCTTGGTTGTGAGGTGCTCGGGTAATTGCCACATCTGTTCTTCGGCAAACCCGTGGGAAAATACATCGAGCTGGATGAACACGAAACACAGCATCTGAAGGTAGTGAGACTCAAGATTGATGAACCGTTGCTCATAACAGATGGCGAAGGCAATCTATACAAATGCAAGTTAACTCAGATCGGTAAAGACCGATCCAGCGCACTCATCACGGAGTCTAATAAAATAGAAGAAAAAGACATCGGTTTGGTTGTGTGTGTTGCGTCGCAGAATTGGGACAGACTCCGCCTTCTGGTCGAGAAATCAGTTGAACTCGGCGTAGATAAAATAATAATCTACAAATCTCGTCGAAGCAAATCTTATTTGTGCAAGGAAGAGAAAATCAGGCTCATCATCAGAGATTCAGCAAAACAGTGTTTTAGGTGTCTTTTTCCAGATCTTGAACTTTATGAAGATCTGAGTTTTGTCAAACATCAGAACAAGGTAATCGTACTTCATCAATCCGGTAGACTTGCAAAGATCGATGATTTCAAGGCAAATGTCACGATAATCGTTGGACCAGAGGGAGATTTCGAGAAAACAGAGCTCGATCTACTCAGACAGAGTGGGGAACTGCTGAGCCTTGGTAGAAAGATACTCAGATTTGAGACAGCGGCAATTCTCACCGTTGGGATGGCAAGCTTTTTGAACAGAAAGATCTGAAAGGGGGCCGATCAAATGAAGAAGGGTGAAAAGGTTCTGTCCTTTGTGAAACTTGAAAAGGAGATTGAAAGCGCCTACCGAGAAAGGCTATCCAACACGAAAAGGCCCGAAGAAACAGCCGATGTGTTTGTGGAATTCGCCATAGGACTTTTGAACAAGATCAACCCTCAGATCACAAGAAATCAGATTGATCAAATCTATTTTGACCCAGAAAGTGAAAATGGTTATCGCTTGTCTCCCAACCTCGAGAAGATCTTAGGAGAGGAAGTTCTGAAAAAGAGCGACATAACCGCTATTCTCAAGAGAATGGCTTTGAATGCCGTTCATCGCAGAAAGGCTCTGATCGCAGACAATGAGAGAACAAATATGTTTCGAATGCAGGAAAGGCCAGATCAACGCTGACAGTATACCATAGTGAGTAGTGCTCCAAACAGCATAATCACAGCCATAACGGCAAACATCAAAACAAAAGAGACCTCAGAGAGTAACCCAGCCAGCAAAGGTCCAAAGAGGCTTCCAAAGGAACGGGCGGAGGTGAGTAAACCGAGAAACTCCGCCCGTCTGTTTTCCGGGACATTCTGAGAAACGAAATTGGTTGCCCCATTTATGAAGGCACCAAAGCCCAAACCTGAAACCGCGTAAGCTACTAAAACCATGATGTAGTTGCCGCTGACAGCAAACAACATGGCACCGAGACCCGAGAGAAACATGCCAAAAGCTGCGATATCCTTTGAAGAAGATTTCCCGACAAGCCACCCAAAAAATATGTGAGATGGCACCTGTAAAAACGGGTTTGCAGAAGCCAAAAGAACACTTTGTGCTTTGCTCAAGCCCACCGTTTCAGTCAGATAAACACCTATCAAGGCGAAGGTGCCACCGATACCCAGTTGTCTGAAAAAGGAACCAAGGTACATTGCCCAAAGGTTGTTTTTTCTGAGCACATTTCTTGAAGCTATGGCAGAGAACATTCTTTGCAGATTCGTTCTGATGATCTCATAACGTTTGTGGTCGGCATCTGGTGCGAAAAAGGCAAAAAGAATCACTAACAGAGAAATAAGGTACATGATATTCATCGCCCAGACAACGCTGACAACATTTAACAACGGAGAAATGATTATCCTACCCAGTCCCATGCCGAATGAGTTCACGGCGTTGAGTGTGAATATCGTTATATTTGTTTTCAAATTGGAAGATTCTATCAAGATGGCAGTGCAAACAGGCTCAAAAACAGATGAAAAAAAGGTGAAGATCATGCCAACTAAGAAGAAGTGATAGGGCTTTGCTGACACAGAGTAAAGCGGTAAAACGGCAAAGGCAACGACCAAGGGCAACAAAAGGACCTTCTTTCTGCTTTTGAACTCATCACTAATCGCTCCCCAGAATGGTGAAGCCAAGCTACCAACGGCGCTTGTTATGGTTGAGAGAAGTCCTATCGTGAAGAGTGAAGATGACAGTTCTCTCATTCTGAACTGCAAGAGCATATCGTAGTTCAGCACAGTCAGATTTCTGAAGAAGGAGGAGGCGAAAAGACTCAGATTATTCCCATTCGATCGTCGCCGGGGGCTTTGAGCTGATGTCGTAGACTACCCTCCCAATACCTTTTACTGTGTTGAGAATTCTCCTTGACACAAGATCGAGCACCTCGTGGGGAAGCCTTGACCAATCTGCTGTCATACCCTCAACACTATCGACAGACCTTAAAGCCAGAACATAGTCGTAGGCTCTCTGATCCCCTCGCACACCGACCGACCTAACGGGCAAGAGTACCGCAAAGGCCTGCCAAGTCTTTTCATACCAACCAGTTTCTTTCAAGGTGTCTATGAAAATACTGTCTGCCTCTTTCAGAATCGCAAGCTTCTCCTGGGTTATTTCACCTACTATTCTCACACCAAGACCTGGTCCTGGGAAGGGCTGACGGTGAATGATCGAACGCGGTATTCCCAAAATCTCACCAACGATTCTCACTTCGTCTTTGAAAAGATTTCTGAGTGGCTCAACAATCTCAAGATTCATGCGCTCAGGTAGTCCACCGACGTTGTGGTGACTTTTTATGGCAGCAGTTCTCTTGCCAGAATGCGCACTCTCTATCACATCGGAGTAGATTGTTCCTTGAACCAAGTGCGTTGCACCATAATCCTGAGCCTGCTTCTCAAAGACCCTTATGAATTGTTCTCCAATGATCTTTCTCTTCCTTTCAGGATCTGTTACACCTTTGAGCTTCTCCAAGAATAATTCCCTTGCATCTATCTTGACAAGGTTCAAACCGAGCATCTGTTTGAAAACCCTTGGCACTTCGTTCTCTTCGTTCTTTCTCAACAAACCGTGATCGACAAAGACATTCAAAAGATTGCCGCCGATTGCCCTGTGCACCAGCACGCAGGCTACCGAGGAATCTACGCCTCCAGAGAGAGCTGCGATAACCTTTTTTCCAGACAACTGAATTTTGAGTTCTTCAATCTTCTGTTTTATGAAATCCTCTAAGTTCCAATTCGCAGAAAGTCCGCAGATCTTGGAAAGGAAGTTTCCGATGATCTCCCTGCCTCGGACTGTGTGCCGCACCTCTGGGTGGAATTGTAAAAGCCAGAATCTTTTGTCATCTGTTGCGGCTGCTATGATACCGTCCTTCGATTTTGCCAAAACTCTGAAACCCATTGGCAGTTTTTTCACATGATCTCCGTGGCTCATCCAAACCGTCTGCTTATCTTCTATTTGAGAGAAAATCAGATCCGCGTCAACTAACTCGATCTCAGTTCTACCGTACTCAGCCACCTCTCCTCGCTCAACGATTCCACCGAGTTCATGAGAGACAAGCTGCATTCCGTAACAGATTCCCAAAACCTTTCCTTTATATCGATCAAACCACTTGGGCAGCTTTGGTGCATTCTCTTCATATACACTGGCAGGTCCCCCAGATAGAACCACCGCTCCGATCTCTGAGGTGTCTATCTCTTCATCGTACTGAACAACCTGGCTGTAATAACCGAGTTCCCTTATGACCCTTGCTATGAGCTGTGTATACTGAGAACCATAATCGACAACGATCACCTTCATCTTTCATTGCCCCTCAGTCCAAGTATCTGCCTTGCCTCCTGCGGTGTTGCGACCTGCCTTCCAAGTTCTTTGGCGATTCTTACCACCTTTTCAACTAATTCGGCATTTGATTTTGCCAAAACGCCTTTGCTTATGTAGATATTGTCCTCAAGGCCAACCCTGACATGTCCTCCCATGGCTATCGCCATCGCAGCCATCGTGAATTCATTCCTGCCTATACCGGCTACAGACCACGTAGCTTCATCTGGTAGATTATCGACCATCGCAACAAGGTTTCTGGCATTAGCAGCTATGCCTCCAGGAACACCCATAACGAAATCAAAGTGCAGATGACCCTTTACAAGCTGTTTCTTCACAAGCTGCATGGCATTTGCTATATGCCCCATATCAAAGCATTCAAACTCTGGCATGATAGACCTTTCCATCATTGCTGACGCGAATCTTTCAACCATGGGCATGCTGTTCATGAAAACATCGTTCCCAAAGTTCACAGTTCCAGTGGTCAAGGTAGCCATATCTGGATCTGCTTGCAGTGATTGGAGCCTTTCTTCAGCACTCATCCAGACAGCACCGCCTGTTGAAACTTGGACAATGATATCAGCACACCTTTCCCTGATCATCTTCACGACTTTTTTGAAGATTTCCGCGTCCTGGGTTGGTTTCCCTTCTTGGTCTCTGACATGTAAATGGACGATCGAGGCACCGGCAAGATACGCATCGTAGGTCTGTTGAGCGATTTCCTCGGGTGTCAAAGGAATATACGGTGTGTCCTGTCTTGTAACCTCGGCACCGCAGACCGCTACGGTAATAATCAGTTTATCCATTTCTGTTCACCTTCCTCTGTTTTTGTGTGGGAACTACACAAGTTCCACTGGCCCTGACTACCAGAACCGGTGGGTCAAGAACATTGCAAGCTGATTCGTGACCAGGTATGTTCGCGTTTGTGATCACCTTGTAGACTTCGAACCTCATCTTTCTTGAGCTCTTCCCGACTTCAACAATCTCGCCATGTACTTCAAGAAAATCTCCAGCGAAAACCGGTTTCAAAAACTCTATGGAATCATAGGCTCTGAATAGTCCCTCATCTCCATCGTGTCTTATCAAAAGTTCTGTAGCGACATCGCCGATCAACTGAAGAATTCTCGCGCCGTCCACTAACCCTCCAGCGTAGTGTGCATCATGTTGGCTCATTCTTACTCTGAGAAAGGCTTTCACTTTCTTTCCTCCTTTCCTGTTTGTTGAACAACCAAAGGCCAAGGAGCACAAGTGTACCACCGATGATTGTGTAAAGGTTCGGCAGATTCTTCAGCAAAATCGCTTCAGCAACACTTGTGATCACGGGTATGAAATAGATCGTATTTGTCGTGTAACGGGCACCGACACGTCTTATACCGATATTCCAGAAGACGTATGCGATACCAGAACAGATAATACCAAGATAGAGCAAAGATAAGATCACCGGCGTGCTAAAAGTGATCTGCGATCTTTTTTCCAAGATCGCAAAGGGAAAGAGTGTTATAACGCCCCAGAAGGTTATGCTCATCACGCCAATGAGTGAATCTGAATCTGGCATCTTCTCAACATGATAGGTGTAGAAAACCCAGGCAAAAGCAGCCCCAAGGAGCATAAGATCACCTTTCAAACTGACCTTCAGAACAAACCTGCCGTTCAATATGACAACCGCTACACCGAAAAAGGCAATCAAGGAAGCGAAATATTCAGTAAGAGTTGTCTTTCTTTTCTGAATCAAGTGGGAAAAGAGTGTGTACAAAATAGGCGCACTGGACACTATGAGCGAGGCATTTGTCGGATAAGTATAGACAAGTCCACTGTTCTCGAAGATGAAATACATTGTTACACCCCAAAAACCAGCGAAGAAACTGTGCCAGTTCAAAAGCTTTGGAAGTTTTCTCGTCATCAAAATCAATGCAACAGAGGCGATTAAAAATCTCATAAACGCTGCCGTCACCGGAGGAATGGAGAGCACTACAACCCTTGTTGCAACAAAAGAGATACCCCAGAAGAACACAACCGACCATATCAGAAATCTGTAGATCAACTACTATCTCCTCCTATATGAGAATTGTCGCACAAACGGCTTTAGGTTACAATATCATGGGGGTTTAAAATGGAAAGAAGACTGATAAGAACCTCGACGATCGAAGAACTTCTTTCCATTCTTGAGAAAGATTACATATTGAACTCAACTGTCATCTGCGTCGGCGATGTAAAGGTGATAGGTAAAGGATGATGAGAGAAAATTAGACCGTGTGAGTTTTTCCTCAACAGCAGTAATGGAGAGATCGAATGTAGATAGTACACAGGTATTCAAGAACCCTTAATCATTTTCGACTCAACTATCATTTTGATGAATTCCTCCGACAACTTTGGATCAAACTGAGAACCGCTGCACCGTTTTATCTCCTCTATTGCTTGTTGGACATTCATCCCGTTCTTGTACGGTCTTGTCGTAGTCATGGCATCGAAGCTGTCGGCAAGAGATAGTATTCTTGATTCAAAGGGAATCTGTTCACCCGCAAGGCCATCAGGGTATCCTTTACCATCAAATCGCTCGTGATGATGTCTCACAATATGCGCAATGTCTTGTAGACCTGCTTCTACCAAAAGTTCGTAACTTTTCACCGGATGAACCTTCACATATTCGTATTCCTCAGATGAAAGATAACCATTCTTATTCAGAATATTCTGAGATACGAAGATCTTACCCACATCGTGCACAAGACCAGCCCAGTAAAGTCTTCTGATGGTCTCTTTACTCAATCCGAGCCACTCTGCGAACTTCGCGGCATACTCTGCTACGTTTTGAGAATGACCCTTGGTGTAGTAATCATAATATTCGAGAGCCTTGGTCATAACTAAGAGCAACTTTTTATGGAATATACCTTGCTCTCTGATATAACTTCTCAACGAAAGAAAGGTGGCTATGAAATCAGCAAGTCTTCGCAGATTTTCTTCGGGTAAAGATGAATCACTTGCGCTGTAGAACAAAACACCGTGAATTGTATCAAAAGATCTTATGAACTGCAACCGACAATCATTTCTTTCAACAGGTTCTTCACAGACCTGTGCTGCAATTTCCTTTATTGTATTTGCCAGAGCCACGTCTTGAAAATCTATCTGCCGATCGATTCTTTGAACCATAACCTGATCTTTATCACGGCATATCACAAAGAGTGTCTTTCCTTGTTCACTCGATTTCAAGGCTACTCCAATATGATCTATCTGTTTTGCGTATTCTTTGAAGATTTTGAGTGTCTCAAAAAGAAAGTCCTTTTCCTGAATAGTCTCATAAGTCATCTTCGAGGAAATATCCAGAAGCTTCAAAAAAGCGTTTTGAAAGGCAAGTACCTGTTTGTTTTTCTCTTCGAGTTCTCTATTTGTCTGGTTTAGTTCCTCGTTCATCGCCTCCATTTCCTCGAAGGATGCCCTCAGCTCTTGATTTAGGGCGTCCAGTTCCTCATTTGACGCTGTAAGCTCTTCATTTTTCTTGTTCAGCTCTGCTGTCCTTTTTGTAACGAGCTTTGCCAGGTACCGATTCAAGATTACGGAAAACACAAAAACACCTACAGAGACCAAGGCAATTATCACCAATAGGTACCAAACCCACAGAGGGATGAAATGAGATGGCCTGGCAAAGGGACCAACTATCTTCTCTAATTCTTTCCTGCTCACCTGAGATAAACCTTTGTTTATGGTTCGCGCAAGATCTTGCCTGTCTGGGGGAAAAGCGAAATAAACTTGCTGAATTGAGATAGCTGGCAATGTTGAGAATTCATGGAAGATCTCTTCTCTTATCAAATAGTACTGCGCAGGGAGGTCATCCATAACAAAAACGTCTATATTCCCAGACTTCGCAGCTAAAACAATTTCTTCGCTGTTTTTGTAATACCTGAAGGTGATCGAAGGATTTTTCTGCTTGAGCAACCTTTCATTCTCATCGGATTGGACAACTCCAACCAAATAAGGTGTGAGATCTGAGAAAGACTTGATGTTCAAAGACTTTCTGAAATACACTCTGCTCTCGAGATTCATAACTGGTTCTGAGAAGAGAAGGAATTTTTCTCTTTCGGGCGTTTTGAATATGAAGTTGATCATATCGGCTTGCCCTGTTTGAAGCTTTTCCAGTGCTTGGGAAAAGGGCATGAGCTCTATTTCAAAAGAGATGTCGAGCTTTTTCTCAAGCAACTGCAGTATCTGGACCGTTATTCCAGCAGGTCTTCCTGTTTCATCCTTCCAAATGAACGGCGGGTATTCTTCACCGCTCACGAATTTGATCGTCTGTGTACTGAAAATGAGCAATGGAAAGGCCAGCAAAAAAACAATAAATGTCCTTTTCACCGCAAGATGTCCTCCAGATTGAACAGTCTATTGATGATTTTATCACAGACAACTGCTATAATTTGTGGAAGAATGGAGGTGTGAGCGTGAGATTTTCACAACTGTACGCACCAACTTTGAAAGAGGCTCCTTCAGATGCCGAGGTCATAAGCCACGCCCTTTTGTACAGGGCAGGATTCATAAGAAAAACCGCCGCTGGCGTCTATTCATATCTGCCTTTGGCGAAAAGAACACTCTCAAAGATCGAGAACATAGTCAGAGAGGAAATGAACGCGATAGGTGCACAAGAAGTTACGATGCCGATAATTCAGCCAGCAGAACTGTGGAAGATCACAGGACGGTGGGAAGATTATGGACCAGAGATGATGAAACTCAAAGACAGGCATGACAGGGAGTTCACACTCGGTCCAACACACGAAGAGGTGTTTACACAGGTTGTCAAAGATGAACTTCGTTCCTATAAACAACTACCTGTCTTTCTATATCAAATTGGTCCAAAATACAGAGACGAGATAAGACCAAGGTTTGGACTTCTCAGAGCAAGGGAATTCATCATGAAGGATGGATACAGTTTCCATGACAGTCAAGAATCACTCGACGAAGCCTATGAAGCTTGTACGAGAGCTTACAGCAATATTGCAAGGAGAATAGGTCTACATTATGTCATAACAGAGGCAGCCTCTGGTGCAATAGGCGGCAATGAATCTCACGAGTTTGTCAGTTTTGCACCTGTCGGTGAGACAAATCTTCTCAGATGCGATAGATGTGGGTATTCATCAAATGATGAGCAGGCACCTTACAAAGGTGAGTACAGCAAAAGTGACGATGTTGAAAAGGCTCTGACATTGGTTCACACACCGAATGTCAAAACAGTTGAGCAAGTTGCTCAATTTTTGAACGTAAAGCCAAGTCAGATAGTCAAATCCTTACTCTTTGTGGGGAGAAACGGCTTTGTGATGGCTCTAATTCAAGGAGACAGAGAATTGAACATGGAAAAACTCAAAGTCCATGTGAACGATCAATCTCTCAGACTCGCTGAACCAAAGGAAGTCTTTGAGGCTTTCGGGGTCCCGATAGGCTTCATAGGGCCTGTGGGTGTGAAAGACCTTCACGTAGTGGCAGATCACGGTGTGAAGTACATGAAAAATGTGGTTGTTGGAGGAATGAAAGAGGATCACCATTATATCAACGCAAACCTCGGCAGGGACTTCACAGTAGATTCTTACACAGATTTGAGAGTAGTCCAGCCAAATGACCCATGTCCAAACTGTGGCGCACCTTTGAGTGGATCTAAGGGTATAGAGCTCGGTCATGTCTTCAAACTTGGCACCAAGTATTCCAAATCGATGAATGCGCTGTACATGGACCAAAACGGTGAACTGAAACCATTCATAATGGGATGCTACGGTTGGGGAGTCTCAAGAACGATGGCGGCAGTTGTTGAACAGTTGCACGATGAAGATGGTATCATCTGGCCTAAATCTATTTCCCCGTTCGAAGTCATTATAACGACTGTGTCAATGCAGGACCAAAACCAAAAAGCACTGGCAGAGAAAATCTACAGAGATTTGATGGAAAAGGGTATCGAGGTTCTCTTGGACGACAGAGAACTCTCGCCGGGCATGAAGTTCAAAGACGCCGATTTGATCGGTTTCCCATTGAGAATAACCGTAGGTAGAGCTCTCACAGAAGGTTTTGTAGAACTCAAAACCAGAAATCAGGCAAAGCCACAGAAGATCAAAACAGACGGCGGTGCTGTTGTTTCAAAAACGATAGAAGCACTCAATGAATATGACCCACACAGGAAGGTGTAATCGATGGGATTCTTTGAGAGATTGAAAGCGGGACTTGCAAAGGCAAGAAAGACCTTTTTTGAGGGTCTTTCACAGCTTTTGAAGGGAAATAAACTGAGTGATGAAGTAGTTGAGGAACTTGAGGAAAGACTAATCGCGGCGGATGTTGGTTATGAAACGACGCAGTACATAATCGAAAGACTCAAAGAGGCAAAACCAGATGATGCCTTCGTTGCTCTGAAAGAGATACTTGTAGAACTCTTGTCAGACGGCAACCAATTGAGACTGGATAGCAATACCCCATTTGTTATCACGATCGTTGGAGTCAACGGGACAGGAAAGACAACCACAGCAGCCAAACTGGCATCTTACTTTCAATCGCTCGGCAAGACGGTTGTGCTTGGTGCGGCAGATACCTTCAGAGCTGCGGCGATCGAACAGTTAGAAGAATGGGGACGCAGAGTTGGCTGTACTGTGATTAGCCACAACGAAGGAGCAGATTCAGCAGCCGTTGCGTTCGACACGGTGAATCACGCGAAAGCGAAACAAAGAGACATCGTAATCATCGACACCGCAGGAAGACTGCACACGAAGAAGAATCTCATGGAAGAACTGAGAAAGGTTCACAGGGTTGTTGGGAAGGTTGTTGAAGGTGCACCGCATGAGGTTCTCTTGGTCATAGATGCGACAACCGGGCAGAACGGGCTTGTGCAGGCAAAGATTTTCAAAGAGATGGTGAACGTAACCGGTGTGGTCATAACAAAACTGGATGGCACAGCAAAGGGCGGTATCGCGTTGGCAATCAAGAAAGAACTCGGGTTGCCAATTAAGTTTGTCGGGGTTGGTGAAAGCGTTGAGGATCTAAGGCCGTTTGACCCAAGAGAATTCGTGGATGCTCTGTTGGGCTGAATCACCACCGAGCGTGGTGTTCTTCGGCCCAACCTATCGCATCTCTGATTATGTACATCTCTCTGTTTTCACCTCTAACAAAACCTTTGAAAGTACCTATCATTTGGTGAACTCTTGAATAGAGTAATACAAGATTTGTCTTTGCCGTACGATGATAAATCGGTTGGAATTCCAGATCGACGTCATCGGAGTCTTTTGAATAGATGTGCCATGGTTTCATCAAATCGTGTTTGTCATACTGAAAGACTACATCGCTCGCAATCTTGTTGAGTCTTCCGTTGATCAGAATCGCGTTTTCGTTTGTCCCCGTTCCATCGGTCCAACCAGCCCCAAGGTTTGCACCCAAGACTGTTCGATCGTCATAATCAGCGGCAAAGCTCGCCCAGTTCCAGAAAGTTGAGTATTTCCACACACCTCTGCCGAGATCCAGTGTGGCGAATGTCTTGTTTGAATCAAGATCATAGACTTTGTTGTCAACAGAAATCTTCCCCCTTGCTCTGAGACAAAACTGCTTGCTCGTGTACTGAAACCTCCACCAGCTCCACGGAACAACCACGTTTAGTGACTCAGTGTTGGCGCGAAAGATCTCGATATTCGCCTTCACGGCTTTGTTCTCAGAGGTCGTGAAGGATGCCTCTAAAACCGTCATGCCTGAGCGCTCAGAAAAGCTTACTTTCATCTTTTTTGAACTGAAAACGATGCTCTGGTCGACTCCATTTGGTACATTGCAGCCTATGCCAAAAGGTGTTATAACGGTTTCTTCGAAAAATTCTTTGGTCTTCAAATCAAGAAAATAGCAGAATACAACTCCGATGTAGTCCAGATTGGAAATCGTCGCCGAGAACAGGCATTCTTGATTGAAGACTGCCCAGTAGTTCCATTTCTTTTTTCTGAAAATATGATCTGAGAGATTACAGCGAATCAGCGGTTTTCTTGACCAGCCAAGTGCCGATGGGTTCAATCTCCCATTCTTCAAACAGAGATCAACAGGTTCAGTTATTTCGACACTCTCTCTTTTCACATCAGTTCACCTCTTATTTTCTCTAACAGAGATGTCGCAGTCTTGGTCGATGCGACACCACCAAGACCGGTTTCACGGAGTTCTTCAGGCAAAGACTTACCAACCTTTGCCATCGCCTGCACCACTTCATCAAACGGTATCACACTCTGTATTCCAGCAAGCGCCATCTCTGCCGTGGCTATGGCGATATTCACTGCGACGGCATTTCTCTTTACGCATGGTATTTCGACAAATCCGCCTACAGGATCGCAGACAAGACCCATCAAAGACTTCAAAGACAAGGCAGCGGCATGACTTACTTTATCACTGTTCTTAGACAAGCAATAAACCGCCAATGAACTTGCCATGGCGGTGGCAGTGCCGATCTCTGCCTGGCAACCTGCAACAGCCCCGGAGATCGAGGCGTGCTCGGCGATGCAAGCTCCGACAGCTCCAGCCACGATCAGACCATCCACGAGTGATTCCTCCAAAACACCTTTCAGCTTTCTGAGCGCGTATACCATGGCTGGTACCACTCCACAAGCTCCAGCCGTCGGACAGGCCACTATCTTACCCATCGAGGCATTGGCTTCGGCAATAGAAAGCGCTACGATTGTCGTCATGTGATTGAACTCTCCCATCATTTGGGGGAGATGTTGAGCAAAGACAGAGGCGTTTTCACCACAAAGGCCCATAAGAGTTTTTTGACTCTTTGCGAAATTTTTCTCGGCTATATCGAGCATTGTCTCTAAAAAAACCTTCATTTTTTTCCTGAGATCGATGGGATCTGATCCATCCTCCATCATCTGGGTCAACAAAATCACTTCATGAAACGGTTGTCCCGTTTTCTGCTCCAGCTCGATCAACTCGCGCAGATTCATCGACATCACCTGAAAAGATTCTACAAGAAATCGTCTTTTGGCACAAAATAGTATTCGAGAACACAAGAGAGGCCTAAAAGCTCATGCAGATTCTCGAGTGGTGAATCGAGTTCTGCTATCGTCAAAGCCTTTGCTTGAAGCAGATTTATCCTTCTCAGATACAAATTCGCAATATTTGCTTTGATGTTACTCAGGATCTTCGACAAAGCACCTGGTTCGTCCTTGTTGACAATTATGAGAGTATCATAATTCCAGCTCAGATCACAGTCGACATCATCTATCTTGGTGATTCTTATTGCCCCTCCACCTATTGAACAGCCTTCCACCTCGTGCTGAGTTTTCTGCGTTTGAACCTTGATCCTCACCGTATTTGGGTGGACGTTAGAGAGCTCAACCAATCTAAAGGAATATCTCAACCCAGTCTGTTTGGCCAAGAAATACGAGTCTTTGATCCTTTCATCATCGTATCTCAACCCCATAATGCCAGCAAGTAAAGCCCTATCAGTCCCATGACCTTTGAAGGTCTTCGCGAAAGACCCGTGCAGGGAGAATTCCACTTCTTCTGGTGTCTGTCCTATCATTTTGTACACAAATCTTGAAATTCTCATTGCACCAAAGGTGTGAGAACTGGATGGTCCCACCATCACTGGTCCCACGATCTGAAGTAAATTCACAAAATCACCTCAATAGAAGAGCTTTGCCAGACCTCTGAGTTGCTCATCCACTATTTTCACATTCACCATTGTTTCAGAGTAGGGAACCTCTGTTACAGTCAAACCTCTCATGCCGAGCGCGTGATAAACCCTCGCAGACTTGACCATTTCCACAGCCCGTGTTGACATCTGGGTTGCGATTATTCTATCCATGCAAACAGGTGTACCACCTCTCTGCAGATACCCAAGATTCGTGTATCTCCATTCTATTCCGATATCTTTCAGTTCTCTTTCAATGAACGCGCCGATAACCTGTGCAGCAGGCGTTCTTTCATCTGTTCCGGTTATCTGATAGATCTGTTCAGGCAAGATAGTACCGCTTTCAACAACAACGATCGAGAATCTCTTTTGACTTTCGTAACGACTGCGGATCTTGTTCAAAAGGTCTTCCTGATCGACAGACTCTGCATTCGTGATTACATAATCTGCACCACCTGCAAGTCCACCTGTGACGGCAATCCACCCGCCTGGCTTTCCCATTGTTTCAACGATCATAACTCTGTGATGGGATTCTGCAGTTGCATGTAGCATATCAAGCGCCTCTCTGACATGCTCAATAGCGGTGAAAAAACCTATCGAGAAATCCGTGAAGGGTAGATCGTTGTCTATAGTAGCTGGCACAAGGATAGATGGGATATTCTCCTTTGCAAGTTTCAGAGCAGCCTTCACGCCAAGTCTGCCACCGAGTATTAGAAAAGAGGTTATGGAATACTGTTCTAACTTCTTCGCCACCTTTTGAAGATCCTCAGGTTCCTGGGGGGCAAAGAGAGATGTTCCAAGGATCGTTCCACCGCGGTGCAAGATTCCAGAAACTGAAGACTTGGTGAGCACATCGATTTTGTCTGTGAACAAGCCTTCGAAGCCGTCTTTAACACCAAGGATTTCGATACCAATCTCAGAACCCTTCATGACAACTGCCCTGATCGCCGCGTTCAAACCAGGACAATCATTTCCCACACAAAGTACAGCTATTCTCTTCATAAGCCTACCTCCCAATCAGAGAAGCTATCACAACTGATGTAATCGCCATGAGTTTTATTAAGATATTTATCGAGGGACCTGATGTATCTTTCAGTGGATCTCCCACGGTATCTCCAATCACGGCAGCTTTGTGAGCTATCGAACCCTTCCCGCCGAGATGTCCTTCTTCGACGTACTTCTTCGCATTGTCCCAGGCTCCACCTGAATTAGCCATGAAGATCGCAACCATAACACCACAAACCGTTGCACCGATGAGCACCCCCGCGGTTCCCGCCGTACCCAGAATGAAATAACTCAATATGGGAGTCACAACCGCGAGAAGAGATGGGAAGATCATCCTTCTGAGCGCGCCCTTTGTCGCAATTTGGATACAGCGGCCATAATCTGGTTTTGTCTGCCCAGAGATTAGACCTGGGATTTCTCTGATTTGTCTTCTGATCTCCTCCACCATTTCATCTGCGGCATCTCCCACAGCCTTCATAGTGAGAGCACAGAACAGAAATGGAAGCATCGCGCCCACCAGAGCTCCGGTGAAAAGAGCAGGGTCTCTTATGTCAAGCGTTGCCAGATGGGTGACATTCGCATAATTGGAAAACAGCGCAAGCGAGGTTAAAGCCGCGGATGTTATTGCAAAACCTTTTCCCATAGCAGCAGTTGTGTTACCAACCGCATCGAGTTTATCTGTGACCTGCCGTGCATTTTCTTCGAGTTTTGCCATCTGAGCGATTCCACCTGCGTTGTCCGCTATCGGACCGTACGCATCCACCGAAAGATTCATACCAAGTGTGGCGAGCATGCCGACAGCAGACAGCGCAACTCCAAAGAGTCCAATCAATTTATAGGAAAGCAGAACTGCAATCACTATGAGTATAGTGATAACAAAGGTCGATTCCATGCCAAGTGCAAGACCACTGATCAATATGTTACTGGGTCCAGTCGTTGCAGATTTTGCAAGGTTCGCGATCTTCTTTCCTGAGGTGTACAGCTCGGTTAAAAGCCCTACACTTGTACCAACTGCCACTCCAAAAAAGACGACAAAAAAGATCTGAATCCAGGCTGAAATAACTGAGTAGATCAACATCGAACCAAGCAACAACACACTCGACAGAATTGTTCCAAACCTCAACGCAGATGAGGGATTCTTGAACTTAGACACTGTGAGATTTGTTATTATCACCGAGACTACTGAACTCAACAGTCCAGATATGACAACAAAAAGTACACTCTTCACTGCCTTCTCACTGTTCATGAAGACTGCAAGCGCGAGCGCCGAGAAGATCGATCCGACATAAGATTCGTACAAATCAGCGCCCATTCCGGCAACATCTCCGACATTGTCTCCGACATTGTCTGCGATTACCGCTGGGTTTCTGGGATCATCCTCAGGCAAGTTTGCCTCGGTTTTTCCGACGATATCGGCTCCAACATCGGCAGCCTTTGTGTATATACCACCGCCAACTCTTGCAAAGAGCGCCACAAAGGACGCGCCGAGTGAATAGTAGCTGACACAGGTCATGTCCCCTGTCAGTTCATAAACAAACCCAAGACCAAGCAATCCGAGGGCAGAGACCGTTAGCCCCATCACAGCACCACCACTGAAGGCTATCCTCAAAGCCTTTGTCATGCCAGACAACGCAGCCCAGCTCGTGCGCCCGTTGGATTTCGTAGCTATTGTCATGCCGAAAAAGCCAGCAAGAGTTGAAAAAACGGCACCAACAAGGAATGAAACCGCCGTTTTCCATCCAAGAAAGATGAACAACAAAACAGCAAGCGCAAGAACTGCCGGGAAGAAAACCAGATATTCCTCAAAAAGGAAGGATCTCGCACCTTTTTGAATGATCCGTGAAAGTTCGATCGTCTGTTCATTCCCAGGACTGTTATCGAGAATTCTGAAACTCAGAAAGATCACATAGCCTATTGTGACCAAGGTTGCTGCAAACAATACAAGCAAGGTCTGCACCCCCTTGAAAGATTTCCTAATAGTTATATGATATCTGAATCAACACAGTTGCGCAAGAATTTCATAGAAAAGTTCACCTGCCGTCTCAATCAAATCATCGGCAGGCAAAAACCAGGGGCTGTGCAGGCCAAAGGTGTTTCCTCTTCTGGTACCAAACCAGTACATCAAGGTTGGATAGTAAGCTGAAAAATATCCAAAGTCTTCAGCAGTCAATTTCACCTGAGATTTCAAGAATTTCATACCCATTTTCGCAGCTGTTCGTTCCAAGAGCAAGCAGAGATTTTCGTCAACCTCGACCTGCCTGTATGGCGTACCCTTGATGACTTCACAACTTGCTTTAGAAACTAAGCAAGACTGCTCTGCAATCTGTCGAATTTCATTCAATCTCTTTTCAACTGCCTTCAGGTCAGTGGATCTGATCGTACCTTGGATTAAAGCTCTGTCTGCAACTATATTTCTTGCAGATCCTGCTTCTAATCTACCAAACCAGATCAAGTCCTGTCCCCAGTCTGTTTCGTATATCTTTTTGAGAAAATCAACACATGATCTGATCGCATCCTTTCCCTGCTGGTGAAAGGCTGCATGAGCGGCAAGACCTTTGAAAACTACATCTACTTCGCAAGACGCACTGAAAAGCACTCCAGCTCGAGATGCAACTGTTCCCGCTTCATATTCATCTGTCACATGCATTGCGATCGCCGCAGATACCTCCATACCAGACTGCTGAAGGTACTTCAATATCTCAACAGCGCCAGCTCCAGACTCCTCTGCGGGTTGAAACACAAAAACAAGGTTACCCTTCAAGTTGTTCTCAATCACCCTGCGCATCGCCCAGCACAGAGATGCCATATGAAAATCATGACCGCATGCATGCATATAGCCATTCTGAGAACGAAAGGCGCAGTCAGTTTGCTCAGCGATCGGCAGGGCATCCATCTCAGCTCGAAGCAACACAAACGGACCATCTGAATCCTTTTTCAAAACAACGATGCCTGTTCCAACCTTTCTGATGTCTTCATAACCGAGTTTCTGAATGTGCTTGACCAAGATCCGCTGTGTTTCATATTCTTGAAAAGAAGGTTCAGGCCTTTGATGCAAAAGATGTCTCAGTTCTATTTCGTTCAAAGTCTACCTCCTTGATACTTCTCTCAAATAATTCCACGATCGTATCTATCTCTTGGTAGGTGATGTTCAATGGCGGTAAGAAGCGAACGACATTCCTACTCACCAGATTCAACAAAAGGCCATTCTTAAAGGCAATCTGCTTCAATCTTTCTGGATCTACGTTGACCTCCACACCAATCATCAAGCCGAGCCCTCGTACCTCTTTTATCAATCCATTGTTTATGAATTTCAGTTCATTCTTCAGATACTCACCCTTTTGTGCCACTTCTGCGATAAATGAATCGTTGATCTTGTTCATCACAACACTCGCACCTGCCAGCGCAACGGGATTTGGTGCAAAGGTCGAACCGTGTTCCGAATACTGAAAGACATCCATGATTTGATCCAAAAAGATAGTCGCCCCAAGCGGGAGTCCTCCTCCAAGTGCTTTTGCAACGGTTATAATATCTGGCTTCAGTCCAAAGTGTTCATAACAGAAAAACCTACCAGTCCTGCCAAGACCGGACTGAACCTCATCGGCAACGAGTATAAAGTCATGTTCTTCTTTGAGTTGCATGAGTGTCCTTGCCATATTGTTGGAGATCGATCTGAGGCCTCCAGTGCCAAGAAGACACTCAACAAAAACTGCTGCCACTTGATTCTGTCGCACAAAGCTCGCAAACCTTTCTGGATCGTTGTGGGGTAGAAACACTACGTTTGGCAAAAGTGGATTGAACGGCTCTCTGAGGTTTGAAAACCCCGTTATAGAAAGAGAACCCAGGGTTCTACCGTGGAAATCTTGCTCGAAGGCCACTATGATACCTTTTCTGATTTTCTTGATAGCTTTCAAAGCTGCCTCATTCGCCTCTGCTCCGGAGTTCGAAAAGAAAACCCTTCCCTGTCTCCTTGTTCTTTGGATGAGCTTTGCAGCAACAGATTCAGCGTCTTCGTCCAGAAAGAAATTGGAAATATGGGTGTATCGCCTCATTTTGTTGATCATCGCTTCCTCGATATCCTTGTCACCATGCCCAAAAGCCAGAACTCCTATACCTGAAAATGTATCAACGAATTTTCTTCCATCTTTTGTGTACAGATATATTCCCTCTGCGTGGTCAATCTGTAGATCAAAAGGTTTGTATACAGTGCATAAGTGGCTCACAAGAACACCCCCCGTTCTGTGGGCAGAGCTCTCAAAGCCTCTACGATTTTCGTCTTCTCCTTGGTCTTTTCATCGACTTTTTTGATGAACCTCGCTGGAATACCCGCAACGACTGTGAATGGTTCAACATCGTTTATGACGACAGCTCCAGCGGCAACGACGGCGCCTCTTCCCACCGTCACTCCTTCCAAGACAACCGCATTGGCACCGACCACAACATCGTCTTCAACAATAACCGGTTTGGCGCTTGGAGGTTCTATCACCCCAGCTATCACAGCACCTGCTCCTATATGGCAGTTCTTTCCTATCATTGCCCTTCCGCCGATGACGGCGTTCATATCGATCATTGTCTTCTCACCGATTACTGCGCCGATGTTTATAACGGCTCCCATCATGATCACAGCCCCATCACCAATCTGAACCAGATCGCGAATAATCGCCCCTGGTTCGATTCGTGCGTTGTACTTTGTCAGATCTGCCAATGGAAGCGCAGAGTTTCTTGCGTGTACCTCGATGTGAATGTCTTGAATTCTGTGCTGGTTTTCCTGGACGAAACTTCTGAGTTCTTCGTAATCACCAACGATTATTCCAAAGTTCTGAGTCCCGAAAAAATGAAGATTGCCAAGATTGGCTTTTCTGAAATCTCCTTTCACGTAAGCAGTCACTGGTGTTTTCTTTTTGGATTTGCTTATCAGTTCAATGATTGCGTTGGTAGTCAGATTCTGCGCGAGATTTTCACTTTCAACCTGAACCTCTGTCATCCAAATTCCCCCTTTGAAAGATGTTGTTCTTGCCTGTGAACCTCTCCATAAAAAGAAAACCGGGCTACCTTTTCTGGTAGCCCGGTGATCTTTTTCCTCTTAGGTGTGTGCTACAACACGTGCACACCGCCTAGTGTGATCACCGGGCGGTTGCACTTCTTAGCGTTCTTCATTTCTATAGAAATCTGTTCAAAGATGTTTGTCACCATATTCAAGAAACCTTCCTCCCTTTTGGCAATATCATACTATTCCTACTCTCAACCTGTAACTGAAGATATGAAGAAGAATCATTGAAGAAATTGTTAACGTGCAACATTTGGTTTTCATCACCACCCGAATTTGAGCAAGACAGGTGGGACTGCGTTGAGATAGGCTTCAATCAGCATCGGAGATAGGTTATAATTTAACAGATAAACTCGCAAACTCACACAAAGGGGTGAATGAAGATGTCTGAAAGAGTTGCGATACTCGTAGGCGGAGGACCAGCACCTGGCATCAACAGTGTTATAAATGCCGTCACGATCGAAGCAATCAACAATGACCTGGAAGTAATAGGAATTTACGATGGCTTTGAACATCTCATGAAGGGTAGAACCGATATGATCCGCCCACTGACTATTTCAGATGTATCACGTATTCATATCGAGGGTGGTTCTATTCTGAGGACCTCAAGGGCAAATCCAACCAAGAAAGCGGAAGATCTTCAAAATGTTCTGAAAAGCCTCACAGATTTAGGGATCAATTACCTTGTGACAATTGGTGGAGATGACACTGCGTTCTCTGCCTCTGCGGTTTCAAAGGCAAGTTCAGGCAGGATTCGTGTCGCACATGTCCCAAAGACAATTGACAACGACCTGCCACTGCCTGGTGGTATGCCTACCTTTGGATTTGAAACCGCACGCCATCTTGGCACCGAACTTGTTTACAACTTGATGCAGGATTCAAGAACAACCAACAGATGGTACTTTGTAGTTGCGATGGGTAGGAAGGCGGGACATTTGGCACTGGGTATAGGAAAATCTGCGAGTGCTGCCCTAACTGTGATCGGTGAAGAATTCAAAAAGGAAAAGATAACGCTTTCAGAGGTCTGCGACATACTTGAGACCACAATTCTCAAGAGGCGAGTTCTCGGGAGAAATGATGGTCTTGCGATAATAGCCGAAGGCATAGGAGAAATGATCGATCCAGAGGAACTGTCTAATATCCCAGGTGTGACGGTCGAACGAGACCCGCATGGACATATAAGACTCAGCGAGATACCTTTGGCGACAATACTCAAGCGTGAAGTTCAGAAACGTTTTGCTCAAAGAGGAGAAAAGCTGAACATCATAGATGTAACACTGGGTTATGAACTCAGATGCGCAAGACCTATTCCATTCGATATCGATTACACAAGAACACTTGGGTATGGCGCGGTCAGATTCTTGCTTGGAGATTTTGAAAAACACCTGTCTGGAGGTATGATCTGCGTCGAAAGTGGGAGGATCAGAGTGCTGCCTTTCGAAGAATTGATCGACCCATCGACTGGCAGAACAAAGGTGCGAATGGTGGATATCAACTCAGAACACTATCGGGTCGCGCGTGGTTATATGATAAGGCTTACCAAGAAAGATTTGTCGGACACCAACATGCTCGCAAAACTGTCAAGTGCAGCGAAGATGAATCCTGATGAGTTTTTGAAAAGATTTTCGTGGGTCGCACAGATATAATGACATCCCCCGGTCTTTACCGGGGGATTCAGTTATTTCTTGGGTTTTTCTTTTTTGGTTTCCTTTGGTTTTTCCTCAGGTTTCTTTGGCTCGGGTTTGTTTGCGCAAGCCATTTGTTCACCCCCCATCTTACCTAAGAGTATAGCTCATCTTTTTACAGTTGCAACAACTTTTCTAAGAAAAAAAAGAAAACCTGCGGAGGTTCATCTGCACAGACAGCGCCGGCTTTGATCAAGGACTCGGGATCGTTGTAGTCGTGAAGTACACCCAAGACAGACGAGATTCCCGCACCGATGGCTGATTTTATGCCATTCACGGAATCTTCGAAAACAACCACTCGAGAGCCCTCAGTTTTCAATCTTTCCAACGCCTTGAGGTATATCTATGGGTCTGGTTTACTGTTGATAACTTCATCACCAAAGACCGTCACATCAAAGAAATCTGTCAAGCCACATCTTTCGAGTCTTTGCAATGCCCTGTCTTTCACAGTTGATGTGGCAAGGGCTACATGTTTTTTTAGTTCCTTCAAGGTCTTGATGGTTTCCAAAACACCTTCTCTTGGTTTGAGCTTGCTTGAGATTTCATCAAAGGTTTCATAGATCTCTTCTATCAACTGTTTCTCACTTACCGGCAGATTGAATCTTTCTATGATCTTTGTCGCACCGTCTTTTTCAAGAGTAGTTCCAGTCAGATGAAGGAAAAATTCTTCACAGTATACGGCACCGTACTTTGACAGAATCTGTTTGAAAGTTTCTTTGTAGACGCTCTCGGTCTCGATCAAAACACCATCCATATCGAAAACAACTGCATCTATCACATGATCACCTTGATATCAATGCGATGAACTCCCCCAGGGTTCTTACCCTCGGAAGGTTTTTGATGTGTCTATTGTAAGACCAATCCATGATTACCGTAGGGATGCCATGGTTTGTAAGATCGTTTATGTGATGTGGAGCATCATCCAGAGCGAGCTCAATTGAAAGTTCCTTGCAGAATTGTCCCTTCTTTGATGTGACAAAGACCTTTGGTGTCACACCAACATGGTTTTCTATCCAGAGAGTTGTCTGTTCTTCAATACTCTTACCCTTTGTGGGAAAACGCGATGTGATGAAAAAGATCTCGTGCTCACCCGTTTGAATAACTTTTCTCAGCAACAACAGATCTTCCTGCGAAGCATATGCAGGCAAAGTCAAATAAAAATCATCTGTTTGCCTGATCTTCTCCCACACGATCTGTTCCATTTCATAAGTTAATCCGGGGACACATTTGTAAAAGTCCCATACCTCTATCTGAATATCTGTTGGTGTCCCAAAGAGCTCATGGCTTAACTGCAGAAATGCCTTGTTGAAATTGGTTAGCACATCGTCGACGTCTATCATTACCTTCAGAGATTGATCACCTGCCTGATCTTCTGATCTGCATCGATGTACTGGTTGATCTCATCGGAGAGTTTTATCAGAAGATACCACCAGTATATCCCAAGGGTCACAATCGTGAGCAGAATGAAGATTCCGACATTTCGCTGTTTTATGTAACTCATCATCGGAAAAGAAATACCTAAGAGTGGATACATAGCGTTCTTGATCTCTTCCAGTCTTTTGGAAACACTGAACACGCTCTGCAGGTATACAGACAGGAAGACTATTGCCAGGATTGAAAAGACAAAGGACGCAACTGGTATTAGAAAAGAGATCACATAGAATACCAGGTACACCCAGTATGCCCAGATGTTCAAATTGAGTGTCGAAAGGTGTCCTTCAAGCACGCTCAAGTTCATTTGTTTCTCAGATTCAACCTTTTGCTTGAGATAGCTGAGCAGAACCTTTGTGTTCTGGATATTCTCATTGAGTACACCGCTCCACTGGTTGAGAACTATCAATGTGAAGATACCTGCAAGGATGCCAAGAAGACCTGAGATCAATGTTATGAAAAAGCCACCAAAAATCCTTCCAGTACCATATCCGTACCCTCGCCAACCGTCGATGAAACCTTCAAAGATCCCTACCATAACACTCCAAAGACCAATGGCTGAAACAAGACCAGCCAAAAGCGAAAAGACCACAGCCAGAATCGCAAGTGTTTTGTCGACTTTTTTCTCACTCAGCAGCGTTGGAATCATCCCAATCACCCCCTAAGTGAAATTCACCAACAAGTACGAATTTGATACTCACCTTTTCACAGGCTTTGTCAAACAGATCATCATTGCCTATCATGACACAATCGGCTGGCTCTACACCAATTATAGAGCATATCTGTAAGAAATACCTTGGATCGGGCTTGCAGAAATGGGAATTCTCCATGTGAGTTACAAGATCAAAATCCGACTCATTCAAGCCTATCCAGTTCATCCTCTTGACAATCGCTTTCTTGGGGAAAACAGGATTTGTCGCAAGAACCACCTTTTTCCCTCCGCTCCTGCAAGCTTTCAGGTAACTGATGAGCGAAGTGTTTGGTCTTATCAGTTCTTTGAGTCTGTCAAACGCCTCACTGCCGTAGAACCTATCGAAAACAGTCTTCCAATCTAAGAAGACATCATACCTACTCTTGAAGCAGTTCAAAAATCTCTCATAGTTGTTTGTTCTGCCATCTGCGAAGAGAGTTATGTGCTCAACACACTCAAGAATATCCTTCATCGAAATAGTTACAGAGAAATTCTGTTCGACGAAATTCCTCAGATACTCAAAATAAGTCTTGGCAAATTCCTTTTCGTCAACGATTGCAAGTGTTCCATCGTAATCAACGAGTAACGCCTTCATTTGAACACCTCTTCCTTGAAAATATTCACCTGTGGTACAATTTTACCAGTCATTGGTGTGTACTGTGCCAAAAGGGGGTTTGAAGATGAAAAACAAATGGTATGTTTTGCCGGCGATCCTGCTCATAGTTTTACTCTTTCTGCAGGGGTGTGCAGGGATCGGTGAATGGTTTGGAGGTGGGGGTCAAACACCGACAAACAAAGCTCCAAATGAACCAACGCTGATTCAACCACAGGATAATACTATCCTGAACACCGTCTATGTTACCTTCAAGTGGAGTTGCTCTGATCCTGACGGAGACACTCTGACATATGATCTGTATCTTGCCGAACAGAGCCAAAGTCTTTCGCTCTATAAGGAAGGGATAAAGGAAACCCAATATGTGGTGAGTCTGGAGCCCGGCAAGAGTTATCAATGGAAGATCGTTGCAAAAGATCCAAAGAACCTGAGTAGCTCCAGCAAGGTTTACAAGTTTTCCATATCGCCATTCACAAGACCTGTAAATGTGTGGGACTTTTTGTACGTCGCCGGTGCATCAAATGGTCTTCTGATATACGATGTCACGAGACCTAACGAAATAGATTATCCATCATTCTTTAAAGAGCAAATCACAAGCACAAAAGAGATTGTCGTTTTTGGTGAATGGGCTTACATGATCGATTATTCAGGTAATATCGTGTGTGCAAACCTGGCAAATTATCTATCGGGAAAAGACCCACAGACGAAGGTCATCTCGTCCTTCGGTAGTTATCCCGCGTATGCCAGAAGAATTAAAGCAGGTACCTTCAGTGGCTCAAACTACCTGATTGTTGCAAGCAACGACAGAACCTTTGCTTACAACATCGGCACCGGATCAAGTACCCCCTACAGTGGTTTGAAGTCGGTGAACGCGATAGCGATTGGATCAAACAACATGATCTATCTGGCAGGTTCACAAAACAATTTGCCGACGTTGGTCAAGTTGAAACTCGGAACCGATGGTGCTTTGAATGTCGAGGGTAAGACTACACTGAATTATACCCCGCTGGACATGGTGCTCAAAGATAACTACGTACTCTTGGTTGGCTCAAGTTCTAACTCTCTTTATTTGGAGGCATACGATGACCTGACGCCGTACGCGACCAGCGTGGAGCTTGGAAAACTGTCAGAGGATTTCGCAGGTATAACGGTCCATGAAGATAGAGTCTTTGTTGCAGCGGGAAACAGCGGTATTGTGAGCTTTGATCTTGATGATCTGGTAGGCAACTTAGAGAAGACAGAGATCTCAACCTGCACTGAGTGGACGAACACAAGTTATGCGAAAGACGTGATAATCAGAGCCTACACCAACGGTTTGTACGCCTATGTTTCTGCAAATGACGGTCTTTACATCTTCGATGTGGATGACCAGCCAGAGTTGATAAACCGCGTGGATTTCGTCACAGATCTTTACAGAATCTCCGCACCTCAACAATAAAAAATAACGACAAATAAAGGGGGCTACAAGCCCCCTGTTTTTTTGCAAGACTCATCAGCCTTGTCTCTTGAACCTGTAAACAGGCTTTTTTGTTGCCGTGACATCATCGAGCCTTCTAACAGGTGTCTTATATGGAGCATTCTTAACTATATCTGGTTTTGTCCTTGCCTCTTCTACGATCTGCTTTAAGATCTTTGAGAACATGTCCAAGGTATCCTTACTTTCGGTTTCGGTTGGTTCGATCATCATAGCTTCGTGAACTATCAAAGGAAAATACACCGTCGGGGCATGTACACCGTAGTCGAGCAATCTTTTTGCCACGTCCAAAACTTTTACACCTGTTTGCCTTACAAATTCACTGCCGTCGACTACAAATTCGTGCATGCACGTTCTTGGTGATGCTATGTTCAAAAACCTTGAGATCAGAGTTCTCAGATAATTCGCGTTGAGCACAGCCATGCGAGAGGCGTGAGTCAAACCATCTCTTCCCATCGTGAGTATATACGTGTAAGCCTTAACCATCACCAGAAAGTTGCCGTAAAAGCTTCTCACCCTGCCTATACTCTTTGGAAGATTGAAATCGGGGTAGTATTTGTCGTCAGCTTTTCTGATCACAGGTATTGGCAGAAACTCCGCCAAGAATGACTTCACACCAACGGGGCCACTTCCAGGTCCACCCATTCCGTGCGGTGCCGAAAAGGTTTTGTGCAGATTGAGATGAACTATATCAAAACCCATATCACCGGGCCTCACCCTACCCATGATGGCGTTCAGGTTCGCACCGTCATAGTAGAGCAATGCACCTGCGTCGTGCACCATCTTGGCGATTTCGGTGATATCTTTTTCAAAAAGACCGAGTGTGTTGGGATTGGTGAGCATCAAAACCGCAACTTCGTCGCTCAGATTCTTTTTCAGCTCTGCAAGATCGATCAATCCATCTTCGGTCGATTTGAGTTCTACCACATCAAAACCTGCCATGGCGGCAGAAGCCGGATTTGTGCCGTGTGCTGAATCTGGTACGAGCGCGATGTGCCTTTTGAAATCGCCCTTTGACAGATGGTACGCCCTTGCTATCAGCATGCCTGTTAGCTCTCCGTGAGCACCGGCGGCCGGTTGCAGTGTCATATCATCCATTCCAGTTATCTCGCACAGAAACTCTTTGAGTTCAAAGATGATTTGGAGCGCACCTTGAGTGAATTCCCAAGGTTGATAAGGGTGTATCTGGCTGAAACCACGCAGGGCTGCGGTGTATTCATTGATCTTGGGATTGTACTTCATCGTACATGATCCCAACGGGTAGAAACCTTTATCAACAGAATAATTCTTGCTCGCAAGGTCGGTGTAATGTCTGACCACATCTGGTTCAGAAAGTTCAGGCAGTTGTGGTGCTTTTTTTCTCAATAGATGGTTCGGGATATCAAATTCTCTTTTTTCAATGGCTGTGTCAGGAAATCTGAATGCCTTTCTGCCAGTAACCGATTTTTCGAAGATTGTCATATGCCATCACGCCCCAGGAGTTCCACGAACTTGTCGATACTTTCCTTAGTATTCACTTCCGTTGCACAAGCAAGAGCACCATCTTTGTATTGATTAAAGTACCAACCGAGTGGAAGTGGCGCGAGCACACCGTGCTGAAAAATCTTTCTCCATTTTGAATCGTAGTCATCTGTCATCCTCACCGCGAACTCATTGAAAAATGGCCCATCGAAGATCAATTTATAACCTTTCTGTTGTATCCTCTCGGCAAGATAATGTGCGTTGGAATAGCTCTTATAAGCTACCTCTTTCATGCCATTGGGTCCAAGAACGCCCATGAAAATCGCATTTCTCACAGCCATCAATGCGTGATTGGTGCAGATGTTCGATGTGGCTTTTTCTCTTCTGATATGCTGTTCTCTTGTCTGCAGGATCATCACATAGCCTTTGTTGCCATCGACATCTGTTGTTTCACCTATCAATCTACCGGGCATCTTGCGTACATGCTTTTCAAGCGTTGCGAAAAACCCCACCGTCGGCCCACCATAGCTCATGGGTATGCCCAGTGGTTGTCCGTCTCCAACAACGATGTCTGCGCCAAAGGTTGCGGGGGGTTCGAGTACCGTCAATGCAAAGGGTTCTGCCACCACAATGAAGACAAGATCCTTAGCAACTTCTTTTATGGCTCTCAGATCTTCGACGATCCCAAAGAAGTTCGGGTACTGTATCACAACAGCACATGAATCATCATCTATGGAGTTTTTCAACACCGCTGTGTCTGTCATTCCAGAACCGTTTAGAGGCACGATCTGGAAGGAAAGCTTTTGAGCACAAGTGTAAGTACGGCTGGTCTGGATGTACTCCGGATGGACTGCCTGACTGATCAAAACCTTGTGTTTGTTATTTATCCTGTGTGCCATTAAAATCGCTTCAGCAAGTGCAGAAGCGCCGTCATACATTGAGGAGTTCGCAACTTCCATGCCTGTCAGCTCACAGATCATCGTTTGGTATTCAAAGAGTGCCTGAAGCGTTCCCTGAGATACCTCTGCTTGATAAGGCGTATACGCGGTTACAAACTCAGGCCTTGAACTTACAGATTCCACAACCTGAGGAATGTAATGTGAATATATGCCTGCACCCATGAAGATATTCTTTTTTTCTATCACCGCGTTTTTTTGTGCGATCGATTCGAGAGTAGAAAGAACTGTGAATTCATCTAAACCTTTTGGGATTTTCAATTCTTTGACTGTTATTGGAACGTCTTTGTACAAATCATCGATATGCTCCACACCAATTGCGTGGAGCATTTGTTGAATTTCCTCATCAGTATGAGGAATGTATGGATGCATCATTCTTCCTCCTCACAGTGCTTTTTGTACGCCCCCTCGTCAAGCAGTTCATTCAGTTCATTGGGATTGGTCATTTCGATCTTAACAAGCCAACCTTCACCCTCTGGGTCTTTGTTCACAAGTTCTGGTTGATCGTTCAGCTTTTCATTGACCTGCAAGACCTTTCCACTAACAGGCGCATACACATCGCTTGCCGCCTTGACAGATTCAATGCTCATAAGGGTTTCTCCTTTTTTGACGACCTTGCCGACCTGTGGTAGATCAACATACACCACATCTCCAAGTTTGTCCTGTGCAAAGTTCGAAATACCAACCGTTGCAACTTTTCCTTCAACTTGAACCCACTCGTGAGTCTTTGCATACTTTTTCATCATCTACACCTCCTGATCAACTTTTGACCGAACCTCTATAGAAAGGTAACTTCACAACCTTTGCTTTCACCTTTGTTCCTCTGATATCGACTTCAACCTCATCTGAGATTTTCACCTGATTGTCCATCATTGCCAGTGCGATCGACTTGCCCAGTGTTGGCGAGAATGTTCCACTTGTGATGGTGCCTATCTTTTGACCTTCTCTGAAAACTTCCATACCATGTCGTGCGATCCTCTTGTCAAGGATTTCAAGTCCCCTGATTCTTCTTTTCAAGCCTTCTTCTTTCTGTTTCAAAAGACTCTCCTTGCCCACGAAATCTTTCTCGAACTTTACAACCCAGGAAAGACCTACTTCCAAAGGTGTTGTGTGATCATCCATATCGTTGCCGTAGAGCATATAAGATGCCTCAAGCCTGCAAACGTCTCTTGCCCCAAGCCCTGCAGGTTTGAGATCGAAGGCTTGCCCCCGCACGAGAAGTTCCTCCCAAATGAATGGTGTGTCCTTCCATTTACAGTAGATTTCAAAGCCATCTTCGCCAGTGTAACCGGTCCTGGAAATGATGCAGAACTTACCGAAGATCGTGTAACTGCCGAATGTGTAGTAGGATAATCCGGTTATATCCGCCGAAAACCTTTTCAGGAACTCTTCGCTTGAAGGTCCCTGAACCGCGATCAACCCGTAGTCCATCGAGACATCGGTGATTTTCACGGCAAAACCCGATGATCTTTCAACAATCCATCTGAAATCCTTGTCCGTGTTGGCAGCGTTCACAACAAGCATAGCTCGATTCTCGCCCAGTCTGTATGCGAGTAAGTCATCTATGATTCCACCATTTTCATTACACATGGTTGTGTACATAACCTGACCAATTTTCAGAGACCCAAAGGAGTTGGTGAGAAGATAATCAACAAACCTAACTGTGTCATCACCTTCGATGACAATCTCACCCATATGCGAGACATCAAAGATCCCAATAGCTTTTCTGACACTCATTACCTCGCTGGTGATACCTTCATACTGAAGTGGCATCTCCCAACCAGCAAAATCAACCATCTTCGCCTTTAAAGAGATGTGATTTTCATACAGAGGAGTTCTCTTCACCTTCAAGCGCCTCCTTAACTATCTCTTGTGCCTTCTGTAAATCATCTTGCAACACAAGTATTTGAACCAGCCCACCTTGACCAAAGATGACTGGGTCAAAGATCCCAGGTTTGATCAAAACTTCGATGCCGTTTTCTTCAAGCAAAGATTTTATGATGTTGGCGGTTGCCAGATCGATCTCTTGTATCAAAACCTTCCACAAGGAAAATTCCTCCCGTTGTATAATCAATCCAGTATCAATTTTACACCAGGAGGTGGCGAAAAATGAAAACTATTGGTGTGTTGACCAGTGGTGGAGATTCACCTGGAATGAATGCGGCTATCAGGGCTATAGTGAGATTTGGTGTGAGAAATTCTTTGAGAGTGATTGGGATAGAAAGAGGATATTGCGGGTTGATAGACGGTGCTTTCAGAGAGATGAATTTTCCCAATGTCGCAGGAATAATGGAAAGGGGCGGAACAATCCTAAGAACCAGTAGATGTGGTGAATTCTACACAAAAGAAGGCAGGGCAAAGGCCGCCGAACAACTGAAGGCCTTTGGCATAGAGGGCCTTGTTGTCATTGGTGGAGAAGGGAGCCTGACCGGTGCAAAGTTCTTGCATGAAGAGCACAAAATTCCCGTTGTCGGGATACCTGGTACCATAGACAACGATATATCAAGAACCGATATGTGCGTTGGTGTGGACACCTGTTTGAACACCGTAGTCGAAGCCATTCAGAAATTGAAGGACACCGCTACATCGCACGAACGGGCTTTTATCGTTGAAGTGATGGGAAGATCTTCAGGTTACATTGCCCTCAGCGCGGCGCTTGCGACTGGGTCCGAAGCCGCAATAGTGCCCGAGATACCCGTAGACTGGGACAAACTGACTGCAAGGTTGTTTGAAGAGAGAAAGAGGGGAAAGATAAACTGTATCATAGTGGTTGCCGAAGGTGCTGGAGGTGCACTCAATGTTGCCAAGCATCTTCAGGACAGAATAGGTTACGAGACACGAGTGTCTATACTTGGACACATACAGCGAGGAGGAAGTCCAACGGCGTTCGACAGAATTCTGGCGACCAGAATGGGCGCAGAGGCGGTGAGGGCTCTTTTGGAAAACAAGAAATGCGTAATGATGGCATTGCAGTCTGGAAAAATCGTGGCTGTACCTATCGAAGAAGTACTCGAAGAGAAAAAGACGCTGGACATGTCATTGTATCAACTGGCACACCTTCTTTCCTGAGGTGAAATGATGCGAAGGACAAAGATGATATGCACAGTAGGTCCAAAGACTGAAGATCCTTCAGTGTTAAGACAGCTCTTGGAGATTGGTGTAAATGGGTTCAGACTCAGCGCTGTTCATTACGGTACGGAGAAAATCAAGGAACTCGTAGGCACCATAAAGGAGATCAAAGAAGATATGAACCTGCCGGTGGCGATCATCGTGGATCTACCAGGTGCCAAACTCAGAACGGGTGAACAAAAGGAGGAGTTCATCGAGCTCTCTGAGCAGGAAAAGATAACAATTACAACAGAAAAGATTCCTTCCACAAAGGGTCTGATCAGTATCGACTATCCAAAACTCACACAGGAGGTCAAGGTTGACGATCCCATATTGATCGATGATGGTAAGATAAGATTAAGAGTAACTAAGATCGCTGGGAAAAAGATTGAATGTCTTGTTGAGATCCCGGGAGTCATAAAAGAAAACCTCGGTGTGAATTTTCCAGAATCAGATCTCTCCATTCCCGCTCTGACTGAAGAAGACAGAAGAATCATTTCTGAATGTGGAAGGATAGGAATTGACTTCTTCTGTCTGTCTTTTGTAAAGAGCTCAAAGGATGTAAAAGACGCACGAAAGATGATCGAATCAATCGATCCAGATGCCGGAATACTGGTGAAGATAGAGACCAAGAAAGCGACTCAAGATATCGACCAGATTTGCGGAAACAGCGATGGTGTGATAATAGCAAGAGGGGATCTGGCGGTGGAGACTTCCTTAGAGGAACTACCTGTGATTCAGAAAAAGGTCATACAGGCAGCCTCTAAGTACAGGGTACCGGTTATCGTGGCCACACAGGTTCTTGGGTCAATGGTGGAAAGCCATCTTCCCACAAGGGCAGAGGTGATAGATGTGGCAAGTGCCGTGTTCGATACAGTAGATGCGCTCTTGTTCACCTCTGAGACAGCTGTGGGTAAGTACCCGATCCAGGTTGTTGAAATGGCAAGCAGGATCGTTGAGAACGCCGAGCAACATTTGAGAGAATTCAAGACGATCTTTTCCGAGAGATACCTTGAGAAGACCGAAGACCCTTCAGAAGCGATAGCAAAGTCCTGTTACTACGTTGCCGAAGAAATAGGAGCCAAGGCTATAATAACCTCAACTGCCTCTGGCAGCACGGCACGCAGGGTGTCTCATTTTAGGCCGTTCTGCCCGATCATCGCTACGACACCAGATCATGATACCTTCAATCAACTTTCAATAGTTTGGGGAGTCATTCCAATACTCGTTCCAGAGGTTCATTCAACCGATATCATGATTCACGTGGCAGTTGAAAAGGTTAAATCTCTGGGATATGTTGAGAGTTCTGATGTAGTCGTTGTGACTTCGGGTGCACCGTGTGGTGTGGTGGGTACGACAAATATGTTGAAGGTTCATGTTGTCGAGTAGGGGTGATCATGAACGGAACAGATTTTGGGAGAAGCGCTGTCTTTTTTCCTCGATTCCGTAGCTATTCCGATGGCAGTCATAGATGAAAACTTCACAGTCTATATGGCTAATCAAACACTGTGTGAATTGGTGGGACTTTCAAAGGAAGAATTGAAAAGGATAAACTGGGCAAACTTTGTCGATTTGAAGGATCTTGAAAGAATAAAATACTACCATGAATCAAGAATGCCTGCTCCTGAGAGATTTTATCTCACGATAACAGATTACCGAAAGAACAAAAGAGAACTTCTGGTACAGGTTAAGATGATACCTGGGACTCAAAAATCTTTGATCTCGATGACCGATGTGACTGAGCTGAAGCAACTGACAGAAAAGCTCACAAGAAAAAACAAATGCCAAGAGGCCATTCTTCAGGTAGTTGCACATGTGCTTCGCAATGATGTTCAAAACCTGTACCAATTTCTACTTGAAAAGGCTGTCGAAACAGTCTATGGTGCACAGGCTGGAAGCGCTCTTGTGAAAGAGAAGGACGTCTATGTTTTCAAAGCGACAGTTGGGTATGATCTTTCAAAACTCTCAAGGGTTTTCTTTCACAGAAATGAGCTTGTGCAGGGAGAAACAAGAGATGTGATGTTGGTAAGAGATTTTTCGATCAATGAAAAACTTGATAAAGAGAGAAAAGATGCGCTTTACTCCACAGGAAAGATAGATCAGATCAAAGTCATGATGACCATACCAGTTCTAATAAGAGAAGAGACAGTGGGTTTTATCAATCTCGATAACTTTGATGATCCAGATGCCTTTAACGAAGAATCAATCGAGGCCGCAAGGCTCTTTGCCTTGCACATGGGAATAATCTTTGAGAGATTGAATCTGGAAGAACAGATTAGAAAACAAGCTGAACAGATGCGCTTTCTCTCTTATCATGATCCTCTCACCGGGCTGGCAAACAGACGATTTTTGCAGGAAGAAGCTGAAAGGATTCTCGCCTTTTCAAAAAGGCAGTGTAAACCCGTGAGTGTCCTTTATCTGGACCTGTTGAATTTCAAAAGAATAAATGACAACTTTGGTCACGAGACTGGTGATAAGCTTTTACGTCAGATAGCAGGTAGATTGAAGAAAAGTGCAAGGAAGAGTGATTTTGTCGCAAGGATTGGCGGAGATGAATTCGTCTTTGTGCTGTCTGGGACTTCAGCCAACAATGCTGTAGAGTTTGTCAAAAGAATGATTAGACAGATCGAAGCTCCCATAAACATTGATGACAATGAGTTTCAAATCTCAGCCAATGTTGGTATAGCAGAATATCCCAAAGACGGAGATGATTTTGAAAAGATCCTGCGCAACGCCGACAGGGCTATGTACTGTGCCAAGGTGCACAGAAAAACCTATTGCATCTTTGAAAGCTGATTGAGAATATCGCATGCGACCTTCACGTTGTTCTTGAGAAGCTCGATGTTGCTTTCAACCGTTCTTCCATTTGAATAATGAGCCAGTCTCGACAGTAAGAACGGTGTTATATCTTTGCCTTTCACACTGAACTTCTTAAGATCTTCTTCTGCCATTTGGTGCCATCTTTCAAATTCTCCATGCTCGATGGCATATTCATCTGGTATTGGATTGAAAACAAGTACCGAACCAGGGATATTCAGTCTTTCTTTTTCAAGAAAGATCAAAGCTATTTGTTCCACATCTTCAACCTTGGTGATCGAAATATCGGTGGATTTGCAGTAAAAGGCTGGTAGTTTGTCTGTTTTATAACCCAGAACCGTGACTTGCGTAGTTTCGAGCATCTCTACGGTCGATTTGAGGTCCAGAATCGACTTTGGACCCGCGCTCACAACGATCATTCTGGTCCTGGCAAGCTCCACCAAGTCCTGCGATACATCCCAGCGTTCAGTGGAATGAACACCTCCAATGCCGCCAGTCGCAAATACCCTGATCCCACAGGAGTGGGCAATGTGCATCGTGGCACTCACCGTTGTTGCAGCCCATTTCTTCAAGGCAGTTGCGATGGGAATTTCTGCAGTACCCACCTTTAGGACATCGTCTCTTGTACCGATTTCAGCAATCTGTTGTCTGTTCAGACCAACCTTGATCTGTCCATCGATGATAGCTATCGTGTGTGGGATAGAGCCGTTTTGCCTCGCTATTTCTTCAAGCTCTAAGGCAACCTTTATATTCGTTGGTCTTGGTAACCCATGTGCGATCACCGTGGACTCCAGCGCCAGGTGCTTTTCAAGCATCGTCTACCATCTCTCAAAATGAATGCGCTCTTTCTTGAATCTGTCAACAGGCTCAGGGTTTTCAGCTGGATATCCAATGCAGACTAAAGAAAAAGCCACCACGTTTTCAGGTAGATTCAGTGCGGCTCTGAAACCTTGTATTCTATCTTGATCTGGATAGACACCGCACCAGACAGCACCGAGTCCCAGTTCGGTTGCCCTCAAAAGCATATTCTGGGTGGCAGCCGAACAGTCTTGAACCCAGAAGTCTCTGAATTTGGCAAGCTCAGTGTCCGCGCACACAACAACACCAACTGGCGCTTTTGAGAGCATTTTTGCGTAGGGATGCAGATGAACAAGTTTTTCTTTCATCGCCTTGTCTTTTACGATCACAAAGTGCCAAGGTTGCTCATTGCCAGCTGAAGGTGCGTGCATTGCCGCCCTTATGATCTCAAGAATGAGTTCATCTTCAACATCTCTTTCTTGGTATTTCCTGACACTCCTTCTTTTGTAGATCGTACTCATCAAGATCACCCTCATTTCAATTGTAAACCTTTCTAATAGTCCCCAAGAGTATAGCACCTACCAACAAAATCATACCGATGAACTGAATTAAAGACATCCTTTCTGACAAGATTGTAAAAGAAAAAAGTGCCGCGAATATCGGTTCACCAACGTATATCAAAGCAGAGATATTCGAGCCAACCAGTTTTTGAAATCTCAGTTGCACCCAAATCGCAAAGATGGTCGCAAAGAGCGCGGTGAACAAAAGAGCATAACAGGCTGCAAGGTTTATTCTGAAACCACCACCGAGTGGACTCAAAGCGAGGTTGATACCTGATGTCAAGAGAAACTGCGGTGCAAGCAGAGATATTTCATCGTTGCTGTCTTTGGTGAAATGGGTTATCAGAACGACGTGGATTGCAAAAGTTATCGCGCATATGATCGTCAAGAAATCACCAAGATTGAAGGGGTCTTTCGAAGGGTCGTTCAGCATATAAAGCCCAATGACCGATACAAAAAAAGAGATCACCTGTGAAACTGTGGGTTTGTTTTTCTCGATCAGGTATGAGAAAAACGGCACAAATGGTATGTACAGAGACGTTATGAATCCACTCTTTGTTGAAGTAGTTATCTTCAAACCACTCGTTTGAGTAGCGTATGCAATCCCCAAGAAGAGACCTAAGATGAGTCCTTTCTTCCAGGAAGGTTTCTTTCTAAAAAAGATCACAGTCAAAAGAAGCGCAACCAGAAACCTGAGACAGTTGTAGAAAAATGGGTTGATCCCTGCCAGTGCAATCTTTTGAATGGGAAAGGTTAGACCCCATATGAAGGTGACAACGAGCAAGAGGAGCAAAGCCTTTTTCATATCGTGCTTTCTCTTTTGATCAATTTTGTACCCAGGATTATCTTTTCGGGTATCTGCTCACCGTTTATCATCTTTAGAACATATTTGCCACAGATCGCTCCGACTTCTTCGTTCATGTACTCAACGCTACTCAATGTCGGTTCCAGAAGGGTTGCGTACGAAAGATTTCCATACCCCGCAACTGAAACTTGTCCTGGTATCTTTACACCTTCGTCTTTGAGAGCCTTCATAACATCTGCCGCTATCTCATCGCTGCTACAAATGATCGCACCCGGCAAGGTCGAAAGTTCCATCGTGACATCGTAGGGCCTCTTCGAATTGAGTACCTTCACTTCATAGGATTCGATTTTGTGGTGGAACATGATCTTCATAAAAGTGCTGTACAGTTTGCATGTCCTGTAGCTTGACAGATCTTCACACAAAAAAGCGAAGGTTTCTATGCCTTTTTTCAAGAAATCTTCGATCATCGAATTCATCGCTGAGAAGTAATCAAAAACGACCGAAAAACAAGAAGACTCTTTTCCGATTACCATCATGGCATTCAGCTTGCTGTCAAACTCTTCACCGATTGCCACAACATAGTCACCGAGATTGCCTAAATCTGTTTTGAGGCCAACTGAGATCTGATGAAGGGATAAACTCTGAATCAATCCTCGTAACACGCGAAGATACTGCTCTAACCATTTGCTCAAAATTACATCCACCTGCACAGAGTTCTTTCTGAAAGAGCGAGCGAAATTGCTGGGCTGAAAACCGGTTTCTCTTATTACCTGTAGTACCTTTTCTTTCAGCTGCGGATCGACATTTCCTTTCGAATTAAGAACACGAGACACAGTTGAAATGGACACACCCGCGATACTGGCAACATCTTTGATTGTTATTTTTTTCAAGAAAACAGCCCCCCACGGCTATTTTCAATCTCTTCTTCCAAATGCGCCAGCAATCAGAAGCATTCTCAAAAGCTGCAAAACTGACATTGCTGTTGCTGCGACATATGTCAGGGCTGCGGCGCTTAGAACCTTCTTAACTCCTTTGAGCTCTTCTTCGGACATCATGATGTTCTCTCTGAGCAACTTGACAGCCTTTCTGCTTGCATCGTATTCCACGGGCAGTGTGATCAGACTGAAAAGAACGGCAAGTGCGAAGAGAATGATTCCAAACTGCCAGAGAGCAGGCAATGCGAAAATCAATCCCATGATGAATAAGATCCACGCAAGCGATGATCCCAAGCTTGCAACCGGTGCAAGAATCGTGCGAAAGACAAGAGCAGGGTTTTTCTCGGCATGTTGTATGGCATGACCAATTTCATGCGCTACAACACCAAGAGCAGCGACAGAAGGACTCGCATAGGTTGCTGCGGAGAGTCTAACAACCTTTGTTCTTGGATCGTAGTGGTCTGTCAGATGTCCAGGCATTGATTCCACACGCACATCGTAGATACCCGCACTATCGAGTAATCTCATGGCAAGCTGACTGCCCGTGAAACCCGTCAATGACCTAACCTTCGAGTACTCAGAGAAGGCAGAACTCACCTTGATCTGAGCCCATATGGCCAGTAGCAGAGCCGGTATGAGAATTATGAAAGTCGGATCGTAAAAGAACACAGTCTCACCTCCTTCAACTATGACGCCACATCTAACAACACCGTTCGAAGTTTCGACGAATCTTCAAATTAAATGAACAAAAAGTCCACTTTTCAATTTCGGTTCAAACCAAGTTGATTTTGGTGGCATTATTCTACCAGAGTCTGATACCTTCATCAAATCTTCTATCGATGTTGGATAAAGCGAAAATGCAACCGCCCAGTTTTTCTTGTCGACGTAATCCTGTAACGCCTGCAAACCGTGGACGCCACCAATGAAGTCTATTCTCTTGTCGGTTCTTGGGTCCTTTATACTAAGAATTCCATCCAAAACATGTTCCTGCAGAATAGAGACATCCAGAGCTTTTATGGGATCAGACTCATCCACAAGTCCCTGTTTGAGCTCCAGTCTGTACCATTTTCGATTCAAGTACATCCCAAATTCATGCTTTTTCTTAGGTTTATACATTCCTTCCTTCGATTCAGATACGTCAAAGACCTTCACCAGCTTCGACAAAAACTCTTCTTCACTTAAACCATTGAGATCTTTCACAACTCGGTTATAGTCATAGATACGTAGGTGTTTGTGAGGAAACAAAACCGCGAGAAAGAAATTGTATTCTTCATCTTCCGTGTGTGACTTGTTTTCTTGTCTGAGCATCTGGGCAACTCTCACAGCAGAAGCGGCTCGATGATGACCATCTGCTATGTAAAAACTCTGGACTCTTTCAAAGAGCTCTTTTATTTTGTGGATAACCATCTTGTCCTGAATCACATAAACAATCTGTCTTACACCATCTTCATCAACAAAATCATACTCAGCTTGACCTTGTGCGAGACTTTCTATATAGCTGTCTATCTGTTCACAAGAACGATACATCAAAAAGACAGGTCCTGTCTGCGCTCTTAAATGATATATGTGCTTTGCCCTTTCCTCTTCTTTGTCCTTTCTCGTCAATTCGTGTTTCTTTATCTGGTTTGACAGATATTCATCTACAGAAAATGTCGCGACCAGTCCTATCTGTGTATGATCTTGTGCCACTTGTTTGTATATGTAAAAAGATTCGCGATCTTGGAAAAAGATCTGAGAATCAATGAACCACTGAAGATTTTTCTTTGCGGCTTCGAGCGCTTGATCTGAGCTTGGCTCGATCGGCTCGTCAAAGTTCACCTCGGGCTTTGTCACTCTGTAGAAAGCATATGGATTGAACTGGGTAATTCTCTTTGCATCCTGAGAGCTTATGACATCGTACGGCTTCACCGCCACTTTCTGTGCAAAATCTTTCTTGGGTCTGAGCGCCATGAACGGTCTAACGATCACATCCCTCAACCTCCCTCAGGTACTCTTCCTGCTTTGCAAACATTTCATCCGATCTGTTATTGCTCAGCTCATGATCATAACCGCTCAGATGAAGGCAGGAGTGTATCAAAACCCTTGCCAGTTCCAGTGAATAAGGCTGCTTGTACTTTTTGGCGTTTTTTTCTACCTGATTTGGACAGATGAATATCTCTCCGAAAAGGTCCTGATCGTTGTATACAAAGGTGAGTACGTCGGTTGGTCGATCGATTCCTCTGTAAGTTCTATTGAGGGTTCTCATGCGTTTTTCGCCTACAAAGATCACGTTCACCGATATTTGACCGATCTCATTTTCTATGACCTTGGCCATCATTTTGCTGATCTGACTCTTGTTTATCGGTCTTCTTGTTTTGTTGATCAAATGAATTCTGGGCAAGGCTTATCACCTTCTTTATGTCTTCTCTTGGATACTCTATGCGATTCTTAAAGATATTGAGCAAAACTTTGGTGAATTCCTCAGCGATGGCTTCCAAGTCCTTCAGCGTCAATCCAGATTCATCGAGTTCCCTTTCATTGTATATGCCGGATATTATCTCCTCGACCATCACCTGCACACGACCGGCAGAGGGATTTTTCAAGCTTCTCGCTGCCGCCTCGACCGCATCTGCCAACATTATTATACCTGCCTCCTTGAATTGGGGCTTTGGACCGGGATATCTGAATTCATTTTCATTCAATTCCTCTCCAAGCTCCTTTGATTTGTGATAGAAATACTTCTGCACACGCGTACCATGATGCTGTGGAATCACATCTTGAACGAGGAGCGGGAGTCTGTTTCTTCTTGCCATTTCAAGACCCGCCTTGACGTGGTCTTGAATGACCAGGTGGCTGAGTTTTGGGCTGAGTTCGTCGTGAGGGTTCTCTTGAAAGATGTTTTCGGTGTAAAAATAAGGTCTTTTCGCCTTTCCAACGTCATGAAAATAAGCTGCTGTTCGTGCCAGAATGGCATTTGCACCTATTCTCTGAGCGGCAGCTTCGGCGAGATTCGCGACCATTGAAGAATGATAATATGTCCCTGGAGCTCTCAGAGAGAGTGTCTTTAACAAAGGGTTGTTCAGATTACCCAGTTCGATCAAATCGATGTTGGAATATATCATGCTCGCATATTCTATGAATGGGAGAAGACCGATACAAACAACCGAAGAGACAAAAGGCATGAAAAAGGCTATCAACATCTGCAGATAATCAGCCTTCAGTCCTTGCATCTTGATATGCAATATGTAGAACACTATTGAAGTCACACCGACAAAAAAGGCCGATTTTGCGACCTGCATGCGTTTCTCAATCTTTGAACCTGCTATGGCTGCAATCAAGCAGGTGGTTAACATCAAGGTAAATCCTAAACTGTTGAAACCCGAGACTGTTGAGAAAAACAAGGCAAAGTAAATCGATGCCGCTACAGCCAACTCCTTGTTGTACAGAAGGGCTATCAAGGTGATGGGAATGAAAAAAGGCGCCGAATAGGAGCCAAACTGTCTTGTCAACAGTCTCGACAGGAGAATACCACACAAGACTGTCAAATAAAACAAAACATAGTATGATCTATGCAAAACAAACGGCTTTTGATTGATTCTTGGTTTGACTACCACAAACCAAAGCACCAGCATTGCGATATAGCCGTTGACCAAGACAAACGAATTTGGCAGATGGGGCAATTCAAAGAGAAAGAAACACAGAAGTACCACAAGAAAATCGAGCCAGTTGAGTAAGAGAAAATCAGCTGTCTTTTTCATGTCTGTTCCTTTCGTAGTTCTCGTAGGCCTTGATGATCTCTTTAACAACAGGGTGTCTCACAACGTCAGACTCAGATAGATAAACAAAGGCGATGCCATCGATACCCTTCAGAATACTTTCGCACTCTATCAAACCAGAGTTACCTTTATCGATATCTATTTGGGTCACATCTCCAGTGATAACCGCCTTGGAGTTGAAACCGATTCTCGTCAAGAACATCTTCATCTGCTGATGAGTTGCGTTCTGAGCCTCATCGAGTATCACAAAACAGTTATTCAGCGTTCTTCCACGCATGAACGCTAATGGTGCGATCTCAATTATACCTTTTTGTCTGTAGGTATAGAATTTCTCAGCTGGCATCATATCCATTATGGCATCGTAGATTGGTCTGAGATATGGATCGACCTTTTCAACCAAATCTCCGGGCAAAAATCCCAATCTCTCACCAGCCTCAACAGCAGGTCTTGTGAGGATAATCCTCTGCACGATTCCCGACTTGAGATAGTCCAAGGCCATAGCCACAGCGAGATAGGTTTTACCTGTCCCCGCAGGTCCTATAGAAAACACGACATCGAATTTTCTCATCGCATCAACGTACTCGGCCTGCCCTCTTGTCTTGGGCCTTATTCTACCAGACAGGACACTTTCCTGAGTGTTCTGTGGTGAAGTCCTGTCCCATGAAGAATAGAAATCGACCAGAGATTCAAATTCATTCCAGTCCATGGCATAGCCTTTCTTGGCTGCGGTGACTACCTGAGAAAGTATATTTTCAACGGTCTCAACGACACTTTCATCGCTGCCAGCCACAACTATCTTTTTGTCAGAGATGTCGATGTTCACCGAGAATCTCTTGCGCAGAAATCTCAGTCTGTTGTCGTACTGTCCTAAGACAACAACCATATCGACATTATCCGGAACTTCAATCGTCTTGGATGCCAGCTTCAAACCACCTCTCATGATTATTTTACCTCATCCCTGCTGGTCGAGCAGGGAAAAGAGAGATTTCAGGTACTTGCTCCTCGACGGATGTCTGAGCTTTCTCAAGGCTTTAACCTCTATCTGCCTGATCCTCTCCCTCGTGACGTTGAAGTATTGACCGACCTCTTCAAGGGTTTTGGCCTTTCCATCGAGCAAACCATATCTCATCTTCAAGACCATTGCTTCCCTTGGATTGAGGGTCTTTAAGACCTTTTCCAGTTCTTCACGCATCAACATTCTCATGGCTTCTTTTTTCGGAGATGCTATGTTCTCATCTGCCACGAAATCCCCAACGGTTGAGTCTTCATCTTCACCGACAGGCGCTTCCAGTGAAACAGTCTCCTTAGACGCTTGTAGTATTTCCTCAATCTTGTCGACGGGCCTGTCCATGAGCTTGGCAAGTTCATCGAGTGATGGTTGTTCGCCGTACTTCTGGTAATATTCTCTGGTTATTCGATTGAGCTTGTTGATAGTCTCGACCATGTGAACAGGTATCCTTATAGTTCTTGCCTGATCGGCTATGGCACGCGTTATGGCTTGTCTGATCCACCATGTGGCATAGGTGCTGAATTTGTAACCCTTTCTCCAGTCGAATTTCTCTACAGCTTTCAACAACCCTATGTTTCCTTCTTGTATCAGGTCCAGAAAGGGTAATCCACGGCCTATGTACCTCTTCGCTATGCTCACAACCAATCTCAGGTTCGATTCGACGAGTTTTCTCTTTGCCCTTTCACTGCCGGTTTGCGCACGTCTGGCGAGTTCGCGCTCCTGTGATGGAGTGAGCAGGGGTATCTTCCCAATCTCTCGCAGATACATCTTTATGGGGTCTTTCAGGGCAACGTTGTCGTACACCTCAGGTCCTTCTTCCAGCAAACTCGGGATCTCAGATTCCAACGTACCTTCCTCTAAATCTTCCAGGGCTTCAGGTTCGGCGTCCTGGATATTGATTTTGTTCTTTTCGAGCTCTTCATAGATGCGTTCTATCAAAGATGTGTCGAAGCCTTCATAATCAGGTGGGAAGGCCTTGTCGATGTCATCGTATGTTATGAAGCCCTTCTTCTTACCAGTCTTTATGAGAGACTTTATTCTCTTTTCTATTTCCTCACTTGTCATGGTTTGCTTTTGTTCAATCTTTTCTTCAACCTGCTCATTGGTTTCCTCACGTTCCACTCCGGTCACCTCCTATCATCCTCATGGAAGAGATCAGTTTCAATCTTTCTTTCAACAGCTCAGAGCGTTCTTCCTCGCTCCTGCAATTGGCAAGTTTACCGTCTATCTGTGACAAACGCTTTTCAATTGCTTTTCTTGCAAGACGCTTTTTGATGTCTTCGAGCATTTTCAACGGATCTCCCGGAGGTATCTTCGATAATAGATCAAAGACGTATTTCTTAATCTCCTCATCTTGCTGGGAGATATCGATGCCGTTCTCCAACGCCATCAGTGTCCTTCTTGCCTTTTCGCTCATGATCGACTTGTCTATCTTCGAAAGTTCGTTTCTCAAATCTTCGTGAGTTATGTAAAGATATATCACATAATCCTCATCGTTTGGAAGGCCCGATCTTGTAGTCTGTTCTCTCTGAAAACTTTGACCTCTGTAGTATTCTGTAAGTTGAGAAATTGAGAATGCCACCTTCGTTGAGATCATCTTCAGCAGGTTTTCATACCTTTGAATCCTTTGAGTACTGAGTAGAGACTGTACCCAAACCCTTAGTTGTTCAAGAAATCTCTCACTACCAGAAGGTGATGAAAGATCGAAGAACTTAGAATAGAAATCAACTATGTATTTCTCAAAAGGTACGGCTTGTTTCAATGAGTTTTTCAAGGCATCAGCACCTTCGGTCCTGAAAACCTCATCGGGATCTTTCTCTGAAAACAACGCAACGGCTACGTCAAAGGACATATCTATGAGAGTTTTCAAAGACTTCAAGGTTGCTCTTTGCCCAGCTTCATCGGCATCAAAACACAGTATCACGTTTTTCGTCAAAGAACCAAGTTTTGTCAGATGTTCCTTGGAGAGATTTGTTCCAAGTACCGCAATGGCGTTTGTGATTCCGGCTCTGTGAAATGCAATCGCGTCGAAATAACCCTCGGTGATAACCGCAAAGTCAACGCCCTTGACTGCCTTTTTCGCCCTGTCCAACAGGAAAAATGTTGAACGCTTTGAAAAATAACCGGTTTCCGGTGAATTCAGGTATTTTGGTTCTCGTTTATCAATTGATCTTCCCCCAAAAGCTATGATCCTGCCAAGATCGTCCCTTATGGGAATTATGATTCTGCCTTCGAAGAGATCAATGTACTCGCGTGCTACAGTTTTCACGACACCGTACTGAAGAAGCCTTGAAACTGGTACTGAGAGCTTTGCAGCGATCTGCACTGCCAATCTTGACCCAACTGGGCAATAGCCGAAGTCATATCGTTCGATCTCTTCTTGTTTGAAACCTCTGTCAAAAAGATATTTCATCGCTTCCTGACTCTGTCTTAGCTGCTTTTTGTATTCGTTGTGGAGCTTGCTGAGAAGATCAACATATCTTTCCTTCGCAGACTGCCCTGCGCTGATATTCACTTCTATATTCACCATCTGCCCAAGCTTCTGTAAGGCTTCCTGAAAGGAAATGTGCTCAATCTCTTGAACGAATTTTATGACATCGCCCGAAGCTCCACAGCCAAAGCAATGATACAGCTTCAGAGTTGGGTTGACATGAAAGGAAGGAGTCTTCTCGCTGTGAAATGGGCACAATCCCCTGTAACTGGAACCAATTTTTTGCAACGAAACATACTGTGAGATAACCTGAACTATATCGATCTCACGCTTGATTCTTTCGATGATTTCTTTACTCGCCATGTGAAGTCTCTAACGTTCCAAGAAAGAAACTGTCAGAGAACCTTCCTCCCACTGGACAGAAAGGTATCGGTCTGCGGGGTCTTATACCAAATACTTTAGACTGCTCTTGAAAAGAAAAGTTCATCAAAAGGGGTGCCAAAAATGACACCCCATATATCAATTAACGTTTTGAATACTGTGGAGCCCTTCGAGCTTTCTTCAAGCCGTATTTCTTTCTCTCCACCATGCGAGGGTCTCTTGTCAACAAACCTTTTGCCTTCAGAGTTGGCCTCAAATCAGGATTGAATTTGATAAGAGCGCGAGCAAGTGCCAATCTAACTGCACCGGCTTGGCCAGAGAGGCCTCCTCCCTCAACTCTTATGAGCACGTCGAATCTCCCATTCATGTTAGCGATCGACAAAGGCTCAAAGGCCTGCCTTGCTCTTACTTGATCCTTGAAATACTCCTCTGCAGAGCTGAAAAGTTTATCATTTATCGTCAACTTGCCCTGACCTGGGAAGAGATAAACTCTTGCCACAGAAGTCTTCCTTCTACCCAAACCGTTATAGACAACCTGTTCTGGCATTGTCTACCCTCCCATCAAAGTCCCAGAGGCTGGGGATTCTGAGCCTCATGTGGATGTTCGTTTGAAGCATAGACTTTCAGTCTCTTCAAGTACTTATCCCCAAGAGCGGCCTTGGGAAGCATTCTCTTTACTGCCAGATAGATCAGCCTTTCTGGATGTTTCTCGAGCACCTGTCTTGCGGTATTCTCTTTCAATCCTCCGGGGTATCCAGAGTAGCGATAGTATATCTTCTTGTCAAGCTTTCTGCCAGTAAGAACAACTTTGTCTGCATTGATTACAACAACATAATTGCCAGTATCGACACCAGGGAAGAAAGTTGGTTCATTTTTGCCCATTAAGTACTTCGCAATCTGGGTTGCAAGCCTGCCGAGTACCTTTCCAGAAGCGTCGACAAGATACCACTTTTTCCCTGCTTCTCTCACAATCGTGGTCTTCTGTATTGGAACTGGACGCGCCATAACTATTCCTCCTCACTCTTGCGGTATGACATCGACGAATTTCTTGTTGTTTTTCACGTAGAATTTCACAATGCCTTCCTTCAAAGCATACAGGGTGAAGTCTTTGCCACAAGCAACGTTCTTGCCGGAGTGTATTTTTGTACCCCTCTGCCTGACGATGATATTGCCCACCAAGACCTTTTGGCCATCTCCAACCTTAACACCCAGATACTTGGGCCGGCTGTCTCTGCCATTCGTACTCCCGCTTTTTCTATGAGCGAACATTTGTATATTGATTCGCATTCTCATTCACCTCCAGAAAAAGGTTTGCAGGAAATTGTTCTTGTAAATCGTATAGACTCTTATACAGCTCGTTTATTAAAAGATCAGACAACTCTTCTGGATTTGTCAGTGATATTTCGAGTTTCGCACTGCGTTTCTTGACAAGCGCACCGCAATGATCTTGAAGAACTCTGGCTGTGTGTTGTACCAAAGCACTGACCGCGGCACACACTATATCTTTGCCTTTGACATCAAAGTGACTGTGACCACGAACAAAAATAGAGACATAGTGCTCCGAAGATTTGTTAAAGGTAACCTTTATCACTATGCTTCACCGGTCTCTATCTTTTCGATCTTTACCAAAGTGAACGGCTGACGGTGCCCACGTTCACGTCGGTAATTCTTTCGAGATTTGTACTTCACGATTGTCACCTTTTTGGCTTTCTCCTGACCAATTATTGTGCCAACCACTGTACAACCCTGCAAATAGGGTTTACCTATTTTCGTGCCTGCATCTGTTGAAAGATGAAGCACTCTTTCGAAGATCACCTGTTCTCCCTGTTGGTGTGGCAGTTTTTCGATAGCAATCGTGTCTCCTTCTGTGACTTTGTACTGTTTTCCACCTGTTTCTATGATTGCGTACACACGTTCACCTCCTTGGCAACATGCACTGAAAAATGTAGCTCCCCACTGTATGGGAACTTTTCTCACATTTTTCAAGTGCTCTTGCGAATTTTACGCTCTGATATTGTACCACCTGCTTCGTTAAGATATTGAAACTTTAAGATTACACGATCGATCATTCGAAATCAGCCATCTTCAATTATTATAATATGAGATTTGATAAAGCATAAAGTCTGACTTTAAGTTTTTGGAGGTGAGGAGATGTACTTAGCGATAACCCTTGTCCTGTCAGGTATTTGTTTGATCTTCTTTGGAGCAAAGGTCTTCTTTGGCATCCTCTTTATATCGCTGGGAGCATACGTGCTGGTGGAGATATTTTCACATTACGCAAAGAGCGCCAAGAGAGCAAAACAGCTTAGACAGACTTTGAGAGATAGACTTCACGATAAACTCTCACCAGAAGATCTTCAGTGGATTGAGGACATGATAACCCCGCCGTTTGGGAAGAAATTTCTCATCATAGTGAATGACAACGATGATTCAACGAATGTGAGAATTGCTCTGCCTTTCTCGCTTGTAATAGTACTGAAGCCATTTCTGAAATCCCTTTTACCCTTTTTCTTCAAGTTTTTCAAAGACAAGACCCATTTTGATGAAAGAATGTTTCAGATTGCTCAAGAAATCTTCATTTCATGCGTAGATGAGTTGATGAATTTCTCGGGAGATTTTGTGACCGTCGAAAGCAAAGGCACCACTGTCAGGATTGGCATTGTGTGAGGTGAGAAAATGAACCACTTTGTCTCAAAATGTCCAATCTGTGGCTCTGAAGTTGTGGTAAATCTGTACAGATGCAAGAACTGCAACACAAGAATCAGCGGTGAATTCACTCCCAACGAGTTCAGTGGTTTGTCTGAAGAGGATTTGGAGTTTCTCAGGCTCTATTTGAAAAATAGAGGAAATCTCACAAAAGTCGCTGAAAAGCTGAATATTTCTTATCCTACAGCACACTCTTATTTCAATAGAGTCTTGGCAAATCTTGGTTATGTTACAACCGAACAAAACACATACTCCAGAATTCTGGAAAAGCTTGAAACCAACCAGATCGACTTTTCGACTGCCATTTCCTTGATAAAAAACGAGAGGGAGGTTAAATCATGAGGGACGAGCTTCTCAGGATCATGAATCTTGTGAAGGATGGAAAACTCACACCAGAACAAGCAGTTGAACTCGCTGAAACTATGGGTGTCTTCTCTGAACCAAAACAACAGGTTTCTGGAAAGAAAAGGATGTTCTATATTCAGGTACGCAGCAACGATGGAGAAAAGGTGGATGTGAAGATCCCGGTTGGCTTAGCGCAGTTACTCAAGCTCTCCTTACCTGTTTTGCAGGAGAAAGTACCAAATGTCAATTTGAATCTGTTGTCTGAGCAGTTAGATGAAGCGATGAAGAATCTGTCTGAACTGGAGGGAGATATACTGAATGTCACCGGTTCTGATGGAACAACTGTTCGTATCTTCGTTGATTAGTTACCCTTTTTTTGCTAAAATCATGGCATAAGATTCATCGGAGGTGTGATCATAATGGATCTCGGTACTCGGTATATGCCAGAACAGATCGAGAAAAAATGGTATCAGAAGTGGTTAGAAAAAGGATACTTCACTCCGAAGGGAAGTGGTAATCCATTTGTGATCGTGATACCACCCCCAAATATAACAGGGCGTATCCACATGGGACACGCTCTCAATATAACCTTGCAGGACATAATGGTGCGTTACAAGAGGATGCGTGGTTTTGACACCTTGTGGGTCCCCGGTGAAGATCACGCTGGTATTGCCACGCAAAACGCTGTGGAGAGGCACATAGAAGGACAAGGTAAGAAACGTGAGGACCTTGGAAGAGAAAGATTCCTTGAGTTAGTCTGGGAATGGGCAAAGAAATACAGACTCGAAATCCGCCAGCAGATAGAAACACTCGGCGCATCTGTTGATTGGACAAGGGAGAGATTCACCTTAGACGATGGGCTCTCCAACGCAGTTAGAAAGGTCTTCGTTGAGCTGTACAAAGAAGGACTGATCTATAAAGGAAAGTACATGGTTAACTGGTGTCCCAGATGTAAGACCGTTCTGTCAGATGAAGAAGTGGAGCACGAAGAAAAAAAGGCAAAGCTCTACTATGTGAAGTATCCATTCTCAGATGGGAGCGGTTATATCGCTGTTGCAACAACAAGGCCTGAGACAATGCTTGGCGACACAGCCGTTGCTGTGAACCCCAAGGATGAAAGGTATGCCGGACTGATCGGCAAGAAAGTGATTCTTCCGCTTGTTAACAGAGAAATACCGCTGATCGCCGACGATTATGTGGACATGCAATTTGGTACAGGCGCTGTGAAGATAACTCCGTCACATGACCCAAATGATTTTGAGGTTGCTAAAAGGCACGATCTTCCATTTGTCGATATATTTGACGATAGTGCGAGGATAAACGAAAACGGTGCGAGATACCAGAGTCTTGATCGCTATGAAGCAAGAGAAGCAATTGTGAAAGATCTCCAAGAGGCCGGTTATTTGTTGAAGATTGAAGATATAGACCACGCTGTAGGACATTGTTATAGATGTGATACTGAGATCGAACCAAGGGTTATGGATCAATGGTTTGTGAGCATGAAACCCTTATCTCACAAGGCAATTGAAGCCGTCGAAACGGGAAAGGTGCGTTTTGTACCAGACAGATGGAAGAAGGTCTACCTGCACTGGATGTACAACGTGCGCGATTGGTGCATCAGCAGACAACTATGGTGGGGTCACAGAATACCAGTTTGGTACTGTGACAATTGCGGCGAGGTCATCGTATCGGAGACAGACGTCAAAGAATGTCCAAAGTGCCATTCCAGTTCGATCAGACAAGATGAAGACGTGCTTGATACTTGGTTTTCTTCAGCACTGTGGCCCTTCTCAACCCTTGGATGGCCTGAAAAGACAGAAGACCTCGAAAAATACTATCCGACATCGGTCCTCGTAACCGGATTTGACATAATCTTTTTCTGGGTTGCCAGAATGATTGTTATGGGATATAAGTTTATGAATGAAAAGCCCTTTAGTGATGTCTATATTCATCAATTGATACGCGACAGATACGGCAGAAAGATGAGTAAATCGCTTGGAAACGGCATAGATCCAATAGATATGTCTGAGAAGTACGGAACAGATCCTGTTAGGTTCACCTTAGCCATCTTGGCAGCTCAGGGTAGTGACATAAAGCTCGATGAAAGATACTTCGACACATATAGGAAATTCGCCAACAAGATCTGGAACGCAACCAGATTTGCGCTTATCAACCTTGATGGTTATGAAAGAAAGGCACTCGATGAATTATCACTTGCAGACAGATGGATTCTCTCAAGGCTACAGAAGACAGTTTCCACAGTCACAGAAGCCCTTGAAAAGTACGAGTTCAATGTGGCTGCAAAGTCCATGTACGAGTTCTTCTGGAATGAGTTCTGTGACTGGTATATCGAATCGGCAAAACCAAGATTGAATGGTGAGAGCAGAAAAACAACGCAGAATGTTCTGGTGACTGTGTTGGACTCAAGTTTAAAACTTTTACACCCGTTCATGCCGTTCTTGGCAGAGGAACTGTGGCAAAATCTTCCAACCGCAGGTGAGTCGATCACAATCGCTCCTTGGCCTGAGGTTGAAGATCGCTTCTTAGATGATCTTGTCGAAAAGAGATTCGAGACGATTATGCAGATCGTCAGAGGCATAAGAAATGTGCGTGCTGAACTCAATATGGTATCAAGACAGAATATGTTGCTGTACGTTTGTGGTAAAAGACTGACACAGGAAGAAGAGACACTGATAAGCCATCTTGCGAGTATCGAGAGAATTGAGTACACGGAGAAAAAACCACTGAACAGCGCGACAGCCTTTGTCGACGAGGATCGACATGTGTACGTGGACACAACCGGTATGGATCTCCAAAAAGAGATAGAAAGACTCGAAAAGAACATAGAAAAAATCGTCAAAGAAAAGGAGTGGCACGTGAAAAAACTCTCCGACGAGAAATTCCTTTCACACGCAGCCCAAGACGTAATCGAAGAAACTCGTCAAAAGCTTGCTGAAGCAGAGTCGCGCTTGAAGGTCTTACAGCAGATACTGGGTGACCTGAGATGAATTATCTTGAAATGCTTGAATATCTCTACAACGAAAGGCCTTCAGGGAAGATAACGCTTGGTCTTGACAGAATCAAGCAACTTTGTGAAGCACTTCAGAATCCACAAGACAGTTTTCTCAGTGTTCACATAACCGGCACAAATGGCAAAGGCTCTGTCACACGGTTTCTGAGCCATTTGTTCTTGGAACATGGTATGAAGACCGGTAGCTACTATTCTCCACACCTTTCAAGTTTCAGAGAAAGAATTCTGGTTGATGAGCAATTTGTTCCAGAACAAGATATGTTGAAGGCTTTCGACCAGGTGCAGAAAATAGCGTTGCAGATGGATCAAAAAGGCGAGCAATTCAGGCCGAGTTTCTTTGAGTTTACCACCGCCATGGCTTTTCTCATCTACAAAGAGATGAAAGTTCAAGCCGGATCTATTGAGGTGGGACTTGGGGGAAGATTTGATGCAACCAATGTTCTGATCCCACAAGTGAGTGTAATAGTAACAGTTGACTACGATCACATGCAAATTCTTGGTGATTCCCTTGAAAAGATAGCCTTTGAAAAAGCCGGGATAATAAAGCAAAGGGTACCTGTAGTCTGTGGTGAGACCAAGACAGAACCTCTGCACGTTATCAAGAAGATATCCGAGTTAAACAAGAGTGATCTTCATCTTTTTGAAAGGGATTTCTATTATGATAATCAGAAGCTCCAACTGTCCGATAATCATTTTGATTTTCATGGTAAGAGAGAGTACAAAGACCTGAGTATTTCACTAAACGGTGAACACCAATTCCTGAACGCATCTGTCGCGCTTGAGGCATTTCTAATCTTCGCTGAAAGAACCGGCCTTCAAGTCGATGAGACAGCTATCAGAAGAGCCCTGAACAAAGCAAGAATGCCGGGGAGATTTGAGGTTTTGAACACAAAACCAAGGGTGATCTTTGATGGTGCCCACAATCGGCCCGCTGCCAAGGTGCTGAGAAAGACAGTTGTTGACTATCTCTCAGGTGAGAAACTGGCTGCAGTAATCGGTATCGTTGATGATAAAGACAAGGAAGGTGTTCTGTCGCAGATCGCGCCACTTTTTGAGAAGATAATTGTGACAAGGCCATTCTCACACAGGGCACAGAATCCACAACAGACCTTTGAAATAGCAAAACAGTTTAACCAAAATGTGGAATTTGAAAATGATCCGATAAAGGCATACGAAAGGCTAAAGGAAGACGGGTATGAGACGATAATAATAACAGGGTCGCTCTATCTTGTTGGATATCTGCGAGATTACATAACAGATGGACGCCTTGAACCCGAGTGGTCCATTGTGAGATGATGAACTTGGTCGTAGCCGTCAATGGACAGGTGTATGCCAAAGAATCGGGCAGTTTGTTGTTGAAAGTTGGGAATTTCGTTATAAGAATCTTGTGCGATAACCAAAGTGTCGAGAAATGTTCTGTGGGAGATGAGATTGAACTACACACCCACCTTGAGTTCAATCAGAACGAGATCGTTTTGTATGGTTTTTTGAGCAAAGAAAAACTCCACGTCTTTGAAAAGATATTGAAGGTATCCAAAATAGGCCCAAAGACCGCTTTGAAGATCTTGGGGATTGTAGAACCAGAAGAACTTGTGCACCTGATAGTCAACGCGAATGTTGAGAAACTTTCTCACATTCAAGGAATAGGAAAAAAGACTGCAGAAAGATTAATAGCAGAGCTCAAAGACGAGCATTTCGAGTTAGAAAGCACCTATTCCTCAGAGTTATTCGACGCGGTTGAGGCACTCGTCGCGCTTGGTTTTTCAAGAAGCGAATCTTTGGAATCGGCGAGATCTGTCTACAAAAACAAGATGAGTACAGAACAGATCGTGAAGGAGGCTCTGAAGAAACTGTCAAAGAGGGTATAGTCTATGGCAGTAGAGGGTGTTCAAAACCCTATTTTGGGTTACAAGCTTGACCCAGGTGAACCGGGTTTGTCACATTCGGCTCCAGCCAGCCGAAGTATTTTGCGTGTGCTCTCTCAAGAGATAAGCAACTGGCTTGCCTTTAAAAGAGAAGCAGAGAGAAACGGCGGAGTGATCATTCAAGGCGGAATAACACTTGATTTGAGAAAACGAGGTTCTTTCATCGCTGCGATAGCCGGTAAGACCACCGTCTGGATATACTACCCTTCGCAACAAGCACAACAGCCTGCCGAAAACAGTTACAAGGACCACATACAGGGAGAGATTCAAAGACTCGAAGCCAGACTAAATACGGCAGCAAGCGAAGAAGAAAGACAGAAACTTGAAGAACAACTTGCTCTACTGAAAATGATGATGAATATGCCTGCCCAACTTTTGAGAGACCTTTTGATGTCCGTTGGAATATTCTTAGACGTCTTGGTCTGATTCCATTATTCTCACAAAAAGTTCTACTAAAGCTGGGTCGAGCATCTTACCGCTTTGATTCGAGATCATCTTCAAGGCTTCATCTTTTTTCTTGGGACCAATGCCCCATTCAGAGGTCACAAAGTGCGTTAGTTCGTCGTAATAATCGCAGATAGCTATTATTCTCGCAAAAAACGGTATCTCTTCACCCTTTAATCCGTCCGGATAACCCCTGCCGTCCCACCATTCGTGATGAGACCTAACTATAGGTACCAAGTCCCAGAGAAACTCAATCGTAGACAGATATATGGAACCCATTATCGTGTGATCCCTTGGCATATCTTCGAGAAATCTTATTCTGGTAGGAGTAAACATCATCAATTGTTCAATACCTATCTTCCCTACATCGTGCAACATACTCGCTTCGATCAGGAGCGCTTGCTCTTTCTCAGAAAGACCGAGCGATACTCCCATCTTTTGTGCAAGCTTAGTAACCCTCTGTGAATGGCTAAAACCGTTCTTGTCTTCTACTTCCAAAAGCACAACCATTGCTTTTAGAATGCCGCTCACTATTCTGCGCGCCCATTTGGTGCTTGTCAAACCGTTTCTAATGCCGTCTTTGTCTGTATATGCCTTTGCAAAAGCCCAGATCGCCGGGTAGTTTTCTGTTGCTTGTTCGAATCTCGCAAGCAACTCACCTTTGCTGTAAAACTCAGCGTTCTGGTTACTGAAGACAACCTGAAACGGTCTGGATTCTTCGTAAGAATCGGTTAAGAAAAGTTGAGGAGAATCACTCTCCTCAACCTGCTCCATTTTTCTAAAAAACTCTACTATTTTCTCATCAACTGTTCCAATAACCTCGATCTTCAATCTTACTCCTCCATCAAGTTTTTCAACGAACGTGTCTTGATTTCCTGAGAAATTATATCAATTACTGACTGAATTGATCTACTGGCAAACTCATTTCCCCTTCTGGTTCTCACAGACACGGTCTGTGTTGTTTGCTCTTTGTCACCAACTATGAACATGTAAGGAACCTTCATCGACTGGGCATCTCTTATCTTGTAACCAAGCGTTTCACGTCTCAAGTCGATCTCGGCTCTGATACTATTTTGTACCAGAGTGTCCTTTACATGCTGAGCATATGGATGATGTCTGTCGGCAATTGGTATGACTACGACCTGTGTTGGTGCCAGCCAGGTTGGAAAGGCACCGGCGTAGTGTTCAATCAATATGCCCAGGAATCTTTCGAGACTTCCATAGATCGCCCTGTGTATCATAACCGGTTGACGATAATTACCGTTGACGTCTGTGTAAACAAGTTCAAAACGCTGAGGCATCAGAAAATCAAGCTGAATAGTCGCGCACTGCCATGTGCGACCTATAGAATCTCTGATGTGAAAATCGATCTTTGGACCATAAAACGCACCCTCACCTTCTTTTACCACATATTTCAGCCCCACCGATTCCATAGCACCTTTAAGGGCTTGTGTAGCCTTTTCCCAAGTTTCAACATCCCCCATGTGGTTTTCAGGCATCGTGCTCAGCTCAGCGGTGTATTCGAAACCAAAGGGTGAGTAGATCTTATGAACAAATTCGATAACTCCAGCTATCTCTTGCTCAATTTGTTCTGTTGTGCAGAATATATGAGCATCATCTTGTGTAAAACTTCTCACTCTGAACAAACCATGCAGTACACCGCTTCTTTCATATCTGTGAACTCTTCCAAATTCGAAAAATCTCAATGGGAGATCTCTGTAAGAGACTGTTCTATTCTTGTATATCAAGATATGACCAGGGCAGTTCATCGGTTTAACTGCGAACTCTTGTTCTTCTTTACTTGTGAAATACATGTTTTCTTTGTAGTGATCCCAGTGACCCGACATTCTCCAGAGCTTTTCGCTCATCACAAGTGGAGTCATAACCTCTTCATACCCAAACTGCAGGTGAAGCTGTCTGGAGAAATTCATCAATTCTCTGAGAATTATGGTTCCTTTCGGCATGAAAATTGGCATACCAGCAGCAACATCAAAATCGATGAAGAATATACCAAGCGCTGGACCAAGTTTTCTGTGATCCCTCTTTTTCGCCTCTTCCAAGAAATTCAGATATTTATCGAGTTCTTCTTTATCAACAAATGCCGTGCCGTAGATTCTCTGAAGCATCGGTCTTTTTTCATCGCCTTTCCAGTAAGCACCTGAGATCGAAAGCAGTTTGAAGTTCTTGACTATGCCCGTAGATGGTAGATGTGGTCCTCTGCACAGATCTATGAAATCTCCCTGTTTGAAGAACGTTACTTTCTCTTGCGCAAGGTCTTTCAAGAGCTCTACCTTGTATACCTGACCTTTCTGCTCCATCAAGGTGATTGCCTCGTCCTTACTCATTTCAATTCTCTCTATATCCATATCTTGTTCCACTATCTTTTTCATTTCTTGTTCTATCCTTGGGAGGTCTTCTTCTGTTATCTTCCCGTTGAGAATTTCAAAATCGTAGTAAAACCCATTTTCGATCGTTGGACCAATCCCAAGTCTGACGTTATCTTTACCATATATGTTCATAACAGCCTGCGCCATGACGTGAGAAAGGGTATGTCTGTAGACCTGCGGGGCAAGTTCATGACCAAGTGTGACGAACTCAATCTCACCATCTTCACAGATCGTTGACCTTAGGTCCACCAGCTGACCGTTGAAAAGGGCGGCTATTGTCTGTATTGGCAGATCTTTCGAAATTTCAGAAACACGCACCGGTTCGTTGAAAACAAATTCTCCGTCATTCTTGACTCTCACTTTGAACGGCACAAAACCACCTCCACAGTGCTTTTTTAAATATTACCACATTTTCAAATCGAGTGTTATCATTAAAGAGAAAAACAAGCTATGGGGTGATCAGATGAAGAAAACAGTTTTGTTGATAACCTTCATTCTTATAGTGAGTTCGCTCTTCGGCGAATATGCGCTGAGAGTGGGCGACACAATCAGAATTGAGGTTTTTGGATACCAAGAGATGTCAAGAGATTGCATTGTCGACAGTGATGGCTTTATCTCCTATGTGGGTGTGGGAAGAATAAAGGTAAGCGGTATGACATTGAATGATCTTGAAAAGATCATCAACGAGAAGGTAGCAAAGTTGATACCAAATCCAGCCGTAAGTGCCTCTTTGGTGAGCTATGCACCGAGGTATGTTTATATACACGGAATCGTGAACACAAGGATAGACATCGGCATAAACCCTACGATGCTGAGTCAGATAATATCAATAGTTGGTGGACATGGTACGGATTTCAGTACCGAGATGATAGATCTTGAGAACATCAGAATAATGCGCGGAAGGGAAAGTTTCTTGGTCGATCTTTCTTCTTTCTATTATGAAGGCAGATTAGATGCGGATGTTCCTGTGTACGAGAACGATATAATCTACATACCTCAGAAAAGCCTTCTTGGATACGTTAAGGTTCTGGGAGCTGTCAAAAATCCATCGGCACTCTCCTACACAAAGGGTCTCACCTTATCCGCAGCGATATCTCTATCAGGAGGCATCGTAACAGACCTGGGAGATCCCCAGAATATCTATCTGACGAGAAGTGGGACGGTTCAAAGAATAAACCTGGAAGAGATTCTTACAGGAAGAATTCCCGACGTAGATCTCAAGCCGGGTGATCAGATCTACATACCAAAGATCGATTTGAGGTATGCATACATAGTCGGTTTTGTAACTAAACCAGGTGTATATGAGTTTTTGAAGGACGAACCACTCACCTTGAAAAGATTGATAGCAAAAGCAGGTGGTATTGCCGGTGATACCAAGTACGTTGATAAGATCCTCGTAACTCAAGACAATGTCCAAAAAGAATACACATCCACGTTTTTGATGGGTAATGACGATGTACCTATTGCGGTTGGATGTTATGTTGATGTGCTGAAGAAACCAGAGAGATTTGTCTATGTCGCAGGACAGGTGAAAAATCCCGGTAGGATCGATTTTCAACCCGAAGAGCAGATGAAGATGAGCATCGTGGTGCCAAAGGTAGGTGGCTATCTTTCTGAACAAGTTGAAAGGGGAGGAAAGGTCAAGATACAACGTGGTTCTAAGATTTTCGAATTTGCAATTAGAGAACTGAAAGACAACGATTTTGAACTGCAATCTGGTGATCTGATAAAAGTAGAGTACGATGAATTCTACGTCTATGTCATAGGGCCGCTTCCCGTAAGTGGCAAGATAAGTTTAGATCCCGAAGAACCACGAAGACTTTCAACTGTTCTAAAGAAGATAGGTCAGATAGATGATAGAACCTTTGAATCGATCCAGCTGATTCAGCAACGAGAAGTCTCACGTTACAACGTTAAAGATATCATAGATTCTTCTGTTGACACAGAAATAGAAAACCAAAGCACCATTGTCTTCATATCGAGACAGGGTAGGTACATCTACTTTGTTGGCGATCTTTCGCAATTTGTGAGCTTTGGAACAGACGAAGAGTTCACCCTCACAAGGGCATTGGCAAAGGTGAACCTTCAGACCTCGTACATCGAGAGCATAGTCAAAGTTGAGAGTGAACAGGAACAAATAATTGAGCTTGATCGTGACCTGCCACTGAAATCAGGAGAGATCTACAAGATAACTGTCAAGAAACCAATAAAGGTCACCGTACTTGGTAAGGTGCGCGAACCGGGTCAAGTAGTCTTCGAAGTAAATGAGCAGGCAACACTGAAAAAGGCAGTGGCAAGATGTGGCGGATTGATCACTGGCGCAGATCAGCTGTATGTGTCAGATCAGGTGATTGTGTATTCGTCGGGAGAAAGGCATCTATTCAGTGCAAAGGAGATAGAGTCACAAGATCTTCAGTTCACGCTCAAAGACGGTGATTTTGTATATGTAACGGAAAAGACTCCCCACTATGTCTTTGTCTTCGGTGATACCGTGACAAACAAAAAGATAGAACTTTCGCAGAATGAACCATTTGATCTGTCCAACATCTTGGGAAGAGTGAATACAACGGCAGAGACACAGTTCATCCAAGTGATCTTCCCGACCAATGAAGCGACAACCGTGTCGATTAAGGACATACAGCTTGGTAAGAAGAATGTTCAACTGGTTGATGGCGCGTTTCTGATATTTGAAAGAGATTTCAAGAGTTACGTTTACGTCCTTGGTATGGTAGGTAAGCCAGGAGGTTATTATGTTGGAGACAGAGAGCTGACACTCCTTGAGGTTGTGTCGATGGCAGGAGGTGTCAGTGGTTGGGGTTCTTACAATCAGATCATTCTGAGAAGGGGAAATGAGAGCAAATCATTTGACATGTCAAATCCACTCACGCTGAACAACATAGTGGTGAAGGCAGGGGATGTTGTCTACGTACCTCCTATCGAAGCCAATATCGTGTACGTACTTGGTCAGGTTTCAAGACCAGGTGTTGTGAAAATAGATCAATACTCTACCGTACTGGATGCGATAATGAAATGCGGTGGATTCACCACCAGAGCGATCACGTCGAAGGTGTATCTGTTCAAAGGAGGTCCCAATGGTGAACCAGTAGTCTGCGATCTTTCAGGCACGATGCGAGGAAAACCTACAACCGCTAATCCAAGTGTTTCGCCAGGAGATGTGATCTTTGTACCTGATAACCCATTGATGAACATCGTTGATTTGATACCAATAATCTCAAGCGTTGTAAGTCTAATCAGTGATGTGCAGGGGTTGATCCAATGATTATAAGATTTGAAAAACTCTTCACACCTACTAAGGTCTATCAAGATATGTGTTTGGTCGTGGAAAACGGTGTTGTCCAAGAAATTAAAAGATCGAAGGTTCATTGTGATCTACGTTTTCCCTTGCTTGCTCCCGGTTTCATCGACAGCCACACGCACGGTGCCATTGGAATAGATATTATGAATCTCTCAATCGACGATCTTCAGAAACTGTCACTCTTTTACGCAAGACATGGTGTGACAACCTTCTTGCCTACGACGGTCTCCGATACCTTTGAGAAGATATCACAGGTTGCAAGAACTGTGCAACAGTTCATGAAGTTGCAGCCATTCGGTGCCAAGGCGGCTGGTCTCTACGTTGAAGGTCCTTATTTGAACCCGACCAAGAAAGGCGCACATAAAGAAGATCTATTGAAGAAACCAGATTTTGAAGAACTATCACGGTTTGTCAAATCCTTCGGAGATACTGTAAAGATTTTTGCCATTGCACCAGAATTGGATGGCTCTCACAAAGCGATAGATCTTCTGAAACAAAAGCGAATAGTCACAACCATCGCACATACGAATGCGACATACGATGAGACCATCGCTGCAATAGAGAATGGATGCACAAGGGCGACCCATGTCTTCAACGCGATGAGGAGTTTTTCACATAGAGACCCTGGCGTAGTCGGTGCGGTACTCACAGATAAGAGAGTCTTTTGTGAGCTCATCTGCGATATGATCCATGTCCACCCTGCGGCGATAAAGCTGGTCATCAATGCAAAGGGACCTTCAAGATGTGTTTTGGTAACGGATTCGATGGCAGCCACCGGTCTTGAAGATGGAGAATACTCACTCGGTGAACTTCAGGTAATAGTCAAGGACAAGATCGCAAGAACCAAAGAAGATCAGAGTCTTGCGGGGAGTACACTGACCTTGGATGAAGCAGTTAGAAATGTGGTTGTCAAATTGGATGTTCCCGTCAAAGATGCCATAACCATGGCAACTCAGTCGGCTGCAAGATCGAGCAACCTTGACAGTGGGCAAATAAAGATGGGTAAATGTGCAGACCTTGTTGCTCTGGATGAGGATTTGAATGTTGTTGCCACCTTCGTCTGCGGAAAGAAGGTTTATTCACTGTGAAAGAGGGGGGTAGCGGGTGTGAAACTTTTGAGCATGACCCTGCATGGTTTTAAATCCTTTGCCAAGCCAACCAGGTTGTATTTCGCAGACAAGGTTACGGCCATCGTTGGTCCAAACGGTGGTGGAAAATCGAATATAGTCGATGCAATAAGATGGGTTTTTGGTGAGCAATCAATGAAGCAACTCAGGGCAGATGAGAAATACGATGTGATCTTCGCGGGATCGAGTACGATGCCGGCAGCTTCAAGTGCCTATGTCGAGATCGTCTTCGAAAACGAAAATGATAGAATTGTCGTCTCACGAATGCTCACAAATGACGGGAAAAACCTGTACATGCTGAACGGAGAAACTGTGAGGCTCAAAGATATCCACGAGAAATTCATCGGTACCGGCATAGGCAAGGAATTCTATTCCATAGCTGGGCAGGGACAGATCGAGAGAATAGTGAACGCCTCTCCCGAGGAGCTCAGGTTGCTACTGGAAGAAGCTGCAGAGACGGCCTTTTACAGAGAAAAAAAGAAGGAGTCCATGGCAAGACTTGAAGTTGTTAACAGCAACCTGACACGAGTTCAGGACCTACTTTACGAGCTCGATAGACAGAGAAAGTCTTTGTATCTCAAAGCCAAAAGAGCAGAGCGATATCAAGAGTACTCAGCAAGACTTGAACAGGTAAAGAAGCTGTACTACGGTAACGTGCTCAAAAAGGAGATGAAAAGACTATCTCATCTTCAAAATCAGCACGCTGAAACTTCAGAGAAGATTAAAGATCTTCAAAAGCAGCTGCTGAACATAGAAACGAATTGGTCAACTTTGAAGCAGGAGTTTGCCAATGTCGACAAGGAGATTGAGGGCTTCACAAATCTGTTGGAAGATTACAAGAAAAGACAGACGACCTTGATGGAATTAAGGGAAATGTATTCAAGGAGATTGAACGAGAGAGAAACCAAATTCGTTGAGACGACCACACGGCTTGACTCTGCCAAAGAGCAGATAGCGACGATCGACAAAAGAAGCGATGAGCTCAACCTCATCTTCAAAGCCTTGATAGATGAGATAGGATCAAAAGAGAGCGAGTTGACAAAGGTTGAACAGAGCAGAAATGAAATCATTTCAAGGTACTCAGAAAAAGAAAAGCAATTGCTCGCCCTCAAAGAAAAGAGAGATCTGGCAAATAAAGAGAAGCTGTCTTTGGAAGGTGAGCTTTCAAGAATAGAAGAAGGTCTTGATGATCTGTCAAAGCGTACCGCAATGATAGACTCGCAACTTGATCTGAAACAAAAGAGGCTGTCCGGTCTTCAGGAGGAACTCTCGGCTCTACTGGAAAAACTGAAGACCTCAGGTGACAGAGAAGCCTCGCTTGCAAAAGAGCTTCAATCTGTGAGAGAAAGACTCTCAGAACTCTCCAACGAAAAGAGATCAACCTTCGAGCAACTTGACAATATCAAGCGTTCGCTGAGAAACCTCGACGAAGAAGAGGCAAAGATAAGATACAGAATACAGACCTACGAAGGTTACACCAGATCGGTCAGAGCCATCTTCGCAAAGAAGGCAGAAGGAGAATTCGATGGAGTCTTCGATGTGGTTGGCAATTTGGTGAGTTTCCCAGCTGAATATGCCAAAGCCATAGAAGTTTTGCTGGGTGGTGCCGTTCAACATGTCGTAGTTGACAACGCCAACACTGCTAAAAAAGTCATCGAATGGCTGAACAGTGAGAAGGTTGGACGTGTCACCTTTTTACCACTGGACTTGATAGAATCGCACTTCAGTGGTATGAGAGAGATCGAGCGTCATCCGGGTTTTGTTGGTTATGCAGCGCAGATTGTTCGAGTCAACCAGCAGTTCATGGCACTTCCAGGGTATCTTTTTGGGAATGACATCATAGTCAAGACACTGGACGATGCCGTCGACATAAAGAAGCGTTACAAGGTCAGATGCCGTATGGCAACACTGAATGGCGAAATAATAGGCCAGCACGGATCGATAACTGGTGGCGAGGTTGAAGTTGAAAGAACCGATTCACTTGTCAAAAGAAAACTGAGATTGAATGAGATAGCAACTCAAAGATTAGAGCTTTCTTCGATTGAGAGACTGCATCAACAGAAGCTGAACCAAATCGACCAAGAGGTTCAGACCCTGACCAATCAAGAAAGGCTCGTTGAGAGAGAACTCACCGACGTTATCGCAGAGGGAAGTTCGACAAAAAGAATGATTGAGGAACTGAGCAAGACTGTAGAAGAGCTCAGTAAAGAGATCAATTCACTGGAGCAACTGAAGAGAGGTTACCTTTTGAAGTCAGAAGGAATGCAAATGAGAAGAGAGAGTATTCTCTCGGAGCTTGAGGAACTCTCCTTGAAAGTAACATCGTACGAGTCAGAGTTGAAGGACTTTGATGAACAGCTGTCTTCCGAAAAGCAGGTAATTGAAGAGATATCCACACAGTATTCGCAACTCAAGGCTGAGGTCACCAGCCTGCTGGAAAGAAAATTGCATTACGAATCAGAGTTGGCCAGACTCAGGGATCAAAAACAAAGATTAGAGGAAGAATCACTACAGCTCGCTTCACAGTCAGAGGAAATCGAGAAGGAGATCGATCGTCTCAGAAATACGATGCTGGAGAACCAAAGAGAACTGGAGACGGTCAAGAAGGAGACAGAAAACCTTTTTGAAACGATGAGAATGCAGAGGAGTGACAAAGATCAGAAGCTGGCCCAGTTGGATGAACTGGAAAAAAAGATGCAACAGATGAAGGAAGAGCGCGAGAAATCAAGGGAATACCTACACCATCTTGAACTGTCTATCCAAGAGGTACAGAACAAAATACAGCAACTCATAGGAGAGGTAGACGAACAGACGGCTCTTGAAGCTGAGGAACTTGAGGCTGAGAGACTGGAAGCTCTCAAGAATGAACTGGAAGATCTGCAGAACAAGATAAAATACCTGGGACCAGTTGACTTGCTTGCCATAGATGAATACAACCAGGTTGAGAGCAAGTACAACGACCTTGCAATACAAAAGAAGGATCTTGAAGATGCAAAAGAAAAGATAAACGATCTGATCAAACGAACAGATGAAGAAGCCAGAAACAGGCTGTTGGATGTCTATGAGCAGGTCAACACCAAGTTCAATTATTTCATTTCGCTGCTCTTCGCAGGTGGTGAAGGTGAAATACGAATCGAACCTGGTAAAGATATCCTTGAAGCGGGTGTAGAGATCTCGGTCAAAAAACCGGGAAAGAGAATTCAAAAGCTCCAACTGCTTTCAGGTGGAGAGAAGGCACTGGTCGGCATAGCCTTGCTTTTCGCGTTGTTGGAGGTGAAGCCAAGTCCATTCTATGTGCTTGACGAGATCGATGCTCCCTTAGACGAGTTCAATGCAGAGCGATTTAAGAGGTTGCTCGAAGACGGATCAACGAAGGCTCAATTCGTCGTGATAACACACAACAAAGTTGTCATGGAGAGTGCTGATTTGCTGCACGGAGTGACGATGATCGACGGTGTCTCCAATGTCGTACCCGTTGAAATAGAAAATGTAGCTGTCAAGGAGTGAGGATTTTGTCCGAAAAGTTATTAGAGAGTCAGCAGATTTTTAAAGGTAAGATTTTGACAGTCAAAGTTGATCAGGTTCTCTTGCAGAATGGGTATAGATCAACGCGCGAGGTGGTTTTTCACCCAGGTGCAGTTGCTGTGTTACCCATATTACAAGATGGCAGTGTAATCTTAGTGAAGCAGTTCAGATATCCTGTCGGCACTGAGCTTCTTGAGGTCCCGGCTGGCAAACTCGATGAAAACGAGTCTCCAGAAGAATGCGCCTCAAGAGAACTCGAAGAAGAGACAGGATTCAAAGCACTGAAAATGGAATACGTCGGATACATTTACACAACACCTGGTTTCTCCAACGAAAAGATCTATCTGTATTTGGCTCAGGACCTTGTGAAGACAGAACAGAATCTTGACCAAGATGAGATATTGAAGGTGGAAATACTGCGACCTTCTGAAGTTCTTGTCAAATGTTTGGATGGACAAATCGTTGACGCGAAGACTTTGTCTTTGGTTTTCTTGGCAAAAGAAAAGGGAGTGATCTGAAATGGTTACCGTGATAATCAACGGAGAGAAAATGAGTTTTCAGGCAAAAGAGTTTGCAACCTTTGGCAAGTTGTACGATGAAATAGCCCCAAAAGATAAGGTTTTAAAATCACTGGTGATTGACAATATCCAAGTTCCAGCGCAAAAGGTTTCAGAGCTCAAAGATTCGCCGCTTGAAGAAAACACAGAAATAACCATGGAATTCGCGACACCCGTTGAATATCTATCTGAGATTCTTCCTGGTATTCTTGACTACATAGAAACTGCGATTGGGCTTTTGCCAAGTGTTGCGCAATCTCTCAGATCTGGTCACGCAAAGTCCTTCAAAGACATAGAGAGCCTTTCGGAAAGTATATCGGCATTGGACAGCCTAAGGCAGAGTATCTACAGAATAGTGGAACTACCGAACATCGATACGTCTGGCATCTTAGTAAGATTGAAGAAATTCCTCGGCACCCTTGAAGTTCAAGATATTTCAGAGATAGCAAACTCCATCGAAAACGATCTTCCAATAGTTCTGAAATCCTATCAGGATTTCTTTGAACTGGCTCTCTCCAAGATCAGGGAGGTGCATTCACAGTGATGAAAGACTACTATATAGAGAACGCGGTGAAAACTGCAAGCCCTATGAAATTGATCGAAATGATGTACGAAAAAGCTATTGAAGTTCTCAAAGACGCCAAAGATGCCTTGAACAAAAACGATTTCATCACCACAAACGAGAAGATAAAGAGAGCTCAGGACATAGTCACCGAGTTGAATATCTCACTTGACATCGAAAAGGGTGGAGAGATTGCCAAAGGTCTCAGATCGCTGTATAGTTATATGTACAGAACCTTGATCGAAGCCTCGGTCAAAAAGGACACGCAAAAGATAGACGAGGTCCTGGGATACTTTGAGGAACTATTGGATGCCTGGAGAACAGCGATGAAATCCACCACAAGCGCGTTGAAACAAGACAAAGACAATCACCTGAACATCTCTATTTGATAAGAAGGTGGTGATCGAATGGAGTCCGTCAAACTGTTGGCGGAGTTTCCCATTGTGCGATTTCTCGATCTTGTCAATGAGATCTTCAGTGATTACCCTGTACCAATCAACTGGGATACACTGAGTTTTAACCTCGATGCCCGTGAGAATTCTATCTCTCTCACCGATTCCTTTGTATTCTTGAAGGATGACAGACCCGTTGGGTTTATCGTGTGTTGTCTGAGAAAGAACAGAGGAAGAATCGATGCCATGGGAGTGGTGAAAGAAGAGAGAGGCACTGGTCTTGCTTATAGAATACTGGAACACGCCCTTGAATCATTGAGATGGAAGAAAGCAGAGTCTGTTGTACTCGAGGTTCTTGAAACAGAGACAAGGGCAATCCGATTTTACGAAAAGAATGGCTTTAGAACCACCAGAAGACTCTTCTCAATGGTCAAAGAAAACCCTGTGCCTGTCAGAAAAGTATCGTTTTTCAGAGCAGATCCAAGATGGATACACCAGATCTCTGTAGAAGCGATGATAAATCTCTCAAGACATCCTAACTGGCAACGTGAGCCGGCAACTCTGCTCTTGGCAAGCAGTAGATACAAAATGGCAAGAACCAACCTTTTGAAAGATCAAGGATACGTCGTTTGGGGTGCAACTGAACAGAATGCGTTCATCGTTGACTGTGCACCTGCCAGAAACAGGGAGTCATATGTTTCTCTACTCGATGAGGCCGTAAACTATGTGTGCGATGTTGAGAATAAAACAGTGTGTTCTATGGCGAATATTCCTGAAGACGATCCTCTCTACAATGCTGCTCTAAAGATTGGATTTGAAAAAGTTCTCACACAGCTTGAAATGGTGCTGCACCTGTATTAGGAGGTGGAAGAGGTTGTTGGTGCTTTTCTTGAATAGAATCAACGATAAATGGTTGACCAAGATAGAAAAGCTGAAGAACTCCTACAAAGATGTTCGCTTCGAAGGGTATTTTTCAAATCCTTTACCTCGTTCGTTAATAAAGGATGCCGATGTAGTGGTCGCACCAAGACTTTCCAAGGAAGAGATCGAGTCCTCAAACCTCAAGTTGATAATCGTGCCAATGGCTGGTGTGAACGCGCTTGACTGGGAAGCGATTAGAAAGAAAAACATAAAGGTCAGCAATTGCCATGCCAATGCCCCCGTTGTTGCTGAACGTGCACTGGCTTTATCTTTGAGCCTTCTTGGAAGAGTTGTCGAGTACGACCAAGATTTGCGACATGGTATCTGGCATGGCTACTCAATTGGTTCTCCCGAACAAGACTATTGGTTCTCATTGAGAAATAAAACGGTCTGCATCGTGGGAATGGGACACATTGGAGAGGAGCTGTCCAAGCTTTTGAAGCCCTTCAACTGCAAGATCATAGGTGTGAAAAGGTCTGCGCCGATGGAACATTCAGATATAACTTCTGATCTTGATTGGGCAATTGAGGTAAGTGATGTGATTTTCATAGCCCTTCCGCTGACAAAGCAGACCAAGAATTTGTTTGATGCCCAAAGACTGCACAGGATGAAGGGAAAGTATCTGATAAACGTGTCAAGAGGAGATATAATCGATGAGAAGGCATTTTTTGAAGCACTCAAAAATGAAATTCTCGCAGGAGCAGCCATAGACACCTGGTATCTGTACCCCAAGAACAGTGATGAAGTGATACTACCAAGTCGGTACCCCTTCAACACACTCAGAAATGTTGTTCTTTCACCGCACGTTGGTGGATACACAGAGGAAGGAAGCGAAGGTGTCATGAATGAGACATTCGATGTATTGCACGCGTTTTTAAGCAAAGGCGAAGTAATCAATCTTGTTGACCCAGAACAGGAGTACTGAAATATAATCTGAGTAGGTGAAAGAAAAGTGAACAATACCTTTTGGAAAAGGTTTGGAATATATATCTTTGGAGCCTTGGTTTTGTCCGTTGATGGCGCTTACTTTGATCTGTTTACCTTGCTTTTGCCTTATCTTGCCGTCGAGTATCTTAAATTCTCAGGAATAACAAGTGTTCTGAGAGTCATGATTGTCCTGACAATTCATTCGGCACTGTGCTTCAAGGCTTTGAATTTTCTGCACATTGTGATATTCGCAGCTTATGTGCTTTTTATCATGGTAAGAGAGTATTTTCTCAAGCCTTTTTTCCCCTTTTTGCTCTTCAACATAACCATCGCGCTTCTCTTAGTGCTTGAGGGTTCTTTTTGGATAATGGCCCTGGTACTAATGACTCTGTCTCTGCTGATCTGGAGGATTGACTTTGAAAAGGCTTAGAGTAGTCGTCTATTTCATGATATCGATACCATTTTGCATTCTTCTGATCAGAGCGTTTGTGCTACAAATTGTTCAGCACAAATCACATCTTGAATACATAGAATCGTTGAAAGTTTATGTAAGAAAGATCGATGCCCCACGGGGCAGGATAATGACAAGCGATGGTGTCCCACTCGCCTGGGATGAAGAGATCCTTGTGGCAAAATCTACCGGTTCGATGGATGTCGAAAGAGTTGATGAAGTCTTGGGCCAGGAAAGGAAACTGAAATTGATACTGGGTGAAGAGGTCCAAATAAGTGAAGCAGAGGCGATGAAACTTGAAAACTCAGGTGTTCTGGTTTTCAGAAAATATATTCGACGATACAGCAATCTTGCTCCACACGTTGTAGGTTACGTCGGTTCCGATAGACATGGGGTTTCAGGGATAGAAAAACAATATGATTCATATCTGAAGGGCCAAGATGGTTATGAATTGGTGAGTATATCGCCATCGGGCAGGGTTATCGGGAGGTTCTTGGAAGCGATACCTCTTGCGGGAAACGATGTCGTATTGACCATAGATTCGAAACTCCAAGAGTATGTTCAAAGGCTTTTGAGTAGCTCTAACCGCGCCGGTAGCGTTATTGTTCAATCGGCAAAAGATGGTGCCATTTTGGCGATGGCTTCCTCGCCGAGTTTCGACCCCAACATCTTTCTCGGCATGGATCAGAGACAGTGGCTGGAGATCTCAAACGATCCTCAAAGTCCACTCCTAAATCGGGCAATTGGTGCAACTTATCCCCCTGGTTCGATCATAAAGCCGCTCTATGCCATCGCGTACCTTGAAAACGACCCAGATTTGACAAAAACCGTCGACTGCAGAGGATACTACGAGTACATCGGCAGTTCAGGACGATCCTTGGGCATTTACAGAGACTGGTATGTGGCCGGGCATGGGATCACCGATCTCAAAAAGGCCATAAAGGTGTCATGTAACGTGTTTTTCTATAACCTGGCTTTGCAACTCGGTATCGAGAGAATGAAGCAGTATGCAGATCTTTTCATGATAGATCAGCTCACGGGAATAGATCTGCCTGGGGAACGTAAAGGACTCTACCCAGACCCAAACTGGAAATACGGCGCTTACAAGGAACCGTGGTATCCAGGTGATACGATACTGTGTGGCATAGGACAAAGTTTTATCAACCTAACACCTATAGAGATTCTCAACTTTTTCAACGCGATAGCCAACGATGGTATCTGTTACCGTCCCCATGTGCTGGACTATGTGAAAAATCAGCAAGGCAGAAAGCAATTTGAGTACGAGAAAACTCTATCTTATAAAATCCCACTGAAGCAGAGCACAATCAACTTCATAAAAGACTCCCTGAGAGAAGTCGTCAAATCAAATGGCAGTCCCACTGATGAAGGAACCGCTTACCAAGCTTTCAAGGGACTCAAGATCGATGTTGCCGGTAAGACGGGTACCGCTGAAACGGGCCGAAAGGGTGAAAGATCACATTCATGGTTTGTCGCCTTCTCACCTACCTACTCACCGCAGTTCTTAGTCTTGACGATGCTCGAGTACGCAGGTGGTGGTGGAGAAGTCGCTGCCCCGATGTCAAGAAAGATCTTTGAGTATCTTTTGGAGGAAAGGGTAAAGTGATTCTACGCATATTGAATGAAAATATCGACAAAATTGAAAAGCCTTCAAGGTACATCGGCGGAGAATACAACCAAATAGTTAAGGATCTTTCAGAAACAAAGCTCAGAGTAGGGTTGGTTTTCCCGGACCTTTACGAGGTTGGAATGTCAAATCTTGGCCTTTTGATCATATATTATGTGCTCAATAGTCTACCAGAGGTCTGGGCAGAGAGAGTCTTCTTACCATGGAAGGATATGATAGAACTGATGAAGCAAAAAGGCGCTGAACTTTTCACCCTTGAATCGAAAACCCCTTTGAGGAAACTCGATTTAATCGGTATATCCCTTCAGTACGAACTTTCCTACACAAATGCGCTGTGCGCACTTGAACTTGCCGGTGTACCTCTTTACAATGACCAGCGCACCGACGCTGATCCGATAATCATAGCCGGTGGGCCATGCACGACAAACCCTGAGGTTCTCTCAAGGGTTTTTGATGCCTTCGTGATTGGAGATGGAGAGGAAGTCGCCCTGCAAATAGCCAAAAGTCTGATCGGAACAAAGGGAATGAAAAGAGAAGAAAGACTCAAAGCACTTTCGCAAATAGATGGAGTTTATGTGCCAGTCTTTTATGAGCCGACTATTCCTGTCAAACCAATCTTCGATTGGGTCCCACAGAAGATAAATCGAAGAATCACAACAGATCTGAACAAAGTCCAACTACCTGCCAAAAGAATAGTACCAAATGCAGAGCTTGTTCATGACAGGGTTGTAGTGGAGGTCATGCGCGGCTGCACAAGAGGTTGCAGGTTCTGCCAAGCGGGAATTATATACAGACCTGTCCGGGAGAAATACAGCCAGAAGGTTGTCGATGAGGCGTTAAATTCGCTTCTGTGCACCGGCTACGAGGAGCTGGCTCTTTTGTCGCTGTCAACTGCAGATCACAGTGCGATAGGCAAAATGCTGCAACTTCTCAGAGAAAGATTTGAGAACCATGCCGTCTCGATATCCATTCCTTCAACACGCCTTGACAAATTCGGATTGTCCATCGCTCAAGGGCTGAGTACAGCACGTAGGACCGGACTGACCTTCGCGCCCGAGGCAGGTACCCAAAGACTCAGAGATGTGATAAACAAGAATGTAACTGAAGAAGATTACATAACCACACTTGAAGCAGCAAAAAGAGCTGGCTGGAACAGGGTGAAACTCTATTTCATGATCGGTTTGCCCACGGAGACCGACGAGGATCTTTCTGGTATCGTACAGATGGCAAAGATCGCTCGCAAGATCGGGTTTAAGAAAATCGTTCTTTCTGTGGCGAATTTCATTCCAAAGCCACACACTCCATTCCAGTTTGCTGAGCAAAGATCAACTGATTACATTGATCATGCACGAAGAATCGTCCTACAAGCCAGAGATATCGCGAGTGTGAATTTCCACGATCCATATATGAGCCTGATAGAGGGCATGCTCTGTAGGGGGGACAGGAAGGTCTTCGATGTTGTTTTGAACGCCTTCAGAAATGGCTCGCTGTTTGATGACTGGGCAGATGTTTTCAATTTCGAGATGTGGAAGAGCGCCATAGAGAAGTCACAGATAGACTTAAACCACTATTTGAGACAAAGAGATCTCCACGAAGATCTTCCTTGGGACCACATAAATGTTGGGGTGAGCAAGAGTTTTCTGATCGAAGAATACCAGAGGGCTCTTTTGGGCATCACGACACAGGACTGTCGCTGGAGCAGGTGTAACAACTGTGGTGTGTGCAGCACATATGTGAAGAACATTCTCGAAGATGTGTCAAAGTAGGGGGTACAGATTTGGCGATTCTTTCTATCCTTCTGATCTTGCTGATAATGGTGATCCTACAGAATCTATCGAAATTGGTGAGAAGGCACAAGATACCGTTCATATCCATCTGTCAACTTTTGTACGCTGTGGCTTTGTATTTTTTCATGGATGTACCTTACACATTCACGGTTCAGTTCAAAGGTTTTTTTTATTTTCTTTTGGTCTTCGCAACAATGGTTTTTCTCGGTGACCTTTTGAAGGCTCAGCAGATGAGATTCTACAAGAAGATCTCATTTTCCGACCTTCTTTTCATCGGCATCGCGTTACCTGTGTCAGAAGAGATCATCTTCAGGGGTGCACTACTGTTCTTATTGCCGAGTGTTCTTTTGAACGCAGCCATCTTTTCCTGTGTTCATCTGGCAAATGTCTTCAGCAGGATGGAAAAGTTTTCAGTGTTCAACTTCGCCTACAGATTTGCCGCTGGGTATATATTCGCGTACTCCGCTATCAGCACTCAGAGTCTTTTCTGCCCGATACTCTGCCATGTGCTTAACAATTCAGTGGGTTTGCTGATGCTATCGAGATCTGAACATGTAGCCAAGAAAAGCGCAAACACTACTAATTATGAAGATAGTGAGCACAGAGACTGATATCATTTTTAAGGTTATCATTTGAACCAGACTGACAACACTTTCACGAATATAAAAGCTCATGAGAAAATAACTGATGATCCCCGCCGCGATGAAAGAGCCGATTATGATGAACAAAATCTTGGAGAAAGACTCCATAGAAACACCAAGAGCCCACGAAATAAGAGCAACTATTATCCACAGCAGATAAGACGGCAATGGGGAGAATTTCCCAAGAATCAGTTCGAAAACAACGGCATGGTAGATGAAGGTCATCAAAATGAAAAACAAAGCAATCTTTCTCATTCGACTTGCACCTCTATTGGCAGACTCAAACTCATCGAGAGCCACAGCCATCTGATCTTAACATTCGAATACCCCACCACCTGCCATTGCTTCGAAAAGAGTTTCTCCTTCATCTGAGTTTCAAAGTCCGCGTGGAGCTTTCCACTCAGCGAATCCGCGATGAGTTGCAAAGTGTTGCCTCTGTCGTCATAAAAATAAATCTGATAATCCACGGGAAAAACCTTCATGCCATCGGCAGGCTTTATCTCTATTTTTCCCCGCAATAGATCTTGCTCGAAAGTTATCCAGCAATTTATAGATGTCTCGGACAGTCTCTTCACATAACCACGATAGATAAATACCCCGGCAGTGTAATTGGACACCGCCAGGATTATGCACAACATCAAAATAAAGCGAACCGTTTTACTTTGTTTCGCCACTGACAACATAGCAAGCGACCTTGTGGTTTGGAAGTACCTCTACCAGTTTCGGATGGTCGTTTTTCTCGCAGTATTCAACCGCGTAAGGGCATCTATCGAAGAATCTACAGCGCTTGGGCGGGTTTATAGGTTTGGGAACGCTTCCCTTTATATTTGGTTCACCTCTTTTTTGCTCTGGGTCTGGGATAGGTACCGCCGCCAGCAGTGCCTTGGTGTAAGGGTGAAGTGGGTTTTGCAGCACCTCTTCGGTTGGGCCAGTCTCAACTATTTTTCCAAGGTACATAACGGCTATGTTGTTACTCATATATCTTGCGACTGCGAGGTCGTGGGTTATGTACAGATAACTCATGTTGTGTTCATCGGCAAGTCTCATCATCAGCTTCATTACGCCTGTTCTTATCGATACATCAAGCATTGAGGTCGGTTCATCTGCTACTACAAAGGATGGATTCAAAATCAAAGCCCTCGCTATCGCAACTCTCTGTCTCTGCCCACCAGACAGTTCATGTGGAAATCTGAACATGAAGGTCTCTGGTGGCGTTAGACCAACACTCGCGAGCATTTCTGCGACTCTGTCCTCGCGTTCTTTCAGATTACCTATTTCGTGAATATTCAAAGGCTCAGAGACAATATCAAAGATGGTCATTCTGGGATTCAGTGATTCATATGGATCTTGAAAGATCATCTGCACACGTCTGCGAAGTTGCCAGACTCTCACCCTACGGTTTTCAAGAAACTCCGAAATGAATTTTGTACCATCTTTTGACAATTTGAGAAATCTCTCGGCGTATATACCGTCCACACCATCCAAAGTCTTGAGCTGTTGATCATCCATCTTGGAAAATCTCTCGACATAATTTCGCTCGATATAACGTCGTGCCGAACTCTCATTTTCGTAAAGCAAAGGCGTTACATCTTCTTGCTCGACTGTGATTCTTCCATCTGTTGGCTCTTCAAGTCCGACAAGCACCTTACCTGTCGTTGTCTTGCCGCAACCAGATTCTCCAACCAAAGCGAGTGATTCTCTTCTTTTTATCTCGATGGATATGTCATCCACAGCATGAACAAAATACTTTGTTCTACTGAATATACGTCTTTCAGCGGGAAAGAGTTTTCTGAGACCTTCTATTTTCAACACCAATTCATTGCTCATAGAACTGCACCACCTCTCCAGGCTTCACAGGATGATGGCATGACACGAAGTGCCCCTTTTCTATCTCAATGTACTGTGGTTCTTCGTTGATACAAGTTTGATCAGCCTTTGGGCATCTTGGAGCAAATCGACACCCTTTCGGTGGATTGAGCAGATTTGGGGGCTCTCCAGGTATAGTTACAAGATCTGTTTTCTCTCCAACTGTACTTGGAAAGGCATGCATCAATCCATAGGTGTACGGGTGCATCGGTTTTTTGAAGATCGTCACCGAATCAGCAAGCTCAGCGAATTTCCCCGCATACATCACGGCGATCCTGTCGCTGACCTCCGCTATCACTGCGATATCGTGCGATATGTATATCATCGCCATGTTTAATTTCTTCTGAATCTTTCTTATTTCTTTGAGTATCCTATCTTGAACTATAACATCGAGCGCAGTTGTCGGCTCATCGGCGATGATCACCTTTGGATCGCATGCCAGAGCCATCGCGATAACAGCCCTTTGTTTCATTCCACCACTGTACTGGTGTGGATACTGATCCATTCTTGATGGGTCAAGTCCAACCAAATGAAAAAGTTCTGCGACCTTTTCTCGAGCCTTGTCAACAGGGGTTTCGGGAAAATGGTTTTGTATTGCCTCGATTATCTGGTCTCCCACTTTGTAAACAGGGTTGAGGGAGTTCATAGCGGCCTGGAAAATCATCGATATTCCACGCCATCTGTACTTTCTCATCTGTGACTCATCCAACTTCACCAAATCAATCGGACCGTTGCCCATATCGAAAAAAACGCTTCCGGCTTTGAATTCGGCATTATCTGGCAAAAGCCTCAATATAGTCATCGAGATGGAAGTTTTACCGCATCCAGACTCACCTACTATGCCTAAACTCTCTCCCGAATCAAGATCGAAATTTATCCCATCAACAGCCTTCACATATCCCATCTTTGTTTTGTAATGCATTTTCAGGTCTTTTACAGAGAGCAACATTTCATCACCTCTTTCTGAGCCTTGGATTCACGATCTCTTCAAGTCCTCTGCCAAGGAAGTAGAACGCAGAACAAAGCAGAGTTATACAGACACCCGCTGGAAGCCAAAGCCACCAGTAAGTCCCAATGCTCGCTCCCATTAGATACCCCGAAGATTCAGCCATCTGGATTATCACGCCCCAGCTCATTCTTATATTCGCAAGTCCGAGAAATGAAAGAGTGGCTTCGGTGAAAATCGCTCCTGTCACGTTGAGCATCATGTATAGAAATGAAAGAGGCAGTATATTCGGTATGATGTGCCTGAATATTATGTAAGCATCGCTCGCGCCAGTCGACTTCGCAGCCTCGATGAATGGCCTCACCTTTATCGTTAGAGCCTGTGCTTTGAGTACCAGGGTGATCGAACCAAAACCAGAAAGCATGCCTATGATGAGGGCAAGTCTGAAAAGCGTCAGATCTATGAAGGCACTCAAAACCATGAGCAGCGCGAGACTTGGAAAGAGCATCACGATATCGGCAAGCCTCATGAAAAATGTGTCTATCACACCTCCGTAGTATGCACAACTGGCGCCGATAATCGTGCCTATGACAACCGTTATCAACGCGGCGGTTATTCCAAGAACAAATTCACGTGGGGTACTGTACATGATCATGGACAGAATGTCTCTCCCAAGAGGGTCCGTACCCAAAGGATGTCTGAAAGACGGTGCCGAAGGATGACTCATTATATCAGGATCAAAGCCGATTATCGGGTCATAGGGTGCGAAAGTTTGATACCCAAAAGGATCATTTTTCCAGAAAATGTTCTTCATTATCGTCGGATACAGAGGATAAACCAAGCCGAAGACCGCGAAGAATATTATAACTCCAAGGCCAAATACAGCCAGTTTTCTTTCTCTGAAAAGCTCCCATCCTGTTCTTAAGGATCTCATCCAAAGTTTGAGACGAATCTTCCACAAAGGTTCCTTTATGACTGCATCAACCATTTCACTCACCTCAATATCTTATTCTTGGATCCAAAAAGGCGTAGAGTATGTCAGCAACAAGGTGGGCGAAAAGAACAAAAACACCCGTGAAGACAAGAAGACCAATCAGCAAAGGCGAGTCTTGCTGACTCAAGGCTTCCAGGTACGCCCTCCCAAGGCCGGGCCACGAGAACATGGTCTCGGTTATTATGCCTCCACTGATCGTGAAACCAAGGCTTATCACAAAGTTGGTTACAAGTGGTAGTAAAGCGTTTCTCGCAGCGTGTTTGTCTCTGACTATCTTGTCTGGCAAGCCCTTTGCTTTGGCAGTGGTGATGTAGTCTTCCCTAATCACATCGAGCATCGTGTCTCTCATGACCAGCATGCTTCCGGCGAATGAATAAAGTGTCAGCGTGAAAACAGGAAGAACCATGTGCTTTATGATATCCCAGGCATATATCGCTTTACCCGAGAGAATCCAAATCGAAACTGAGATAACTATCGTAACAATCGAAGAAGTATAAAGCAGGATCCTCTTGGCGGCTATCGTTTTGAGTCCACGCGAAATTATCATGGCGATCAAAAAAACAATCAAGAAGATAAATGCGTTCAACAAAAGCTTCAGAAAAAGATCCTGTGCTGAAAAAGAAACGTGTCTCCAAAGATTCGGTTCTATGAATTGGTTCAAAGGAAGTATTCCCAAAATGACTCCGAACAACCAGATGTTGAATATGGCAAGTAAAGGCAAAAAGATTGTCCAAAAGATGATACCAGTGAAGGTCGTCACCTGATCAACTACCTTGCCTCTTCTCCATGCAGATCTCTTACCAAGATTATACCCAAACGCGTATGAAATCAAAGTCGACGTCGCAAACAAGAAAACGGTTCTTGGAAGTCTTTCGAAGATTATCGAACTAACCTTCTTTGGAAAGTACGAAAATGAGACACCAAGATCCAAAACCAAGAAGTTCTTCATGTAGTACAAATATCTTGTGAAAACCGGCTTGTCTAAACCAAACTGGCGCTTCAGATTCTCTCTTATCTCTGGTGTGATCTTGGGGTTCATGAGATATTTATCGAGAAAACTTCCAGGCAGGGCTTCCATTAACCAGAAGACGATCGTGACGTAGATGAACAGAAGTATGACAATTTGAAAAACTCTCTTGCCAAGAAATTTAAGCACCTTTTACCTCCTCTCGGGTCATAAAATCCAACCGCCCCAGCAGGGGCGGTGGAATGAAAAGGTATTCTCAGGTTATTTTGCTGCTTTTACAAGTGTCGGAGTTCCGTTCACGTACTGCAAACCAGAGAGTGTCTTTTCGTATGGGAAGATAACTTGGTCTGTTCTGAAGGCTTCGGTAGTTGGTGTATCGAAAATGACCACGTATGGAACATCGTCTGCCAAGATTTCCTGAAGTTTGAAGGACAGCTCTCTTGCCTTTTCTATATCAGGTGTGGCAAGGAATTCATCCGCGAGTTTGTCAAATTCTGGGTTGTTGTAACCAGCAGCGTTGTAGTCACCAACACCAGCGCGTTTGCTGTGGAAGAAATCTGCAACGTGATCTGGATAGTATCCAAGACTCCAACCAAGCATATAAATATCGAAATTAAATGGTTCATCAAAGACCTTTTGAACAATCAAGTTGAAATCGACTAAGTTTGCCTTGATGGGAATTCCAATTTCATTTGCCCATCTTTCAATGTACATCGCTATAGTTGCCCTCATTGGGTCATAGCCGGCACCTGGCGCGAGGAGTTCTATCTGCTCAATTCTCTGACCGTTAGGACCTATCAGCCCTCTACCTTGTCTAACGACGTTGTTACCCTCGATCTTTGGCTCGACTACCCATTTGAAACCAGCCTTCTTGAGAAGATCTATAGCGAGTTTTCTTCTGTCTCCTGAGCTCATGCCATAACCAGGTGAGAGTTTTTCAACATTGGGGTTGTACCAGAAGACGTTTCCGTTTGGCACGACACCATATTGCGGGAATGCCTGACCACCGAGAACCCTTGAGGTCAGAAATTCACGGTCTACAAGAGCGGCTATAGCCTGTCAGAACTCCTTGATGTTCATCGGGAACCTTCTCATGTTGAAGCACATGTACCTGAAACCATTGACTGAGTTGCTGATCAATTTGACATTTGCGACCTTTGCGAGCTGATCCACTTCACCCTTCTGCAAACCAAGGGAATTGAAGATGAAGCTCACATCGCCGTTGATCAAAGCCGTAATTGCGGCTGATCTGTTCAGGTACATTCTGTAGATTATGCTGTCCACATAAGGACCTGTTACAAGTTCAAGTTGCTTTTCACCCGTTGGTTCACCATAGCCAGACCAGGCAAAACCAGTTTTGGGATTCTTGATCTCAACGGCTCCGTTTTTGTAAAGTGTCAAGATGCTGCCGGTGTCAAAATAATCTTTGCGTGCAGTAACTTCTATAAAGGCACCCTTCTCCCATTTTTTCAACAAGAATGCGCCCAGGATTGGCTCATCGGAGGTGTCGTAGTTGTACATCGTCTGGAGTGGGTTTGCTGTCTTGAGTGCTTCCTCAACCTTTGGTTCCCAGTATTTCTTCTGAAGGATTGGCATCATCAGAGCACCAAAGTTTGCCTTTGCAAGACTTGGCTGTGTGAAGTGGATTTTCACCGTGAAATCATCGATCTTTTCTGCTTTGACAAAGTAATCTGGATCGATGTAACCAGCCCAGTTTCCACCAAGACCGTAGTCGACGATGAACTTCTTGACTGTATTCATTGTCCAAACCACATCGTCGGCTGTTAACTGTGTGCCATCCGACCAAGTCACATCTGTTCTCAGTTTGATCGTGTAAACCCAGTGATCTCCCTCTTGAACAAGGTCTGGAAGATCAGCTGCAATAGATGGGACCCAGTCAAATCTCACATCGGAATAACTGTACAAACCAGCGATTCTTGGACCAATCACATAACCCGTCCACACTGTCGCGTTCGGACCAAGATAGTCCCAGATGTTCAAAGAGATTGGTTCTTGCAAAAAAGCCCAGTTAATAGTCTGTGCGAAGACAAAAGCCGCAAGAACGAGCATTAAAACTGCGAGTACCTTCTTCATTCCCTCTACCTCCCTTCAAAGGTTAGTCTATGCTGATTATACAATCTGTTACAAAATGAGTCAAATTCGATGATTTGTTAAGGCTTTGCCCATCTTGTTTTTCTGTAATTCTCAAGCACCCTTAGAACAAAATCGATGTCATAAACTGTGTGATCTGCATTGATCTGAAACCTTATTGTTTCATCTCCTTTTGGAACGACGGGGAAATTCAAGCCCGTTGCAAGGATACCGTTGTCTATGAGGTAATTAACCAGTTCAGATGTTCTTTTCGTATCTCTGACAAGCAATGGGACGATTGGATGTTCACTGATTATCGTCTCATAACCAAGCTTCAACAAACCCTCCCTGAATCTCTTGGTCAACTCTCTCAGATGTTTCAATCTCGATCTTCCTTCATCGCTGTCAAGTATCTGCAGCACTTTGAGGGCACATGCGGCCTCGGCGGGCGTGATTGGATTTGAATAAATATAGGTGATGGCTCTTTCCCTCAGGTAAGTGATCATCGTTTGATTCGAGACCACATACCCTCCATTCACGCCAAAGGCTTTCCCCAGCGTTCCAATCAGAAGATCAACTCGTGCATTGACTACTTCCTCGGTTCCCCTTCCAGTTGTCCCAAAAGCCCCTACACCATGAGAGTCATCAATAATGACAACAACGTTTTGCTCAAAGTTTTCGTCGTATTTGTTGGCGATATCGACTATTTTATCGAGTGGCGCGTAGTCTCCTCTCATACTGAAAACACCGTCGCTGATGATAAGTACTCTATCGGCTTTGCCGATACTGTTTTTTATCTTCTCTTCAAGATCGCTCATGTCAAGGTGTTTGTAGACGAATTTGTCCTTTGGTCTTGAAAGTCTCACAGCATTTATGATACAGTTGTGGTTCAGCTCATCACTTATGATGATTGTTTCAGGAGTTGTGAGAGAAGAGATCACACCAATCACGGTGACATATGCCGCGCTGTAGATCATCGCGTCTTCCCTTGAATGAAATTGCGCAAGTCTTTTCTCAAGTTCTCTGTGTGGTAAGTAAGTGCCGCTTATAAACCTCACCGCGCCAGGTCCAACACCATATTTTCTCGCTGTTTCTTCCTCAGCTTGTATTATTTCCTCTCTCAAAGACATTCCAAGGTAGGAATTAGAGTTCATTCTTATAAACTCTTTGTTCCCGTAACCTTTGAGAAAAAACCTTGGTCCTTTCTCGCCTTCTGGTTTCTTGACATCTGTTACAATGAATTCCTTTCCTTTCGCACGACCTTCATTCTTCAGTTGTTGAAGTTCTTCATCGAGTGTCTTCGTTATTCTGTCCAAGGGCATATCATCGCACCTCCTCTTTTTCATTACATCTGTATTTTACATCTTTTCTCTTGGCCTCAGCGAGTTCAAACCACCTATGTGAATTTTGAATTTAGAGATCTTTGAGGTAAGCTCTACTTGGAAATGAGGAGGGATTAAGATGAAGGCGATTCTAAAGACACACATGGCGGCTGGCTTGACAATGCAAGATGTACCAAAACCGACCGAAGTTGGTCCAACTGAGGTTCTGGTTAAGGTAAGACGTGCCTCGATCTGCGGCTCAGATGTTCACATCTACAAATGGGACGACTGGGCAAGGAGTCATATCAAACCACCGATGATAATAGGGCATGAATTCGCGGGAACAGTTGAAGCTGTTGGAGAGGCTGTAACGATGGTAAAGGTGGGGGATTACGTCGCGGCAGAGACACATATCCCATGTCAACAGTGTTATCAGTGTAAAACCAACAGAATGCACATCTGCAGGAACATGAAAATACTGGGCGTTGATATCGATGGAGCCTTTGCCGAGTATGTGAAAGTCCCTCAAACGATATTGTGGAAGGTATCTGAGAAGATTTCACCAGATTTTGCATCGGTGATGGAGCCGTTTGGGAATGCCGTTCATACAGCGCTTGTGGAAGACCTCACCGGCAAAACTGTGCTGATAACCGGTGTGGGTCCCATCGGCGCCATGGCGGTTCAGGTTGCAAAAGCCGCAGGTGCTTCGTTGGTTATAGCCTCCGAGATCAAACCGTATAGAAAGAACCTCGCAATGATCAACGGCGCAGATATCGTCTTAGATCCAACGCAAGAAGATCTATATGCAAGGATAATGAATGTCACCAATGGTGACGGTGTTGATGTTCTTCTGGAGATGTCCGGTAATCCAGTCGCGCTTGAACAAGGATTGAGATCTTTGACGCGCGGTGGAACGGCCTCCATCTTAGGAGTTTTTGGTGCAAAGGTGAAACTCTCGATAGACGAACTCATAACTTTCAAGGGAATCAAGATCTGTGGAATAACAGGGCGCAAGATCTTTGAAACATGGAGAACGGCAGATCAGCTTTTAAGCAGTGGAAAGGTCGATCTTTCCAAAGTTGTGACCCATATCATTTCCTTCGATGAGTGGCAGAAAGGTTTTGACCTGATGTTGAAAGGTGAATGTGGAAAAGTCGTAATGAAAGTTTCAGATTGAGGCAAAGGACAGCCGCCCCTTACTCAACCATTATCAGGTAAGGATAGTGTGGCTGCCCGCCTTCATGAATATCAATTTGTACTTGATCGATTGCCCTTTCAAGGGCTTCTTTGATAATATCTATCTCGGTGTCAACCGCATCCTGTCCGGTGAAAATGGTTACTATTTCTCTGCCGCGTAAATCAAGTGCAGTTAGAGCTCTGTTCATTGCCTGTTTGAGAGATTGTCCATGCGAAACGAGTTTCTTGCCGCGCATGATCATGTATTCACCTTTTTTGATCTTCGTGCCATTGTGTTTCGCATCTCTAACGGCACGTGTGACACACAGAGGGATGATATACTGAGCAGCCTGAAGGAATTTCTCTTGGAGTTTTTCCGGTTCTTCGTTGGGATCAAAACTCATCATGGCTGAGATACTCTCTTGAACGGTCTGGGTGGGTATTATTATCACCTGCTTGTCTTTTGTATTCTCTGCAGCCTGTTTTGCGGCAAGCACTATGTTGGGATTGTTGGGGAAAAGAAAGATTATCTGAGCGTTTATTCTGTCGATCGCGAATTTCAGGTCGGCTGTGCTCGGATTCATAGTTTGACCGCCTCGAACTATTTGATCCACACCAAGGTTTCTCAAGACCTCCGAGATTCCATGACCTGGTGAAACCGCCACAAAACCATACTTCTTGGGCTGTTCAACAATCTGCTCAACCAGGTGTTCGTGCTGCAATTTCATGTTGTCTATTTTGACCTTCAATATCTCCCCGTACTTCAAAGTCTCTTCAATCACAACACCTGGGCTATTGGTGTGAACGTGGGTCTTGAGTACCGCACCATCGTGTACAACAACCGCTGAATCTCCCACATTTTCAAGGAAAAACCTCAGCTCTTCAACCTTCTCAACATGAAAATCATCTTTACCCTTCACCATTACTTCTGTGCAGTACTGATACTTGAGCTCTTCGGCCGGTATCTCTACAGAGACCTCACCAGTCGAGCTGGTGACCACTTCGAGATTAACCTCTTCCTCGCCGATGGCTATCGAGCGAAAACCCTGTAATATATAATAGAGGCCCTTAGCCCCTGCATCTACTACTCCTGCTTCCTTAAGTACTGGCAGCAATTTTGGAGTCTCCTTGACAGTCTCATCAGCCACTTTGAGAATCCATTCGAAGACCTCTGACACAGCACTCGCCTGATCAATTTCACCCAAGCTTTCATCTATTCTTCTTAAGACCGTGAGCATTGTACCTTCAACCGGCCTCATGACTGCCTTGTACGCCACATTTCTCGCCGTCGAGAACATCTTCAGTATATCCCTTGGCTGAAGTGTTCTTTTCTTTTCACAGTACATTGCAAAGCCACGAAAGATCTGAGACAGTATCACACCTGAGTTCCCACGCGCGCCCATGAGTGTCCCGTTTCTGATGGCTTCCATCACAGCCGAAAGATCGTGTCTGTCGTTACCCAATTGGTCCAGATATTTACAACCCTCTTTCATTGTTGCGAGCATGTTTGAACCTGTATCGCCATCCGGTACGGGAAAGACGTTCAGCGCGTTGAGCTCATCGACGTGCACTGCAAGCTGCTCAGTTGCCTTTTGGAAAGCAAGCTTCATGAATTTCCCATTTACTTTTTCCAAGATCCGCACCTCCTCAGCGGATCCCTGTCACGTGCACGTTAACCTCTACGTCTTCACAACCGCCTATATTCTTGAGAACATGCACGACATTTTCTATAATGTTCTTCGCAACCTCCGTCACCTTCACACCATACTCAATTTCAATAAAAAGATCAACGACCACTTTACCAGTGTCGAGTTCCTCAACTTTGATTCTCTCTTCTTCTTTCTCACCAAACAGTTTCCCAAAGAAACTCTCAGAAGCAATGTTCACAGGTCCATAACTCTGCGCCGTCGCAATATAGGCGAGCTTTTTTAACGCCTTCAAGCTTATTTCCAATTCACCATAATCCAACTTGACTACCATGCATAAACCTCCTTTTTTAGAAATGATACCACAGCCTGTGAAATGCTCTCAGAATCAAGCTTACAGAACCTAAGCAACTGTTCTCTGGAACCTTGTGGTATGAACTCTTCTGGTACACCAAGTGTGAGCACGGGTTTTCTCACATCGCGTTGGTTCATGAAGCTGATTATGCTCTCCCCAAATCCTCCGCTGAGAAAGCCTTCTTCGATTGTGACAAATGAATCGTGAGTTTCAACAAGAAAACTCAATGTTTTTTCGTCCAGAGGTTTGACACATCTGACATGAACAACTGTAGGGTCAAGTGGAACCAGTCTGTCAACATATTTCACCATGGTTCCAACAGCGAGAATTGCCACCTTACCATTCCCTTTTCTTGCGATCTCCCAAGTGAACGGGTCTATGATTTTTGATTTAGCCCAGAGTTCTTCAAAACTCACTTCCTCCGAGTCTTTTGGATATCGAACTGCTATTACTCCTTTTGTATCGTTTTCAACAATGCTCCTAAGTAAGCATACCAGATCCAGTGAATTTATGGGTGCAAAGATGATTGATTTCGGTACAGTTCTAAACAAAGCTATGTCGGACAAACCATGGTGAGTTGGTCCATCCTCGCCAACGAGCCCCGCCCTGTCGATCGCAAAAACGACATTAAGATTTTGTAACGCCACATCGTGGACTATCTGATCATACGCCCTCTGCAAAAAAGTAGAATATATCGCGACAAAAGGCTTTAAGCCAGCAACCGAGAGTCCCGCGGCGAAGGTCACACACGACTGTTCAGTTATCCCAAGGTCCGCGAATCTTTCGGGGAAGGTCTGCGAAAAGTGCTTCAAGCCAGTTCCATCTGGCATCGCCGCAGTTATTGCGAAAACTCTTTCATCTTTTTGAGCAAGCTGTAACATGGTTTCTCCAAAGACTTCACTGTATGATATGTAACCTTGTTTTCTGAGTGGTTCACCTGATTCCAAATCGAATTTCGGTGCGCTGTGAAAACTCACGCTGTCTTTCTCAGCGGGTTCATAACCTTTGCCTTTCTGCGTTATCACATGCACGACTACTGGGTAATCATAATGTTTTATTCTCTCAAAGACAGTCCTCATCAACTGAAGATCATGGCCATCGATGGGACCTATGTGCTTCAATCCCAGAGACTCAAAAAAGTCTGGTCCATAGATGAACTGCTTCATGCTCTCGCGAATTCTTTTCAATTCGTCTTCGAAGTTCCTCCCGATCTCCGATCCCTCAAGCACTTTCTTCACAAGTTGCTTGAACTTCACATACGCAGGGCTTGTTCTCAACTTCATGAAAGTTTCTGAAAGAGCCCCCACATTCGGGGCAATCGACATACCGTTATCATTCAGAATAATCTTGATTTTAGAATCCTGCGCCTTCAACTGGTTCAGACTTTCGAGAGCCTCTCCGTTTGTGAGAGCACCATCTCCTATCACGACCAAGACATTTTTTTGCTCTTTTTTCAGTCTCAGTGCCTTTTCAATACCAAGCGCCGCGGCGATAGAAGTTCCCGCATGACCGGCACCAAATCTATCCAGTTCAGACTCTTTCAGTGACGCATAACCACTGACTCCGCCAAACTGCCTAAGGGTTGAAAATTCATTCCACCGACCTGTCAAAAGTTTGTGAGTGTAGCATTGATGAGATGTGTCCCAGATGATGACATTTTGTCTTGGATCAAAAACGCTGTACAGAGCGAGTGTTAGTTCAACCACACCCAAGTTTGAAGCCAGGTGTCCACCATTCAAAGAAACGACCTGTATTATTCTATCTCTAAGGATTTTGGAAAGCTCTGTGAGCTTTGAAATATCGGCTTTTACTACATCGTCAAGGTTCAATCTACTCCCTCCATCAACTGCTGAGCCTGCGCATAAACGTCGTGAACCTGCACCTTGGCTTCATTGAGCAAGACAACCAATTCCTTGTATATCTCGATACCTTTTTTGTATAAGTCCATTGCCTCGTCGATCGATAAGTCCTCCTGTTCAAGTTTTTCCACAATCTTTTCCAGTTCGCTTATCATCTGATCGATCTTCATCGACTATCACCTTCACAGCCCCATCCGAAAATCGGACGGTCAATTTGTCCTGTTTGTTCAAGTTTAAAGAGCTTTTAACCCAATGGCCATCTTTCTCCACAACCGCGTAGCCTTTCTCAAGAATACTGACGGGATTGAGTGCGAACAGTTTCAGTTTCAGAAATTCCGACTTTTTCTCGCAAAGTAATAAATGTTTTTGCATGGCATCCAAAAACCTCTTGGCTATCATTTTCAAAGAACTCCTTTTGTCCTCGATTCGATCAATCGCACGCCTTGACAGTTCCCTTCCCAAACTCTCGATTGTGATCAGTTTGGTTGTGAGTTTTTGTCTCAAATGAGCTCCTGCCCTTTGCATTAGATTATCGATATGGCCCATCAACTGCGCTTTTTCTGGAACGATGACCTGTGCTGCAGCCGTAGGCGTATGAGCGGCATAATCGGCGACAAGGTCTATGAAGACTGTGTCTATCTGGTGCCCAACTGCAGAGACAACAGGATGCCTCAATTTGTAGACAGCCCTGACAACCTCCTCGTCGTTGAAGATCCACAAATCGTCCGTTGATCCACCGCCTCTGGTGATCAGTACCACATCAAGGTCCTCGTTGTTTGCATCGTTCAGTGCCTTTCTCAAGGAATCTTTCGCATTTTCTCCCTGAACCCCCGTGTGATACAGAAAAATCTCCACAAACGGATATCTTTCCGTGATCGTTCTAAGCACATCCTGGAAAGCTGCTGAGCTCCTCGAGGTTACAACCCCCACCCTTCTTGGATATTTTGGCAGTGGACGTTTTGGTTTTTCAAAGACGCCCTCTTTCAGAAGACGCTCGTAGATCTTTCTCATTTTCTCAAATAGTAAACCGCGCTGCGGCAGAACCTTGACCTGTTTACACTGAAACCTGTACACACCTCTTGGTGCATAAAGCCTGACATCGCCGTAAGCTTGAACCGTCTGCCCATCGGTTAATTTGATCCCTATTGAAGCACCGCCAAAGAACACGCAGCCTATCGTCGTGAACTCGTCCTTCAAAGAGAAAAACAGATGACCGTTCCTCTCCTTGCAATCGACTACCTCCCCGACAATTTGTATGTCGGTGAGGTGTGGATCGTCATTTATCAAAGCTTCTATGTAGTAAGTGATCTCACTGACCGTGTACACCTTTTCCACAAGAATCGCCCTTTTTCAGAAAATTCTGCGCAGTCTGCACGATTTTCTCGGGCATACCAAATCTCTGCGCCATCACAATCGCGACGTTCTGATCAATGTGTTTTCCAGTTTCTAAGGAGTAGTCTATCATTCTGTGTGGGTCAACAGCATCCAGATTTTTCAGTTTTCCACACATATACACATTGGGCGCGCTCTTGACAACCATCGGATAATGAGTCGTGAAAAATACGAAGTCCTCCGAATCTTCAAGATAATCTATCACGGCAAGCGCAAGTGCTTCACCTTCGACTGGATTGGTTGTCGAACCAAATTCATCGATTAAGATCAATTTTCTTCCACCTGTCTTGAAGATATCAACAAAAGACGAGATCTCTTTCGCAAAGGAGCTGAGTCCCAATTCTTCACCTCTGTAAAGATATCTCACAGAATCAAAAACAGGTGAACAAAAGCTGTCACATGGAACAGCAAAACCAAGGTGCATGAGAACCACAAAACTCCCTATGGTCCTCAGCAAAGTTGTCTTACCACCCATGTTAGGTCCGTAGAGTACCGTGACACCTTTGGTTGCATCCAAGCTCACCGGGTAATATGTGTAATCATTTTCTTCACAATACTTCACGACTGGTGAAAACCTTCCACTTCTAACCAGAAGTCTATCTGAGATCTCTGGCTGGCAACAGTTCATCTGGAAAAAAAAGTCATATCTACACAGATCCAGGTCTATCTGCTGCACTATCTTCTCGCAGTCTCTGAGAATATCCAAGAAACTATCTGCGATCCTGCGAAGTTCTTTCAGTACACTCTGTTCTTGATCCTTCATTTGATCTTCTATTCTTCTCAGTTTCTCAGACAACTCTAAAATTTCCTGTGTGGGCTTGATTCTAAGGTGGTATCTTTCAGTGGACGTTCTAATCACTTCAACCAGGTTTTCCCCGATCAATCTTTCACCGGTTTCTCTGTCGCAGGTGAACTCTTCAGCGGGCAACTTTATGGAGAACTTTGTTTCTATGTGTTCTATCACAGATCGAAACTTCTTTTCTATCTTCTCAGAGATCAGAAGATGTTCCTTCCTAAGATTCAAAAGCACCTCGGAGTGCAGATAGAAATTCGCAGATTCAGAGGTCATTTCGGCGAGTTTTTTCCACAAGCCACCCAGATCAGGTAACTCCCAGATGTCTTTTGTAAACTCCGAAAGCCTTCTCGCATAGTAGACAAATCTCTTGAGTTTTGCAAAATCACCTATACTTTCAAAGCCATTTTCCACTTGCTGCTTAATAGATCCCAAAAGCGTGAGCGTATCTCTAATTGCTCTAATAGTCAATTTATCAAGTTTTAGAACCTTTTGCATTCTTTGCCAATGTCGATGAAATTCTCTCTCATCTGTGATAACAGGACGGAGTTCTTTGAAAAACTCTCTACCATACTCCGTCACAGGTTGGAAGCTATGCAAGACAGCGTCTATCATCACAAAGCTTCGCGTCGCGTTGTCCAGAAACAGAAAGGATTCCTCCCAAAGAATTATACTCTACCGATCAGAGATCGATATTTCACTTGGAAGGAATTATCGTGTGCAAATAAAAATGGGGCGGAGTTACTCGCCCCATCAGCTGATGATCAAGAGTATCAAAGGTGCGAAAACTTCTGCAACAAGTGACATGACAGTGATCATAGTGTTGAGAGATGGTCCGGCGGTGTCCTTGAATGGATCTCCAACGGTATCTCCGACAACCGCTGCCTTGTGTGCATCTGAACCCTTCCCGCCGTGATGTCCTTCTTCGATGAACTTTTTTGCGTTGTCCCAGGCACCACCAGCATTTGCCATGAACAATGCGAAGATAATACCAGTCACTATACTGCCGGCAAGAAAACCTGCCAAGGCTTCCTTACCAAGAAAGATCAAAGTCAAAGCTGGAGCCACTATCGATAGAACACCCGGAAGAATCAATTCCTTCAACGCACCGGCTGTGGCTATGTCGACACACTTCGCGTAGTCTGGCTTATTTGTTCCCTCGATTAATCCAGGGATTTCTCTGAACTGTCTTCTGACCTCCTCAACCATTCTCTCAGAGTTTCTGCCAACAGCCAGAATCAACAACGCCGAAAGTAGCGGTGGCATCATCGCGCCGATGAAGATGCCCGCGATAACTTGTGGAGATATCAACTCCAAAGACTGTATATCCACCAGGTGAGTGTAAGCCGCAAACAATGCTAAGACCGTCAGTGCGGCGGAGCCTATCGCAAAACCCTTGGTTATCGCTTTCGAAGTATTCCCAGCTGCGTCAAGCATATCGGTTACCGCTATGACCTCTTCACCGAGTCCCGATTGTTCCGCCACACCTTTCGCGTTGTCAGATATGGGACCATACGCATCGGCAGAGATTATCATCCCCACGATTGAAAGCATTCCAAGAGCCGCGTTCGCGATGCCATAAAATGGGTCCATGTCAAAAACCTTTGCAAGATACCAAGAGGCAATCGTTGCTATAGAGATACACAGAATCGGCGGAACGATACTGACAAGCCCGTATGAAAAGCCCGTTAAGATATTTATAGCGGTACCGGTCACCGAAGCCTCCGCGACCTGTTTGGTTGGTTTTTTCTCAATTGAGGTGAAATAGTCTGAAGTCAACCCGATGGCAACGCCTGCGCCAAGACCAGCGATTGTTGGCAGAAAGACACCAAGCCACTTTGAGCCCTCAAGCCCAGAGAATTTGGTTACCAAAAACAGCAGAACTACAAAGATGAAACAGGTCGAAAAGGTGCCCATATTCAGAGCCCTACCTGGACTTTTCTTGATGGTTCTTGTCACAAAGACAAGTCCAAGCATCGAAGCAATAAGTCCCATTGCGGCTATCAAAAGCGGTATTGTGGTTAGAACTCCTCCACCCAACTCTGAGCCGATTATCATCGCGGCAATTACGCTTGCAATATAAGAATCTGTCAGATCCGCGCCCATCCCAGCAACATCTCCAACGTTGTCTCCAACGTTATCGGCTATCACTGCTGGGTTTCTTGGATCATCTTCGGGAATACCCAATTCGACCTTTCCGACAAGGTCCGCGCTTATATCCGCCGTCTTTGTGTAGATACCCCCACCCGCTTTCGCAAACAGAGCGAGCGCACTGGCACCAAAACTAAAACCAAGCACTACACTGGACGCATCGGAATCGCTCCAGCCAAAACCAACTTTGAAAATGAAAAACAAAAGAGCTATTCCAAGCAACGATATTCCAACAACAAACATGCCCATGACAGCCCCACCATAAAAAGCAACTGGGAAGGCTGCTTTCAATCCATTTCTTGCGGCTGAAGCGACTCTGACATTGGTTTCAACTGCGGCTCTCATTCCAAGATAGGCAGCGATAGTGGTGCAGACAGAGCCAAACACATAGGCGATTGCCATGCTGAATCCCATCGCTGGGTTTTTGAGAAAACCACTCACCATACCGATAACCACTGCCATTATCGCCACGAAAACCGCCAGAGTTCTGTTCTGTCTCCTAAGATACGCGAGTGCCCCTTCTTTGATGGCTGAAGCTATCTGTTTCATCTTCTCTGTGCCCGCGTCCTTTCTCAAGACATAGACGTACAGACCAAAGGCAAGCAAGATGGAACCAATTCCCGCAGATAGAGCCAGAACAAACCAGCTCACAGCATCACCTCCATTGAATCTGTATCAAAGAACGACCACGTTCTCACCTTTCATACCGAAACTCTTCAAGATATTCTTTGTATCAAATACTATCTCGCTATTTTGAACTATCAGACTGTAGTCAATTCTTTTCTTGTGTGCAGTTGTTATGATTGTAATATCAGCCCACTCACACAACTCTTTGGTGAGCTTTTCAGTTTTTCTCTCTCTTCCATTATAACTGAACTTCTCAACATAAGGATCAGCGACAACAACTTGTGCGAGATTCTTCTCAAGATGCTCAAGAACCTTCAGTGCAGGCGATTCTCTCGTATCATCTATGTCTCCTTTATATGCTATGCCAACCAAGAGCACCTTTGCACCGTTCATACACTTTTTCCTCTGATTCAACAACTGCATAGCCCTGTGAACTACATATTCTGGCATGTAGTCATTTATTTCTCCGGCCAATTCAATCAGTTTGGTGTGATAGTCATACTCACGTGCCTTGTAAGTCAAATAGAAAGGATCGATCGGTATGCAGTGTCCCCCAACACCCGGTCCCGGATAAAAAGGCATAAAACCGAAGGGTTTTGTCGAAGCTGCCTCTATCACTTCCCAGATGTTTATCCCCATCTTCTGAGCAACGATAGCCATTTCGTTTATGAGTGCTATGTTCACTATTCTAAAGGTATTTTCCAAAATCTTCGACATCTCTGCTTCCTTTGGTGAGGAGACAACAAAAACAGTTGCTTCAAGAACGCTCTCGTACAACAGTTTTGCGACCTCAGTCGATTTTCTCCCCACTCCACCAACCACCTTCGGCGTGTTCTTAGTTTTGTAGATGAGATTTCCCGGATCGACTCTCTCTGGGCTGAAGGCGAGGTAGAAATCTTCTTCACATTTCAGACCAGTACTTTCAAGTATTGGCTTGACAACCTCCTCAGTGGTTCCAGGGTAAGTCGTCGACTCAAGCACCACGAGCATTTCTCTGTGAAGCCTTTTCGCTATGTCCTTTGCCGTGTTTACGACATAGGTTAGATCGGGCTGTTTGAACTTGTCAAGCGGTGTCGGCACACATATAGTCGCGACATCGCATTCTCTGAGCTTGTCAAAATCATTAGTTGCGCAAAGATTTCCCTCTCTCACAAGTCTCTGCAAATCTTCGGTGACGACATCGCCGATGTAATTTTGCCCCTGATTGACCATGTCAACGCGCTTTTTCTGGATATCGAAACCCATGACCTTGAAACCCGCCTTTGCCTTCTCAACTGCAAGTGGCAAGCCAACATATCCAAGACCGATCACACCTATCACGGCGGATTTGTTGAGAATCTTCTCCTTCAACATCTTCTCGCCTCCTTGAAGTATTCGTCTATGCATTTCACTACATACTCTATCTCAGTCTCGCTCAGCTCTGGAAAGATTGGCAGGGCAAGAACTTCTTCGCACGCACGTTCTGTGTTTTCAAGGGGCTGAAATTTGAACTGCGAGAAACATCGTTGTTGATGCAGACCGAGTGGGTAATAAACCGCTGTTTCAACACCCTTAGCGCTCAGGTACTGTTTTAGAGAATCTCTGTGATTCTTTTTTACCCTTATCACGTACTGGTGAAAGATGCACCTGAGATCATCGTGAGCCTGTGGAGTCTCCACACACTCCAAGTCCAGAGACTTCAACAGTTCATCGTAAGTCTTCGCTATCTTTATTCTCTTCTCGTGGTACCTTTCCAGATACTTGAGCTTGACTCTCAAAATCGCAGCCTGCAGTTCATCAAGCCTGCTATTCACACCTTCGATCTCATGGAAATACTTCTTCCTGGCACCATGTACCCTGAAGATCCTGCAGAAATCGGCAAGCTGATCATCGCTTGTCAGTATCATTCCTCCATCTCCACAGGCTCCAAGGTTTTTGGTTGGAAAGAAAGACAGCGTGGAAAGATCTCCAACAGAACCACTCTTTTTAATCTTCCCATTCGAGTAAATCCAGTAAGAACCAACAGATTGGGCACAGTCTTCTATGATCTTCACACCGAAATCCGATCTCATCTTTTCAAGCCTTTCCAGATCAACGGTCCTACCAAAAAGATGAACTGGGATCACAGCCTTGATTTTTTCTCTTTGCGGGTGATGCCTCAGCACCTCTTCAACACGATCAAGATCGATGTTGAAGGTCTTGGGATCTATGTCCACGAAAATGGGAATTGCGCCGTTTCTGGTTATACAACTTGCAGTCGCGAAAAAACTGAAGGCTGTGGTCACAACAAAATCCCCCTCGGATATACCGAGCGATCTAACTGCGATGTAAAGGGCGTCTGAACCGTTGGCAACACCTATCGCGTGTTTCACACCTATGTAAGATGACATCTGTCTTTCAAAGTCTTCCACATTTGGTCCCATGATGTATCTGCCAGAACCAAGAACCTCATCAACAACGTGAAGTATTTCATCTCTGAGCTCGTGATACTGTCTTGTCACATCAAAAAGCGGCACCTTCACAGCTCTCACTCCCTTCTCTGTAAAAAGACGCGCCCATCTGTTTGGATTTTCAGGACAAAGACGTTTCTCATCTTAAATGATCTGGCTCTGTGAGCTATTTCGTCGGCATGCCTGAATGAAGCCACAAGCACAGCATCGTAAGAGATTTCACCCACCGATTGTGGGTTAACGACAGGCACCATACCGATGTTGATCCCATGCTTAGAACTGTCATCGTCCACAAAACAGACGACATCGATATTCTCCGCAGCAAGAACATCCAAAAGAGTCTGTCCTACAATACCAGCACCGTACAGGACTATCTTTCTAAAACCCGACTCTGAAAGTTGGTCTAAGACCTCTGTAAAGACCTGTCTTGAACTGGAATAGAGTTTCGCAGTCTGTCTGAGGTAGCAAACCGAGAGATACTGCAATCTGAAAATGCCGTCTTGTGTCATCACATAAGACATCTTCTTTCTATTTGGACCAGTCTTTCTTATATACCCCTTTTGTTCGAAAAAAGAGAGATAGCGATTCACCATGGATGGTGCGATCTGCGCGATCTTAGAAAGTTGTTGTTGAGAAATGGAACCATTCGAAAGAATGGCTCTCAAAAGAACATATTCTCTGAAAAGAACAGAGGGCTCAAAGAAAAGATTTTCATCCAAATCAATCACTCACTGAGTGAATTATACTACAAAGACAAAACAAATTCCTAAGCAAAGAGAAAGTCAGAAAACCAAGAGATAAAGCCAGTAAATCAACACATTCACAGCGGTAACCAAGATTCCGACTCTGAAAAACTCCATGAATGTCAGATGCACATCTTCCTTCTCAGCGTTCTGGACTATGATCACATTACTCGCGGCTCCAAGAATGGTGAGATTCCCAGCGATCGTACTGCCCGCGGCGAGGGCACAGAGGATCACATTGCTCGCGTTCTTGAAAAAGGTCAAAAACAGCGCGACAAATGGCACGTTGGAGATGAACTGGCTTACACCAACGCTGACTAAGAGTATCTGTGGAATACTCGAGAAGTTCATGAAAGAAACATATTTCTGGAAGAATCCACAGTTCCACACCGCTTGCATTGTCACAAACATCGAAGCGAAAAAGACGATTGTAGCCCAGTCCATCGACCTTAGTATCTTGAGTCTTTTTTCACTGAACAGAATCACTGGCAGGGCTGCCACTATGGAAATATAACTCAGTTTGAGTATTTCCCGACCAAAGAAGGTGCCGATTATTCTTGTAGCAACAAGCACCAGTAGCACAATCATGGAAATTTTTGAAATACCAGAGAGTTTTTCATCCATCTTGATATCCATTGAATGCTCAAGCGCACCGTTCGTGAAAGAGCCTCTGTAGAAGATTCTCAGAATGAAGTACGTGGCTATCATGTTCAGAACGGTCGGAATGAACAAATATTCGGCAAAGACCACAAAAGGTCCTTTCATCTGGCTGCCAAGGGCTATTAAGAGATTCTGCGGATTTCCGATTGGGCTGGTGACACTCCCTATGGTGACACCAAAAGCCAAGGCGAGTAGCAAAGCCTTTGGGTCCATTTTGTGTTTTCTTGCGAGATAGACCATCAAAGGCGTCCCAACCACCGCAACGGTGTCATTCATCAAGAGAGCCGATAGAAACCCACTCACCAAGATGACCAGTAAAAGCAGAGACGATGGATTTTTTGCCCTCCTGAAGATCAAATAAGAAAGATGATATAAATATCCACTTTCTCTCATCGCTTCACCGATGATGAACATGCCTATCAAAAAGACAATCACATCAAGATTGATCGATAAGAGGGCATCCTTGACGCTGATCTGCCTGCTCAACACCAAAAACAGGGCGGCGCCTGTCATGACCTGCCATATCTTGAAATGTATTCTTCCTATTCTTCTGATCGCTATGAGAACAAACACAACTAAGATAACTGCCAAAGGTAGACTCACGGCAACACCGAGAATTATTCTACAGGTTCTATCGTCTCTTTTGAGTTAAGACTCTGTTTTCTCTGTTTTTCGCTCTCCATATGATGCGTATAATTTTGTATTCAAAATCAATTTATTTTGATGGCACAGCACTTTTTTCAGCGTAGGAATTGAGTATATGCTTTGAAGCCTCTATTTGTTGTATAGCTATTTTGTAACCATCAAGGCATTCGTAGTAGGGTAGAGCAATGTTTTCAACAAAATCGAAACCCAAGCTGTTTTGAAGTATGCCGTCATTTGATACCTCAAAGTATCTTTTGTCATCGATGAAAGAACCATCCGGCACGTGGTATCTCAGCGCGACAAAGCCTTCTTTCGAGTTGAGCAGATCTCTACCAAGAGATACCACCTTCTGGTCTTGTATCCCCAAGATGTTGAGCACAGTGGGCAGAAAATCTATTTGGCCTCCGACTGTTTTGACCTCTTCTTTGATCTTCGAACCCGGTATATGAAAGATCAGTGGCACATTCATCGCGTCTCTATAGTTGTATTCCTTGTTCAAAAACCCCGAAAGTGTATCTTTTACCTCTCTGTTGAAGGGATATAGTCCCGCGTGGTCACCGTACAGTATTATGATGGATTCTTGGTACAACCCTTCATCCTTGAGTTTTTCGATGAATCTACCAAGAGCGTAGTCCGCATAGTGTACAGCTTGAAGATAGTTCCCAAAGATCGTGTCCTGGTGCTCCGCAAGAAGATTCAAGTTCTTGAACTGATCTGGAATCAAGAAAGGTGTGTGGCTTGAGATGGTAACCAGAAAGGAAAAGAAAGGCTTGGGACGGCTTTTCAGGATATCGACAGCCTGTTCAAAAAAGGATAGATCATTCAGTCCCATACCAAAGATGATGTCCTGGTTGAGTTTTTCAAGGCTTATGAACTCTTCGAAGCCAAGGTGTGGATAAATCTTTTCTCGATTCCAGAACCAACCCACATTGCCGTGCATCGCGATGGTGTGAAAGCCGTGATCTTTCAAAATTCTTGGAAGTGCGTAAAATTCTATATCATCATATTTTTCATAGGCTATCTCGTCTCCAATGGCATGGAGCGACACCAGAGAGATAAACTCGGCGTCGGCAGTGTTGCCAGCACCAGTCTGCTGGTAATAATTGGTGAAGTAGATCGAATCTTTATGTGCCAGCATGTTGAGATTTGGTGTAACTTCTTGATCGTTGTATTTCAGGTCTATCAAGAAATTCTGGAAAGACTCAAGCTGAATGACTATGACATTTCTGTTGATGCCAACGCCCCAATATTTTCTCTTTGGTGTTTGCTGGGGACTCACCTGAACAGACGATGTGACCTCCTGCTTTGATTTGGTGAAGAGATTTGCGACGTCATAGACGTGATATGCAAGAAAACCGTACCTGTTGAACACCTGACTTGGCTTCAATCTTTCGGCCACAAGAGGGGTAATGGCGAATATCCCACAAAGCACTATCGTTGCAAACACCCATCGTGGTGTCTGAGGAATAGAGCCTTTTATTGAAAGATACCTTTTTCTGTCGAAGATCCCGAGTGGTATCAGATCAGCAACGAACAGCACAGAGAAGAAATTGGTGAAGTACTTTATGTTCGCCCCAAGTTTTCCAACCTGTGGCAGAAGTACAAGCTGTTTCACAGATGGCAGGGTACCAAAGTTCTGAAAATAAAGAAAATCTGCGAAAAGCACTATAGACAGCACGCAGTACAGTCCAAAACCCCATTCCTTGATAACGAAGGTGAAGATCAAGAACATCAAAAAGACCCAGCCTATCGTACTGAGCGTCGACGAGAGCTTGAAGATCCCAGGTATTGTGAAGTAGAATGCGAAAATCTTCAGAATAATGAGCAATGAAAAAAACAACATGTAATTCTGTGTGCTTTTGAACAAACCAATACCTCCAGCGATGATTATACAACTTACATCAATACATAGATTTGAGATACAATCAAAAAGAGCGAAAGGAGTGAATACCGTGCAGGACTGGTCCAAGAAGTTGAGAGAATTTCTCACAGTTCCAAACTTTGAAGAATGCAAAACGGTTCTTTGTGTTCAGCCACACCCAGATGACGCAGATATCAGCATGGGGGCGACGGTGGCAAAGTTGAGTGAAGTCGGTGTAAAGGTCTATTATCTCACCGTGACAGATGGTGGAGCCGGTTCGACCGATGAAAAGACGATCGGAAAAAGTCTCAGGGCAATTAGACAAAAGGAACAACAAGATGCGGCGCATATATTGGGTGTCCATGAACTCATTTGGCTTGACTTCGAAGACCTCGGTGATTACACAGCACAAGAGGTCAGAGCAAGGGTCGCCGAACACATAAGAAAGATCATGCCTGATATTGTCTTCACTGTGGATCCCTTCTTACCATACGAAGTTCATCCAGACCACATCAAAACTGGCATGGGCGCAGCTCAGGCGACCAGTCTCTACAGATTGCCAAAGATCTATCCCGGTACAACCGACCACACGGTGAAGGCGATTGGCTTTTTCAACACAGCCTTTCCAAACACCTTCTATGAAATCGAGCAAAGACACCTTGAAAAGAAACTGATGGCACTTTCTCAGCACAAAAGCCAGTTCGATGAGAATTCTCTTAAGATGCTCTCTTTTTATCTGACTGAGAGATCAAAACAGTACGCGAAGGAGAGCGGAAAACTGGTTGAGACCTTCAAGGTCCTGCCACCGACGATGCTCCATGTTTTTCCAGAGGCGCTGACATATTAGGAGTGATGAGAATGTACTTCATGGGCGTCGATGTTGGTGGTACCAAGACAGATGTTCTAATAGTAGACCACACAGGCAAGATTCTTTCTTTTTTAAAAACAAAAGGCGCCAACTTTCAAGGAGTTGGGGTCGAAAGGTCTTTGCAGATCATCAATCAAGCGATAGATGAAGCTCTGTCGAAGGCAGAATTGAACAGATCTGATTTGACCTATTCATATTTCGGTGTGGCTGGTGCCGATATGGAGTACGAAATCAAGATCGTGCGATCGATACTTGAAAGACTCAATCTGGTGAACTACGAGTTCGACAACGACGGTAGAATTGCCTTGAGATCTGGCACCTTAGACGACATAGGCATATTGATAAGCTGTGGCACAGGTGGAATCACTTACGCAAGCGATGGAAGAACGATGGCAAGGAAGGGTGGTTTCTCAAGGTTTTTCGGTGAGAGACTGGGTTCTTTCATCATCGCGGGCATGGTTGCCTCGGCGATAGTGAGATCCAAAGACAAAAGAGATGAACACACAACGATGCAGGAGATCTTTGAAGCCAAAATAGGTCAGCCAATAGAAAACATCATGCACTACGAGTACATGGAAGAAGACAGAGCCAAACTCTACCAATACGCTCTTTTGTTGATACAGACGCTCTACGAAGCCGCTCATAACTTCGATTATGTTGCCCTTCGAGTGCTTTCTCAGATAGTTGACGAAGTGATCAAAATAGTCAATGCCTATATGAGACACATGGATTTCGCTCTTCCCGTTAAAGTGGTGCTGGAAGGTGGTTTTTTCAAAAACGCAGATGAAATACTCATAAAGATGATCAGATCGTCCTTGGGAGATGAATACACTTTGATCATACCAAAACACCCACCCGTGGTTGGCGCAGTGCTTCTCGCCGCACAGATGGCAAACCACCCCTTCGGTGAGAATGCCATCGCGACACTCATAAAACACTGGAGTGATGAGAAATGAAGATCGCGGTGATTGGAGCCGGGAGCACCTACACTCCTGAACTCATCAAAGGTTTCATAGAAATTTCAAAAGACGTGTCAATAGACGAAGTTGTTCTTCACGACGTAGAACAATCAGCTGAAAAGCTCGACATCATCCACCAGTTCACAAAAAGACTTGTAAAGGACCTTTTCAAGGTTCAGAAAACCTTGGACATCGTCAAAGCAGTTGAAGGCGCCGATTATGTGATCTTTCAATTTCGTGTGGGACTGTTGAAGGCAAGGGAGAATGACGAACACATTCCCCTGCGATATGATCTCATTGGTCAGGAAACAACGGGCATCGGTGGCTTCGCATGTGCTCTGAGAACCTTTCCAGTCGTGGAGAAGTATGTTCAAACTGTTGATAGACACAGCAAGGCAACTGTCATCAATTTCACCAATCCATCGGGCCACGTCACCGAGTTTGTTCTGAACTACCTTGGTTTTGAAAGATTCATAGGGCTGTGCAACATACCCATAAATCTTCTAAGGATGATCTCGCAGATATCCAACTGTGAGATACGAGATATCTTTCTCAAGTATTATGGGCTGAATCATTTGACCTTTCTTGAAAAGGTCTTTGTGAAAGATCAAGATGTGACAGAGATCTTGATGCAGAAGATGAAATTGCATCTCGCCAATATCCCTTCACAGGACTTCCCCGAATGGCTTTTAGATGCTTTAAAACTATACCCCAACAGTTATTTGAGATATTACTTGTCCCAAAAGACCATGCTGGAGAAACTCAAAAGGGAAGGTACTCGTGCCGAGAAAGTGAGACAAATAGAAAGCCAGCTGGTTGAACTCTACAAGACAGCGAATGATATTCCACCAGAACTGTCCCAAAGGGGAGGCAGTATGTATTCGACCGCCGCCGCCCATCTGATAAGAGATCTTTCGCAGTCCTCGGGATCGGTGCACATAGTGAACACAAAGAACAACGGTGCCGTGAAAAATCTACCGAGCGATTACGTTATGGAAATACCCTGTCTTGTCAAGGCAAACAGAGTTTTTCCCGTGACGATAGGTGAGGCAGATGAGTTCGCACTTGGGCTCATTCACATTATCAAGATGTATGAAAGACTGACCATAAAAGCGTACCTTGAAAGATCAAAGAAAACCGCCATAAAAGCGATGCTCTTGCACCCACTGGGACCCAACGTTGAAGAGGCACAGCAACTGCTCGAAGATATTCTAATGGCAAACAAAGGCTTCATAGATCTGCAGTGAAGGAGGGTTATGGTGAGGGATTTTGTTTACAGTCTCGGTTCATTCAGCTCTGCGCTGCTTTCGAACACAGTTTCAACCTTCGCCATCTTCTACTATGTTGACATACTCAAAGCATCACCAAAGTCGATAAGTGTGATCATGATTCTCTATGGTTTGTGGAACGCCATAAACGACCCTCTATTCGGCTACCTTTCCGACAGGACAAAAACAAGATGGGGCAGGAGAAAACCTTACATAATATGGTTTTCCCTGCCCCTCGCATTGGTGTTCGCCCTCTTTTGGGCTCCACCTTTTGACAGCAGCAAACCAACGGCTCTGGTAATGTACTATTTTCTGATGATCTTTCTTTTCGACACATTTTTCACCATCGTCATTCTCAACTGGACCGCGCTGTTTCCTGAGATGTACCCGACATTGAAACAAAGGGCAAAGGTCTCTGCTTTAAGACAGATTCTGGCGATACCAGGTCTATTGCTGGGAATCGCAGCTCCCCCGATCCTCGCCTCGAAGATTGGCTGGAATAGGATGGGAATCATCTTCGCAGTCATTGGTGGTGCTATTTTATATCTGACATTGCTTGGTTCAAAAGAAAATCCAAGATATTCTCAAGAACAAGGACTGAATGTGATCCAAGCGATGCGCTACACCTTTTTGAATAAGTCATTTCTGACCTACGTGATAGCTTCTTTCTTGCTACAGTTCACATACACAGAATTGACAGCCGCCCTGCCGTTCTACGCGAAGTATGTTTTGAAGATCAACGAAACACAGACAACAATTCTACTCGCCTCGATATTCGTTGTTGCCTTTTTCTTGATACCGATCTGGCAGAAGATCACCACAAAGATAGGTGCTAAGAAGACGCTAACACTTTCCATGATCATCTGGGCAACTTTCTTGAGTGGTTTCGCTTTCATAAAAAACTTTGTCCAGGGAATCATACTCACATCTTGTCTCGCGTTAGGTCTTGCTGGGTCTTTGATAATACTTGATATCATGATAGCAGACATAGTCGACGAAGACCAGCTCAAAACTGGAAAAAGGAGAGAAGGCATGTACTTTGGCGCGAACGCCTTGATCATAAGGCTTGGCATATCTTTGAATTCGGTGATAATGGGGCTCGTGCTTTCTCTAAGTGGCTACAACGCAAACCTCCCAGTGGACAGCCAACCCACAACGGCGGTGATTGGCTTTAGGATGCTTTGCAGTCTTGTACCAATAGCTGCGACACTGATCGGTCTGTTCGTGCTGAGATATTACCCGCTTGATGGTGAATACCTGAGGCAGATCAAAGACAGGGTGAAAGCACAACAGGAGGTTTTATGAGGATAACAGGTGGTACTTTCAAAGGGAGGGAATTGAAAACAGTTGCAGATAAAAGAACAAGATACACCACATCGCTTGTGAGACAGGCTATCTTCAACATAATAGATGTTTCTGAAAAAAGCTTTTTGGAACTTTTCTGTGGCAGTGCGATAGTATCCTTTGAAGCTATAAGTCGTGGTGCTAAAAACGTTGTTGCTGTTGATATATCAAGAAAATCTGTAAACACAGTTATTGAGAATTCAAGAAAACTTGGAGTAAAGATAAACATTGTGAATTCAGATTTCAGAAGATTTCTCAACTCATGCATAGACTCCTTTGATATAGTCTTTGCAGATCCTCCGTACAACATGGGCTTTGTTCAAGTACTCCTTGATACATTATCACAGAAAGATCACATAGGAGAGATAATCATTGTGGAAAAATCAGCTTCAGAAAGATTCACTTTACCAGATAGATTCAATCTACTCAAATCAAAAAGGTACTCAGACACAGAACTCATCCTTTTGGAAAGAAAACCAAAAGATTAGACCTATGCCAATGTACGGAGTACTTTTCACCAAGATCCTGGTAGGCGCCTTCCATTATATATAATACGATTTTACTCAACTACCTGAACGTCCAAAATATCGATCCACAGAGATCTATACACACGAAAATCAATATTTCTTACAATAGATCGCTAAGATAGAACTTTGTTGAATATAACTTCTCAAAACCTCATCGTAAGCCATCAAGCTACATTTGATACAGCCTTTCATAGTGTTCAACCAGCTCTGGATCTGGTTTGTAGTCTGCGCAAAAACGCCAAGGCTCACCTGTATAAGATGCACCGCACCTTTCTGCCATCCTTTTCGATCATTTGGTCAAAACTCGAACATTCCTTAGAAGCGTAGGGGCATCTTGGTTTGAAAGCACATCCATTTGGCAGAGCAATCAGATCTGGTGGTTCTCCTGTCTGTCCAATCTTGGCAATGGATTTGTTGGGATCCGGTGCCGCGGACCTGAGCAGTTTAGTATATGGGTGAAGAGGATCATCTACTAAATCTCTCGCATAGCCTTCCTCGATGATTTGTCCAGCGTACATAACTGCGATTCTATCAGAAATATACTTTGCGGATGCCAGATCATGTGTTACGTGTATGAAAGAAACGGAGTAATCATCTCTCAGCCTCAAGATCAAATTCAGTATCGAAGCCTTTATAGATACATCAAGCATTGAGGTAGGTTCATCTGCGAGTATTATCTTTGGTCTTGTGATGATAGATCGCGCTATGACTACCCTCTGTCTCTGTCCTCCAGAGAGCTCATGCGGGTACTTTTCAACACTATCAAATGGTAGCTCAACTTCGCTGAGAACCTCCTTCAATCTCTTTTTGACATCAGGTATCTTGAATATCTTCAAAGGTCTCTCAAGAAATTGTCCGATCCTTTTCACTGGATTGAGTGCTGAAAAAGGATCTTGAAAGATACCTTGAACATTTCTATAGTATTTCTCTGGGTCTTCAAGAAGTTTTGAAACATTTTGCCCATTGAATATAATCTCACCAGATGTGGGCTTCAGAAGTCCGAGGATCAGCTTACCGATGGTGGTCTTGCCGCTACCACTCTCACCAATGAGTGCAAATATCGCTGAATCGTATACGTCAAAAGAGACCCTGTCAACTGCCCTTATTCTTTCTCTACCAAGAATGCCAAGAGGGAAATCTTTCACCACTTTCACCAATGAAAGCAACTTCAAACTCTCTCACCTTCTTCGTACAGCCAGCACGCCACTTCTTGCGCGTTTACCCTGAAAATAGGAGGATTTTCTTCACATTTATTGAATGCCATGGGACATCTTTCTTTGAATCTACAAGCCGGCCCGATTTTCAAGAGATTTGGTGGATAGCCGTGAATACCCTTCAGTTTTGTTTCATGGTATCTAACGCCTATTCTTGGGAGCGAACCGATCAGCGCCCTCGTATAAGGATGAAGCGGATTATCCACGATATCTTGTATCTCACCGATCTCCGCAACCTTTCCTGCGTACATGATCATCACTCTATCTGCAATCTGATAAAGCAAAGATAGATCGTGTGTGATGAAAATCAAAGAGTCCATGAACCCCTTCTTTTTCATCTGATAGAGTGTTTGAATCACAGTTTTCTGTGTACTCACGTCCAACGCAGATGTTATTTCATCTGATATCAAAAGCTTTGGATTCAGAAGAGTTGATATCACCATCACTAATCTCTGGCGCATACCACCTGAAAGTTCTATGGGATACATATCCAGAATTTTCTTGTTCAGGTTGATCAACGTCAATCTTTCTGTGAGAAGTTCTTGTTTTTCTTCGTATCTTTGCTTGTGTTCTTTTAACAAATCTTGAATGATCTGCCTGATCTTTTTCGTGGGATTTAGAGCATCCATTGCATACTGCGGGATTATCGAGATTTTCTCGTATCTCAATTTCCTCATCGATTTTTCGTCGAGGTTCATCAAGTCAGTATCTTCTATGAAGGCTTGTCCACCGCACCACACCATCGGCGGTTTACGCAATACCAGACCCAAGCCAAGTGTGGTCTTACCACAACCAGATTCTCCAGCTATTCCGAGTGTTTCACCTTTTCTAACTGTGAAAGAAACACCATCCACAGCCTTTGCCATACCGTAAAGGGTTTTGTAGTAAAGCTTGAGATCTTTTACCTGAAGAATCTCCACAAGCTCACATCTCCCTCAATCTCGGGTTGAACACTTCGTCCAGGCCTGTGTTCATGATATACAGAGTTGCAACGACAAGAGTTATAAGCGCACCTGGTGTCACCACCCACCACCACATACCAAGCTGAATTGCATTCCACAAAGTTGCTTGCTGTAGCATGATACCCAACGAAATGCCCCTTGTGGGTCCAAGCCCGATGAAATCCAGACCAGTTGCGGCAAGTATCGCGCCACCGAACTGGAGTATGAAAACCATGAAAACGTAGGACATCATGTTCGGCATTATCTCTTGGAAGATTATCTTGGAAGATCTTGTTGCCGTGATTCGGGCAAGATCCACAAACTCACGGGTTTTCAAAGACAGGGTCTGCGCCCTGACAGCCCTCGCAGTCCAAGGCCATGCAGTTAGACCTATTATCACGCTCTGTATCAAAACACCTCTGTATGGGAGATAAGCGGCGATGATTATGAGCAACGCCAATGTTGGAATGACCATCAATATGTTGGTTAACATCATCAAGATCTCGTCGAACCATCCTCCTCTGTAACCCGCCAAGAATCCTATGATAAGCCCGATGATTGTTGCCAAGCCGCCACCGAAAAGACCTACCAAAAGTGAACTCCTCAGCCCATAAACGGTCTGGGTGAAAAGATCCTGACCAAATGTGTTTGTACCAAGCCAATGTTGTCTGTTAGGTGGCTGGTATGGTGCACTTGCAAACTCAAGCGGATCGTAGGATGTCAAAAATGGACCAAAGATCGATACAAGTGCGAGAAGACCAAGAATGCACAACGCTGTAATAATCTTCTTGTTGCGAAGAAAGAAATAGACAAATTCCTTCAGATTCATACTATATCTCTCCTGTGTATGACTTTCGTATTCTGGGATCTATGATCAAGTAGAGTATGTCCACTATGAAATTGGCTATCAAAACACCGACGATAATGAACAGAAAACAACCCTGTATCAAGAAGTAATCCTGATTCAGTATTCCTTGCATGAGAATGTAACCTATCCCTGGATATGAAAAAACGATCTCGGTGGTTAGAGTGCCAGCAACGGCAGTACCAAGCTGTATCGCGAGTCCTGTGACCTGTGGAAGTATTGCGTTTCTATATGCATAACGCCTTATCAAGCTCTGGGAACTTCCAAGAGCCTCCATGTATCTTGAATAATTCGCTTCGAGTTCGTAGATGATCATGTTCCTCATTCCTATTGCCCATCCTCCAAGCATCACTAAAACCAAACTGCTGAACGGAAGAATCCAGTGATATAGATAATTCGAAACGAACCGCCAGCTGAACGATGGTGTCATCGCAAAACTGTAAGCGCCAGCGATGGGAAAGACCTTGAGAACTACTCCAAAGAGCCAAGCAAGCAGAATACCAAACCAGAAATAAGGTGCCGCCGTCAATGTGTAGAAAATCGGCAGTGCGATGTTGTCAAGGTATTTCTTTCTTGCTACGAAGGCGCCAAATCTGTTGCCAATGACAAAACTCACTATGATGGCTGGAAGCAATAGCAGAACGGTGTAGGGCAACGATCTGAGTATCACCTTCAAGACGGGTTGTGGGTATAGATAGATACTTATGCCCAAATCACCTTTGAAGAAAGCTCTCCAGAAATTCACGTATTGTTCCATTAATGGTCTGTCCAAGCCAAAGGCTTGAGTGAAATAACTCTGCAACACCTTTGCAGACTCAGGAAGAGTTGCAAATCGTGCTATCAGAAAATGTATTGGATTGCCTGGCATGAATCTTGGTATTGCCCAGTTTATGGTGGCAGCGAAAAAGAATGTCAGCACATAGATCAAAATCTTTTTTAACAGGTATTTTCTCAGAAAGATCACCTCAGAACAATCCCGCCCTTTCGGGCGGGAAAAGTTCATTTGGCCTCGATATTGAACAAGACCTTGATTCCACCGAGCTGCCAGTGACCAGCCCAACCTATTGGCCAGGCATAAGGATTGCTGGTGTCAGGCCAGTTGCTCCAGACATCGCTTGAGGCTTGGAACCATGCACCGTTGTACCACAAAGGTATGAAGGGCAGATCTTTCAGCAAAATTTCTGACAGCTGGGCCACAAGTTCTTTCATTTTCGCTTGGTCATTTGACGATGTTCGATTGAGCTCATCGAGCAGTGTTGCTACCTCTGGGTTATGGTACTTGCCGAAGTTACCCGAATAAGAATAGTCAGCATTAACGGCATCGGGATAGAAAACGGCGTTGAAATAGGACCAGATCGTACTCGACACACCTGTGACATAGTTGTTCAATATGATATCGAATTTTCCACCGTAGAGATCATCGTTGTACTTCGACGCATCGGGGTAGATCGGTTCAACATTCAGACCAACCTTTCTCAAGTCTTCCGCTATTGACTGTATCGACACCATCCAGTCTGTCCAGCCATACGGACATTCAATCGTCAGTTTGAAAGGTCTGCCTTGTGCATCTTCTCTGAACCCATCTTTGTTTATGTCTTTGAAACCAATTTCATCGAGAATAGCCTTTGCCTTTTCTGGGTCGTATTTGAAGCCATACTTTTGTACTGTTTCATCGGGATAGTACTTCATCCACCCTGGTACTGGCATTATGCCTGCTGCATTGGAGGCAGTTACCATCTTCTCAAATGCCCTATCAACGATTTTGTTGGGATCAATCGCGTAAGCCATAGCTCTTCTGAGCTCCACCACGCTCAGTGGGTATTTTCTGACGTTCAAGAATATGCCAGTAGTATTGGCTGGCAACATGTATGGCGGTTCTTTGAACCATGTATGAATTCCATACGATTTTTGCAGTATTGGGATTCCCGGCAAGAAAAAGTTACTCCAGTCAAGTTCGCCTTTCATCAACATTCCAACCGCTACGTTGTTGCTCAAAACTCTTAGTACGACAACCCTTTCGGGTTTCGGGTTCAAGCCGAGCTCTTTTATGCCCCACCAGTTGGCATTCTTTCTGAACACATTTCGATCATCAGCCCAGCTCTCGACATAATAACTGCCAGAGCCGACGGGTTTTTCATTCGCGCCCTGTAGAATATCTGCCTCACTTTTACCTTCCCAGATGTGTTTTGGAACTATTGCTATACTGATCAGTTGCTGACCCCATTCTTGGTAACGTGGATCCGAGAAGATAAAATCAATCGTCCTGCTGTCGACTTTTTCAATGCGGCTGAGCCAATTCCAAATGGGGCTGTAATTAATACCCGAGAACTTTTTCCCGAGCTCGAAGGTGAATATGATGTCATCGATAGTCAGTTGCTTTCCATCTTGCCATGTGAGGTTATTTCTCAGTTTGACTCTGAAGGTGTCTGGTTTGACCCACTCGCCACTTTCTGCCAGCCACGGCTCAAATTGACCAACCAATGGATCGTACAGAAACAGCGTCTCATAGACCAAGCCTATGGTACCAGCGACTGCGTTCCACGATGTGAATGGGTTCCAGTTAGATGGAGGTGACCAGAGACTTCCTCCAATGTACACCGTTTGGTTTCTCTCAAAACCCTGAGCAAAAATCGCAATTGCTACGAGCGCAAAGACCACAACAAACCACTTCTTCATACAACCATCCCCCTTTCAGTGGTTTCCCTTCACATAATCGATGATTTCGTCTAAATAACCAAAGGCAACAGCGACATGCGTATCAGCGGCACCGTAATAAATCGCCACTCTGTTTGTTGAAGGATCGCACAGCAATGCACACGGAAAGACGACGTTCGGTACAAAGCCGCAAGTCTCGTAATCTGCCTCGGGTGTCATCAGATAATCTTTGCATCGATAGAGCACCTTCGATGGATCTTTTAGATCTAACAGTGCACCGCCAAAGCTGTACACATAACCGTTGCAAGTGAGTGTAACACCGTGGTAGATTAGAAGCCATCCTTCACTGGTCTGCAAAGGAACTGGTCCTGTCCCTATCTTCAGATTTTCCCACCAGTTGTGTGAACTTCTTCCCATCACCCACCTGTGATTGCCCCAATGAATCATGTCGTCGCTCTCACTCAAAAAGATGTCTCCAAAAGGTGTGTGTCCCATATCGCTTGGTCTGTTCAACATCAGGTATTTGCCATTTATCTTTTTTGGAAACAAAACGCCATTTCTGTTGAACGGTACAAAGGCATTTGGGAGTCTGGTGAACCTTTCAAAGTCTTTGGTCATTCCAACTCCGATCGTTGGCCCATGATCATCGGTACAGAAAGTTATGTAATAGGTATCCTCAATCCTGACAAGCCTCGGATCATAAGCATAAAAGGTGGGAAATGGTTTGCCAGACTCGCTAACCCACTCGATGTCCTCTTCCCGTAGTTTCCAGTTGAAGCCATCTTCACTGAAACCAACGTGTAATTGTGGCCTGCCATCTTTGTGATCAACTCTGAAGACTCCAACAAAACCCGATTTGAAATTCGTGACAGCAGAATTGAAGACTCTGCTCCCATTTCTGACAGGATTTCTGCCTAAGATTGGATTCTTACTGCTTCTCCACAGAACGCTCGTGCATCCTGCGGGCCTTTCTTCCCACGGTATATTGTCCAAAGGATCGTGAAAAACTTCTATCCTCAATTGAGACTCCCCCCAACGGCTTTTGCTGTCTCTCTGAACAACTCAGCCTCAAATGTAGAATCATTCAGTATTCGAAAACCGTCGTAGTCTGGGAAACAACCGTCTGAATCTATATCCTTGCCTTCGCCTTTCGCCGCGAGCATCCAAAAGATTGCTCCATCGCCATCGAGATCGTAGAATCTATCCAGCCAGAGCTTGTAGATCTGGGCTCGCTCTCTCACAGACTTATGTACACCGAACTCTTCAAGTACGATGGGCTTTGAGAAACTCTTCGCCACTTTGATGTGATCTTCTATCCACTTCAAACCATAAGACAGGATTTCTCGCTCGGGAACTCCCCACTGAGTTGGATATAGATGAAAAGTTGCAAAATCCACAGACTGGACCTCAAGGAGTTTTTCCCAATCAACACCCGAAAAACCCGAGTACGTCCATGATGCAAAGCCACCATATGATTGCAGATGCGAAGATACGTTGAAAAACCCCTCATCTCCGACGCTCACAAGATGATTCCTGTCGACTGATTTTATGAAGGCACTCATTTCTTTGACCCACCCTGCCAATTTCCCACCACTCTTGTCAGATTCACATCTCGGCTCGTTGGCAAGTTCCCACGCCATGATTGTCGGTTCATCTTTATATGTGATGCCTGTGTAGATGTTCACTCTGTTGAGAAGATGATTGACATATTTTTTGTATTCTTCTTTGATTTTTTCGTCTGTGTAAAAATCATCGTGGCTCTTACCTTTGAACCAAGTCACATATTGATTCATCCCACCGAAGTCATCCCAGTTGTTGACTAAAACAACGATCAGTTTTATCTGAAGAACCTTCGCTTTGTGGACTATGTAGTCAAGCCTCTCAAAACCATCTTTCATACCAGTGAGTCCTTCAGACAGTCCAAACACACCAACAGAAGGGTGCAAGTAGGTCTTTTTGTCTTTGCACTGAGCTTCACCGTCGAGAAAACCCCAGATTCTCAGAACGCTTAACCCCATTTGTTTTGCGCTGGTCAGCAGATCATCTATGACCTCATTGCTTGAGTAGTGCATATAGTAACAATTTGCGCCTAAGAATCTGAATCTCTCATCGTTCAAAAAGAACTTTGTGCCAGAGACTGTGACAAAATCAGCAAAACAAAATAGACAGTTTGTCATGATCAGAATTGATACTGCGGCCCTTTTCATATCAATCACCACAGATTGGCAGATCCAAACTTTGGAAGTACAGTTCTTTCAAGGACCAGGATAGCTTTGCGCTTGAATATCCGGGAGCTCCAAACTCCGTACCAACTTCAATGACTGTGAAATACAGTTCATTCCATTCGGTGATTTTGGAAAACGCTTTTGCCTTTTTCAAAAACGGTGACCAATTGAAGGTGATTTTTCCTTTCTCAACAGGCTCTTTTGTGACAAATGCGAAGTACTCCCAGTCCATATCGGCACGAAAGAGTGAAAATGCCAAGGTTCTTTCTGTCCCGTTCAAAGTCACTGGAATCTCAAGTTCTGCTATCTTGCTGCCAGCGGCTTGAAGATTCGCATGAGTAAACCATATCATGATCTCTACTTCACCAGCCGAAACACCTGTCCTGTTTGTACTCTTGGTAAGCCAGGTCTCAAAGGCGAAATTGTAAGGTAACTGAGGGTCTATTCTTGTGACGGTATAATCCACAGTCGTTGAGAAATCCATCAGTTGTGACAGTTTGCCTGGCAAATTAATCCGACCGTGGTTGATAGGACCCAACTTGTTCCACGGTTTTGCACCACACCATATCTCTGGATATGCGTGGACCCATCGGCGAGGATTTATCTGAACCACGTTTTTTAAATCAATTTGAACATCAAGCAGTGTATTTGGATTCGATTTCATTTGAACAAAACCTGATGAAGATTCAATATTCCAAAGATTGGTCTCCACGATGAAATCGGGCAAGCCATCTTGATTTATGTCTATGTGTGAACTGGCGAACCTTCCTTGCTGTGGGTACTCTAATTGCATCGCAACACCCACCACACTTTTTAAATTTCAGAACGATCATGCTGTGAAAACATTTTCATGGCAAATGTAAATTGGTGGAAATAGAGGAAAAGAGATGAAAATACACCTGGAAAGTTTACTTTATCTTCTTTTATCATTCAAAATCTCACGTATTCACCGTGAGTTAACATGGAGTGGCTTTCCCTATAAGCGAGGATCATCCCTTTATCGCGCCTTCGATAATACCTGAGATTATTCGCTTTTCGAAGATGAGAAAGACAATTATGATTGGAAGACCAGCAAGCGTAGAGGCAGCCATCAAGGTTGGCCAGGTGAACGTGTTCAACTTTTGATACAGTGCGAGACCTATTTGAACGGTTCTCATCTCTCGTGAAGTTGTCAAAATCAATGGATAGAACAGATCGTTCCAGGTCAGTACAAAGGTATTTATGCCTAAGACCGCCACAGCAGGCTTGCACAGTGGGAAAATTATGCGCCAGAAGATTTGAAAATCACTTGCACCATCTGCGTAAGCGGCTTGATCGAGCTCAAATGGTAACTGTTCAATGTATTGACGCATCAAAAAAATCCCGAAGGGCGAAACCAAGTTTGGCAAAATCAGTGCCCAATAGGTGTCTATCAAATTGAGAGATTTCATCAAGATGAAAACCGGAATGATGGTCACCTGGGGTGGTATCATCATCGTGCCCAGAATGAGCGCAAAGATGATCTCTTTGAACTTGAATTCTTTTCTTGCAAAGGCGTACCCTACAAGGGCACAGAAGAAGATGTTCCCCAATACCGTGCAAATTGATACAACTGTACTGTTCAGCAAATATCGAGCAAAGTTATCTGAACTGAGGACCTTGATGAAATTGTATAGGGTGGGAAAGTCGTTCACAAAAACTACGTTGTCCAAGTATAGTTCTGACTCAGCAACGAATTCAACTCTCAGCTGTGAGACGTGTACCGTGTCTATTGACAATGACTTTGGATTTACCTTCAATGTCAAGATTGACCATTCTCTGTGAGATGGTATTTCTCCCTGGTAGAAGTATTCAATCTTTTCCCTTATGTCTTTAAAGCCCAATCTTATGACAGCCGGTCCTTCATTCTTGATACTGATCTTCACCGACTTCAATTTGTTGATATCCGAAGAACCAAGTGAGATTCCTAATCCCTTGAACTCTTCACAGGGATCTATTTGCACAACAGAGTTATTTTCTTGTTGGATGATCTTCAGAGATATGTTTAACGGTCTCACTTTGGTGAGCAGAACCGCAGTTGGAGCCTCAAAATCAGCTATGGTTTTTTCGATGGTCCTGTTAAACAGATCGCCTTCAGGCACAAAAGATGTGAGGATCATCAGAAAAGTTGGAGCCAAAGATATCCCAAGAAAGATAAAAAGAATCGTGTAGATGACCGGCTTCATAGTTGCTCACCTTTCAACAGTTTTCTCTGTACGAGTGTAATCAGGAGAATGACCACGAAGAGAATATAGGCTATCGCTGAACCGTAACCCATCTCGAACTTTCTGAATGAAGTGTCGTAGAGATAGTGAACGACTGTCTGTGTGGAGTTAGCTGGCCCTCCACCTGTCAAGGTGAAGATCTCGGTGAAAATCTGAAAGGATCTGATGGAATTTATGGAGATCACGAAAAAAACTGTCGGTTTCAGAAGGGGCAGGGTGATCCTTCTGGTCATCTGCCATTTTGTTGCTCCATCTACTTGTGCGGCTTCGTACAGTTGAACTGGTATACTCTGCAAACCCGCAACAAACAAGACGGTGTAGTATCCCACAGCAGACCAGATGTCCATAACCATGATAGAACCAAGGGCTGTCTTTGAAGAAGCCAACTAGCTCTGCATGGATACCTTTAGACCAATTGAACTGAGCAGGAGATTCAGCGGACCTGTGGCACTGAAAATGTAAAGCCAGATCATGGAGATGACAACCATCGAGATCACAGATGGTAGAAAAAATCCTGCTTGAAACAATCTCTTGAGTCTAATTCCACTGGTCAACAGTAATGCCAAGCAAAAAGAAATGATGGTCGTCGCTGGAACTGTGACAAGAACGAAGCTGAAGGTATTTGCAAGTGCTTTGATAAAAACAGGATCAGAAAAAGCCCTTGCATAGTTCTTGATTCCAACATAGCTCATCTTGGGATTCAAGCCAGAGTAGTCTGTAAAGCTCACCACAACAGAGAAAACAAGTGGATAAACGGTGAAAATGGCAAAAGTCGCAATCCATGGCAGCAAGAACAGGAAAAGTGTGAGCCTTTTTGTCTTTCTCAATTCTCTATTCCCCCTGTATAATCTCTTATAGCCATTTGAGTGTTCATTTTTCTATCAAAGGGGGCGCTTGCGCGTCCCCGTTTTTTACTTAACCTCGTCCAGTACTCTTTGAATTTCGCTGTTGTAGTGATTCAAAACTTCGTCGACAGCTTTGTAATTAACAATTAAGTCATCGACAACATTGGTGAGTATGTCTTCGATCTTTGGCCAAGCTGGCGTTGGTGGAACAGGATATGCGGTCTTCAACTGTTCAAAGAAGATCAAATGCAGTGGATTGTCCTCAAACCATGGATCTGATGAAGCCCTTGGATCTGCTGGATAAACACCTGGGTAGTGTTTTGTTATGATCATTGCGATCTCCGGTCTCATCAGATATTCTATTAGTTTCTTTGCGGCGTCGATGTTCTTGCATTGTCTTGGTATTGCCAGTATCTCGCCACCAAGGAAAGATGCGTGGACCCCATCTTGTTTGTCGGGTTTTGGTATGAAGCAGACACCGAAGTTCAGATTTGGATAACTCTGAGCAAGACTACCCACTGACCAAGCTCCACTCACTAAGAATCCCAATTTGCCTTGGCCAAAGGCATCACCGAGATCTTTTTGCTTGCTCTTCATTGAATATTTCGACAGCTCTTGATAGAAAGCCGCTGCTTCCTTCACCTGAGGACTGTTCAATGTTGCTTTTTTCATATCTTTTGAGATCACATCCCCGTTGTTTCCCCACACGGCGAGCAAGAACCATTCTTGCCATGGACTGTAGACTTCACCGGCTGGTAATCCTATCCCGTAAGCACCAGGGATCTGAGAGATTTTCTTAGTTGCCTCGAGCAACTGAGACCAAGTTTGTGGTGGATTGTTGGGATCAAGTCCAGCCTTTTTCATAAGGTCAACGTTGTAGAACATCGCACGAGTACCCAATAACCAAGGATAGCCATAGTATTTACCAAGATACTCTGCCGAATTCATGCCAGGGAAAGATCTGTACTTGGAAAGATCTTGGTCCGTCAAAGGTATGATCGCACCCTGTGCTGCGAAATTCGAGACCCAGGTATTGCCGAGTTCTACAACATCCAGTGGGGCACCCGCAGCTATGGCTGTAACTATTTTGTCGAAGCCATTCGACCAGGACAGTTGGGCGACTTCAACCTCGATATCCGGGTACTCCCTTGCAAAACCGTCGAGAACTTCCTTTGCAATGGCATCATCCATCATGAATTGCCAAAAAACGATCTTGGTTTTTGCAAAACTGACAGCCGCGATAAATGCCATGACAACCAACAAGAGCTTTTTAACCATTTAGCTCACCCCCTTAAGTGAGAAATTGTGATAATCTTCTGAAAACCGTTCCCATAACCAAAGGTGATAGCGAATAAGTGACTATGTGGTTGAGATCTTGGAAATATCTTTGCAGTGATACATCTCTGGTGATCAAATAGACAACCTCACATCGTTCCGATAACTCTCGGTGTGCTTCGATCTGTTCTTCCTTCAGATCGACAATGAGATCAACAAATAGAAACTCTTCAGTTGAAGGTATATTGCCAAATTCAAAAAATTCCGCATTGAGCAACCTCTTAGCCTGATCTCTTATCAAAGGTAGATATCTATGTGACACATCTGCCTTGCTGAAAGATATAGAATTTGGTAGAACCAGGGCTATTTTGCGTTTTGTGAGATGACCTACGCTGAACTGAATGCAGTCATTCACGGCATCATAAAGCTGTTGAATATCACCCTGCACCGGTCTTGCAAAACAATCTATTCTCTGTAGAGCTTTTTTGATTTGTTTTGAGTTCAATCTTCCACGATCCAATAGGTCTTTCAACATCTGAACATAGATGGGCACATTCTCAGCATCTGAAACTATCAGCATATCACCACCTGCGTCGACAAATTGCGTGATTATCTGATCTGCGGAATAGTATTTCGACAGCGCTTTCATTTCTACCGCATCGCTGATTACAAGACCTTCGTATCGCAATTGTTCACGAAGTAATTGGTGGATCACCCTGTGTGAGATCGACGCCGGCTTGCTATCCAAGGCTGGGAAGACTATGTGCGCAAGCATAACAGATTCAACACGGTTCTCTATAGCGACACAGAATGGATACAGATCTTCTTCCACGGTCTTTTCATCCACAGTGACCTTTGGCAGTTCCTCGTGACTGTCTTCTTTTGCTCTTCCGTGACCTGGAAAGTGCTTCACACAAGGTATCACTCCACCTTCACGATAACCTTCTATGGCTGCCAGTCCCATCTTGGCTACCACCGATGCATCAGAGCCAAAACTGCGATAGCCTATGACAGAATTGGAAGTGGCGCGATACAGATCGAGCACGGGGGCAAAAACCATATTCAGCCCTAAATGCCTCATAGTTTCACCCGCGTACTTGCAGTAGCGACGAACGGTGTTTTCATCGGTTCTACCGAGCAATAGATTACCCGGGCTGGGGAATATGTACGGTATGATTTCTATCTGCCCACCCTCATGGTCGGTAGACAAGAGGATTTTTCTACCACGGAGTTTACTCATCAACCAAAGAAAGTCGGCAGGATCTTTGAAAACTGATGAGTAGAGTATTACACCACCCACATTGTACTGCTCGACTATTCGTACATCTTCAACACTTGAAACACCACAGAATATAAGTCTTTCAAAGTCTCGCGTTTACATCACATCCCTTCTTCGAGATGACATGATTAGCGAAATCTATGTCCTGGAAAAACCTACTGAGAAAGCCTTGGATCGCACCAAGGGCAATCGTTCTTGAGCCCTGGGCGTCAAACCTCCAATCCAGATCCTTGATCTTTCTGGCGGTTACAGCATTTTTTACCTTTTCGACTATTTCCCTTAGAAGCTGCTCTTTGAACATGCAGAAATCACCGCCAAGGACGATCAACTGAGGATCGATCAAGTTCACCGCCGTAGCGATTTTAGATGAGATGTGTTCAAGAAAACGTTCTGAGCACGGCAGTTCTTTGTGTGAATCTTTTTCATCTAAGAAATCTTTCAGAGTTTGAGTTGAACCTTCACACAGCGGCACACCTTCACCTAACTCACCTGCACAGTTGTTGCTTCCTTCGTAAACATTGCCGTTGAGCACGATGCCAGCTCCGAGACCCACGGGCTTTGAAAGCTCAAATGGAATGCTCAGGAGAAAATAGATCAGATCCTTCGCTTCTGACGAATAAGATGCAGCCGCGGCATTTGCGTCGTTCATAACTACGTAGGGTAGACCGAACCTTCTGACAAAATCATCGAGGCAGAGATTTTCTATACCAAGCGCTTGAGAATAGATGATCCTTCTTTGTGAAGAATCGACCAAGCCAGGTGTGGCTATGGCAAAGGCGTCGATCCTATCTGCATAATCTGAGATAACCTTTGACAGGACATCGGCAAAGTTTCTCGAATCGATTTTGACAGTTTCTTGTTTGCAAGATTGCGGATTGGCTGAAAAATCTGATAAGAGCAAGCACAACTCACCCTGTTCAATCGATACACCCAAGATCGTCGCAAATCTCGAGTTGATTGACAAAAGACGAGTCTGTCTGCCACCCAAATTACTGGCTGGTAAGTAACCTTCGACGCTGACAACCTTCATCTGTAAAAGCTGTCTGAGATTTCTGGAAACAGTCGATTCATCAACCTGCAGAGACTCACTCAGAGTTCTTGCAGTACAGGATTCTTGATTGTTCAAGGTCTTCAGTATGAGATGCTGAATCTGATTCAACAAAGATCATCACCTCTGTTTAGTTGTTTGCATCCTGCAACTAATTTATAGCAGAACTCCTACCTCGTCAACGGGCGAGAATCACAAAATGACTGAAATTTCTCTCAGAAATGAATACTGCACGACACTAAGCATTGAATTCTCAAATAATCTATTGCAAGCTCATTGATTCTCAAAATATCTATCGTTGACCCTGCAAAGACGATGGCATGTTACAAATCATGCCTTGATACTCTGTGAAAAACACTGATTTCATTTGTGAGTGCTCGAAAATCTTCACAAGACAAATGATTAGTCTTGCATGTATAATTAGTTAGGAATAAGTACTGTATGGTGAATGCCAACGTGATGAATTTTCAATCAGATAAATCACATAAGGAGGTTAAACGGTGCAGTACAGAGAGTTTGGAAAGACCGGCGTGAAGGTTTCTATTCTGGGATTTGGTGCGATGAGACTTCCGATTTTGAACAACGATGAATCTCAGATCGATGAAGAAAAAGCTGTCGAAATGATCAGATATGCAATCGATCACGGTGTGAACTATGTTGACAGCGCTTATCCTTACCACCGAGGAAACAGTGAAAAGGTCGTCGGAAAGGCGCTGAGAGATGGCTACAGAGAAAAGGTCTTCCTTGCCACGAAATCACCGGTGTGGCAGGTAGAAAAGCACGAAGACTTTGAAAGATTCTTCGATGAGCAACTTGGTAAACTGCAGACAGATCACATCGATATGTATTTGATGCATGCGCTCAACAAAGAAAGATGGGAAAAGATAAAGTCACTGAGGTTCTTTGAATTCTTCGAGAGGGCTAAATCGCAAGGAAAAGTGAGGTTTGCAGGGTTTTCTTTCCACGATAAATACCCTGTTTTCAAAGAAATCGTGGATGGTTACGACGGCTGGGACTTTTGTCAGATTCAACTCAACTACATGGATATCAATTATCAGGCTGGACTATCTGGACTGAAATACGCCGCTTCAAAGGGACTCGCTGTTGTCATAATGGAACCTCTCAAAGGTGGAAAACTCGCGGTATTTCCAACCAAGGTGATGAACGTTCTCAAGAAAAGTGGAAAGGATTGGTCTGCTGTAGAGTGGAGCTTCAGGTGGCTTGGAAACTCTCCACAGGTATCGGTCATCCTGAGTGGTATGAGTACGCTTGATCAAGTGAAACAAAATGTCCAGATAATGAGCCAAGTAACACCAAATAGCTTGACAGAAAACGATCTGCGATTGATTGAAGAAGTGAGAAAGACGCTGGAGTCTTTTGCCGTGGTGAACTGTACTGAATGTGGTTACTGTATGCCTTGCCCAAACGGTGTGAACATTCCAGGGAATTTCAGATTGTACAACGAAACGGTCATGTTCGAAGATATGGAAAGAGGCAAAGGAGAATACAAATGGTTTGAGAGTCAAAAGATGTCGGCAGCCTTCTGCACAGAGTGTGGTCAGTGTCTGAGTAAGTGTCCCCAAAAACTGCAGATTCCTTCTTTGCTCAAAAAAGTTCACAAAGAGCTGTCGTGATGAACAAAAGGGTCTTTTGAGTTTTTTGCCTAATGGGTATGGTACTCAAAAGACCTTTCTTCTGTAATGACAGTAAGGCGCTTTTTTGGTTTTTTCATAGTAGTCCTGGTGATAATCCTCTGCTGGATAGAACTCTTTGGCTTGCTCGATCGATGTAGCAACGGTGTATTTTTTGGCAAGATCTGCTTTGATCTTTTCTGCTGTGTTTTTCTGTTCCTGGTTTGTGTAGAATATCACACTTCTGTATTGATCACCTATATCTGGACCTTGACCGTCCAACTGAGTGAAATCATGAATCTCGAAGAAGTATTTGATTAACTGCTCAACAGAAACCTTGGATGGGTCAAAGATCACCCTCACCGTCTCCGCGTGACCTGTTGTGCCTGTGCACACCTGTTCATAGGTCGGATTTTTTCTGTGACCACCCATGTAACCAACCTCTGTGTCTACAACTCCATCGAGCTCTTTGAAAAGATGTTCTACTCCCCAAAAACAACCCGCGGCAAAGTATATTCTATCGATCCTTGGCTTCTGTCCCTTAAAAAGAAAATCCATTGAAACCGAATTGACGCAGTGTCTCACATTTTTGGGTGTGAAACCCTCACCGTAAAAGACATGACCAAGGTGCGCTCCACAATAGCTACACGTGATCTCTGTTCTTACGCCGTCTTTATCTATTTCCTTTCTTATGGCAGAAGGAATCTCATCGTCAAAACTTGGCCAGCCACAGTGTGAATGAAATTTATCGGTTGAGTTGTATAAGGGTATACCGCAGTTCTTGCAAACGTAGATACCTTCTTCGAAAAAGTCTGTGTACTTGCCTGTGAATGGTGGTTCGGTGCCCTTTTGGAAAAGAACAAACCTTTCAAAATCTGAGAGAGCCTGATTTATAATTTTGTCTTTTTTCATTTTTTCACCTTCTGTTCATATTATACCACGAATATTCCAGGCTCTCATCAGACCCTCACAGTTTGTCAAGGTTTAGTAATTCATGTATTTTCTTATCTCCCAATCTGTCACAGTTATACTGTATTCTCTCCATTCCCTGCGTTTGAGTTCGGTAAACTTTCTGTAGATATGTTCTCCCAAAACCTCTTTTACGAGCTCTGATTTCCTCATTTCATCAAGGGCTTCTCTCAGTGAACCGGGCAGTGAATCAATCTTGAACTGCGAACGCTTTTCTTCGGACATCGCGTATATATTCTCTTCAATAGGTAGCGGTGGTTCGATTCTCTTTTCGATCCCATCCAAACCCGCGCTCAGCATCACAGCAAAAGCGAGATACGCGTTGCACGAAGGGTCTGGCGCTCGGTATTCAATCCTTGTCGACTTTCCACGTGCCGCAGGGACCCTTATGAGTGCAGATCTGTTAGCCTTTGACCATGCGATATTGACAGGAGCTTCATAGCCAGGAACAAGTCTTTTGTAGCTGTTCACCGTTGGGTTAGTCACGGCTGTTATTTCACGCGCGTGCGATAGAATACCACCAACGAAGTAATTCAGAGTTTTGGACAAGCCATCGGGTGAGTTGACATCACAAAAGGCGTTCTCACCATTTTGGAACAGGCTCAAATGTGTGTGCATCCCCGAGCCGTTTATTCCAAAGAATGGCTTTGGCATGAATGTGACATGCAGTTTGTGCTTCACCGCGATAGTCTTGAGCACCAACTTCACCGTTTGAGTACTGTCCGCCGCGCGGAGGATGTCGGCATAGCGGAAATCAACTTCGTGTTGTGATGGTGCTACTTCGTGATGGGATGCTTCTACATCGATCCCCATCGTCTTAAGCGCTACTGCGACCTCACTTCTCAAAGACTCAACTTCGTCTAATGGGAGTAGATCGAAATAGCTACCAAAATCGAGTAATTCTGCCTTTGGAAAACCTTTCTCGTCTTTTGGAAGCACAAAAAATTCGATCTCCGGTCCTGCAAAAGCCTCGAAACTCATCTTCTTTGCCTTTTCAACAACGAGCTTCAAACGATAGCGAGGGTCTCCTTCAAACGGTGTTCCGTCTGGTTTGTAGACATCACAGATTATTCGGCCACTCTTCGAGCCTTCCGTTGACCATGGAAGGATCGCAAAGGTCGAAAGGTCAGGCTTCAGATACATATCTGATTCCTCGATCCTGACAAAACCTTCCACCGACGAACCATCGAACATGATTCCTCTTGTGAATGCTCTTTCAAGTTCAGCCGATGGAATTTCGACATTCTTTAGGCTACCATTGATATCCGAAAACTGAAGGCGAATAAATTGAATCTTTTCACTCTTGACCAACTCAAACAGTTGTGCTTGGTCCATATACTTCCCCCCAATCAAAAAAATTTATAGCAATATCATATAAAGGACAGATTTAAGTAGGATTGATGATGCAGTTAAGATCTGATTACCTAAAAGAATCATTTTGTGTACTTTATGGGCAATGTCATGCTAAAGAAGATCATGAAACAAGACCGAGATTCTTCAGCCACTAATGAGTCACAAAAGATTACTTTCCCTTTGATGTTACCCACAATCTCTTGTGTGGTAGATAACTCTATACAATATATTGTTGGGGTGGTAGATAACTTCGAAAACTGGCTTGAAAAGAGTAAATCAAGGTGGTAGATAGTCTGAAAATATCATCATAACAACAAAAACAGAGTGTGATGAATTTTGGACATCTTTGATCGGAGAATCATTTTTCACAGAAAAAACGAGCATTAGCGGTTATCTACCACCTTGAAATTGTCTACTGAAGCTTATTTTGGAAGTTATCTACCACTTATCTACCACTTATCTACCAGGTTATCTACCACCCCCCTATGCTACGATAATTCAGATCTTAAGCCGATCTTCGTTCGTAATGTTACAGAATCTACCACCCCTATATAATATATCTACTACTATAAGGTATGATAAATACTGTACTAGTAAAAATAAGAAAAGGGGGCGAAAATATGTTCGCAAAGAATTGGATGAACACAGATTTTCCCCAGGTAAGAGTCAGCGCAAATGTTCAAGAAGTCTTGGCAATGATGAGAAAGTACAGAGTTGATTACTGCGTTGTGACAGATGAGGAGAACAAATTCGAGGGACTGGTTTACAAAAACACTTTGGCAAATCTGCAGTTTGATAGCACTATAGGTGACTACGTGATCTTCCCAGATTTCTACGTTTTTGAGGACAGTTATATCGAAGAAGCCGCATTGACTTTCAGAGAATCACAAGAGGCTTGTTTGGCGGTAGTCGACAACGATCTAATCGTCAAAGGTGTGATAACCCTCACAGAGATACTGGAAGCCTTTGTTGCTGTAACTGCTATGGACGAAGCTGGCTCAAGAATCCTTTTGAGATTAGAGGACAAACCCGGACAATTGAAAAGAGTCTTCGATGTTCTTGCGCAGAACAAGATGAACGTTCTCGCTGTGAACACCGTTAAAGACGATGGGTATAGAAGAGTCTCAATAAAAGTAGACACCAAGGAAACGGAAGAGGTCGCAAAGGTTTTGCAGGCTTATGATATCAACTACGATAAGATAGCGAAGGAGGAAGGATTCTGAACAACGTATTTCTCGCAATTGTGCAGGGTTTAACAGAGTTTCTACCTGTCTCAAGCTCAGGCCACCTTGTGTTGTTTGGAAAAATGCTCGGCACAACAACGGATATCTCTTTTACGGCACTGCTTCATCTTGGAACACTGCTCGCCGTATTCGTGTTTGCATTCAAATCCTTAATCAGAGCACTCAAGAACTGGAAAATAATCGTGAACTTGGTTATATCTACAGTTCCAGCGGTTGCTGTTGGGTTCACCTTGGATGAGAAGATTGAAAGGACCTTCAACGACACGAAATTTCTTCCGATATTCTTTTGCACAACAAGTGTACTTTTGCTCTTGGCTTCGATGAAAAAAGGAAGTAGAACTCTTGAAGAAATGTCATTTTTCGATGCGTTGATTATTGGTCTTTTTCAAGCGATTGCGATCTTCCCTGGCGTTTCAAGAAGCGGTTCAACGATAGCAGCGTCTTTATTGTTGAACTTCAAGAAAGAAGATTCGCTTTCATATTCATTTCTCCTCGCACTTCCGGTGATTGCCGGAGCTGGTCTTTTGAAGAGCTCGCAGATGGATCCAAAGTGGTTCTATCTCGGGGCGATCTCCTTTGTTGTTGGGCTATTCGCGTTGTTTTTGCTCAGAAAGATTATCTTGTCTGACAAACTGAAGATCTTTTCCGTTTACTGTTTGGTAATTGGCTTAGTCTCGTTTTTCGTGAGGTGAGTTCGTTGAAGATCGACATTCTCGTAATAGGTGGCGTTCTGCGGGCAATGCCTTATGTGATGGCTCCTTATTCGACGGTGTCTTTATTGTACGGCGATGAAAGAAAAATAATTGTAGACCCAGGGAGTTTCGTAAGCTGGGAGGCTCTTGAAAAGGCATTAAACCAGAAAAATGTTTTGCCAGAGCAGATAACAGATGTTATTCTCACACACGTGCATATGGACCATACCTTTTCATCGATGTTCTTCAAAAACGCTTCGATACATGTGCATGAAAGGTTCAAGACAAGGGATTACTCATCCTTTGGACCAATCGCCGGGCAGTTGTATGGCATGGTTGTTTCAAGTTGGAAACAGATCCAAGTTTTGAAAGGTGGGGAAAGGTTGTTTGATTGCGTTGAGGTTTTCTACACACCTTATCATTCATCTGACCACATATCTTTGGTAATAGAAACACAAAACATGGGTAAAATATTCATGCCAGGTGATATATGCTACACAAAAGTTGAGTATTTCGAAGCTGTCAAGGGTTACAAGAACGATGAAGCCGCGGTATTTGTGAGAGAAACTTCTAAGAGATGTGATTGGGTTGTCTTCACACACGATGAGCCGTTAAAACTTTCGAGGTGATGATCTTGATCGAGGAATTCACTGATTACAGGGCAAGGTTGAACAAACTGATAAATGAGAAGGGAAATATCCACACCAAAAGATTCATGAATCTTGATTCTCAGGTTTACGAAGAGGGGGCTTTGAGCACAAAAACCAAGGAAATGCTTGGTCTCGTTGCGTCGATGGTCTTGAGGTGCAACGACTGTATCACCTATCACATGATAAGGTTGTTCCAGATCGGTACAACCGATGAAGAATTCTTTGAGATCTTCAACGTCGCACTCATCGTGGGAGGATCGATTGTTATACCTCATCTGAGAAAGGCGGTCGAGGTTCTCCAAGAACTGAGGGAGTATGAAAAAGATGGCAAAACTGTATCTCTTTGATGGAACCGGTCTTGCTTATAGGGCTTATTACGCGGTGGATCAGTCGCTTTCTACCAGTTCGGGTTTGCCAACGAATGCGACCTTTGGTGTTTTGAGAATGTTGATAAAGTTTCTAAAAGAGCACATCAAACCCGGTGACTGTGTGGCTTTTGCGATGGATAAAAAAACCCGTACATACAGACACGAATTACTTGAAGAATACAAAGCCCAGCGCCCGCAAGCACCCGATGCGATGATACAACAAATACCTTACATAAAAAAAGGTGTACAAGCCCTTGGAGTGAGAGTGCTTGAGTATGAAGGTTGTGAGGCCGATGACGTCATAGCGACGCTGGCAAAAAAGGGAGAAAATATCTTTGATGAGATTTTCATAGTAACTGGCGACAAGGATATGATGCAGTTGGTGAACGAAAAAATCAAGATATGGCGTCCTACAAAGGGCATCAGTGATCTTGAACTGTACGATTCAGCGAAAGTGAAAGAGAGGTTCCAGGTAGAACCGTCGCAGATGGTGGATTTACTGTCTTTGATGGGCGATGCCGTTGACAATGTACCGGGAGTGAAGGGTATAGGAGTGAAGACCGCTACGGAATTAGTACAAAGATACGGCAGTCTTGAGAATATATACCAGAAAATCGACAAGAATACCAGGATAGGAAAACTTTTAGTCGAAGGTCAAGCTGATGCCTTTAAGAGCAAACAGCTGGTAACTCTTATGAAAGATATTGATCTTGGAATCGAATGGGAACAACTCGAATACACGGGTTACAAGCAGAACGAGCTGGTTGAGTTTCTAAAACAGATGGAATTTTCAAGCATAATGAAAGAACTTGGACTTTACACACAGCAAGGTAGTCAGAGTAAATACAATGCAGTGAAAGATGAAAAAGCTTTCACCGATCTTTTGAACAAAATGAAAAAAAGCCAGTATGTTGTGATAGATCTTGAGACCGATTCACTGTCACCTTTGGATGCCAAAATAGTTGGTTTTTCGGTTTCTCTACCGGATAAGAACAGTTACTATGTGCCGGTTGCACACAAGAATGGTCCGAATATAGATATAAAAATGGTGTTAAGCAATTTGAAGCAGGTACTCGAGCAGCCTGGTACCAAGATCGTTGGGCAGAATCTCAAATATGACTACAGTGTATTGAAGATGCATGGAGTTGACCCAGTGAAACCTGCTTTCGATACGATGATAGCCGCTTATCTGTTGAACCCAGATGAAAAGAAATTCGGTCTTGACGAACTCGCAATGAAGTTTTTGAATTACAAAATGATTAGTTTCGAGGAAGTTGTTAAGAACAGCTCACCCCTGTTCAGTTCACTGAGTTTTGCAGATGTATCGATTGAAGACGCGACAAAGTATTCCGCCGAAGATGCAGATATAACTCGCAAACTGTATGAAATAATGAATATCAAGCTGCACGAAGCTGACCTGCTTGATGTCCTGGAGAAGATCGAGATGCCGTTAATACCTGTTTTGGTGGATATGGAACTGACAGGTGTGTACATGGATATTGGCTATCTAAGAGATCTCTCAATCAAATACACGACAAAGATGAACGAACTCTCGCAGCAAATTTACGAATATGCCAGGGAAACCTTCAATTTGAATTCACCAAAGCAGGTGGGTTATATACTGTTTGAAAAACTCAAGATTCAGGGATCGAAGAAAACTTCCACAGGTGACTTATCGACTCGAGCAGATGTGCTTGAAGAGTTGATCGACGAGCATCCCATAGTTCGGTTGATCCTCGAGTACAGGAAATTTCAAAAACTGAAATCCACATACTTGGATGTTTTGCCAAAGCTTGTTCATCCAAAGACAGGCAGAATACACACGTCATTTCACCAGACTGGCACCGCCACGGGGAGATTGAGCAGTAGCGATCCGAACCTTCAGAACTTGCCCACAAGGCAGGAGGAAGGAAAAGAAATAAGAAAGGCGATCGTCCCTCAGCAAAATGGTTGGAAGATAATAAGCGCAGACTATTCGCAAATTGAACTCAGGGTTCTGGCACATTTGAGTGGTGATCAAAAGTTAATAGAAGCCTTTCAGAAAGAAGAAGATATACACGTGTTCACGGCCTCTCGGATCTTTCAGGTTCAAGAAGACAAAGTTACACCACAGATGAGAGCTGTTGGAAAGATGGTCAATTTCTCTGTCATCTATGGTGTATCAGCCTATGGGTTATCTCAGAGAACAGGTTTACCTTATGAACAGGCTCAACGTTTCATAAACGAATATTTTTCACTTTATCCATCTGTCAGAGAATATTTCGCAAAGATTATTGCATACGCTAAGACATATGGACATGTCAGGACGATGTTTGGAAGAAAAAGAGAAGTACCACAGCTCAGATCTAAGGATGCAACGGTCAGGCAAGAGGGCGAAAGGATAGCCGTGAATACACCAATACAAGGTACCGCGGCAGATATCATGAAACTTGCCATGATAGATCTGCACAATAAAATGAAGCAGAAAAAGATGAGTTCAAAAATGATGCTTCAGGTCCATGATGAACTTGTTTTTGAGGTACCAGATGAGGAAGCTGAAGATATCTTACAAATGATTAAGCAGTCGATGGAAGGCGTGGTAAAATTATCAGTACCGTTGAAGATTGACATAACGGTGTCGGAAAACTGGGAATGAGGAGGTATTCAATTGGACGCGAGGATTCTGAATGCGTTGATCGCCGCCATAGTCAACACGATGGAAGTTCTTTTGGGTCAAAAGCCCATGATAGGAAAACCAGGTGTTTTGAAGGAAGTCAAGCCGATCTACGATCTTGTCACGGTCATAGGTTTTGCGGGAGGTGTTGAAGGTAATTTGATATATTCCTTCAACCCTCAGACAGCTCTACAAGTGGTCTCAAAGATGATGAACATGCCTTATGATTCATTAGATGACCTTGCCATGAGTGCCGTTGGAGAACTTGGCAATATGATCGCCGGTGCACTCGCGGTGAATCTTGAAAAGATCAACTGTAAAATCACCATAACTCCACCGACGGTTGTAACAGGACGCGATTTGAGATTGACAGTGGATGGCTTGGTTCTGCAGCTGCCCGTTGGAATAATGAAAGAAGGGGACATCGAAGCAATACTTTCAGTGAAAGGGACGGCTAAGTGCGCCAAGGCTTGAGTAAGTACAGCATCGTTATGAACTTTGGTGTCACTGTGGTTTCAAACATCGCGGTTGGAGCTTTTCTTGGTTATTACATCGACAAATGGACAGTGAAAAACCACGTGGTTTTTGTGATATTTGTATTACTTGGTGTTGCTTCAGGTTTGTACAATGGTTTTAAATACCTTTTGAAAGAAGCCGATAAATATGACAGACACGATAAAAAAGATGCTGAAAAACATAATGATTCTCGGCGCGATTGAAATAACTGTCTTTTGGCTTTTTTTCGGTTATAAAGGAGCCTTAGGTGTGCTTTTTGGTACACTTGGTGCATGTATTAACATATTGGCTCTTTGGCATGATGTTAAAAAGTGTGTTTCAACACGTAAGAAAATGTCGGTGGTTGGTTATCTGTCGCGGTATACTTTGAGTGGAACTATCATGGCTTTGTGCGCTGTTACATTACCTATACAAGCTGTTTTTGGTGCCTTCTTCGGACTTTTGAACGGCAAGCTGTCAGCCTTTTTGTCTTGGAGGTGACCGAGTGAAACTGAGTCTCGACAGGAAGACGAAGGTACTTCTTGTTGTGTTTCTTTTAATCTACATAGTTGTAGGAGTTTTGAACGCAATCTATCTCTCAAAGCAAAGTATGGGTGAAGCCTTCAAGAACGTGGCAAATAGATGGGTTGTGAAGCTTCCATTTGGCAAAGGCATCTTTTCGCGAATCAATCCATTGACTATTTTCATGACCTGGGCTGTGATGTTGGTTGTGATACTCATCGCGTATAGATTCAAGAACCCAAAATTGATACCAGATAGAAAACAATCTGCGCTGGAGTCTTTGATGGAGTTTGTCTATCAAATGGTGGAAGATGCGATACCAGATCAGCGTTTCGTGAGACCCACATTTTATATTGCCTGCACACTTTTCGTTTTCATTGTGTTTTGTAACATCTTGGGTGGCGCTATCCCCGGTGTTTCGATCGAGGCAAATGCCCAGGGAAATATAGAGAAGATACATTTGTTTTCCGATACATGGTTTTCTCCAACCGCCGATATAAACACGAATGCCTTTCTTGCCGTCTTTGTTTTCTTGATAAGTCAGGTCTTTGCGATCAAGTCAAAGGGCTTCAAGGCATGGGCTAAAACATGGTTTGAACCTATTCCATTCATGTTTCCCATGAACGTCATAGGAGAGCTTTCAAAACCCATTTCTCATTCTTTAAGGCTCTTCGGGAATATCGCTGGTGGAGCCTTGCTGACATATCTACTTGCATATATGGCAAAATACCTGTTTCTGCCCGTGATACTCTGGGGTTTCTTCGGTCTCTTTGTAGGTGTGATTCAGGCGCTTGTGTTCACGGTGCTTGCAATTGCTTATATATCTTCAGCTCTGTCGTAAAAGGAGGGATCTTTGTGGAGAATGGACCAACACTTGCTGAGGCTTTGATTCAGATGGGTAAGTTCATAGGCGCAGGCATATGCATGGGTGCAGGAGCTATAGGTCCAGGCGTGGGTGAAGGACATGTCGGCGATGGTGCTATGCAGGCAATGGCTCGCCAACCTGAACTCATAGGGACTTTGACGACAAGAATGTTGCTGTCGCAAGCCGTTTGTGAAACAACAGGTCTTTACTCACTGCTGATCTCCATACTCATACTCTTTGTTCTCTAAGGAGGACAGACCATGGGCTTTGTTGAACTTAACCTCACGGGTATTGTGCAACTGCTCAATTTCTTCATACTCTTGTTTGCACTCTATAAACTCCTGTACAAGCCATTCACTCAGATCATGGACAAAAGACGTGAAAAGGTTGAATCTGAGCTCGCTCAGGCTGAGAAAGAACGAAAAGCAGCACAAGAGATGAAGAAAGAGGCTGAACAGATTCTAACAAATGCGAGGCAAGTGGCGGAGAAAATCGTCTCCGATGCGAAACAAAGAAGCGATGAATTGATTGCTCAAGCGAAAAATCAGGCCCGTGAGGAAGCGGATAGGATCATGAACTCAGCGCGCGCTGAGATTGAGAGAGAAAAACAGCAAGCCTTGGACGATGTGGAAAAGAAAGCCGGAGAGATTGCCGTAACTCTCGCCATGAAGATTCTTCAAGGAGTTCTCGATGAGAAGGCAAAAAGAGAGTATCTTGTAAACATACTGAAGAAAGGACAGAGTGAATGAGATATTCTCACATAGCACCCAAGTACGCGAGAGCTTTACTCAATGTTGCGATTGAACTTGGAAAACAAGAAGAATATGGGCAGCTGCTCGCATTTGTGGTGGAACTCTATGACAAAACAAAGCAGTTTCTTGATGATCCCACGCAGAATTCAGCAAAGCAGGTCGAGCGGATTGTTGGATTTCTGAATCAGGTGGGCGTGGCAGTGGACAAACCATTCTGGAGTTTTTTGAAAATAGTGTTCGAAAAGAAAAGGCAGGCGTCTTTACCGGCGATTTTGGGATACTACACGAATATGAAAATAGAATCGCAGATGAAAGTACCTGTTGTTTTGACCATTGCTTATGATTTGTCCGATGAAGAGACAAGAGCGATATCTGATTTTGTCAGGCGATACACTAAAAGAGAACCTGTTTTCGATATAAAGTTTGACCAGTCGCTCTTAGCTGGTGCGGTGATAGAGTACAACGGCAGGACCTTTGATGTTTCTATCTCTGGGAGATTAAGAAACATAGCTCGTTCTGTCTTTCAGAAGGGGTGATGTGATTGCGAATTAGCCCAGGTGAAATAACAAAAGTTTTGGAAGAGAGAATCAAGGAGTTCAAAGAAGAGATAGATCTTCAAGAAACAGGAAGGGTTGTGCAGGTTGGTGATGGCATAGCGCGCGTCTACGGCTTGAACAACGTCATGGCAAATGAGCTTGTTGAGTTTGTAGAAACAGGTGTGAAAGGGCTCGCTTTCAACCTTGAGGAAGACAATGTGGGTGTGATTTTGCTGGGACCATACGCGCAGATCAAGGAAGGGCATATAGTTCGCAGATTGAAAAAAATCATAGAGGTCCCAGTTGGTGAAGAATTACTCGGTAGAGTCGTTAACCCTCTTGGAGAGCCACTCGATGGACTTGGACCGGTGAATGTTAAACACACACGAAGAGTCGAGATAAAAGCTCCAGGAGTGATATACAGAAGGCCGGTGAACACGCCACTTCAAACGGGTATCAAGGCCATTGACGCGATGATTCCAATAGGACGTGGACAGCGTGAATTGATAATAGGTGACAGACAAACGGGAAAAACTGCGATAGCGGTTGATACGATTATCAACCAAAAAGGAAAGGGTGTCTACTGTATCTATGTGGCGATAGGACAGAAGATAGCTTCTGTAGCGCGCATCGTTGATAAACTGCGTGAATTTGGAGCGATGGATTACACAACGGTTGTCGTCGCATCGGCATCGGACCCGGCACCGATACAGTATCTGGCTCCGTATGCCGGTTGTGCCATGGGTGAGTATTTCATGTACAGTTCACGTGACGCACTTGTGATCTACGATGACCTATCCAAACACGCAGCGGCTTATAGGCAGCTCTCTTTGCTTTTAAGAAGACCACCTGGAAGAGAGGCATACCCAGGAGACATATTCTACCTTCATTCAAGACTGCTTGAGAGAGCGGCAAAGCTCGACGAAAAATCGGGCGGAGGTTCTTTGACAGCGCTTCCAATAGTTGAGACGCAAGCCAATGATGTTTCGGCATACATTCCAACCAATGTCATATCTATAACAGATGGTCAGATTTATCTCGAACCTGGGCTCTTTTACTCTGGATTCAGACCCGCTATCAACGTTGGACTCTCTGTGTCAAGGGTTGGTGGCTCGGCTCAGATAAAGGCGATGAAACAGGTAGCTGGAATGCTGAGAATAGACCTCGCACAGTTCAGGGAATTGGAAACCTTTGCACAATTTGCATCAGAACTCGACCCAGCCACGAGGGCGCAAATCGTTCGTGGTCAAAGATTGCAGGAACTTCTCAAGCAAGATCAATATAGCCCGATGCCAGTTGAAGAACAGGTGGTTGTTCTTTATGCCGGCGTCAGAGGGTATCTGGATGAACTTGCAGTTGAATCTGTGAAGCGTTTTGAGACAGAATTTCTCAAGTATATGAGAACTACACACAGCTCTTTGCTCAAGACGATTTCAGAGAAAAGGGAATTGACACAGGAGATTGAAAATGAGTTGAAACAAGCCATCGCGGAATTCTTGAAGGGATGGCATGAATAATGAGTAGAGGAAAGCTCAGATCGGTCAAAGCACGTATTCAGTCAACTTCGTCCTTGATGAAAATAACGCGTGCGATGGAAATGGTTGCGCGCGCCAGAGTAAGGAAACTCGAAGAATCGTTCTCGAAAATAAAGAGGTTCATAGCATCTGTTGAACAAATAAGAGAACACGTTGACTTTTCTTCTTGTGAGCACCCTTTCATCACAGGTAAGGGAAAACCGGTTTTGATCGTTATCACTTCGGACATGGGATTGTGCGGTGCTTTCAATGCAGAAATACTCAGAGAGGCTGAACGCAGATTGAAGGATTTTGAGGGGTTGATAACGGTTGGATCAAAGGCAACAGCGCATTTCTCCAAGAACAACAAACTGATCAAATCTTATCAGAGAATGTACGATGTTCCCACGTTGAACTTTGCCGCCGCTTTGATGGAGGATGTTTTGAAGATAACCGGAAATGTCCAAGTGATATATGCGAAATTCATCAACAGACTCGTTCAAAGACCAGTGTGTTTACAGCTAACACCGGTGACTGGTGGGAAGAAGATAGAGCGGTACGAGTATGAGCCGCAATCGGAAGAGCTGGCGGCGAATTTCGTCAATTTCTATGTGGCAACAAAACTCTATTCATTACTCTATGAGACAAAGGTCAGTGAGATGTACGCTCGTCAAAACGCCATGAGAAACGCAACGGAGAACGCGAAAGAAATGATAAGGACACTCACCCTTGAGTACAACAAAGCAAGACAGTCATCAATCACACAAGAGCTGATAGAGATTGTCACTGGTGCAGAGGCTTTGAAGGAACAATGAGGAGGCGATCTTCTTGGCAGGAAAAGGATACATAGTAAGGGTCATAGGACCTGTTGTTGATGTCAAGTTCAACGAAAAAGAGTTGCCCGATATATACAATGCCCTTGAAGTTACCAACCCACACACAGGTGAAAAACTCGTGCTCGAGGTGGAACAGCTCATAGGTGATAACATCGTTCGCACGGTGGCACTTGACTCAACGGACGGTCTTACAAGGGGTCTTGAGGTCGTCGATACAGGTAAACCAATAGTCGCACCTGTGGGTCGAGGTGTATTGGGCAGAATGTTGAACGTCATCGGCAAGCCAATAGATGAAAATGGAGAGATACAGGCACAAGACTACTGGCCCATTCACAGACCTGCACCAACTATAACTGAGCAAAAGACCCAAATAGAAATCCTGGAAACAGGTATAAAGGTGATCGATCTACTCGCACCGTTCCCGAAGGGTGGAAAGATAGGTTTCTTCGGTGGAGCAGGCGTCGGGAAAACCGTTCTTGTCATGGAGTTGATTAGAAACATCGCAATCGAGCAGAAAGGTTTCTCGGTTTTCGCTGGTGTTGGCGAGCGCACGAGGGAAGGAAACGATCTGTGGATTGAGATGGAAGAAGCAGGAGTCTTGCAGAACACAGTTCTTGTCTTTGGGCAGATGAACGAGCCACCTGGAGCGAGATTCAGGGTTGGTTTGACGGCGCTCACGATCGCGGAATATTTCAGAGATGTTGAGGGAAGAGATGTCTTACTATTCATAGACAATATCTTCAGGTTCGTCCAAGCTGGTAGTGAAGTCTCTGCGTTGCTCGGAAGAATGCCTTCCGCTGTGGGTTATCAGCCAACTCTTGCGACAGATATGGGTGAATTACAGGAGAGAATCACTTCAACACAAAAAGGTTCCATAACGTCGGTTCAAGCCATATACGTTCCTGCAGATGACATAACAGACCCGGCACCTGCAACTACCTTCGCACATCTCGATGCTTCTGTGGTTCTTTCAAGAAAGATCGCCGAGCTTGGTATTTACCCAGCAGTAGACCCACTTGACTCGACATCCAAGATATTGGACCCTGCCGTGGTCGGATGGGAACATTACCAAGTTGCAAGAGGTGTTCAGGAGGTGCTTCAGAGGTACAAAGATCTGCAGGACATAATAGCAATCTTAGGTATGGAAGAATTGACCGAGGAAGATAAATTGATAGTTCAAAGAGCCAGAAAGATACAACGCTTTTTGAGCCAGCCGTGCTTCGTGGCAGAGAGGTTCACCGGTGCGCCGGGAAAGTACGTATCGATTTCAGAGACGGTTCGTGGGTTCAAGGAGATACTCGAAGGCAAGCACGACTCTCTACCAGAACAGGCATTTTTCATGGTTGGAACAATTGAGGAAGCAGTGAAAAAAGCTGAGAGACTGAAAGGAAGTGCTGCATGATAGAGGTTGAGATTCTCTCTCCCTCAACTGTCTGTTGGAACGGTAAGGCAAAATTGCTGAGCTGTAGAACAGTCGAAGGGTCGATGGGTATACTCCCAAAAAGAGCGCCAATAGTTGCTCAACTCGCCATAGACTACGTTCGTGTCGTGACAGAAGACGGAGAGAAGAGCTTTGCAACCTACGGTGGCTATATGCACTGTGATGGTCAAAAGATTACCATAGTTGCAAGCATCGTTGTACCTGCTGAAGAGCTGGACCCACATGTCTTCAAAGATGCCCAGGAAAGGGCTAAGAGGCTCTTGGAGTTTCAGGACAGGTTGTACAAAAACACCAAGGTTGAGGCAAATATAAAGGCAGGAAGATGAAATTGATTTACGCACTTTCAATAGCAGGGGTCTTCTTGCTTGTGGTTTCGCTTCTTGCCTTTAGAAAATCATCTGAAGAGCTTTCCAAGACATCGATCTTCTTGATTTTGCTGTGTATATTGCTTTTTTCCCTGTCAGTTCTGTTATCATTTTTGAAGGGGGGATGACTGTGGACAAGTTTATGGCACCATTTCTTGACAAGTCGAAGTTACCGTCGAGAGATTTTTATTCGTATGCACTGGTTGTGTTTTTTGTTGGATGTGTCTTAGGATTGATAGCTTCGATAGTTGTAGTCGCTGCTAATTACCTATTGGCGCTATCTGCGCTTCGCTTTCTTGGTTTCACCGAGGGCCTGTGTTTTGTTTCTGGCCTTGGTCTGGTTTTTGTACTGATGAGATGGCGCTCAGTGGTAAAGGAATTGCAGCGCAAGACGGTTGAAAAGTTTACCAATTATGCCACCGTCGTATTGAAAACGGATGAAACGTTTTTTTACGTTGGAATATCGATCGCTGCAGCCGGTCTAATCATCAACTTGTTTGTTGTGTTTGGTTTTGCTGTTATCGTTGTTGGGCTTGCGCTGGCTTACTATTTCTTTCTGAAATCTCTGAAACACCTTGAAGAAGAAGAGCTCAAGTTCTTTTCTGCAAATCTCGGTGAGAACGTGGAACGCTCTTTCAAATTCGATCTTGACACAAACGTGCTTTTGTACACTATGATAAGTCTGTTTGGCTACTTTGTGCTTCACCAGGAAGAATATTTCAACGCAATTGATGAATATGTGAAAAACAGAGAGGATCTACTCGAGGAGGTGAAGCTGTGAATTACAAGTTCAGCACAAGGGGTTTTGATTCTTCACCAGCCGTTGAGCAGTATCTGTCGAAAAGGCTTGAGAAGGTCGACCGGGTCTTGAAGGACAGCGACGTAGTCTCTGCTGAAATAAAGGCAGAGAAGGATGCGCTGAATTATGTGTTGAAAGCGAATATCAACTTGAAAGGGAACATAGTGGTTGTCCAAGAAAAAGATCCCGATCTTTACACAGCTATCGACAAGATGTCCGATGCGCTGGAGAAAAAGGTGAAGAAAACAAAATCCACAATCCGTGAAAAACATCGTGTTTCAGCCGAAAAGATGCCGGAAGTATCTACTTCTTCTTTCGAGGAAGAATCAGATATATCAGAAACAAAAAGAATACCGCTCTCAATAATGCCTTTGGAAGAAGCCTTATTGCAATTTAGGACTATGAAGAGACAGTTTTTCGTCTTTCGCAACTCAGATACCAACGAGATAAACATGCTCTATGTCCGAAAAGACGGCAAGGTAGGGCTGTTTGAATTCGTCGATTAGCTGGTGAGAGTTTTGTGAATCAGTTGATAATAAATCTGCAAGAAAAAAGAGTGAACGGTGCGATACTCTCAGATGGTGTTTTACAAGAGTTGTTCACCGAGGAAAACGAGTTTCTATCAGGCAATATCTACGTGGGTCGTGTTGAGAAGATAATAACAGGTCTTAACGCTGCTTTCGTAGATATCGGTGAGAGCAAGAACGCCTTCTTGAAATTGAGCGATCTGTCGCGGCAGTATCTCAATCAGATCGCAGGTTCAGAGACACTCAAAGAAGGTATGAAGGTCTTGGTTCAGGTGAAACACGATGCCATAGGTTCCAAGGGCCCGCAGGTGACGGGGAAGATATCTCTTGCGGGAAGGTTCTTGGTCTATTTTCCACTTTCTCGCGCAAAGGGTGTCTCCAAAAAAGTCCTTGACCAAAAGGAACGTGACAGATTGAAAAAACTCACCAGAAATCTCGCAAAGAACGAAGGAGTTGTTGTGAGAACTGCCGCCGAATTGGTTCCTGAAGAGGTCATCGTCGAGGAATTCGAAGAGTTGAAGAAAGAGTGGACAGAAATACTCAAAGACTTCAAAAGAGCCAGAAAATCAAAGCTCCTTAGAAGTGAACCCACCGTTGCAGATTACATTATCAGAGAGCAGTTGAACAAACAAATCGATGAAGTATATGTCAATGATGAGACCGTTTATGAAAAAGTGAAGGAAGCCTGTAAGAGGATCTCCAGAAGGCCTGTAGTCAATCTCAGCAAGGAAGATCTGTTTGACAAACTGGGTGTTTACAACCAGCTCGGACACATGCAGGAAAGGACGATAGATTTGCCCAGTGGTGGTTATATTGCTCTTGACACCACAGAGGCTCTCACGGTATTTGATGTGAACTCAGCGAGTTTTGTAGCTGAAAAAAGCCACGCGGAACTTGCTTACAAGATAAATGTTGAAGCCGCCCATGAGATCGCAAGACAGCTGCGCCTGAGAAATATCGGAGGCATAGTCATAATTGATTTCATAGACATGCCCTCGAAGGACTACTACGATAGACTTTTGAAAGAACTTCAGAGTGCGGTAAAGGGTGATTCTGCACACATTGAGTTAATTGGTTTCACCAAACTGGGTTTGTTTGAGATGACCAGAAAAAGAAAATCTCCTTCTGTTGATCAATTGTTGTTCACATCGTGTCCTGTCTGCAAGGGAACAGGAAGGGTAATTTCACCTCTTGTTATAGTGAAAAGAGTTGTGAACGAACTTTCAAAGATACAAAACATCAACGAATACAACACGGTAAAGGTTACACTCCACCAGCGACTCTCAGGTTATGTAGAGAAAATCAAACAATCGGTGAATGATTCAATTGCCAAGAAAGTGGTTTTCAGCTTTGATGCATCGAGTCCCGGAGACTTCCATTTGACCTTGATTAAGAAAACATCTTAAGAGCTACTCTTATTTGCCGTTATTTGAGACAGATAAGAGCCGGTTGACTGCATCTTGGCAATTGCTTCTTCCAAGGCTGTGAACCTGCTCCACAGGTCCTGTTCTTTTTTCTGTATTCTCTGGATCCAATCCTTCAATTGCTGAGCGAGAACACGTTTTTCTCTGGCTATACTACCATTCAAGCCTGCAACTGAATCTATCTGGCCTCCGAACTTGGTCAATTCTCTCAAATACTGCTGAATCTGTTGTGCCATACCTTGGGAATTTGTATCGGTATTGCCAAAAAAAGCCCAGACAGCCTCGGGGTTATCTTCAATTTTCGCTCTCAGAGTATCTTCGTTCAGTTCCAAGGTTCCTTTCATCATGTTTTCATAACCCCACGAACCTGTGGTTATGCCGAGTTCCGAAAGGTACTTAATCTCCCCAGAGAAATTCTTCGTGATATAATCTCGCATTCTGTTGAAAACTGTTCTGAGAAATGAATCGTTCTTCAAAATTCCCTGCATCTTTTCTTCATCTGTCATTTGATCTTCTTCTTTGCCTGTGACTTTGCTCTCGGTCAATCTTGTATAGAGATAGCTCATCAGTTCATTCCAGTTATTGACAAAGTCTTTCACCTGTTCAACGATCGCGTCGGTGTCGGTCGTAACACTTATCGTTTGTGTCGAAGCTGAAATGTCTTTGACTGTGATGCTCAGTCCGCTGTAGCTGAAGGTGTTGGACGAAGAATACAGATCTGTCCAGTTCACTCCGTCACTGCTCAACTTTATATGAGCGGAACTACCAACATTGAAGACGCCGGTATCCAGCCCGAGCAGCTGCGATAAACCTGTGCCGTTGTCGTCGACTGAAATGGGTGTTGCTCCAGTAGATGTGGAAGTGAGAATCAATTTGTCTGAGTTTTCATCATATCTTGCGGTAACACCTGCGCTGGAGTTGTTTATCGCGCTGATCAGCTGCGTTAATGTCATAGATGAGTTGAAAGATATATTCACGTCGTTTATATTCAGTTGGCCATCGATTAGAGTCAGCCCACGATATGACGCGATATCAGAAAGAGTTTTGTTGGAAGATATCGCACCAACATGTGCCGTGCTTTGAATGGAGTAAGTTGAACCACTTTGAACTATTGGCGCGTTTGATAGGTTGAATACCTGCATGAAGGTGCCGCTGGTCTGTCTTATGGCGAAGGCTTCGTTACTTTGAATACTTAATTTCCCATCGGTGAAGCTCACATTCGATGAACCAAAGATCGTTTCGAGTTTTGAGACAATGTCGTTGATAGTATCACTCGTGTTTATGGAGACTGTATATGTATTTGAACCTTTCTGGATTTTTATCACAGAGTTGGTAGCGGTGTATCTGTAATTCAACGTTCCAAAGGTGGTAGATCCATCTATATTGTCTGGTCCGATGGTTCTGCCACTCAGTAAGGAGCTGTTTGTAGCCGTGGAAAGAATCTTTACGTAATACGTTCCATTCACAGCCGATGCGTTAGCAGAAACTGTGAGAACCTGTGAATCGGTTTCGACCTTCTTTGCCAGAAGTGTGGACTGGAGCTTGAATGTACTCAAAAAGTTCATGAAACCTTCCAGTTTGTCGTCCAGTTCTTGATACATCTTCTGCTTCAGATCGAGTTCTTTGTACTTGGTGCTGAGATTGTTTGCTCTTTGCACATCGTTTGACAGCAACGCATCTATGATAGACGACGTGTCCAAACCGGAAAACATTCCTCCAAACTGTATTCTGCTTGAGGAACTTTGGTACTTGTAATTTATCGTGTTGGCTATTGAGGAGAGATCCATATCTCTCACACCCTCTCGTCGAACAAAACACCGATCAGCTCTTGGAGATTCTTTGCGATCTTCACAGCCACCTCAGGTGGGATCTGTCTTATGATCTCACCGGTGTCAACGTTCTTTATTTTGATTATGATCATATTGAGATCTCTGTCTATTGTGAACTGAGCTTCCGATCTCAGAAAAGTCTTGATCTTTTCAAAAGACTTTTTAAGATCATTCAGTGTGTCTTCGACGTCTGCAGGTTGATTGCTCTGACTCTCATTTACGTGTCTTTCAACACGAATATTCTCAGGCTTAACTGATGGAGCCTTTTGAACACTCACATCTATTGTCCGGTCCATCGGATCGATTCTCATTTGATCACCCCCGAACATCCTTTTTCTATATTATTAATCGTCTGTTTCAGGAAATCCTTTAACAGGGTTTGGGTCTATTCATTTTCAGATCTATGAACTGCCGGCGAACCTCGCTTCTATTCGTGGTACGTGTACTTTCTCACAGTTCTCTTTCATCTGCTGGTATGCCTTTTGGTTAACCATTTTTCTTTTTATTTTATTCAATTTGCTCTCACTTACCATTTGCGTGGAATGAGTTCTAATAAGGATTTTAGCATCTAATTACTATATTTGCACAACTTATTCCTTTGAGACGATTTTTATTCACCTTGATTGATTTAAGCCCGAGTGGTATAATCAATAACAGATCTAATAGATCGCATGATGTAAGTTTATTAATAATATTCAGGCTTTATCTTTATCAAACACAATCACAACTCATAAAGGGGGTGTGTTCATGAGTAAAAAGTGGCTCTTGTTGTTTGGTGTCATTGTCATGGTATTGTACGGATGTTTTGGACCAATGAATCGTCTCCCGCAAGTTTCTCTGATCTATCCCGAAAATGGCTCTCAAGTTGCAGTCCTTGCGTCCACAAAATCGGTCACATTGAAATCGACTGCCACAGATCCTGAAGGTCGAGCTCTAACCTTCGCAGTTTATCTGGGAACAAGCCAAACTAACCTCAGTAAGATTGGCGAGGTCAATGAACCTCAGTATACTGTTACAGACCTTACACCCGGACAAACCTACTACTGGAAGGTCGTCGTTTCAGATGGAACAGACTCTGTGGAAAGCCCTGTTTGGAGCTTCACGGTAGGTGGGAACCATTCAACAGTGAAGGTGCTTGATTTCACAACTGGAAGCGCAGCCGTTGGGGCAACTGTCAATATTCTTCAAAATTCAGATGTAGTTATTTCAACCACGACAGATGAAAGTGGCCACGCAGAATTCTACCTGCCAGATGGCAGATATGACATCAAGATCACTGGTGATGGTAAAGCCACGAGTGTGGTTCAAAATTATGATCCAGGTATTTTAGAAACAATCGAAACATTTTCCAGAAGAGCTATGACAGA
>JAKPGA010000053.1 GCA_029551145.1 Thermotogota bacterium | reverse complement strand
TGTCTTCAGGTTGTTGAGAATTCTGAACGCTGTTGTTCATACACCCTGCGAGCAACAAAACTACGCTTAAGACTAATACAATAATCAATCTCTTCATCATCTTCACCCCCTTCTATCTCAGTTCTCGCCTGTCGTGAATCGATTGTAGTAGTCAGCTTCATTTGTCCATCTATCCCATTCGTATCCAAGATTAATTGTCGAAGAAATCCAGTATCCATCATCTGTCTCATAATAAGCAACTGCACAGTCCAGGCCCCACTCGTAGGTTTTGAACTTTTCGAGTGGATCGGTCTGGAAGTATACATCTTCGGTACCGAAGACGATCCTTACCCATTTACCATAATCACCAACTGGATCGAACGGCAAACTCACCTGTTGTGGTCCTGAAACGTAAATGAATTTGTCGCCACCAAAAAAGTGGTCATCATAATAGAATATGATCTGGTCGCTCACAGCCATATCGTAGATCCATGGTCCCTGATAAACGAAGGTTATTTCTTCATCCGGTATTTCGTTTCCTCCAATGTGTGGTGTTGATGTCCAGTCTCTCCAGTCAACGGGTTTCCATCTGAAGGTTGGAGTTCTTGAAACATCGGTTTCGTTGTCTACAGGCGATATCAATTTAACCTTGAACAGATCAAGCGGTACAACTTCGATCACGTTGCTGTTTTCTGATTCGGAGCCATCTACATAAACTGTTCTCACTGTATAATAGTACTTTTTGCCCGGTTCAAGATCAAATCCCTTATCAAATCTGTAGTAAGTTGTGGTAAACGCTATCTTTTCCCAGTTTTCACCGTCGCGAGATCTGTAGATATTGTAGCCAGCCATGTTCGTGGCCGGTGCGTCTGTCCAGACAAGTTGAACAAAGATGTTTGTTTCAGGTATATTGTGTTCTGGTTTGTAATTCTTAAGTTCCTGAATCATTTCTTTTGTCAGTTTTTCTTCAAGTATTTGTTTTATTGGATTTGGCAAGCTGTAGTATTCCACATCGGCATCACTTGTCCATCCAACGTACCAAAGTCCTGTAGGAGCAACTCTTTCGGTAACTTCTGGTGGAGTTCTATCAATTGTAAGATAAACAATCTTGTCAACTCTTGTGTCATTCACTGTGTAAACAACCACGTGCATTGGCACTGTAATGCCATCAAATCTGGAAAGAGACATCGTGGTTGTGTATTCTTCTGTATTAAAGGCAGAAATATCTCTTGCAACGGCACTTGGTACGTAATCCAAACCGATGTACATAACATTCATCAATTCCGAGCTTGTGACTTTAACCCACACAGAATCAAATGTCAGTGTTGTGGCTTCAGGATCAGTTATAGGAGTTCCTTCTGGAGTGAATAGTTCCACTGTAACATCTGGGACAACATCGTAGTCTGTCATAGCTCTTCTGGAAAATGTTTCGATTGTTTCTAAAATACCTGGATCATAATTTTGAACCACACTCGTGGCTTTACCCTCACCAGTGATCTTGATATCATATCTACCATCTGGCAGATAAAATTCTGCGTGGCCACTTTCATCTGTTGTAGTTGAAATAACTAAATCTGAATCTTGAAGAATATCGACAGTTGCTCCAACGGTTGCGCTTCCAGTTGTGAAATCAAGCACTTTCACTACTGAATGGTTTCCACCCACCGTGAAGCTCCAGACAGGGCTTTCCACAGAGTTTGTTTCATCTGAAACGACGACCTTCCAGTAGTAGGTTTGTCCAGGTGTAAGGTCCGTAAGAGTATACTGAGGTTCATTGACCTCGCCAATCTTACTGAGGTTAGTTTGGCTTGTTCCCAGATAAACTGCGAAGGTTAAAGCTCGGCCTTCAGGATCTGTGGCAGTCGATTTCAATGTGACCGATTTTGTGGACGCAAGGACTGCAACTTGAGAGCCATTTTCAGGATAGATCAGAGAAACTTGCGGGAGACGATTCATTGGGCCAAAACATCCGTACAATACCATGACAATGACACCAAACAACAAGAGCCACTTTTTACTCATGAACACACCCCCTTTATGAGTTGTGATTGTGTTTGATAAAGATAAAGCCTGAATATTATTAATAAACTTACATCATGC
>JAKPGA010000038.1 GCA_029551145.1 Thermotogota bacterium | reverse complement strand
AGCAAAAACCCAGAAAGCCAAACAAAAGGTCAAAGGTGCGACCGTCGCGACGGCTCACCTTTTTATCTCAGATCCGCTCAAGAGAAATATCAACAACAAAGAAGGTTTCTTCGCAGACCTTTTCAGCACGCATCCACCTATACACAAACGCATCGCCGCACTCGAGAATGTCTCTCCAGAATTGGTTTTAAGCGAACTGATGTGAGTTTGATCACTTTGAGTTGATTTCTCTTGAAGATCTATCGTGTTTGATCTACCAGATCGAGGATCTTGTTTTCGAGGACAAGTTTTGAAGAATCTCTCTTAGGTGGTGGCGTAGGTAATGAAAAAGCTTGTGTTTGTTTTGTTGCTGATGCTCGCATGCGTTTGTGTGGCAAAGCAATTGATCCTTGCAACCACGACGAGTGTTTACAATACAGGACTTTTGGACTTTCTCAAGCCTCAGTTTGAAAAGCGGTACGGACATTCTTTGAGTATTGTCGCGGTGGGAACTGGTATGGCACTGGAATATGGAAAAAGAGCCGACGCAGATATACTCTTGGTTCACTCACCAGAGGACGAACTTTTGTTCATGAAAGAGGGCCATGGTGTTTTAAGAGTGAGCTTCATGTACAATGATTTCGTCATAGTTGGGCCCGATGATAAGACTGTACCAAGTGTTCGGACTGTGCAAGAATTTTTCGATTATATCTACGAAAACAAACTCAGTTTTGTGTCCCGTGCCGATGAATCGGGTACACACAAGAAAGAGAAACAGATATGGAAATCGTTGAACAAAGTGCCGTCTGGTGCCTGGTACATACAAACTGGGCAGGATATGGCAAGAACACTGATGATCGCAGATGAAAAAAGGGCCTTTACTTTGACAGACAGGTCAACCTTTCTCGCGCTCAAGAATAAGTTGAACATGAAGATTTTTTTTGAGGGAGATCCACAACTTCTGAATATCTACAGTCTGATAGTTGTAAACCCGAGCAAAAGCGACAGACTCAACTATGAAGGGGCACTCGATTTTGTGAGATTCATTCTTGATCCAGCGACGTTGAAGATGATATCTGCTTATTCTGCAGGTGAGACGAAGTTGTTCAACCTTTTGTTCGAGCCAAAATGAGCGAGATCTTTGAGATATCTATCAGATCGATCTATGTGAATTGCACCGCAATATTGATATCCACGTTTGTTGCTGTGCCACTGGCACTCATCGTGGATTTTTTCGGTTTTAGATCGAAGAGATTTGTGATCTTGCTGTTTCAAACGCTCACTGGTATTCCCCCAGTTCTTGTTGGTCTACTTGTGTATCTTTTGTTCTCAAGAAAGGGACCACTTGGAAATTTAGGGCTTCTTTTCACCTCAACCGCGATGATTCTTGCACAGATTTTAATAGCGATCCCTATAATCTTCTCGATATGTTATTCTCATTTTTCAAAGATCGATGAGAAGCTCAGAGTCATCATGAAAACACTTGGTGCCACTGGTTTTCAGCAGATGATGGGCGTTTTCAGAGAATCTTCTGTTGGTGTGGTGAACGCGATATTGACAGCCTTTGGCAGGATCGTAGGCGAAGTTGGTGCAGTGATGATCGTTGGTGGGAATATCGCGGGCAGAACAAGGATTTTGACGACTTCTATAGTCTTGTACACGAATATGGGAAGATTCGATGACGCCATCATGGCTGGAGCTGTGCTTTTGATGATCGCTTTCAGCGTGAATGTTTTGATCACGGTTTTTTCTGACTCGATGGAGAAGAAGAAATGGTATACCAGATAAGCAAACTTCAGTTCAGTTATGACTCAGGGTTCACCCTTTTTGTGGACGAATTTCTCATGCAAAATTCCATAGTCGGCATAACCGGTCCTTCCGGCAGTGGAAAGACAACCTTTCTTTTGAACCTTGCTTTTTTGTACACTGGAAAGTGGGAGTCTTTCAAATTCATGGGAAAAGAGATCGATGTTGATGATCTTTCGTCTCTGAGGAAGCGGGTTACCTACGTGCCGCAGCACCCTATACTGTTCAGAAGGACAGTCTTTGAAAACATTGCATATCCACTCAAAGTCAGGCGATTCTCACATGAACAGATAAGGAAAAAGGTTTACAGCATCGCTGAGAATTTTCGCATTCAAGATCTTTTGAACAAGAAGGCTTGGCAGATCTCCGGTGGACAGGCAAAAAGGGTGTGTCTTGCGCGCGGCTTTGTCTTTGAACCAGATGTCGTTCTTTTGGATGAACCAACGTCGGATCTTGATGAAGACAGCGGGAAATTGATAGAACAGTTCATCTTAGATGTGTCATCAAGGACCAGTATCGTTGTTGTGTCACACGATAAGCAACAACTGTGCAGATTGTGCAGCAACATCCTCTATATGGAAAAAGGTAGGCTACTTCATACCTTGTAACTGTCACAACTGTCACAGATTGTCGACAGTTGTCACATAAGTCACAAGTCGTGATATCATGTGTGTGGTGGTTGTATGGAAAAGGATAAGACAAAACACATTCTTCAAGCACTCTTTGATGAACCTCTTTCCAAAAGGGATCTTCTGGTGAACAGAGAAAAAGAGATTCAGGCGCTGAACATGATATCTTCTTTGCAGCCTTCTGGTCTCTATGGTGTTTGTGGTGAAACAGGTATTGGGAAAACCACGGTACTGAACTTTCTTGAACCAGATGAAGGAAAGAGAATTTATCTTAGATTAACTGAGAAAGAGAGTAAGGAGGTTATCATTCAAGACATACTCTATAAACTCGCGAATGAAACGAAAAAGGACGGGGATTCCGAACTCTCAAAGATATCCCGAGAAGCCATGGAATTCGTGATTGAGGAGAGGACCGAAGGTAGTTCTATTTCAGCATCCGGTGGCGTGGTTCTGACAGGCGCTGTCTCAAAGAGTAAAGCAAAGACAAGAAGATTCAACGTTTATCAAGCTTATGATTTTTTGGACCGAATTCTTGATCTTTTAATTAAAAGACATGAAAGGGTACTTCTTTTAATTGACGAACTCGACAAGGAGAGAAAGGATGATGTTTTAATCATTCTGGATTCTCTCAAGACAGTCTTGAACAAGAAGAACCTCATTGTCATATTGTCGCTACCATTTGCAATATACAGAGAATACATTAGAGATAGGCTCAGATGGAATGAATCTGGGAATCTGGAAAACATACTTAAGGACACACTTTTTCTTGAGCCACTGAACGAGAGAGATATACAACAAATGATAATGAAAAGACTCAAAGATTTTCCAGACTGTTTTGATGCGGAGTCGCTGTATGAGATTTCGAGGTACAGTGATGGCAATCCCAGGGATGCTCTGTGGATTTCGCAGCAGATCGTCATCAGTAATCCTCAAAGCGATAGAATCACTGGTCCTATCGCAATTCAAACAATCAGAAATGTGGTAGAGAGATATTTCGCAGGTTCCTGGACGTTGACAGACCGTCAGGAGAAGGTCTTGAGAGCTGTTTTAGATTATAGAGGTGATAGAACCGCTTTGGTAAAAAGGCTGGAACAGAGTGGATTGAAGAGGCAAACTGCATACACTTACATAAATCGTTTGAAGAAAGTAGGTTTGATAATTGAAAGAGGTAACGAGTTAAGGGTGTCGGGAAAGATATTCTATTTGCTCTCGCGGTAGGTTTGTCACAATTGTCACAGATTGTCGACAGTTGTCACATAAGTCACAACACTAAACAGAACCCCTGCCTAAATGGCAGGGTTGTTGTTAAATACACGCAAATCAATCAAGATAAGGCAGTGTTGAGTTAGCGTACGGCATCAGTAATACGCTTGAACTTTGTGAAAGTTCCTTCAATGCATCATCAACTGCATTCTGCACAGAGTCATATGGTGTCATGAAGATCTGCTTTACTGTCTTTTTATCCATTTTTGAGCACAAGAAAACCCTGGCTTTTTTCAAAACCTTGCAAAAGCCGACGGCTTTATGTCCACCCAAGTGGAACTCTCTTTTTATCCATTCAAGGGGTTCATTGGGATCTTTGGCATTCTTCATCCATTCTTCGAAGGTTTTCTCTCCGAAGTCTTCACGACATTCGGCAACAAGAACGATTATTCCACCATCCTTCACGGCATGAAAGGCATTGTCGAGGCCCTTTTGGGCTTGATAGAGGTTTATATCTTTTGGAAAACCACCTGGTGAGGCGATGACTATATCGTACTTCTTGTGTATCTTCACTTTGTACATCATGTCTATGTATTTAACACCCTCTCTGTGTGCAAGTACTGGATCACCCGAGACGATCTTCACAATCTGTTTCTTGCTGTTCAACACGGCGTTGACTATGAATCTCACATTCGCCATCTTGCCAGCCTCTTCTATGTCTTCTCTAACGGGATTATTCTCTATTTTTCCAGAGACTGCACCGTCCAGAAGCATGTACGAATGGTTTGTTTCAATAGTTCTTTTACTGCACACACCTGGTAAGAGGGCTTTGTTTCCACCGCTGTACCCCGCAAACCAATGGAGTTCCAGGTTGCCAGTTGCAATAATGAAATCAGATTCAACAACAGGCTTGAAAACTTCGATTGGTGTTCCTCTTTTTGTTTTTCCTATGAAAACACATTCAGAGATATCGTGGTTCAGACACTTGATCCTTTCGAAAACAGATTTACCAACGGCTTTCTCCATCTCCTGAACTGTCATTTTTCTGTGAAATCCCAAGCCAAAGATGATCTTGATTTGATCTTCTCTCAAGCCAGTGTTCAGAAGTTCATCTATTAGAGGTGGAACAATTACGTGTGATGGGCATGGCCTTGTCAAATCGCTGACAAGCACCACCACATTCTTGGGTTTTTCTTTTGCGATTAACTCTCTCAATGAATCGGTCCCTATTGGTCTCCTTAGACTTTCTTTGATCTCATTTGCTGGGTCGGTCAGTGCGTCGAGTTCTTTGTTTGGGAAAAGCACATCGATCTGTACGCTTTCAGGCAGACTGAACGAGACGCTCTGTTCACCATATTTGAGTGTGTATTCTGTCATCGATATCCCTTCTTCTTACAGAGTTGGTTGAGTGAGATATATCGCAAATTCATGGTGTTTCAAAATCTCTGTTTTTGTCTTCTTGCCGTTCAACACTTGAACCAATTCTGTGAACAATCTTTCGCCTGCTTGCTCTATTGTTTCCTTACCTTCGATCACAGAACTTGCGTCAAAATCTATATTATCGGACATCCTTTGAGACGTTCTTGCATTGGCACAGACCTTTATGACAGGTGCTATCGGGCAACCTGTGGGAGTACCTCTGCCAGTTGTGAAAAGTACAACCTGTGCTCCACCAGAAACCATCCCAGTAACCGATTCAACATCGTGCCCAGGGCTGTCCATGAATACTAATCCTCTCTTAGTGATGGGTTTTGCGTATTCTAAGACATCTACAATCGTTCTTGTACCTGCTTTGTAAATCGCCCCAAGTGATTTTTCTTCAAGCGTTGTGAGTCCACCCTGGATATTGCCTGGTGTTGGATTGACACCTCTTATATCTTCACCACCGGCGAGGGCACTCTTTTCACACCTTTCAACCAGTGAAAGAAGTCTTTGTGCAATCTCTTGGTTTACTGCCCTTTTTGCAAGAAGATGTTCAGCTCCTATGATTTCCGTGGTTTCAGAGAACACCACGGTACCACCAAGATCTACGATCTTGTCCGCAACGTATCCAACTACAGGATTTGAAGCGATACCAGATGTGGTATCTGAACCACCACATTCTATCGCCACCATCAGATCTGAAAAATCAACTTGTGTTCTTTCAATGTTGCCAGTATCTCTTATCATCTGTTGAAGTAAACGAATCCCCTTTTGGGTTGTCTGAAGTGTTCCTCCCTCTTCTTGAATGATCAAACACTCAACTGGTTTGTTGGTCTTTTTCGCCTCCTGCACGATCTGTTTTGTGGGAATTGTTTCACATCCCAAACCTATGTACAAAACACCTGCCACATTTGGATTTTTCGCCATTCCAACAAGCACGTTGAAGACTTTTTCGTGGTCTTGCTTCATGTGATTACAACCGTGCTGGTTGTCTATTAATACAGCACCATCGACATGGTTTGCAATCTCTTGTGCCGTTCTTGTCGCACAAATAACCGTTGGCACAACAAGAAAGTGGTTTCGAAAACCAATTGCGTTGTTATCTCTTTTGTATCCGAATATTTTCACGTGGTATACCTCCTCACAGCGCGTTTACCTGACACATTGTGAACATGAACATAGTCTCCTGTTCTAATCTTTTCTATTGCCACGCCTATTGGCTCGCCATACTTGAAAACCTCCGAGTCCTTTTCTATCTCTTTGATAGCGAATTTGTGGCCAAAAGGTATATCGTGATTCAATTTCACTCTGAGTGTTGTGTTTTCAAAATCGATATGAACTTCTTCACCTTTGGAAAGGTTTCTAATAGCGGTCGCGACGTTGTCTTTTTTACTAAAGACTATCGCATCCATATAAAAAACCTCCTATGGTAACTTTATGATATTGGCATTCACCAAGACTCTTTCCATGACTCTTCCTGCCTTGATTCTCTGTTCAATCTTTTCTCTGAGCTCTTCATCACTCAAAGGTTTTTGTGCCACACCTTGCTCGATAGCCTTCTTGGCAACGGCCATGGCTTCTTCAACATAGACCTGATCTTCTTCCATAGTTGGCACTATGTACTCCTCGTGTATGCCTTTTCTGTAAGCGAAATCCGCTATTGCCTGTGCGGCAGCTACACACATCTCATCTGTCACCTTGGTTGCCCTGACATCGAGCACTCCTCTGAAGATCGCAGGGAATCCAAGTGAATTGTTCACCTGGTTAGGAAAGTCGCTTCTACCAGTTGCGACTATCCTTGCACCGGCTTGTTTTGCCTCCCATGGCCAGATCTCTGGAACTGGATTAGCTCCCGCAAAGACTATGGCATCTTTGTTCATTGACTTAACCCATTCTGGCTTTATCACACCAGGTCCACTCTTTGAATAAGCTATGCACACGTCGGCTCCTTTAAGGGCTTGCTCTATACCACCTGTGATATTCTCCCTGTTTGTTTTCACCCACATCTGGCTGCTTATTTCATCGAGCATTTGGGCTCTCTCTTTTGTGAGTATTCCCTTTGAGTCGCAGACAACAACATTCCCAAGATCGACATTGACCTTCTCAAGGAGTCTCAAAAATGCGTAATTGGCACTTCCCGCACCTATGATCGCGATTCGAACTTCATCGATCTTTTTTGAAACGATTCTGAGCGCGTTTATCAAACCAGCCAATGTTATTGTTGCTGTACCTTGTTGATCATCGTGGAAAACGGGAATTGATAGTTCTTCTTGGAGTCTTTTCAAGAGTGCGAAGCACTTTGGTTTTTCAACATCTTCGAGATTTATCCCAGCTATCGACGGTGAAAGCCACTTACAGAACTGCACAGTTTCTTCTATCTCTGTGGTCCCAATACACAAGGGTATCGCATCAACACCACCAAGGTATTTGAACAACAATGCCTTTCCTTCCATCACTGGAAGACCAGCCTCGGGTCCTATGTCACCAAGTCCAAGAATTCTTGTTCCATCGCTTATAATCGCGATGGTATTCTCTTTGTTTGTGTATTCATAAACCTTCTCTCGGTCTTTTGCGATCTCTTGGCATACCCTCGCGACGCCCGGTGTGTACCATATGGCAAAGTCGTCGTAGGTTCTAACTGGCACCTTCGGAGCAATTTGAATCTTTCCTTTGTAGAATGGGTGGAGTATCATCGCATCTTGTGAGGGTTTTTGAGCCTTTTTCAATAGATTTTCAACGTCCCTTTCTTGCATCTGACATACCTCCTATTAGAAGAGTAGTCCTCTTGGGAGTGGAACAACCAAGAGTTTTGCGAGTAAATACCAAAAAGCAAACGCTATGATTGCATAAGCAACTATGTTGCCAAACAACTGCACAGCCTTTATATTTTTTCCGCCCACTATGATCGATATGATTGTCATGAAGATTATGCTTCCCACTGTGAAACCAAAAACCCAGTCCATCAAGTACACCCAGATGAAGGACAAACCAATGACTATTACTATGTACAGAAGATCTTTTTTCTCCATCTTTTCTGTTTTCTCCTGCGACTTTTTTCTGACAGACACAGCTATCAACGCTACGCAAAAGCCAATCAACAAAATCGAGACGATCTGGGGGAAGATCGCCGAGAGATAATTCAAATCCTTTGCTTGATATAAGAATACGAAAGCAAGTAAAATGAATATAGCGCTGACAATTATATTCGATTTCATTGCTTACCACCTGCCACCGATGGACCCTGTTTTCTGATCAAAGGCCAAAGCAGGAATACAACAGAAAGCGCAATGAGAACCCAGGAAATAGGTCTGATGAAGAATATCGTCCACGGATAATCAAGCCTTCTACCCATGAGCAAACCCTGTGTGAAACCGGTTTCGGCAATTGGTCCCAAGATTAAGCCAAGTGTTATTGGCCCAGCTTCAAAACCAAATCTTCTTAGAACATAACCAAGCACACCTAAGATGAGCATTGTATAAACATCACTTATATTGTTTTGCACACAGTAAGAGCCGATCATCGTCAACAACAAAATCACTGGGACAAGTACATGTATCGGTATCTTGTAAACGATCTTCGTCATGCCCCTGCCAAAGAGCAAGCCAATCGGTACCATTATCAACGTGGCTGCTATGACGCCAACTATGAAGGTATAAACAACATCGGCGCGCGTTGTAAAGAGCTCTGCACCAGGTCTTAAGCCCTGTATCAATAGAGCTCCATACAAGATCGCATCAACAGGCGTACCTGGGACACCAAGAGTCATGAGTGGGACAAATCCACCTCCAACGGTTGCGTTGTTTGAAGCCTCTGTGGCTATGACCCCTTCCATTACACCCGTACCAAACTTCTCTGGATTTTTCGATGCTCTCATTGCCTCGCTGTAAGCAACCAGATTTGCTATGTTCCCACCCGCACCGGGTAACACACCTATTATGAAACCAATGATCGATGCCCTTATCAAATCTATCTGCTTTCTCATGACTTCGACAAAAGTGTTTAAAGCTGTTCTTCTTTCTATCTTTGCTTCTACGAAAAGCTGTTTTTGTCCTCTCTGTACTACCATGTTGATAACTTCAGGTATGCAAAACAATCCCACAAGTGCAGGTATGAGACCAAAACCAGATATCAGATGTGAAGAGCCGAAGGTGAATCTGACATTTCCACCTATAGGCGCAACCCCCACAAAGCTGATCATCATACCAATGAACCCACCGATGAATCCTTTCAATGTATTTCCTCTTGACAGAGATGAGATAACTGTCAAGCCAAAGATACCGAGCCAAAAATACTCAGGTGGGCCAAACTTCAAGGCAATTCGCGCGAGCATGGGAGCAAAGATCAAAAAGCAAATCATCCCAAACAGACCGCCGTACAAAGACGAATAAGTTGCTATCAAGATTGCCTTCCAGCCCTTGCCTTGTTTTGCCATGGGATAACCATCAAAGATAGTGCCGATATTTGAAGGAGTACCAGGTGTTCTCAGTAAGATAGCTGAAAAACTACCCCCATATATGGCAGCCATGTACAGTGATCCAAGAAAGACAAGACTCTCAGATGGCGTCATCCAATAGGTCAAAGGTAAGAACAACGCAACTCCCATTGTTGCACTCATACCTGGCAGAGCACCTATCACTAATCCTATACCAACACCACCGACCATTAGAAGGAGGATCTTTGCTGTGAGAATCTGTGGAATGGCGTTCAGCAAGTAATGAAAGCTCGCCATTTAGTCGATCTCCCCCTTTCAGAAATCCCGCGCCAAACGGCGCGGGGAAAATCATTTGCCCATCTTCTGCGTTTCATCCCAGAGTTCTTTGTAATACGGGATCAATCTTGCGACCAATTCCTTTGCCTGTTCTTCGTTGTAGTCTTCCATAACAAAACCAAGTTCTTCCATCTTTGCCCTGACTTCTGGGTTTTTGTTGACCTCGGCAAATGCTGCCTCAAGAATTCTCTTGATCTCTGAAGGTGTTCCAGGCGGCACTGCCACTCCACGGAATGCCTTTTCAACTACATCATAGCCAAATTCTCTGAAGGTTGGAACATCGGGCAGAAATGGCACTCTTTGCTCTGTTGCGATGGCAATGGTTCTGAGTTTGTCCTTGTACTGCACAGATACGGTTGAGTAGGTCATCAGCGCATCGACGTTACCGCCGAGCAGTGCCGGAACGGCTGTCCCAGTACCCGTGAATGGGACATAGGTCAAGTTGAGTTTAGCGACCTTTGCGAATCTCAATGTTGCGAAACTATTTGCAGACGGTTGACCACTACCACCGATCAAAACGGATTTCTTACCACTTGCGAATTTGACGAAGTCTTCAAATGTTTTGATGGGACTATCGATCGGCACAACCAAGGTGCACGGTGTTGTCTGGAAGAAGTAGATATTCTCAATTTGCTCTGTTTTGTACGGTACACCACCCTGGATCGGCTGGAGTATGATGTGTGGTAAGTTTGTTCCATAGATCGAGTAGCCATCTGGTGTGGCACGATTAACAAGTTCAGACCAACCTGTTGCTCCTCCGCCACCGGCTTTGTAGGTTATCACGATTGAAACTCCCAAGATCTTTTCAAGGTATGGTTGCTGAATCCTTGCTGTGATGTCTGATTCTCCACCTGGATCGAAACAGATTACATAGGTAATGGGTTTTGTTGGAAAGTCGGCTGCAAGAACTGTTGAAAAGATGAACGCTGTTAGACATAGCAGAAAGACAGCCTTTTTCATAACACCAACCTCCCTTGGTTTAGGTATACTAATAGTATAAGCCAGAGAGAAAGAAGAGACAAGTGATTGAATGAGTTGCGGTGAACAAAATTCAATGAAAGCCAAAGGCGAGAGCTCCACATACTGTGAATTCTCGTTTTTTCTCCTTGTTTTGCGTTATTGTTCGCTTTGACAACCTTTTTAACTATAAAGAAAAAACTAACCCCGCTCTGGGCGGGGTTAGAAACTTGTCTCGATCATTATGCATCTGCCTATTGAGTATTCTGAATCGGTGTTTTTCAAGAAACTCTCTATTTCCTTTGAGCCTGCACCTGGTTGAAACCAGAATCTCTTGTACCCAATGGACACGGCTTTCTGTACTTCTTCCAGTCCCTTTTCAGGTGGAATGACAAAAACAAGCAATTCGACATCTCTCGGCAGTTCCTCGAGAGTTGTAAAACATCTGATGCCTTCGATTGTCTTACCTTTTGGATTCACAGGAAAAACTTCAAAACCCTTATTGCGCAGATCTTTCAAGATCTTATTACCGTATTTCTGTTCGCTTTCACTCGCTCCGATAATTGCGATCTTCTTGAAATCTTTGGGGTTCACCATATACCACCCCCGATTATGCAAGGACCCGTTCGAACAAATTATTTCTCTGCATCGCGTTGTCAAGAATGTGAAGTACCAAGTCTTCGTAAGAAAAGCCAGCGATCTCCGCTATGCGTGGAAGGTCTGAAAACCCTTTTGCCATACCCGGAAGCGGGTTGATTTCCAAAAAGTACGGGTTACCATCTTCCTGGGAGACCCTCAAATCCATCCTCGCAACATCCTTGATCTCTAAGGTTTTACAGATCTTGATCGCCATGTTCTTGAGTTTCCTTTCAAGTGCAGGGTCAATCTTAGCTGGGCATGTGTAATCAACATAATAGTCTGAGTTTTTCTTCACCTTGTAACTGTAAAATTCTTTCCCGTGTTTGAAGTGGATTTCCATTATTGGAAGTACACGGTATTCATTGCCTTCTTGGAGAACACCAATAGTGAACTCTCTACCTTTGATAAACTCTTCGACTAAGACCGGCTCGTCGTAAATAGAAAACAGTCTGTCGATCTCTTTTCTGAATTCCTCGTAAGTGTGTACCAAACCTGTCTCAGAGATGCCTTTTGATGAGCCTTCGGCGTTCAGTTTCAGAATGAGGGGAAATCTCATGTTCTTCCTGAGTCTTTCATCGACAGAACGAATTACCTGAAATCGTGGGGTCTTGATGTCCTTTGTCAAAAGGACCTGCTTTGTAAGTGCCTTGTCAAGGCATACCGCAAGTGTTGTAGCATCTGAGCCCGTGTAAGGAATGTTGTAAAAAGAAAGTATCGCCGGGACTTGAGCTTCTCGCGCTCTGCTGTAAGTACCCTCCGCGAAGTTGTACACGATGTCGATTTTCTCAGATGTGAGGATAGGAATAAACTTTTCGGGCACAGCTTCCATCAAAACAACTTCGTGTCCATCACTTTCGATCGATCTTTTGATGTCCATTACCACTTCCATACTGTCGTACTCGGCTTCCCAATCCTCGATTTCCGGTCTTGTTCCTCTTGGTAAGTTATAGGCTAACCCCACCTTCGTACAAACCACCTCCATGGTTATCGTCAACTTGATTATCACGCATATTGATCCAAAGATCATTTCAATACTGTTCTGTTCATTTGATGTTTTGTTAACAAAAAGAGGGCAGATCAACTGCCCCTACCTTTTTGTTTGAAAACGAACTGTCATTGTACCTCAACGTAGAACGTGAAACGTCTTTCGTTACCTGCGTAGTCCTCCAAGACAATCTCAATCGTTGAATTTTCAGATATATTGATAGATGTGGACACGGTGTAGTTGGGTCCTGTGCCAGTTATTTCCCATTGATCCTTAGAAGAGACTTTCACGCCGTTGACATTGATCAACGAAGCAGCCCAATCGATGTATAGCTCACTGACCGAGAAAGTCAGTGGTTTGTTTCCCGTACCTATGACAGTAGTTGTTGCATCTTCTGTCACCTGTTGATTGGAGATCCTCACGTTGCTAATCTGCGGTTGCTGGTTGTCGTAAACGATGCTCATGGTTCGTTCTGTCTTGTGACCCACAGAATCGTACGCTATCAATTTTATGGAGTTCGTTCCAAGATCTAGTCCGACATTTTGTGTACCAGTTTGTGGTCCTTCCGCTACAATTGTTGTTGAACCTTTTTGCAACACGATTTTTGAGAAATTGCCATCGCTTACATTCCATTCTATTTCAGATGAACCCGTGTTTGTATAGTAGATTCCGTCGACAATTGTTGTGATATCACAGCTGAATTGATTTATCCTTGGCGCATATGTGTCGATACTGATTGATTGTTCAACGGGGTCACTCAAGTTCCCAGCCCTGTCAAAGATTTCAAATGAGAAGGTTTTTTGCCCTTCGTAATTATTTGGTGGATTGTACGTCCACATTTTGCTTGTTTGACCCCATGACAAGTTCAAAGACTCTTTGAGCGAACTTTCATCGTAGATCTTCAGTGTAGACACACTGGTCAAATTTTCTGAAAAGCTGAGTGTAAAGGTCACCCCTGTTTCAGATGCGACAGTTGAAGGTTGGATAGTCTGTATTGTGACTGTGGGTTTTTGGGTGTCATAATAAAGAGTGCCGGAGTAATTGGCAACATTACCCGCTGTGTCTTTGATATACAGAGAGAACGGTTTTGAAGTGTCAGGACTCAGACCATGGACAAAGGTCAACGTGCCTGGTTGTGGATCTATCGTAACACCTTCTACCCTTAGAAATGCCTCCTGAACCCCATAACTTTCATCGACTTGCAGAGTTATTGTGGGCTGATTAGTGTAAATCCTGCCGCTATCACTGAGCAAGACAGGTGCGCTGTTGTCAAAGATGACATCTGCGAACGATCTTGTGTCTGTGAGGTTGCTGCTGTTATCTGCCATATCGTATACCTTCAAGCCGATCTTGTGTGTTCCATTGGTGTACGTAGTTGTATCCAGAGCAAAGAGATATTCAATCGAGTCATTTTGCACTGGACCAGTTATGGTCATCTTTTTGGTATCGTCCACATACAGTTCCACCTTTTTCACGTCGTGGGGAATATCTGTACCACTGATCTGTGCTCTGACATTTACCGAGCCTCTATAGACTTGTTTTGTGCCAAAGGTCAAAGCAGCCGGAAGCTGTATCGCGACGACTGGTATTTGTTTGTTGTCTATGACAACAGAGAGTTCCCCTTTTCCTGTTGCACCACTTGTTGTCGTTGCGATTGCCCAGAATTTCGCAACTCCGTCAACGTAACTGGTGAGCGGGACATTTTCAAAGGTCCAGCTGTTTGTCGCAAGATCTACTTTTTCACCAATCTTCTGCGTTGTTCCCGCTGCGTCCTCAATCCACAGTTCAACTTTGTAGATGGGCTCAGTGTTGTCCAGGAAGCTGACCTTCACATCGGTGATCGTTCTCAGTATCTTTTTGCCTTCGCTGTTTGTACCATAGTATTTTCCGGTCGGTATGTCTATGTGCACGATGGGGGGTGTTAAATCCTCAACGGTAATATTTTGCTGAGCAACAAGCTTTGTATTTCCAAACACGTCAACGGCCTCAAGGTTTATCTTGTAAGTTCCTACCTGCGCTGGTGTGAACATCGGAACATCTTGGTTGCTTATGAAGATTTCTTTCAAAAGATCTCCTGTCGAGTATTCGTAAAGTCTCTTGATAATCTCGCTGTAGTTGTTCCCATTAGTTTGGCTGTCCACCACTCTGATTCTGACCTCTTTGATACCAGTGTCATCTGATACTTTGAATTGCGTGTTGTTGTTCAAACTACCCCTGATCTGAACAAGAAGCTGCGCATTCATATCATAGACAGAAGCCGATGGATAAAGTTGCATTGTTCTGAAACCATCAACGGTGGGTGGGTTTTCTTCATTAGCATAGATCACAAAGTTCAGAACACTTTGATTGTTGTCAAGGTCTTTCACGACGATTCTGAAATAGTTTTCAAATGGGTCTAAGGTTTGTATTGTGTAATCCATAGTTCCTGAGGTTGAAGAATGTACGTTTGTGTAATTGCCAGAGACTCTTTTTTGCAACTCTATACTTTTCACTTGTCTGTTATCGCTCGCGTTAACACTTATTGAAGGTGTGCTCGACATTGGAAGAGTGTACACTCCATTTTCGACGATGCTGCTCGAGTTGATTTTCGCTTGAGTTATTATAGGTGGTTCTGTATCGATCACTGTGACATATGTGGTGGCTTTTCCTTCTTCGCCTGCCGTTGTTTTGCCAGAGAAGGTTATCGTGTAAGCACCAGGTTCGGTGAAAAATGTCCGTGGTACATCAGCTTCATAGATATTGTAAGTTGAGGTTGTCACGATTGGGTTTGGTACGTCCTTTGACCAGCTTCTGTCTGCATACTTTATTTCGAATTTCTCATTCTCAGTCAGATATATACTTGCCTTTACTCTCAGTGTCAAATCATATCCACACTGGTGTTGCTGACCGGGCAGTGGTTGTTCGAAGACCACGCCAAGGTCCAATATGTTGACCGACACAGATGTCGCATCCGAAAGGTTCACATCGTTTTTGTAATAGAAATCTATCTGATACTCACCAGAGGATTGCACTTGCCATTTTGCGCTGAAGGTGTAAACTGGGCCATCTCCACTATGCGTTACAGGAATTCTTTGGTCGAAAGGTCCTTTTATATCAAAATACGCGGTTGATGGGTTGTTAGTGTCAACCACTTGTGCGTTCAGCGATAAACTCATGTTTTCCGCGAATGGTGTCCTGAAACCATCTTCGGGTTGCAGGATTCGAGCCACAGGCCTTGCAGTTGTTGATACAACTGTTCCTGTCGCTTGTGCTGTGAACCCTTCTGTATCTACAACCACAACCTTTATATCGTGAACACCAAGCGTAGTGACGGTCCAGTCCCATTCAAAGGTGTTGACGGTTGGAAGGATTGAGCTTCTCTTGATATTATTTACATAGAAATCACACTTACTCAGGCCAAGATCGTCCTGTGCAACGACCTTCAGATGAACCTTTTCGCCTTGATTCAACGTTGATGGGGCGTACGAAAATTCCTTTATCTTTGGTGCTTTCACGATGTACGCTTCGTCAACGGGAAACTCTCCTCTCTGCGACGAACTGTTACCAGAACTGTCTGTCGCAACAACAATCGCTTGGTAATTTCCCTTGGCTGTGAACGTCTCAGTGAGTGTGAAAACTCCTCCGCCCAGTGGAGAAGCTTTCAAAGGACCTTTGTTTTCTGGGCCGGTGAACTGAAAGGTTACTTCCTGCACTTGGACGTTGTCTGTCACAAAGGAGTAAAAAGTATACGCCTCATTTACGGGGACACCATATGGTGGTGTGAAGAAGATCACTGGTGGCTCGGTGTCTATTACTCCAACATTTATCGTGTAGAAGGCCTCTGTTGATTCATTCAGATCGTCTGTCGCGACAGCCTTTATTTTGTGTACACCTTTCACAGCGGTCCAGTCATGTGTGTAAGGCTCTTGCGTGAAGGTTCTCACAGACGCGTTGTCTATGTACAGGACAACCTGCGTCACCTTTGAATCATCGCTCGCGTTGATCGTTATCTTGACCTTGTCCTGCTCCTTTGGTGTTGGATTGTCAACCTCAATCGAGACCGATGGTGGCAGGTTTGTTCCAATCTCGATCGAACTTGGTTTTGTTGCGTAGTTGTTTTTAGAATCATAGGCCGTAACTGTGAAACTGTAAGGGTTTGTGGTGCCAACATTTCTGGTCAAGTTCCACACCAGTTGTGTTGCTGGCATAGTTGGCACGAAAGATATCTCCTTACCGTCGTTGAAGACTATCTTTGCGACACCACTCTCATCTGTGGATACGATTGTCAAATTCACATTGGTGCTTGGTTTGACTTTCTTTGGAAGGTTTGGAAACTCTATTTCTGGTCCGGTTGTGTCACCAGCCAAAGAAACAGTCACGGTCACTTTTGCAGTATTGTCATTTCCTTACCATTTTGATCAGTCGCAGTAACATTCAGCACAATGCTGTCATTGGCAACCTCGGCAACTTTCGATACCGAGACTTCCAAGACCGGCGGAACTGTGTCGAGCATCGCGCACGATATTATCAAAAAAGAAATCAAAATGATCGGAATGATCTTTCTCATCATTTCACCTCGAGTAGAAACTGCAGGTTTTGTATCGCATTTTCATATATGTCGCTGACCCCTGTTGGTATCAAATAAAATCTGCCCTGAGTTAGTGAAATTGCACCGACGTATGATGCACCTTTTAAATCGTCTGAAACACTTTCCTGAACAAGGATTATCGTTCCAACAGGATTAATCTGCGGAAATTCTTTCGACGATACTATCACAGTGACAGTGTTACCTTGCTTAACTGCAGTGTCATCACTGATTGTCAATCTCACACCGTAATAGCCCGCGGTGATGCTCTCATAGACATCGGTTTTCAGTTCTACTGCACCGATTTTGAATGATTCGATCTTTGGTGGTTTGTTATCTTGCACATCTATTTGAACACAGTCTTTTCCCACTCTGTCGTCGGTTGTCTCCAACAGAACAGACAGGACATGTCTTCCGGATACCGCTTTCCAACAACAAGAAAATGCGGTTCCCTGTGAAATAACCGTTCCGTCCACGTAGAAAGTTATTTGTTTGACGAGAGTCTCATTTGTTTGAACGCTGAGTTCCACCAAATCTGCAGGGCTTGGATTTGGATTGCTGATCGACAACTTCACATCTGCCGGTCCCATTCCAACGGCAAAGGCATCACTCTTGACAGTTGTTTTGCCCCGAAGATCTTTTGCCACCACAGTCACTGAATGATATCCATAATCGAATGTTCCAAGATTCACAGACAGACCAGCCGACGATGTTTTTGCGAAGGTTTTGCTGTACGATTCAGTACCGTCACATTCTACGGTTAAAGAAGAGATCTCCGTGTCGTCTTCAACCTGTATATTCAGAGCCACATTTTCTTTCGGAGAAAAGAAAGATCTTTGAAAACTCATTTCTATCGTCGGGGCATTTGTATCTGCGGGGTAGACGTGGAGCACCGTTGATGTGGCAGCTTTTGCGAAATCACTGGTCGAGACGATCACATTTAAAGGATAGTCACCCTCCTCAAGCTCTGGCAGTTGAAGGACTATAGGTCTGTCGATGGTTTGGGCTTCAACTGACTGGCTGCCGATCTTTGCCACGACTTTGATGACTTCACTCTCGAAATCTTCGGCAAGAACTGAAAGATAGGCAGTCGATCGGGCTTCGGGGAAGGCTGGTACGAGATCGACCTTCTGAATGACGGGAGCTGTTTTGTCAACGACTTTGATTATTCGTTGATCATAGCCCTGCTGACCAAATATGTTTTCAACGTATCCTTCCAAGATGTAAGTCTTCGCCTGAGTGGGTTTCCAGAGATACTCCAGTGGCAATGTGTCGCCGTTTTTGACGGTCTGGCCATCTATGATGATCTTTGCCATCGTGATACCCACATCGAAAGACGCTGACAGTTGAACTGTCGCCGTGCTGTCGGGTGTTAGTGTTGAAGGATCAACAGACAAAGAGACGCTCATTTTTTGTCTCTGCTGGCACGAGATCAATGATATTAGCAGAATCATCGCAACAAAAAACATTAGGTATTTTCTCAGAATAAACACCTCTATCAAATATTTCATCGTATAGATTCGATACTCCTTGATATCTATCGAGTATAATCTATTATATGTGAACCGATCTGTCCAAATCTGCTGGGAGTGAATCAATGTGAACGCCTTTTGGCTTACAGTTTTTATTGTTCTTTTCTTTGCACCGTTTTTCTATTTCTACGAAGATGGTCAGTTCACTCATACAGAACTTGCTTACCCTGACAGTCAATTTGTGAATATAGATGGGATTGACATACACTACAAAATTCATGGAAACTCTGAAAGATACATGATATTGCTTCACGGGTTTGGTTCGAGCACATATACTTGGGATAAAGTTACAGAAAGACTTTCGCAGATGTTCACGGTGATCAGTTACGACAGACCTGGTTTTGGTCTGACAGAAAGAAGATTTGATCTCAAATACAATCCATATACTAATGAATATCAAGTAGAGTTGCTCAGAAAAATCATGGATCATTTCAAGATAAATAGGGCCATCTTAGTCGGGAACTCTGCGGGTGGGTTTGTCGCGCTCAAATTCGCCATTAGTTATCCAGATAGAGTGGAAGCAGTTGTGCTTGTGGACGCCGCAATCTTGAACAAAGACTGGACAAATGGTTTTACAAGGTTCTTGATGAATATACCTCAAGTAGATCATGTCGCACCAGACATAGTTGGCAGACTTATAACAAGATCATTTGAAGACACCCTATCAAGCGCGTATTACGATCCTTCGAAGATCACCGAACAGGACAAGGAAGAATACACCAGACCAACAAAGGTGCTTGGTTGGAAAAAGGCGCTATGGCAACTTACAAAATCGGTGAAATACGAAGATCTAACATCACAGCTTGAAAAAATCAATTGCAAAGTCATTATCATACATGGTAAGTACGACAAATTGATACCACCGAAAGACAGCGAGGAACTATCAAAGAAGATAAAGAACGCTGTTTTCTATGTCATTGAGAACTGTGGACATCTACCACAAGAAGAATGTCCACAAGAGTTTGTTGAATGCCTGCTAAATGGATTAGCCGAGTGAGATGAGTTCCCTTGTTTCACATTTTTGTAACCAAAGCAGCCGTGTGGTTGTGTATAATCTTGTTTGCTCCCGCTTTGCCGGAGGTGGGCAAGGCCGTTAGACCGAGGGAGGAGGTAAGTGATGGAAAGAATCTATGAAACCATGTTCATCATCGATCCTCGTTTGAAGAACGAGGAGAGAGAAGCGCTTGTTGAAAAAGTCAAGACGATCATCGCGGAACGAGCCAAAGGAACTGTTCAGTCTGTGAATCGCTGGGGTATAAGAAAGCTCGCCTATCCCATTAGTCATCAGACAGAAGGAGATTACAGTGTTATACTCTTCAAAGCTCCTTCAACGGATCTGAACAGACTCGAAGAGTTCTACAGAGTAACACCGCAGATTCTTCGCTGGCAAACCTTCAGAAGAGAAGATCTTGAGAAAAAAGAAAGGAAAGAGCAAGCCCAGCCTGAAGAAAAGAAGGAATGAATATGTCTTATTTTAACAAGGTTATCCTTGTTGGAAGGATAACAAGAGATCCAGATATCAGATTCACTACCTCCGGCAGAAGTGTGGCAACTTTTAACCTTGCTGTGAACAGACCAACTCGGCAGGACGTCACAGAAGATCAACAAACAACTGACTTTATAAAAATTGTGTGTTTCAGTAAAATTGCAGACTTTGCAAAGACTTATTTGAAAAAAGGTCAACTCATACTCGTTGAAGGTGAGTTGAGGCTTCAAAAGTGGCAGGCTAAGGATGGAACAAACAGAACCACTGCCGAGATATGGGCAAGGGACATAAGATTTTTGGAGAAGAAAGCAACTGAGGAGCCAGATTTTTTGCCGAAAGAATTGTCTTATGGAAAAGGTGAGGAGATCTCGCAACCTGAGGAACAGGAAATCGATAATCACTATTCTGATGACTCGCTTTACCGAAGGGATGACGAGATCCTGGAACCTGAAGAACATCAAGTTGATGAGCATGATCCCGACGAACCACCATTTTGAGGAGGTGTGAACTGATGGCACAACAGCAACAACAGAAGAAAAGAAGAAAAAGAAAGATCAAAAAATGTAAGCTCTGCGAGATGAAGGTAGAATACGTGGACTATAAAGATATTCGCCTTCTGAATGAGTATCTCTCAGATAAGGGAAAGATAATACCAAAAAGAGTCACCGGGAACTGTGCAAAGCATCAAAGAATGATCAAAGTGGCTATAAAGCGTGCAAGACACATGGCTTTGTTGCCATTCATAAAACTGTAAGATACGTATTCTCTTGATTAAGAGGGACGTCCGTCCCTCTTTTGTTTCTTTAGGGAGGTCGAGAGGTGATGAAAAAGCTTGCCGTCGTCGCCATAGGTGGAAACGCAGTGAACAGGCCCGGTGAAAAACCAACGGCGGAAAACATGCTACGTGCTTTGACCGAAGCCATGAGTTACCTTGTTGACATGCTTGAAGAGTATGACGTGGTTATCACACATGGCAATGGACCACAGGTTGGCAACATCTTGATTCAGCAGGAAATGGCGAAAGAAGTCATCCCGCCTTTTCCAATCGATGTCAACGACGCACAAACTCAGGGAAGTCTCGGGTACATGATAGCCCAAACCCTTAGGAACAACCTTGTTAAGAAAAACAAAACACGCGAGATAGTAGGGATCATAACCCAAATAGTTGTTGATAAGAACGACAAGGCCTTCGGGAATCCAACAAAACCCGTTGGACCATTTTACTCCAAAGAACAGGCTGAAAGACTGGCAAGGGAAAAAGGTTGGATCATGAGAGAGGATGCAGGAAGGGGTTACAGAAGAGTTGTCCCATCGCCAAAACCACTTGAAATAGTCGAAAAGGAAGTCATCAAGATGCTGCTGAAAAACGATGTCATAGTCATCGCCGCAGGTGGTGGTGAGATACCAGTAATAAGAGAAAATGGTGACTTGATAGGAGTTGAAGCGGTCATAGATAAAGACCGAGCAAGTGCACTGCTCGCGATTGAGATTGATGCAGACACATTCATAATACTAACAGGTGTCGAGAAGGTTGCGCTCAACTATGGTAAGGTGAATCAGAAAGATCTGGATGAACTCAATGTAGATCAAGCTGACAAATACCTCAAAGAAGGTCAGTTCCCAGCTGGTAGCATGGGACCAAAGATCGAATCGGCGATAGATTTTGTCAGAGCAACGGGCAGAGAGTGCATCATCACCGATATGGCAAAACTGAGAGAAGCTCTATCGGGTACGACCGGCACGCATATCAGAGCATGATATTTTATTCAAGTGTAGAACAAGGGGCAGAGAAACGCCCCTTTTTTCATTTCAAGATGACAACCTTTATGATGTGGATATAGTAGAGCGAACCGATTTTCTCTGTGATCGAGAGCATACCAAAACCTATTGGGTTGGATGGTAGTTCTGTTCCAAGAATTTGAGACAACAACTTGTGTAAAAGATCGGGATTTTCGACCCTTATTATGTCTGCGTCAATCTGGCTCCAATTCACAGATACCCTTAAAGTACCACCTGAAAGGGGTGGCAGAGGATTTGGCAGACTACTGTCCACGCGAATGAACCTTGAACCTGTCACTGACCATTTCACATCCGATCTCGAATTTGTGTTGTACACAGCGATAGATTTTTCTCTAATTTCGTTCTTTGTAAAAACTAAGATTTGAGGTTGCACAACCAGACTTGGCCTGCCCACCGGTTCGGGAATCTGTTGCTGAATTTCTGCCATGAAGACCGTACCAAAACACAAAACAGCCAGAACGATCCATTTCAACCTTTTCATGATAATCCCCCCTC
>JAKPGA010000022.1 GCA_029551145.1 Thermotogota bacterium | reverse complement strand
GATCAACATGGTTTGCAAAATATACCAATTGAACTTTCAAGAGGTAAGTTAAGTGATCATTATGATCCAACAAAAGGAATATTAAGACTATCTCAAGAAGTGAATTATAAAGAAAAGAGTAGACAGAACTTAGCAAATAAGTGGTTTGCATAAACAGGAATCCAGAAGTATCTACTTCCACCAAGGGGCTAATATCAACCTATGACATCATTATTATCCTCTCAAGGCACTCACTACAACAGAATCGATCAACGGATGAACCCTTTCACTGACAAAAAGATCTGCGTCTTTTTCGTCGGCTACAGCCAAACCACAACACATGCTAACCGCTTGGAGAATCTTTTGCTTGGTTTGTTCATCAGACAGATCAATGTACACCCGCATACTTCACGCCCACCATTCTCAAAAAGTATTCGTGCACTCTCAAATCGTTCCCCAATTCCGGATGGAAAGAACCTGCCAGGAGATTATCCTGTTGAACAAATACCGGAGAACCATTATACTCTGCCAAGATCTCCACTTTGTCGCCACATTCGACAATTTTCGGTGCTCTTATGAAAATCGCCTTAAACTTTCCTCCGATTACCTGGATCGGTAAATCAACTTCAAAACTCTCAACCTGTCTTCCATAGGCATTTCTTTCTACAACAATGTCCATCAACCCAAAACTGTATTGGTTAGGATAGTTTGCTATCCTTTTGGCCAGTAATATCATACCAGCACAAGTGCCATAGACAGGCATACCTTGTATGACCCTTTTGTGGAGTTCATCCGCTATGCCCGTTATTCTGGCAAGTCTTCCAATGGTTGTTGATTCACCACCAGGTATTATAAGCCCGCTGACTCTCTTCAGATCCTCAACCGTCTTAACGACTATCGCTTCAGCATTAAGTTTCTGCAAAGCCCATAGATGTTCTCTGAAGTCTCCCTGAAGTCCCAGGACTCCAATCATCAATTCTACCATCCTCTCTCTTGCATTCGAACTTCGAGTTCTTCAACTTCAAGTCCCGGCATTGGTTCTCCAATATCTTCTGACACTTTTAATAACATCTCAGGGTCGTTCCAATATGTCACAGCCATGACAATTGCCCTTGCCATCTTTGAGGGGTCCTTTGACTTGAAAATGCCGGAGCCAACGAAGACACCATCGGCACCAAGGATCATCATCAAGGCGGCATCTGCGGGTGTAGCTACTCCACCGGCTGCAAAGTTCACAACAGGCAATCTACCAAGCCTCTTGACTTCTCTCACCAGTTCTACCGGTGCACCTATTTCTTTGGCATACGCAACAAGTTCATCGTCAAGCATTGTTGTAACTTTTCGTATGTCATCCATGACGCGTCTCATGTGTTTTACTGCTTCTACGACATTGCCGGTTCCGGCCTCACCCTTTGTCCTGATCATTGCTGCTCCTTCGGCAATTCTTCTGAGCGCTTCTCCAAGGTCTCTTGCACCACAAACGAATGGCACTTTGAATTCGTGTTTGTTGATGTGAAATCTATCGTCTGCCGGAGTGAGAACCTCGGATTCATCTATGAAATCTACTCCAAGAGCTTCAAGGATCCTCGCCTCTGCAATATGACCAATTCTTACTTTTGCCATGACAGGTATTGATACGGCCTGCATTATCTCCTTTATCTTTGCAATACTGGCCATGCGTGCAACTCCACCGGCTTTTCTTATGTCTGCAGGGACACGCTCAAGTGCCATTACAGCCACAGCACCGGCTTCTTCTGCAATCTTTGCTTGTTCTGCTGTTGTCACATCCATTATGACTCCACCTTTGAACATGTCTGCGAATCCAGTCTTTACCGTCCAGGTTCCTTTTTCCATAGCAGTTCACACCTCCTCCCAATATCTCTTTGGAACAACTTCAAGTCTCGAAAGATCCTGCTTCGAGCGTCCAATTTTAGCACAAGGTTTGTGGTCAACTTCAACGATATCGGCAGTTATATCAACTTTGTGTCTCAATAATTTCGAACCGACCGCATAGACATCAACTGGCACTTTCAGTTTCTCAAAAAGTGCTATTCTATCGGCATCAAATCCGCCTGATACAACTATCTTCAAATTCTTGAGACCTACCCTGTCGAATTCCTGCCTGGCACGCCACACGAGTTCGGGACATACTCCGAGTGAAGATTCATCTCTCGGAACAACTGAGACATCTCTCAGATTCCCCGATGTATCAAAACGCACTCCCCAGATTTTACCTTTTCCCTCCCCAACAATGGGTGTTGGATCTGTTACACCCAAGACAAATGGTTTTTTCATCTGTTCTTCGTACAGAGCCTTTATCACTCTGAAAGTTGTCCCGATGACGTCATTGTCCCAGTCAACGAGAACTATGCGATTCACATTCCCAGGCATGTGCTTGTCAAACGCAATAGCAGCGGCTTCTGTGCTGCCATTGTAAGCCGCTATCAATGCATGGGGCATCGTACCCATCGATTCAGCACCCCAATAATCTGCGTTTGCGTCTGTTGAGACACCAAAAGCACCAGCACAAAGAGCAGCGTAGCCGTCGGTTGTTTGAACCCAGTAGTGGTCGAATCTCGCGCTGAAGTACAGAACGGGTTTGCCGTTTGCCGCCTTCACGACATTTCTCACGGCTGTTGCAGTGCTCGTTGCGCGTGCTATCACACCCAAAAGAATTGTCTCCAGATAACCAAAATACGTTGGATTTCCTTCTATCGTCATTATTGGCTCCCATTCCCTTGCTTCTTCACCATCATAGAGAGCCTTCACTTCTATTTCTTCCCATTTGTCTACCCATAGATCGTTCAGTTTCATTCTCAGTTCCCATTTTTTCTCCGTATAATCCAAGACCAGATCTGTTCTCATATCAACCGACGCGGCTTGTATTGCCTTGTCAAGTGTCAATGTCTGCTTGAAGATCTCCTTTGCTTTTTCTTCATCACGGTAATATCCCGTCGCGAATTTCAGTATCGCCAGGGCCTCATCCAGGCCTACTACGACACAGTCTTTTCTGGGAAAAAACTGGTACAGTACGTTTGGATTTCTTTTGTCTTTCTTTAGAACCTCGACATACCTTGTAAAATAGATATCCGAATAATAATTGTTTCTTATGCGATCTATTGGTACTTTGAAAACTTTTGGGTCCAGCCTTCTGTTTCTCATGGGACCACCTCGGCACCAAGGATCTCTTTCATCATTCGAATGGCAAATCTGTGTAGATCTGAATCGTACGATGCAGTGGCCTTTTCATGAACTCTCACATCTATTCCCCTGTTTCTCAATTCTTCAACTGTGAAAAGAACACAGATGTGAGTAACAACACCGCATACATCAACCTGCTTCACTGATAATTTTCTGAGCAGTTCATCAAGATTCGTTCCATAGAAGGCACTGTATCGATTTTTATGAACTGCAAAGTACTTTTCATAACCTGCAAGATGTGTTTTCAAAGGTTCGACGATCTGTGCACCAATGGTGTTCTTAACACAATGCCTTGGCCATAAAGTGAATTCCACGTCATCAATATCATGCCAATCTTGTGTAGTGATTATTGCATCAGAATTGTCAATTGCATTCTTTACCAAGTCAATCACGGGCGCAATCACCCTTTCCGCGCCCGTGAAATAAAGAGCACCACCCTGTTGAACAAAATCATTCTGCATGTCTATAACTATCAAAGCACGCATTCATCTGCCTCCAAGCAGCGCGCTATCTTATTGGTTTATCCTTTGTTGCTGCCTCAAGAGCAAGAAGTCTATCCCAACGTTTGTCCACGTACTGCTGAATTTCATTGATAATCTCTTCAGCGTCTGGTCTTTGCAGTAAAAGTCTGAATCTTTCTTGAATCTTTATAAATTCGGACACTGGCTTAAAACTGGTTGGCTTTCTTGTGATTCGATACACACCACGATCTACTTCATAAAGGGGCCAGTATTTGGTCTGCACCGCGAGTTTGGTTATGTCTACCGTTTGATCCTCAGGAACTCTCCAGTATCTCACACAAGGACTTAAAGCTGCGATGAAAGAAGGCCCTTCAAAGGATAAAGCCTTCTCGATCTTGCTCATGAAATCCATCGGCTCACCAATAGTTACAGTTGCAGCATAGACATACTCATGTCCTGCAATTATCTCGACTATATTCTTTTTCAACTGCACCTTTCCTGGTATCTTCTTACCGACTGGGGCTGTTGTTGTGTCTGCGCCTGGAGGAGTCGAACCTGATCTCTGGTTTCCTGTGTTCATGTATCCTTCGTTATCATACAGAATGTAGATGAACTTGTGACCTCTCTCTACAGCACCGGAAAGCGACTGAAGACCTATATCGTATGTGCCACCATCACCACCAAAGGCAAAGAAAGCATATTTTCTATCTGCTGGGATTTTGCCAGCTTTTTTCAATGATCTGTAAGCGGTTTCAACACCACTTATTGTTGCAGCAACATTCTCAAATGCGTTGTGAATATATGGTACGCTCCATGAAGTGAACGGGTATATTGTTGAAGAGACTTCCATACAGCCAGTTGCAAAACCAATCACGGGTTCGTAACCAAGAGCTTTAGCAGTCATCAAAGCCAATTTCACTGTTATAGGCGCACCGCAACCCGGGCACATTCGATGCCCCTGGGTCAATCCTGTCTCTTTATTTGTGAAAACCTCTGCAAGTTTCTTCATTGTCAACGGCATTCAATGCACCTCCTCATTCTCTGAGACCAAGGTATAACTCTTGATCTGCAACAAGTTCGTGCTTCATAGCCTTTTCGAATGCAAATCTTACTAATTCTGGGTTTATATCCCTACCTCCAAGACCATAGACAAACGATCCAAGAAGTGGCTTTGCCGCAGCTTCATAAAGAGAAGATTTGATCGCTTCATACAAAGGCGCTTCGGCACCGAAAGAAGCCGATCTGTCAAGCACAACAACAGCCTTTCTGCCGGTCAGATAGCGTTGAACCTCAGCCTTTGGAAATGGTCTGAACATCCATATCTTCAATAAACCAACCTTTCTACCCTCTTCTCTCAATTGATCGACGACATACTTGATGGTTCCATTTGTTGAACCCAATGCAACCATAACATACTGTGCATCGTCCATTCTATAGGGTTCCACAAAGTTGTATCTCCTGCCGGTCAGTTTATAGAATTCTTCGGTTATACTTGGGAATACTTTGAAAACATTTTTCATTGCCTCTATCTGCTGTCGCTTGTGTTCAAAATAATAATCGTACAGATCGAGTGGACCGTAGGTGACTGGATGATCTATATCCAGCAGCGGGTATAGTGGTTTCAGTTCACCGACAAAACTCTTGACGACCTCATCTGGCAGAAGTTCAACAGGTTCAACGCCATGGGAAATTATGAAACCATCTTGATTGACCATAACTGGGAGTCTGACCTGTTCGTGTTCAGCAAGTCTGACTGCCATGATCATCAGATCATAGACTTCCTGAGAATCTTCGCAGAAAATCTGTATCCAGCCAGAGTCTCTTTCTGCCATTGTGTCACTATGATCGCAGTGAATGTTTATTGGGCCGCTCAGTGCCCTGTTGACGACAGGCATAACTACTGGAAGTCTCATCGAGGCTGCGATGTATACGATTTCGTGCATGAGAGCGAGTCCATTCGCGCTTGTGGCTGTCATAGCTCTTGCACCCGCGGCTGCGGCACCAACAACGGCGCTCATAGCGCTGTGTTCACTCTCAACTGGTATCATCTCTGTTCTTACCACGCCATCAGCAACATATTTCGCGAAGTACTCAACTATTGGCGTTTGTGGAGTTATTGGATAAGCGGCTACGACATCTGGCTCTATCTGTTTCATTGCGTATGCAGCCGCTTGTGCTCCTGTAATTGCTTCTTTATGAGTCTTGATCATGCTCATTCCTCCTTGTGTATGAATTCAGTCTCAGGTCTCATCTCAATGGCGCTTTTTGGACAGACGTTTGCACAGATACCGCAACCTTTGCAGTAGAAGTAATTTATACCTTTCATGACAGAATTCTCTTCCATAATTGCCTGATCCGGACAGTAGAACCAGCACATCATACAATCTATACACTTGGATCTATCGTAAACTGGCCTTTTTACCCTCCAAGTTCCGGTCTGGTACTTCCTAGCCGTACCCGGCTCGGTTATAACACCACCGATAGGTATTTCGTTCCATTTCTTGAGCTCAGCCACTGCAGCTCACCTCCTCATACCCTCTTTTCAACGCCCTGATATTGGCTTGGAGCATTTCAGCAGACAGCTTTTTTTCAAACATTCCCCGAACTTTCTGTTCCGCTGCCTCCAGTGTTATCAATCCAGTAACTTTTGCTATTGTTCCAAGCATCACAGTATTTGGTATTCCTCTTTTGATTTCTTCAAGTGCTATGTCGGTTGCCCTTACGGTGCATATCTTTCCATTGAAGCCGGTCTTTTTTCTAATGTAGTCGACGGGGTGTGTTGTGTTGACTATTAGCACACCTTTTTCACCTAAGCCTTCGACAATACCTGGTGAAAGGAGCGTGTCATCTATGACTACAACAACATTTGGATTCTCGACCGAGGAATGAACTGTTATCCTCTGATCGCTGATTCTGTTGAATGCCCTCATTGGAGCACCCGATCTCTCAGCTCCATATTCGGGAAAAGCCTGAGCATACTTACCAGAATCCAGAACGGCCTCGGCGAGTAACTGAGAAGCGCTCTTTGCACCTTGTCCTGCTCTTGAGTGCCACCTGATTTCATAGTATTTGGCGGGCACTGTATCCCTCCTCTCAAATTTTTTGGTACAGGTACATTCGATAATCAAGCCACGGAAAAATGGAATCCTTCTGTTCAATTTCCGCGAGATATTGTTCATCTATATTATTGCTCATAAACTGTCTTTCAAGATCTAAAAACCTTTTCACATGCGTTTTGATTCTGTTAACAGCATACGTAACACTGGTTTGTGTGGTCAAGATAAAAGCCCAGTCGCTTGACTGCAAAAGCAAAAGTTCTCTGAGCATTTGATTTAGCACCCTAATTTTCAATGGGTCAGTTTCATTTTCGTATTGCTTGGCCAGATTTGTCATACGATCATGAAGCTCGTTCATGTGTAGGTATATCCAATCATTTTGTCCATTCAGCCATGTTTCGTTGTATCCACCAGATCCCCATGAAGAAGAAGCCGGCGTGAGTATTTGGAACGTGTCAAATTTCTCCAGAACTTCGGAAGCCGTGGCTACTTTCAGAGATTTGTTCTTTGCAGCTTCTCTGAAAAAGTATTCGATGAACTCAGGTCCTTCGAACCACCAGTGCCCAAACAACTCTGTATCGAAGGGGGCAACGATCACAGGTGGTTGCTCGGAAATTTCGTAAAGCCTTTGTGTCTGAGACAGTTTTTTGTTCAGGAAATCTAACGCATGACTTTTTGCGGCATTGAGCGCTTCATCACGGTTGTATAATTTCTTTTGATCCAATGGGACTTCTTTCGAGGTTATGCGGTGGTACTTTATTCCAGTGTTAACCCTTACACCACTTGGATCGATGTAAGGCTTTATGTACTCGAAATCCCTGTCAAAGCCTATATCTCTGTAGAATTCCCTATATCTGTAGTCGCCTGGATAACCAGTTGTTGCACTCCAGACTTGTTCGCTTGATTCAGGATCCCTTGCGAAAACAAAAACACCGCAAGGAGTCATCACGGGTTTGTAAACACCATATTTGGGTTTTTCATCCGCATACCAAAGACCATGCGAATCGACAAAGAAAAATTCGAGTTCATGTCTTTTGAGAAACTCATCAAGTCCTTGAAAGTAACCACACTCAGCAAGCCATATTCCCTTCGGACGAAAGTTCAGTCTCTCTTTGAATGCCCTTACCCCGATGCCGATCTGGGCATTAACGGCATTTGGCTGGTGTTGCATCAGAGGCAAAAATGCATGAGTTGCATTGCACGTGATGAGTTCCAAATAACCGTCTTTGGCATATTTCGAAAATCCATTGCAAATGTCATAATCAAGGTTTTGGTAATACTCCAAGATTTGCGTGAATCTGTTCTTGTAAAAGACAGCTAAAGCCTTCTCTTCCTGATTCTGTACATGAGAGATTTCTTTTTCGCTGAGTTCTATTAGTCTTTTCAAGTGTGAGATGAATTTCTCTGTGAGACCATTTGTTTTAGTCATCTCAAGCAATGGTGGAGTGAGAGACATAGTTATTTTGAAGGGCACGCCATCCTTTTCAAGCCTTTCAAAGGTCATCAACAAGGGAATGTAGCTTTCAATCAGTGCTTCAAAAAACCATCTTTCTTCAAGAAACGTGTCATGCTCAGGGTGATGAACATAGGGAAGATGCGAATGAAGCACCAAACAGAAATATCCAATCATTGCTTATCACCACCAGAAACAGCATTTGTGGGACTAAAAGCATTTATGCGCTCGACAGGTTGTATCAATGTCTCTCCCATGGTGACAACTTGTTTTTTACCCTTGACAAACCATCTTTGCCTGCTTGTTGTGGATGGAGAGTCAGAAGGTGTCTTACACAGGTTCGATCTGAGAACTGGTACAAAGTTTTCCCGTTCTTTGTAACCAATCTCAGCTATGTAATCAGCGTTTGCACAAGGAACGTGAAAATAATAATTTCGGCAAATACCAAGATCCACACCTGCTTCAAAAACCCTGTGAGCGTTCTTGCCATCGAATATGATATAGGTTACATCGTACAACCTCACGACAACATTACCAGTCTTAGCCATTTTCTCATGCGTTTGCCGTGATAAGTCCCAGTAAAGGTAAACGAGATGAGGCTTCACTGGAAGGAGTATCAATCTGTCGGACTCATAGGATTTGGGAAGTTCCTCAACCCTTTCACAGGCCATCGGCTTTGAAGCCTCAGTGCTGTCTTCATATTCTTGTAGTCTGGTTGCATATTCTCTGAGGATTCTGTACACTTCGTTCTTCTTCATTCTTTTTTTGATCTTCAGGCCAAGTTTTTTTGCGAGGACTTTGGCTTCTTGTATGGAGGGTTGCTTATCAAGAAGGTCGAACAATTCTTGGCGCTTCATCTTATGCGCCCCCTTTTGCGAAATATTTACATCATATTCTATCATGTTCTCATAATGTTGTAAATAGATGAAAAAACGAGAAAAGAAAATTTGGAGGGACTAATTTGAAAATAGATGTTAAAATTCAGGAGGTTTTAGCGATATACTCCTTATATATCCGTTCCTCTTATTCTTGCAAGTTCTTTCAAAAGTTTTGCCTCTTCTGAGGAGACACTCTGTGGTATTCTCACGTTAACCGTCACATATAGATCTCCACGCTTGCCGGTTCTGATCGAAGGTGCTCCTTCGCCTTTCAAACGGAAAATACTACCTGGTTGTGTCCCAGCGGGTATTCTCAACATTGTTGAACCACCAGTGGGTAGATCAAGTTTTATCGTCGTTCCCAGGATAGCCTGGACATAGTCTATTGTTACGTCAATATAGATATCATCTTCCTGTCTTCTGAATCTTTTATCTGGTTTCACGTGTACTATTACATATAGATCGCCATACGAGCCGCCATTGTATCCGGCATTACCAGCTCCTTCTATTCTCAATCTTGTTCCATCAGAGACACCTGCGGGAATATTCACAGTTGTTCTGATTCTCTTTTTCACCCTACCAGTCCCACCGCAGATGTGGCATTTTTCTTTCACCACTTTGCCAGTTCCTCCACAGGTGTTGCATGTTCTTGTGCTGACAAAGACTCCAAAGATGCTTCGTCTTTCTTCTCTTATGACACCTGTTCCATGACATCGTGGGCAAGTCTGATAGCCACTACCAGGTTCGACACCTTGACCGTTGCAGTGTTCGCATTTTTCGTATCTATCATATTCAATGGGGATTTGCTTCCCTGTTAAGGATTCGGCAAAGTCCACCTCTACTGTGACAGAAATATCTTCACCAGATCGCCGACGCGTTTGCTGTCTTTCCTCGCTGCCGCGCTCACCAAAGAATATGTCGAATACATCTCTGCCAAAGAAGCTCTCGAAATCTCTGAACACATCTTCGAAAGGGCCTCCAGAACTCTGCTGTGCGAACTCGGTTTCCCCAACATAACCGAAGCGATCATACATCGCCTTTTTCTGGGGATCGCTCAATACTTCATAGGCCTCCTGAATCTCTTTGAATTTCTCCTCTGCTTCTTTCTTGTTATCTGGGTGCAGATCTGGATGCCATTGTTTAACAAGCTTCTTATATGCTTTCTTTATATCCTCTTGTGAAGCATCTCTGGAGACACCCAATATTGCGTAATAGTCCTTACTCTGTCTTGGCACTTTCTCCACCTCTTGGTTTTACAGCGACTTGCACCTTTACTGGCTTGACTATCTTGCCATGGTATTTGTAACCATCTTCCAATACTTTGAGTATCGAGTACTCTTCATGTTCTTTGGTCTCAATCTTCTCAACTGCTTCGTGTTCAAAAGGATCGAATTTCTCTTTAACTTCTATCTTGAAAAATCCTTCGTCGTTTAGAACCTTCCAGAGTTTCTTATAGATCAACTCCATTCCCTTGTAAAAATTCTTGTAGGAATGTGATTGTTCCACCTCTTTGAAGGCTCTATCCATGTCATCCAGTATAGGTATGAGTTTTGTCAGTAGGTACTCGTTTGCGTTCTTTATCACTTGTTCTTTTTCCCTGAGTGAATCTTTCTTGTAATTCTCGAACTGCGCTTTGAGTTCTTTCAAGTATGTGAAAAGTTCTTCTCTCTCTTTTAGTAACTTCTCAACATCCTGTTGATTCTCCTGTGTGACCTGCTTTTCGTTGTCGTTCATCTTTTTCCCTCCTCTCTGGTTGCAACTGTGAAATATTCGGTGAGTCGGCTTACCATGTATCTCAGTGAATTGACTATATCCTCGTATTTCACTACCTTGGATGTTATCACCATGACTCTGCCCATCAGTTTTTCCTCTTTCCTGTACCCGTCTACAAAGATTGCGAAATTCTCCAGACCTGGAATACCATGTTCAGATCCCACTAAGATTTTTGGGAGTTGCTCGATATTCAGAAGTATCTTTTTCAATGATATATCATCGGCGAAGAAGTTCGATAACCTTCGTATTTCATCTATGTTGAAATACTCACCATTTATGAGAGTATCAATACCAACCTTCACCAAATTACTTGATGAATCTTCTCTCAAGGCATTTACCAGATGCTCTGAGAGATCCAAAAGGTACTGATCTACAGCAGTTTCAAGCTTTCTATCACTTACGTTTTCGATCGTATACCCTTTCAAAAGTTCGTTCATCAGATTTTCTAAAGACAGATAATCTATTTCGTAGAAGGTTCTAAAAGGTATGAATTTGACCAATCCAAGTTCTGTTATTAGCGATATTACGTTGTAAGTCTTAGTTATTGGCGCGATAGATATTCTGAGTATTCTTAATTTGTCTATAGCTGGCTTTTCAAGAATAACTGCTCCCTTTGTAATGCGCGAGAGAGCCATCGCTGCACCCACCAGGATTTTCTCCATATCACCAAAGGTCATTGGATATTTCGAATGAACAGAGGCTGAATGTTGAGCGTACACCTTTATAAGGCTCAATGTCTCATCGATGTAGAAACGATAGCCTTTGTCTGTTGGTATTCTTCCAGCGGAGGTGTGAGGCTGTTGAAGATAACCAAGGTACTCGAGCTTTCTGAGATCGTTCCTCACAGTTGCACTGCTGCATGAAACATCAGAAGCCTCAAGAACACGCTCTGAGCTAACAGGCTTCTTGGTGAGTATGTATTCCCTAACAACACAATAAAGAATTTTCTTCTGTCGCTCATTTATCCTTGCTTCCCTTTTCATTTTATCACTCACCACTCCCGAGTGCTAATTTTAGCATATCACAGAGTACAAACCTTGTCAAGGTTGATGGTGGGTGATAGAATAGCACTGACAAGAGGTGGTACGATGATCGTTCGAGAGCTCGTGAAGGCAGTCAATGACATAGTCCTGAGTCTCTCTTTGAATGGACAGGGTGAGTTGCAGATAACCGGCTTGACGAATAGATCAACAGAGGTAGCAACAGGCAATCTTTTCATATGTCACAAGGGTAGCAGATTCGATTCGCACGACATCGTACCGGAGATAATTAAAAAAGGTGCTTCGTTTTTGGTAGTTGAACGTCCCATTCAGTTGAATTTCCCTCATGTTCTGGTGAGTGATACCAGACTCGCCGAGGCACTCTTGGCTGCTCGCTTTTTTGGATATCCATTTGATGATTTGATCACCATCGGTGTCACTGGAACGAATGGCAAGACTACCTCGGTCCACTTGTTCCATCATGTTCTAAACCTACTTGAGAGTCAGGGGAGCATGCTCGGTACGGTTTACTACGATATACTTGGTGAAAATCGGTTCCATCACGACAACACAACACCCGGCGCTATTGAGATCCTTAGGGCTATGAGAACTACTGTGGACAGAGGTGGAACTCATTTTGTTATGGAAGTGTCGTCACATTCTCTTGCGATGAAAAGGGTCGAAGGAATCAGATTTGATATAGCAGCTCTTACAAATATCACACGGGACCACCTTGATTATCATCAGACTTTTGAAGATTATGTGAAAACCAAGCTCCACATTTTTGATTTGCTGAAAGATTCTGGTGTAGCTTTAATAAGTGATGAGTATGAGCATCTTCTGAATAAAAAAGTCAAAAAGATCATATATGGGATATCTCCAAAAAGTGACTACAGAATAGTCGACATAGATATTCAGAGGTATGGAACAAAATTCTCTCTTGAATCCCGCCACGGCACCTTTGAGTGCCAGATAAATATCCCGGGCTTGCACAACGCGTATAATGCGGCGCTTGTTATTGCAGGGCTTGTTGAGCTTGGATACGATGCGAAATCAGTTGTGGAAGCGGTCAAAACCTTTGAAGGTGTGGATGGAAGATTTCAGTTCATCAGAGAAGGGACTTTACTTGGTATCGATATTGTCGTTGATTTTGCTCACAGCCCAGACGCGCTCGAGAAGACTCTGATAACTGCTAAGAAACTTGCATCTGGCAGAATAATAACGGTTTTTGGTGCTGGTGGTCAAGCCGATAAAGGCAAAAGGCCGATGATGGCTGAGGTTGTTTGTAAATATTCCGATGTAAGCATTATTACAACCGATGATCCCAGAGGTGAAGACGCAGAGGAAATTCTGTTGGAAGTTGAAAAAGGCGTACCCGCAGGGGCGCCCTACTTGGTGATAGCCGATAGGCGCGAGGCCATAGAAACTGCATTAACATTGGCCAATCGTGGAGATATGGTTATAGTGGCCGGTAGAGGACACGAGGAATACCAAATATTCAGCGATGAGAAAAAGGTACCTTTCAAGGATGCCGAAGAAATCAAAAAGATAATCCTGAGGGAGTACGAAAAGGACAAGAGACATGTATGATGAATGTGATTTTGTCATAGACTCAAGAAAAGTCACACCTGGTTGTATCTTTGTTGCAATCAGGGGAGAGAAAACCGATGGGCATTTTTATGTTCAAGATGCACTTTTTAAGGGTGCAAAGTATGCTGTTGTGGAAAAAGAGGTTGATGCACCAGCAAGTCAATTGATAAAAGTTGAAAATACAGTAGATTTTCTCATAAACACGGCACGAGATAAGGTGCAAAAATACAAACCATTTGTGATAGGAATAACTGGTTCAAATGGCAAGACAACGACGAAAGAACTGATCTCTCAATCCATCGGGAAAGAGAACTGTTTTGCTAACCCTGGTAACTTCAACACAGAGATTGGTCTGCCCCTGTCGATAATCAATCACTATCATGGAGAAAGATATTTAGTTCTTGAAATGGCGATGAATAAGTTTGGTGATATTGCGAAGCTGTGCGAAATGGCCCAGCCTGACGTATCTGTCCTTTTGAATGTGGGATCAGCTCACCGCGGTGTAGCAGGGAACGATCAAGCAATTCTGGAGGGGAAACTTCAGATAATCGGAAAGATGAGACCTAACGGAACCGCTGTTGTTATAAACGATGAAAGAATTCTTCGGAAAATCTCAACACCGTTTTTGGTAACATTTGGTTATCGTAAGGGTGATTATCAGCTCTTAGATTATTGTTATCATGATCTTTCTACTACTGCGGCTTACAAAACAGCCAGTGAGACTGTGGAGTTCAACCTCAAATCCATTTGGAACACGGGCCAGTTGACGAATATCGCTGCAGTTCTGGCGGTTCTCGACTTGATCAAGGTTAATTACAATAAGGATTTGATAGAGAATTTCTCCCCTGTGCAAGGTAGATTCAAGGTTTTCAAGCACAGGGATATCATTGTGATCGACGACTGTTATAACGCGAGTCTTGAATCTTTTAGGGTCGCGATCGAGACACTGAGAAAACTCGGCAAACGTTCATTCGCCGTAGTGGGATCGATCAAGGAACAAGGTGTTTATTCTGCACAGACCCATCAAGAACTCGGCAAAATGTTAGAAGCTCTTGATGGTGTTATAGTTTATAATTCTGATCACGAGATTGATTTCATGTCATGCTCAAAAGAGATTCTAAGAACAGACGATGCCGAGCAAGTTGTTTTGTTTTTGAGGAAAATTCTTCAACCACAGGACGTAGTGTTGTTCAAAGCTTCACGGGCAGTTCAAATCGAAAAGGTCCTCGAAAAGTACATGGAGGGAAGTAAGTGACTTTCATTGGATATGCAATAGTGGGTTTTGCACTTTCTCTTGGTCTTTATCCTTTCTTCATTAGGTTTCTCAGGGTAAGAAAAGTTGGAAAGTTCATTCGTGAAGATGGACCTGATTTGCATGGCTATAAGGCCGGTACACCAACAATGGGCGGAATACTCTTTGTTGTGATAGCGGCTGTTTTGGCATTTCTGTCCAGAGAGATAGTAGAAATGCTGAGCCTGATCCTGTTCGGTCTGATCGGATTTCTCGATGACTATGCGGGCATAAAGTGGAGGAAGTCCCTTGGAATACGTGCCTGGCAGAAATTTCTGCTCCAGGTGATTTGCTCAGTTCTCGTGTACACTTTGATGGGACATCATCAAAGCACAGTTCGAATACCTTTCTCGCAAGTTTTCGTGGATTTAGGATATCTGTACCCCGCATTTGCTGTGTTGATTATTGTTGGTTTCAGCAACGCCGCTAACTTAACAGACGGCTTGGATGGGCTTCTGGGGAGCGTTTTTCTCACTGCTTCATTGCCATACTGGTTCTTTCTGGGCAGAGGATCAAATTCTCTACTGTACATATCTGTTGCCGTTATGGCCTTTCTTTTTTACAATATAAAACCGGCCAAGGTTTTCATGGGTGATACAGGATCTCTCGCTCTCGGAGCTTTACTCGGAACCGTAGCAGTCAAAACCTCAACTGAGTTGTTCTTAATATGTTTTGCGCCAATTCTTGTTTTGGAGACTTTGAGTGTTATCTTGCAGGTGAGTAGCTTCAAGCTGTTCAAAAGGAGAATTTTCAAGATGTCCCCCATTCACCATCATTTTGAGCTGATTGGATGGAAGGAAGAAAGAATCGTCCAGATCTTCTCCTTAATAAACCTCACAGTCGCATTATTCACCTTGTTGGGGGCACAATCCGTGTGAAAAAACTCGTACCAAATTTGCTTGTCCTTCTGCTGATCTGTTGCAGTGCATATGGTTACGAAACGCAGAGTGTCTATGTAGGTCCGGGATACTCAAGAATCTCTTTCAGAGACGGAATAATCTGTCTTACAAGGTCAAAGCCAGCCTCGGTGCTTGTTTTAACTTCTGAAGGCAAGTTTGTCAGTGAAATAAGTGTTGGTCTATCATATCCGGTGAATGCTGTTCATCATGCCGGTATGATTTTCATCTCGGATTATTACAAAGCCTCTGTTATGGTTTACACAATCTTCGGCAGACTGATTAAGAAGGTAGACGTCGGACCTTATCCAACAACTTTGAAGTTTTCAAACAACAGAGTCTACGTTGCTTGTTCAGGCGATAAATCTGTTTATCGAATTAATTGTCTTACGCTTGAAAAAGAGGAAAAGTACGTCTTTCAATCGGCTTCGTTGTACTTTGAAGTCATAAACGATGAGTTATTGTACCTTTATTATTTTGACACAGATAGGACATACGAAAGGGTTGGCGGTAGCAAAAAGATTGTCAAAGTCTCCAATCTGAAGAATCCCGTGAAATATGCTGAAAAAGATGGTTTTTCTTACATTCTGGGTTATGCAGATGGTATTGTTGTGTGTCTGAAGAATGACAATGAACTGTGGCGTGTGAATCTGTCAGATTATGCCAAAGATATGGTGCTGGCAAACAACTACATAGCTACTACCAGTTTGCTCGATCCTGTCATGACTTTGGTTTCTTATGATGGAAAGGTTCTTAAAAGGATTTCATTACCAAATGTCGCTCATCGAGTGCTGTACATGGACGAGAAAGTTGTCCTTCTGAATCATCTTCCCGGTGAGATCTATCTGGTTGATACTAAGACCGATGAGGTACAGACAATCAAAGTTGGTTCCTACGCAATTGACCTTGTTCAAATCTCACAGTCTGAACTGGCGGTGTTGTGTACTGACTCAGAAGAGCTTTTCTTGATAAACCTCAGGGGAAGGTCCCCCTGAAGTATTTATGATCTCGACATAATATAGTCAACAACGTCTTTCACTGTGGAGATTTTTTCAAGATCAGAGTCTGCTATTTTCACTCCAAATTCTTCCTCTACGGCCATAACCAAATCAACGAGATCGAGAGAATCTGCGTTCAAATCATCCATGAGTTTGCTTGTTTCGGTTATTTGCTTTTCATCAACACCTAACTTTTCAGATATCACCTGTGTCACTTTTTGCACAACTGTCTTCCTATCCATAACCTTACCTCCTTCATAAGAGTGTTCGAAAGGAATTATATAGACCAAACTTAGTTATGTCAAATTGATCTTTTTCTTTCTTTGTGTTTATAATGAGCATTTGCTTAGGTGTGAAATGCGTCGATCTTATGACAACTCAACACATACTTATCGAATCTTTATTTGCAAAATCAACTTCTCAAAACAGTATTCTCTAAGATGGATCGCAGAGTTAAGGCATTTTGGAGGGCTTTACCACGGTAGCAGTTGTTGAAAAAGACAAACACATCTTGCGATTCCTTCAACATTTTAGCGATGTCATCTGAGAAGACCCTGAGCTCTTCTTCAGAATAATCGTAGTCATATCGCTCAGTTGATGAATAAAACCACTTCTCATTTCTACCGTGAAATCTAAAATATGAGATCCGCGATGTCTTTATGGGCTTGTATGGAAACAGTTCCTTCATCCGTGGTTCATCGACTATCACGAAAGATAGACCTGATGAACTCAGGAACTCATAAACCTTTTCATTGTCCCAGGAGCGATGTCTGAATTCAATAGCTAACGGTTCTTTGACCATGTTTCTCAGTCTCTGAAGATACTGCAGATTGTCATCACAATAGCGGAAAGCGTACGGGAACTGTGCAAGTATTATCTTGAGCCTATTTTCTGAGATCATGGGCTGTAGCGCGGACAAGGTTTTTTCTATGTCATCCTCTGGGAGTATGAGATTCTTCCAGCCTTCGTGAGTCACAGAGCCTGGCATTTTCACCGAGAAAACAAATGTCTGAGGAGTTTTCCTGAGCATCGATACCACTGTTTTGTAACTGGGAATGGTGTAATAGGTGAAATTGAGCTCGACCGCATCAAACTTCCATACAGATGCATAGTACTTCAGCAGCTGACTCTTGGACAAATCTTCAGGATATACCGTACCAATCCAGTCTGAAAAATAATATCCACTTGTGCCTATGTACAACAAATGAAATCCCCCTAATATGTTATCATCTTTCTGGTGATGAGAATGATTAGAATAGGCGCGCATATGCCAATTTCATACGGTTTCGAAAAGGTTCCACAGATGACAATCGATTCAGGTGGAAATACCTTTCAGATCTTTCCTCACAGTCCCAGGACCTGGAGGGCATCCCTACCAGCAAAGAGATCCTGTGATGAATTTCAGATTCAGATGGAAAAATACGAGATTCCATTTGAGGCTGCTTTTTGTCACTGCGGATACTTGATAAATCTCGCAAGCCCCAAAGATGACATCTGGCAAAAGTCAGTTCAACTTCTAATCATCGAGGGAAGGATATGCCAAGCACTTGGCATACCATACTTGAATGTTCATCCGGGAAGCCACACGGGTGCAGGTGAAAAAGAGGGAACAGACAGGATTATCAGAGCAGTCGATGAATTTCTCAAGATCATACCAGATGTTATGCTCTTGCTCGAAAATGTTTCACCCAAGGGAGGAAACATCGGCTTCACGATGAAACAGTTAGCGAAAATAATCGAACCGACCATTCAACCACATCGAGTGGGTATCACCTATGATACGTGCCATGGCTTCGATGCAGGTTATGATATCACCACCAAAGAAGGAGTTGAAAAATTGCTTGATGAGATGGAAGGCACTTTTGGACTTTCAAGAGTTAAAATGATCCATTTGAATGATTCAAAAGCTCCTCTTGGCAAAGCTCTTGACAGGCATGAGAATATTGGTAAGGGATTCATCGGAGATAAAGGATTCCGCAATTTCTTGAGTTTTCCACAGATACAGATGATACCATGGGTTCTGGAAACACCAAATGAGGAAGACCTATATACAAAGGAAATCGCACATGTCAAGTCTCTGGTTGGGTTGATATAATGCTGATGGATAGCTTTGTTCTAAGGAAAGTTGTTCAGGAACTTCAGGTGCTGATAGACAGTAACTTGAGGCAGATATATCAATTTGGCAAGTTCACGGTTTATATTTACTTTCAAAACCAAGTTGTGAGGATATGTCTCGATCCTATTTTCGCACACATATGCATTAGCGATAAAGAAGACTTTTCAGATCATCATCCTTCGAGTTTTGTCATGTTGTTACGCGCAAGGCTGCGAAATGCCAAACTCAAAAGAATCGAACAAGTTGGACTTGATAGAATCCTTTTCTTTGAATTTGACAAAATCGATGAAACTGGTGAAAGACATCTGTACAGAATATATCTGGAGTTTTTTGGTACCCACTGCAATATGATCTTGGTCGAAAATGGGAATATCGTTGAAGCCTTTAGATATTCTTCGACTTCTACACGTGCTATTCAGAGAGACCATCCTTATGAAATCCCTGACCAGAAGATTAACCCTCTTGAAATCCCATACGATTTCTTCGATTTTCTTGATCAGACACAGACTATATCTCAGTTCATGTCAAAGAAAGTAGCCGGTTTTTCAAAATTGCTGCTAAACGAGCTTTTTGCACGTTCTCAATTGAACGACAAACTTCTCTGCAATCTGAATCTTTCTGAGAGAAATTCTCTAAAATATGCCTTTTTTTCAATCATCAATGACTTTCAAAAGCCTCATATGTATGTCTACAAGAACAAAGATGACCTTGTTGTCAGTGCGATACCACTTAGGTATCTTACAGGCAATGTTACTTCCTTTGAATCGGTCTCGAAGGCAATTGATCATGCTTATGGCATTTTGTACATCAATCAGCGACTTAAACAGACTCAATTAGAACTCTCAAAGATCGTTCGAGATCGTCTTAAGAAAGAAACCAGGACCTTGGATGCACTTGAAGATGAACTGAGAGACTGCGAAAACTCAGACATGTACCGTCACTATGGTGAGTTGCTCAAGTATGCATCAGACCAAAGTCAAATGGGTGATACAGTAAATGTCTTCGACTACATCACTGGGAATGTTTGCTCTGTACCATTGGTGAAGGGGAAAACCGTCAAAGAGAGTTCTCAATACTACTTTGCCCTTTACAAGAAACTGAAAGAAAAAAGCAAGGTTTTGCAGACAAGAATCATGCAATCCAGACAGCAGTTGGTTTACCTTGAGCAACTTCTGCATACCATCGAATCGGCCGATGATCTTGAGACACTTGATGAAATTAAGCAGGAAATGGCTCAACAGGGCATGATAAAGAAGATGAGGCAGCACGTGCAAAGGGAAAGTGATTTTAGAAAGATAGAATACCAAGGCTTTGTGATAATGGTTGGCAAAAACAACAGGCAGAATGAAAAACTCTTGCGGCAGGCCAGCGATAAAGATTTGTGGCTGCATGTCCATGAAATGCCTGGTGCCCACGTTCTTATAAAGCATGGGGACAGGCCAATTCCTGAGCAAGTTGTTCATTACGCGGCTGCTCTGGCCGCTTATCATTCAAAAGCACGTTTTTCCTCGAGGGTTCCTGTTGACTTGACTTTGGTGAAGAATGTCCATAAGCCAAAGGGTTCACCGCCTGGTTTTGTGGTGTACACGAACTACGAGACGGTCTTTGTAGACCCACAGAGCATATGATATCTACGGTGATGGATTTCTAAGAAGAAGGTTATAATGGAAATCTGGGGATAATAGATGCCCAAGGGGGTGAGAAAATGAAATGGTACTGGTTATGGGGCATAATCTTTATTGTTCTTGGCATCTGGACGTTGATACCAGTATCTACTGCAAGTAAACCTTGTCTTGTTGGGTACTATGCGCACTGTACTTTCACTCCAGTGAGTACTGTAATGTGTTTTGCACTCTCGGGTTTGTTCTATTGGCTTGGCAGAAGAAAGGTTAAACACACCACAAAATAGTTCTTGACATTTATCGTGACACAGTGATTCGATTTTGAATGATCATAAAGCTCTGAGTTTAGCCAAACTGAAAGATTCAGTTTTACAGATCTTCTGTATCTGTTCTCATAGAATCTGATTTTCTTCCTTCTTCACCTACCTCAATTTTTGTTATCCCTACTTGACATTTTATAATATAAAGACTAAAATATTTCAAAGGCGTTGGAGGAGGGGTCAATATGCTGAATGCCTTTATTGCAAATTTTCAAAAGTCATGGATAGAATTTAAAAGGTACTACTTTAACACGATCTCGGGGCTTGCAACAGTTCTGATCTTTTTCTATTTGATCTTTTTTGGGATCAAGGCCATCGGAGGCTCAACTATGGATTTTGGGAACACCCTTGAGGGAGTTATAGTCGGTTATTTCATGTGGCTGATGTTCATCTTTTCCTTTCAGGGTGTTGCGTGGGGTATCATCGATGAAGCACAAAGAGGTACGTTGGAACAAGTTTTTGTTTCTCCAATAGCCTTTGAATATCAGATGTTGTTTAGAATGATAAGCGATTTTGTTTTCAATGTTCTTTTTGCTGTACCATTGATGTACTTTGTTTCTTATACTACAGGCAAACAGCTGAATTTCGATCTGCCAACTCTTTTGTACCTTCTTGTCATAGGCACGGTTTCTGCCCTTGGTATTGGAATGATGCTTGGTGGAATAGCTCTTGTTTTCAAGAGAATTTCCTCATTCATTCAAATTATCACCTTTGGTTCTCTTGCCTTTACCATGTTCGACCTTTCGAAACTTTGGTACAGGTTTCTTCCGATGTCACAAGCGGCATATTTGATGAGAAAATTAGCGATCAACGGTACCAAGTTCTATCAGTTTCATTTTCTTGACCATGTGATCTTGTGGTCGGTGGCTGCCATATACCTTGCAGCAGGCATTCTTGTCTTTCGCGGTTTTGAAAAGCGAGCAATGATCACAGGTACACTGGGACAATATTGAGGTGATTAGGGATGATCAGAGTGGAAAATCTTGTCAAGACTTTTCCCAAGAAGGGTTCAAAGGAAAGGCTCAGAGCCGTTGATAATATCTCTTTTCAGGTAAGAGAAGGTGAGATCTTTGCACTCCTTGGTCCAAATGGCGCGGGAAAGACAACCACCTTAAAATCTATTTGTGGCCTGATAATACCTGACTCTGGTGAGATTGAGATCATGGGCATCAGTGTTCTGAAAAACCGTGGTCGAGCCCTTAGTAACATCAGTGTTGTGTTAGAAGGTAACAGAAATCTATATTGGAGAATGACACCTGTTGAGAACATGGCTTACTTTGCTGGCATAAGAGGGAAAAAACTGAACAGGAGTGAAGCAGCCGATATACTTGCAAGACTTGGATTGGCTGAGAAGCAAAACGAAATTGTCCACAAACTTTCTCGGGGAATGCAGCAGAAAACGGCCATAGCGGTGTGCCTTGCTGCGGGTACAAAGATACTGCTTCTTGACGAGCCCACATTAGGTTTGGATGTGAACTCTGCTGTTGAGTTTCGTGGTCTGGTGAAAGATCTCCAAAACCAGGGCAAAACCGTACTTCTTTCTACCCATGATATGAATTTGGTCGAAGCTGTGGCCGACAGGGTTGCGATAATGAACGACGGGAAGATCGTTGTTTGTGAAGAAAAAAGAAAGCTCATCGATCTTTTCGCGGCGCGTGGCTACAAGATAAAACTTGTGCCCAATGGAACAACCGAAGAGAAACTCGCAAAACTTGGTTTTTCGGAGTGGAACAAAGATGGTAATGTCGTTGAACTTCACCTAAATCTGTCTTCTGCGAGAGAACTGTACAAAATCATGGAAGATTTCAAGCTGAATCAGATTGAGATAGAAAGCATAGAAAAGGAGTTAGTCAATTTCGAGAAGATCTTTATATCCTATACCAACGGCTCCCATTGAGCATGATATAATCAACAGCGTACAAGGAAACTAATCGGGGAGGGAGTCGTATGAAGCATCCTCTTGTGAAGAGTGCTGAAGACAGAATGAACAAAGCTGTTGAGAAAATAGGCGAGGAACTCAGGAGAATGAGAAGCGGTAGGCCTTCACCTGCAATTCTTGAAGAGATAAAGGTTGACTACTACGGTGCGCCAACACCGATCAATCAACTTGCGACGGTGAGTATCTCCGAGGACAGGGCTTTGATAATAAAACCGTGGGACAAATCGGTTCTTTCCGCCATTGAGAAGGCGATTTTCACCTCTGATGTTGGTCTAACTCCACAAAACGATGGTAACATCATAAGACTCGTATTCCCAACTCCTACTACCGAACAGAAGCAGAAATGGGTTAAGAAGGCCAAAGAAGTTGTTGAACAGGGCAAGGTAGCTATAAGAAATATCAGGAGAGATGTCCTGAAAGACCTCAAAGACATGCAGAAAGATGGAAAGATCTCTGAAGACGACGAGAAGAGGCTTGAAAAAGAGATTCAAGAGTTGACAGACAAAAAGATCGAAGAGATGGAAAAACTGTTTGAGAGAAAGGAAAAGGAGATAATGGAAGTTTGAACTTGACACACCTTGCGGTCATAATGGATGGTAACGGAAGATGGGCCGAGAAAAAAGGCCTTCCGAGAATTGAAGGACATCGGCGCGGTGCACAGAAAGCGGAAGAGATAATTGAATGGTGTGCTGAGCTCGGCGTTAAATACGTGACCTTGTACACTTTTTCCACTGAAAATTGGAAAAGGCCAAAAGACGAGGTTGATTTTCTCTTTTCACTTCTTGTGGAAATGTTGAATAAGAAATTCAGCAGAATGATGGAGCAAGGAGTGAGAATAAGATTCTGTGGGCTTGTTGAGCGACTACCCGAACAGATTTTGACTGTCTGTAAAAAATTCGAGCAAAAGACAAAGGACAACCAGAAGATTCAAGCCATATTGGCATTGAACTACGGCGGGCGCAGAGAGATAGTTGATGCGATCAATAAAGCAATCCAAAATGGTGTGCGAGAATTCGATGAGATTATACTGCGTGAGTACCTTTACCTTCCTGATGTTCCAGACCCAGATCTTGTCATAAGAACATCGGGAGAGCTTAGGATCAGTAACTTCCTACTCTGGCAGATTGCCTATAGCGAACTGTATTTTACGGAGGTTCTCTGGCCAGATTTCTCGAAAGAAGATCTTTTGAAAGCCGTGAAGGACTTCGAAAAGCGTCATAGAAGATTTGGGGGATTGTGATGTCAGAGACAAGAACAAGGTTAATTACCGCGATGATAGTGGCTCCATTTGTTGTTCTATGCTTCATAAACTACAAGAGTCTTATTGGCCTGGTTGCAGCAGTCGTTCTTCTTGCGTCTTATGAACTTTTGAACATGGCGACACGAAATCATGAACAGAGGGGTTTCCTTTATTTTGGCGTGGCTTTGAGTGTCGGCTTCACGATCATCTACGGAATAATGAGGGCAACCAATGGTGCACTTCTGCTGAGCCTCGCATTCATTCTGAACGGAGTTGTTTTTGTGATGACAGTCAAAGAAACCTCTAATGTCTTCAACACCGTGCTTGCTTCTGTGCTGTCACTTTTATACATTGCAGGCTGTCTTTCGTTTTTCTTTCCCATGTACCTTGAATTTGGGGCTGCCAATGCATTGCTGAATCTAACAGCGGTATGGCTGTACGATACAGGAGCTTATTTCGCTGGTATAAGGTATGGAAAGACCAAGATTGCCAGACGCATAAGCCCTTCAAAGAGTTTGGAAGGTGTTATCGGAGGTTTCGTGTCGGCCATCGCTTTTTCTTTCGTATACAAGCTTGTCTTTGAATGGCTTTTTAAGGCAGATGTGATGTCTTTCGGGTCTCTTGTGATTTTTTCCTTGAATATAGCGATCTTTGACACCTTTGGAGATCTATTTGAATCTGCTCTAAAGAGGCACTTTAGTTTGAAGGATTCAGGGAACGTTCTCCCGGGACATGGTGGCATGCTTGATAGAATAGATGGGCTGCTTTTTGTAACTCCGCTGACTTACTTTTTACTTTCAGTAGGCATCTTGTAAGGAGGTTTGAAGATGACTGGTGATGAACTAAGAGAAGAATTTTTGAGATTCTTTGAATCAAAAGGTCATAAGATTTTGCCAAGCGCTTCCTTGATACCAAATGATCCACAACTTTTGTTCACCGTTGCTGGCATGGTTCCCTTCAAGCCTATTTTCTGGGGAAAGGTCGAGCCGGTTTACACAAGAGTTGCGACGTGCCAAAAGTGCTTGAGAACAAATGACATAGACAACGTGGGAAGAACTCCAAGACATCAAACTTTTTTTGAAATGCTTGGCAATTTTTCGTTTGGCGACTACTTCAAAAAGGAAGCCATCACATGGGCTTGGGAATTTGTCACAAAGATCCTGAGTTTGCCCGAAGATAAGTTGTGGGTGACTATATACAAAGACGATGAAGAAGCCTTCAAGATATGGAGAGATCTCGTTGGAGTTCCGGAAAAGAAAATAGTACGAATGGGAAAGGATACAAACTTCTGGGGCCCTGCTGGGCCAACGGGTCCTTGTGGTCCCTGTTCAGAGATTCATTATGATACAGGTGTCATGGATGATTGCCCTAAAGGAGAAGAATGTACTCCCGCCAATTCAGACAGACGTTTTTTGGAGATATGGAATCTTGTCTTCACCGAATTCAACCAGGATGAAAATGGAAATCTAAACCCACTTCCAAAAAAGAACATAGATACCGGTGCAGGTTTGGAAAGAATAGCTTCTGTCATTCAAAAAGTAGGTGGAAACTTTGAGACCGATTTGTTCATGCCTATAATCAATCGCATCGAAAGTGTCCTGGATGTGAAATATAAACAGAGTGACTCGAAGGATGTTTCCGTAAGGGTTATCGCAGACCACTCAAGGGCCGTTAGCTTTTTGATAGCCGATGGTGTTTTTCCATCAAATGAAGAGCGTGGTTATGTACTCAGAAGGATACTCAGAAGGGCAGTCAGACATGGTGTACTTCTTGGTGCGAAAAAACCATTTCTTCACATGATCAATGATGCGGTTATAGAGAGAATGGGCAAGGTTTACCCAGAGCTCTTAGAGAGAAGACGGCTCATCTTAGAGGTCACCAAAGCAGAGGAAGAGAGATTCTTCAAGACAATAGTTCAGGGCAACGAAATGCTCAACGAAATCATTGCCAGATCTCACAAGATGATAGATGGAGAAGATGTCTTCAAATTGTACGACACATATGGTTTTCCACCAGATATAGTCCTTGATGTTGCCAAAGAGCATGGACTTGAGGTAGATCTAAATGGATTCGAAAGATTGATGCAAGCGCAGAGAGAAAAGGCAAGAAGTGCGAGAACTGAAGTTGAATTTGCCAAATCTTCAGAGGATTATTACAGGCTCTCAAAAACTGTCAGAACGCTTTTCGTGGGCTATGACACGCTGAGTTGTGAAGCCACCGTTGTTTATACAAAACGCCAAGATGCTCGCTTAGAGGTCGTTTTCGACAAGACATGCTTCTACGCCGAAAGAGGGGGCCAAGTAGCTGATACCGGTAGAGTTTTATGGGATAATGGTTTGGCTTATGTGGAGAGTGTCTATATTCCAATCGAAGGTATCATCGCACATATCCTCAGGGTTGAGAGTGGGGAACTGGACCAAGGAATGAAAGTCAGACTTGAAGTTGACCAAGAGAGAAGAATTGCGACTGCAAGAAATCATACGGCCACACATCTATTACATGCTGCACTGAGAAAGGTACTGGGTGATCACGTGAAACAGTCAGGTTCGCTCGTTGCACCGGACAGATTGAGGTTTGATTTCACGCACTATCAATCACTTAGTGAGAGTGAAATCAAGAATGTTGAAGATTATGTGAACAAAGCAATTTTAGAAGCAATCCCTGTAATTGTAGAGGAAAAATCATATAAAGATGCACTTCAAGAAGGTGCAATAGCATTGTTTGGTGAAAAATACGGTGACGTTGTTAGAGTGGTAGAGGTCATGGGATTCAGTGAAGAGTTGTGTGGTGGAACTCACGTCAAGAACACCGGTAATATAGGGCTGTTCAAAATAGTATCTGAATCGGCGATATCTGCTGGGACAAGGCGTATAGAGGCGATAACAGGGTTCAGCACACTCGACTACTTGAGATCAAAAGAACAAATCTTGAGAAACATCTGTGAGAGGTTTGACACCTCACAGGACCAACTCATGTCCAGAATAGAGGGTTTTCTTGAGAAAAATCAAAATCTTCAGAAAGAGCTGGAACAACTCAGGACAAGGTTACTTATCGCTCAACTGAGACAAGCCCCCATCGAACAAATCAAGGATGTGAAGTTTTTGAGTTGTGTGTTCGAAGATGTTGAATCAGACGCACTGAGAAATCTTTCAGATGTCGCTGTATCTGGCGAGAAATCTCTGGTCGCAGTTTTGTTCTCTGTGGGCAAAGAAAAAGTTAATGTGATTGTGCGCGTCACTCAAGATCTGACAAAAAGGATCAAAGCAGGAGATATAGCAAGACATGCAGCCCAGATTCTCGAAGGTGGTGGAGGCGGCAGGCCCGATTTTGCTCAAGCCGGTGGTAAGAACCCCGCAAAGATCAACCAAGTTGTCGAGTACATTCGAAACTTGCTTGAGCAATGTAGCTGATTTTATATCATGTTTCCAAATAGGTGTAAACCAAAAAAGGAGGTCAAAGGCCTCCTTTTTTGATTGTACTTTGACCTCCTCCCAATTCCCTGAGGGAATGAAATTCTTCGTGCGGTATGCTGAACTTACGAGCTTCAAACGCTTCGGGCCGACCAAAGCCCCTACTCTTACCCACAACGGGTTCAAAAGATACTTTTGATCTCCTATTAATATATAATCATGTCACACATGAATAGAAAATAACAGTGCGATTCATCACGATCCAATGAATTGGATGTGCTTTCTGATAATGTTCTGTAAACAGTACGTTGGGGGTGGTAAGATGGAATGGTTCGTCAATGAAGAGTTCTGGAAGGATATGTACGATTGGCTGTTCCCGCCAGAGCGTTTTCAAGCGGCAAAGGATCAGGTCGAAAAAGTCATAAATATAAGCGGTGTCTACAGTGGTAGCGTTCTTGATCTTTGCTGTGGCCCTGGAAGACACGCCTATGAACTCGCAAAGCTTGGTTTTGATGTGACTGCTGTTGATGCATCCGAATTTCTTTTGGCTAAAGCCAGAGAACTCTGCTCTGGGCTCGCAGGTGTGCACTTTGTTCATGCCAACATGAAGGATTTCGTTCAGCGAAATCACTTTGACCTTGTTATTAATATGTTCACCTCGTTCGGCTATTTCAGAAACCATGATGACAATCTAAAGGTGCTAAGAAATATCCATGAGAGTTTGAAAGATGGCGGTAAATTGTTGATGGAGATGGCTTCAAAGGAGATAGTCTTGAAAAACTACAGAGAGTCAATAGTCACCGAACGCAATCAAGAAATGCTTATAGAGAAACACAGCTTTGAACCTGGCATGGCAAGGATGATAAACGACTGGATCGTTCTCAAAAATGGGAAGTACAAGGTTCACAGACTTGAACATTATCTGTATTCTGCACAGGAATTGAAGATGATGCTTCAAATGTCTGGTTTTGGTGAAATCACATTCTACGGTTCGTTGGACAAAGATCCCTATGATCTCAACGCCAGAAGGCTTGTCGTATTGGCTGAGAAGTAGAGTAAGATCCACACGGTGACAGTAGTCGTAAAGTTCGTTTCACATATTGAGAAGTTATAATCTTGTGGGGTGATAATGTGAATCTCAATGTGTTCAACGAAAAGATGCGCTTGCTCGATCCCATATGCTCTCCGGTTTTCAAAACAAATGGTGACAAAGGAGTACTTCTGATTCACGGCTTTACAGGAAGTCCTCATGACATGAGTTATCTTGCCGAAAGACTTTTCAAGGAAGGTTTCACTGTGTCTGTCCCAAGGCTTCCAGGTCATGGCACAAACCACAGAGATTTTCTGAACTCGACCTGGAAGGACTGGGTTAGAAGGTCGATGGACGCTTATCTTGATCTAACTAATTTCTGTAACGAAATCAGCGTTGTTGGTCTTTCGATGGGAGCGTTGCTTTCCACAATCGTTGCAGCACAGTTCAGGGTGAAAAAACTTGTGCTGGCTGCTCCTGCCTTCAAAGTGACAGATTGGAGGCTGAAATTCGCATCTGTATTGAGCCTTTTTGTGAAATACAAAGAAAAGGAAGCACCGGTCTTTGATGATCCTTCGCTCAATAAACTGTCTAACGAATACTGGAACAAGATCTTTGTGAAACCCGCAGCTCATTTATACAAGCTACAAAAGACAGCGATCAAGAGCCTGCAAAGGGTTGAGTCACGAACACTTGTTGTAGTTACTCAAAAGGATAATACGGTACCGATGTCAGTACTTGATGTCATGAGGCGTAACCTTAAACCATCTTTTGAAACAGTGGTTCTGCAGAGCAGTGCACATCCAGTCACAAACGACATAGAAAAGGAATTTGTTGCCGACAAGATAGCGGAGTTTCTTGTCAGTTGAGTTCTAAACTTCACTCAAACATGGGAGGAGAAGCATGATAGCGCTGACTGACATACAGAATGCGATGCAGAGGATTTCAAAATGGATTCACGTAACACCAGTTTTCACGTCGCAGATGCTCGACAGTCTGTCTTGTAATCGTGTTTTTCTGAAGGCAGAGAATCTTCAGAAGAGTGGTTCTTTCAAATTCAGAGGTGCAATGAATTTCATGCTTTCTATGCCTGAACAACAACGCACTCTGGGAGCTGTCACAGGCTCGTCTGGAAATCACGGTCAGGCCCTTGCTTGTGCCGGAAAGCTCCTCGGTGTTGATGTAACTGTCGTTGTGCCAGAGGATGTTTCTGTGGCAAAACTTGCAGCGATCGAAGGTTATGGCGCAAAGATAGAGCGCTGTGGCAGAACATCAACTGAAAGATTAAACAGAGCCCATGAGATATCTCAACAAAGTGGGAAGGTCTTCGTACCGCCTTTTGACCATCCCTGGATAATGGCTGGCCAAGGGACGATAGGTTTGGAGTTGATTGAGCAGCTTGGACAGATAGATGCCGTGTTGGTTCCATGTGGTGGCTGTGGCTTGATATCAGGTATCTCTGTGGCGTTGAAGGAATCTTTGAAAAATGTCAGGATCTATGGAGTGGAGCCTGAACAGAGTAACAGCACCTATCTTTCTTTCAAAGCGGGGCACCTTGTGGAACTGAAAAATATAAACACGATAGCAGACGGCCTGAGAACAGCGATGCCAGGGAAATTGACTTTCCCCATTGTACAGAGGTATGTCGACGACATTCTGCTCGTCTCTGAAAGTGAAATCAAGCAAACCATGATCTTTTTGCTTGAAAGAATGAAAATACTCGTTGAACCTTCAGGTGCGGTCACGGTTGCGGCGCTCATTTTCAACAAGGTTCCGCTCCAGAACAAGAAGGTCGTCGCGATACTGTCTGGTGGAAATGTTGATCTGCTTGCACTTTCAAGTTGGATTGACGAAGTCAAACAAGGGGGTATCGAATTTGAATCGAAGAGCTCTTGAGTTGTTTGAAAAAGGATTCAGCTGTGCACAGTCGGTTTTTGCCGCTTATTCGCCGATCTTTGGGGTAGATGAAAAAACGGCTTTGAGAATCTCGTGTGCATTTGGAGGGGGTATGGCTCGACTTGCGAGTGTCTGCGGAGTTATCTCTGGCGCTTTCATGGTGATTGGACTGAAGGGGGGCGGTGATGACAAAGAACGAACTTATGCCCTGGCAAGAGAATTTGTCGATCGGTTCAAGGCTGTAAATAGATCCATTCTGTGTAAAGACCTGCTTGGTTATGACATAAGCACCGTTGAAGGTTTGCAAAAGGCAAGGCAAGACAATGCCTTTAAGACTGTATGCACTAAGTACGTGGAAGATTCATGTCGAATTTTGGAAGAATTACTTGGTACAAAGATGCAGAGGTGCGGTGTGTGAGAATTATCGAGCTGGATAAAGAACACTGGAAAGATTTCAAGCTGCATTTTAAATGGACAAGCAATGAGTTCTACAAAGTGGATATCAGAAGAACAGAAGATGGATGGACCATCGAGTTAAGACTCAAAAGAAGCGATAAACCAATCATAAAAGATTACGAAGAACCGTTGTGGCAACAATGGATGGATGAGGAGAGTGACTGGGGTACTCAGATATTTGGTGCTGAGGTCGACGGCAGAGTAGTTGGGTGGATGACTTTGGGTATGGAGAGTTGGAACAACAGGCTCAGGATTCATGAAATACTTGTGCTAGAAGAGTATCGCAGAAAGGGCATAGGGAAACTACTGCTGAACAAAGCCAAGCAGATTGCTAGACAAAAAAATTGTCGGGCGATTGTACTCGAGACACAAACTAATAATGTTGGTGCAATCGCATTTTACAAAAAGCAGGGCTTTGAGTTCAATGGGTGCGATATAACCGCTTACCGCAACGATGACATAGAACAAAACGAGGTGAGAATCGACATGGTCTACAGAATCGAGGATGGATCGTGACCGATTTTGTGGTGACTGATTTACAGTTCAATGACATAAACCGTATAAATATTATGTGCACTGCGCCCGGGAAAGAATCCGAAAGTGTGCTGAGAGAGTCCGCCGAGATTCATGCACAGGTCGCAAGATTTGGGGTGAAGACTTTTGCTGTTTTTGATAAAGAACACCCCATCGCAAGACTTGAGGTCATGCCCATCGATGTCGCTCCATTTGCACTGCATGGTGAAGATCTATGGTTCGTGAGGTGCGTATGGGTCCTACCTGAATATCAGAACAAAGGAATAGCAGCAGAACTCATGAATGCAGCATTGAGTGTGGCTGCTGGTTCTTCTGGGATCGCTACTGTTACCTATGAGAACTGGACTCCAGTTGAGTTTTTCCAAAGATATGGTTTTGAAGTAGTAGATCAACGGGACAGTAGCATTTTGATGCTTTTGAAGTTTGAGAGTTCCGCCAGTGTGAGATTTGTCAAATACAAGTTTCAATCGAGAGCCTTTCAAAACAAAATCACCGTGAGACTTGTGATGACAGGAAGATGTCCTTGGATTATGCAGAGTTGGCGATCTTGGGCGGCACAGGTAAAGCAGTTATATTCGGGCAAGGTGGAGATTCAGGAAAGCTTTATTTTACATAGGTGCGACGCTATCACACAGGGTGAGGAAGGTATCTATGTGGATGATATACCATACACAGGCCTGCAACAGCTGTCTGCCTTTGTTGGATTTTGCAAGACACAGATAGAAAATAAACGCAAGCACAAAGAGATGTAGATTAGCGTCTTAGCAGTGTTCTCAACTCATCAAACTGTATTAATCCCATGTGTGGTCGTTTTATTTCGAATGAGATATCAATGTACATGGCACTTGCAGTCTTCCGGAAACTTCCATCATACACATCTTCGAAAAACTCACTCTTTGATTCTTGTGAGTGTCTTCAAAATAGAATCTTTCAGCTTCTGCCAAGAAAAGACTTTTATGTGTAAAGATTCGACAATGATTAGTATTGACAATGTTTTTATGACCACTCAATGTATTTGTTTGATTAATTACTGTATGATTCTTTGTGTAGAGAAATTGGCACGATCCTTCGTGTCTCAATAGCACAGGAGTGATTCGATGATCGATACCATAGTCTTCGATTTGGGTCGGGTTTTGATTTCTTGGGATCCATACAGTTATATGAAACGGCTTTTTGGTGAACAAATAGCAGAGTTTTTGCAGAAGAATATCTTCGAGACAAAAGAATGGGATCTGACAGACAAAGGGGAGATAGAAGAAGAGAATCTTTGGGCCATGATGATCCAGAGATATCCTGAATATGAGGAGCACATTTTGCACATGAAACAGACAATAACTGAATTACTCAATCCAATCGAGGAGAATGTGGCTCTGTTACCTTCTTTGAAAAAGAGGGGTTACAGATTGTTTGTTCTATCCAATTTTGGCAGAAGGACCTTTGAGTATATCCACAGAAAGTATGAGTTTTTCAAATACTTTGACGGCATGGTGATATCCAGCCATGTGAATCAGATCAAACCTGCTGAAGATATTTTCCGAACATTGATCAATAGATATAGTGTAGTACCTGAGAGAGCAGTTTTCATTGACGACAAGTACGAAAACATACAAACAGCAAAAAGGTTATCCTTTAACACCATTCATCTGACCGACCATAAGCAGTTGAGGAATGAACTGTCGCAGGTGCTTGGAGATACCATTTAACTGGATTGTCACTTTTCATGAGTGAAAGATGTAGTTCGCAGATTCTGTTCCACATCGGGCCATCTGTGATTGCCAAGGTACGATCGGCACGTTCTGCAGTGTGCTCATCATGTGTTACGACAACAAGCGTTGTTCGCTACTTGGCTCTTACTGTCTCCAGAATTTGTATGATTTCAAGGCATCTCTGTGAATCGAGATTTCCTGTAGATTTGTCGCATCAGATCATCTTGGGTCTGTACACAATCACTCTGGCTGTGGCGACATTCTGCTGTTTACCACCTGAAAACTCAGATGGCTGTTCCAGAGCTGTGAGTATGTACACAAGATTGAAGAAGTGGAAATAAACCCCATAACGTGGCCCAAAGAGCGTCTTTTTCTCTTCATTGTACGCGTCTGGTGAGCAAAAGTTTTTGGAAAATCCCTTTTGAACGAACATCGAATCTCAGAGCAAGAAGAGATTTGAAAGGCGTCAAAGAGCTTGGAAAAGCTATCTTGGAGAATCAGTTTCAGCAAGAGTAATTCATCATTCCTTTAGATAGATTGTGTCACTCTCATTGCCAATGACAGAAAGGTATTAGAAGCCTTTCTTGTAGAGAATATCGCATCTGGGATTGTTTCCGAATTGTTCTATCAATGGAATATGATCGTGCAATATAATGTATCTTATATTGCATTGCGTGGTTAGTCCATGATCGCCAGTGTTTTACCAGTACTATTCGAGTTTGAACGTTCAAATCATTGAAGGGCTTGTCGAGGCTTATAAAGTAGCTGCATACGAGTCTATCGAAACATTTGAAGTCAGGTCACCAGATAGCACCTTTCCCCATCCAGTGGGAAGGATTTTCAATTGTGTTATTTGCTCTTTCATGGCACGAAAAGTGCAGTTAACGAATATGTGGCATGAATAAATACGATGTGCTCGATGACAGAAAGGATAACCTTACTGGCGCAAGAAGTTCTCAATTTGTACGCTGAGTTGGAAAAATGTCAAAGTAACCTTTTCTCTTGTCCTCAAGGGTGCAGGATATGTTGTAACACACCAGCTTATAACATTGAGGTAACCATTCTTGAGTTTTTGCCACTTGCCATACACCTAATAGATTCTAATCAGTCCGATTGGATAGAACGTATTGAAAGGTCAGTAGATGATGAACCCTGTGTATTGTTTCAGCCTGATATGAGTCTGAAGCCCGAGGGTGGTTGTTTGTTTCATCAATTTCGTCCCCTTGTGTGTAGGTTGTTCGGTGCAAGTTTCACTGTTAGAAAGGATCAAAAACAAGTTCTGGCGTGCCGATTGTTGAGGCAGAAAGTCCAGCAATCTATTCATTTGCTTCCAAGCGCACAAGATTATAATACTCGACTTATTTCCATTGACTTTTTTCTCGCGAAGGATACCTATGGGATCAACACAGCATTGAGGAAAGCTGTGGAATACGCTGGACTGTATTACACCCCACTATACCCAGCCCGTCAGATCAAATCCGCATAGACTATCTGAACTTTTGTACTCATGACGGTTTTATCATGTTACCTATCTTTATACAATCATAATTGTGTATGTTATCTACAAATGTCATGTTATTCTACTATGTAGTATATAATGCCTGTTAAAACATGTATTTTACATTAGAATATGTATTGTTAGAATGTACTTTGCAAAATCGCGTGGTTGTCATATAGAATTTAGTGGGGGTGACGTGATGGTATTATTCGCGCAGAAAGGTGAGGAAAATACCGTAGAAACACTGAAAATTGCTGTTGAAGAACTCAGACGTGCAAAGATGGACAAACTACTTATTTCATCAACGCGTGGATACAGTGCAAAGATGGCTCTTGAGATCGTTCCGAAGGAGGTCAAGTTGATCGTTGTTACTCATCATTTTGGCTTCAAGGAACCCAATCAAGACGAGTTTTCACCACAGATCAGGAACGAGCTACTCAAACATGGACACATCGTTCACACCGCAACGCATGTTTTGTCTGGTATAGAAAGGGCATTTCGACGAGAATACAGCGGTATATACACAGCCGAAGTGATCGCAAACACGCTCAGATTGTTCAGCCAAGGCGTAAAAGTATGTGTCGAGATCTCTCTTATGGCTGCTGATGCTGGGTTTGTGCGGACCGATGAATGGGTTGTAGCATGCGGTGGTTCAAGCAAAGGGTTGGATACCGCGGTAGTGATAAAACCTGCTAACTCATCGAGAATGTTGGATTTAAGGATTGGGAAAATACTTTGCATGCCATCGGAATACCAAAGTTCGTAGAGATAAATCGCCATAAACTCATTACCAACGAGAAGAAGAATGGAACAAAGAAAGTGTCAGTCACACTCAACGAGAGTGGTTCATTTGTTTTTGCAGCTACTGCACCTACAATGCCGATGTGAAAGCCACTAAGTTGAGTGTAGCAATTAAGTAAGTAAGAACTGAGAAAGCAGATGGCAACATGTCATAGTCACCCTTCGATGTTTTTATCGAAGGGTCTTTTCTTGCCGAAAGACATTCCTACCAACTCTGCTGCAAGATCGCCAAAAGCAAGGTAAACCATATTCTCTGCTTACTTGGTGGCAACCAAAGTCTGCCACTTTGTAGATATTCGTCGTCCTGAGGTGACGCGCCCAGATGGTTCTTATGTCAGGGCCCGCGATCTATTTGGTAAGAAAATATGCTGGTAGAGAGCAATACAACAGATAGCCAAATAACAGAGGGAACCAGATCATTGTTCCTTCTTTTTTGACAACTTCACAGCAACATATTCCTCATTCTTTTGGAAGATCGCATATCTATCTTTTTTCTTCACCACGATTTCAATGAGTTCATACCCTTCATTGAGTTTCTTTTCAATCTTCTTTTTATCAGACTCCGTGTATTCCATATGTTTCACCTCTGTGCATACCTATCTTTGAGCAAAGAAGAACTCCTTTGGTCTTGTGTAAGAGATCTCAACGCATAGCTCCATAGCTTCTCTCAAAGGAACTTGTCCCTTTTCAACCATTTCACCAACGACATTGGCCAGTACCCGTCTGAACATCTCTGTCCGAGATCCGTAAGACATGAGCTTCCTCGAATCTGTAACCATGCCGGCAAGATTACTCAACAAGTCTACCGATGCGATGTACTGAAGCTGCAATTGCATACCAAATGGACTGTCGTTAAACCACCAAGGTGCTCCTAAAAAGACGTTTTCGAAAGCTCTTGCTATTGTAGCGATCACTGAAAGATAGGTCATATCAAGGCAATACAAGACTATCTCGGTCTTTCCATCAAAAGCGTTGAAAAAGTCTCTCATACCGGTTGCGATGTCAATATAACCTGCCGAAATATCACCGCCGCTATCGGGTCCCAGCTGGTCGAACAACTTGTCTCTGTAATCTCTCAAGGCGCCAATGTGAAGCTGCATTTTCCAATTTTTCTCATAGTTCATTTCTGCAAAGACATAGAGCATAAAGCACTGAAAATCAAATAAGTCCTGAGCAGAAATTTCTTGGACGAGAGCTCTGTTGAATATTTGCTCGGCCCTCTGTTGAGTTATGGATTTTCCAGTGGCATACAACAAAGCATGATCACTACATACACAACCGAGTTGATCAAAATAATCGTGAGTCTTTTTCAGTGCATCTAAAAAGCCGTTGAATTTCGTTGCATCTATCTTCGAAACCTCAGAGAGTTTTGTGAGATAGTCTTTCCAGTCTTTCCTATCAAGTCTGCAAGCTCTATCTGGGCGCCAAGTTGGCAGAATTCTTATACCTTCAATTGTTTCACGTGCAACTCTGTGGTAGTACAAATCAGAGGTTGGATCGTCTGTTGTGCACATTACTTCAACATTCATTTGCTTCAACAATTCTTGAGGTTTCATCTTTTGTTCTTTCAGTAGCTGTTTTGTCTTGGACCAAATTGAATTGGCTGTTTCCTTTGAGATCACCTCATCTATGCCAAAGCGACGTCTCAGATCAAGATGGATCCACTCATAGGTTGGATTGCCAACCAATTTTGGGAACACTTCTGATAGGGCAAGCCACTTTTCATAATTCGTTGCATTCCCCGTTATTTTGTCTTCTGGTATTCTTCGACGCCTCATCAGTTCCCAAACGTAGTGATCTGTAGCTGCTTCGACTTCCCATATATCGTTCCATCCCTTGTTCTCGACTATTTCCTTCACATCGCCATGATTGTGAGCATCGACTATCGGAAGATCCTTTACCGTTTCGTACAATCTCATAGCCGTCTTGTTACCGAGTAAGTACTTCTCAGATAGAAATTGCATCTTGATACCCCCTAAACATAGATTTTCTCGACATGAGGACAGGTCATGGCCCTTAACAGTGCTCCGTAGCTCAACGTGAACCTCATTGTGTCACCGACTTCAATCCTTCTCTCAACGTCTGAGACGTCAACTATCGTGTGATCGCTTGATGCATGTATTACCTCGGCACCATTGTCGAGGGGCCTAAGCCCTGTAGAAAGAATATCTTGTTCTCCAAGTGCGAGTATAGCTCTTCTGCGTATACCTTTGTCAACAAATGCAGGTTTTCTTCCAAAGGCATCCTGCCCGGTTTCGCCTTCTGGAAAGGAAGGCTTTGTCTTGAGCTCTATTATTTGTGCTTCGAGAACGATCGCATCTTGCCTTAGCCATTGTATCTGTCGATTGTTTGTCACATCCGTACCAAGAAATATCGCTTCGCCAATTCTGTATTGATTGACACCGAAAGGCAATTTTCCTTCTTCAAGCAACTTCAGAGCAGCTGTGTTCCCTCCCGACACAATAGGTAATTCACAGGAACTTTTCTTCTCAACTATGTCTCTGATCTGAACAAGTATTCCTAAGTTTCTCTCTGACGGCAAAACCCCACCATAACACCCCAGATTTGTTCCAACGCCCACAACTTGTATCTTCTTTGCCATCTTCACAGCCTTTGCGATTTCCTCAACGGCATCTTTATACCACGCACCTTCTCTAAGATCACCAACATCTACCATGTAAATCACGGATATACTCTTGCCCATTTCGTGAGCAATTTCGTCCATCCACTCAATCGTTTTGAGTTCCGAAACCAGTGCATATTCACATAAATCTAATGTCTTCGGTAAGTCATCCTTTTGTGGTATGCGGATCATCATGAATGGTCCATCTATACCTTCTTTGCGCAGTCTTACGATATTGTCGATTCTTGATTCACCAATGATCCGTATACCTGCATCTTTCATTGTTTGAGCTATCTTCGGATCTCCGAGGCTTACCTTTGTGACACCTACAACTTCAACACCATACTTAGAGCATCTTTCCAGAATTCTTCGTGCGTTCTCTTCTATTGACTGAAGGTGTATGTAGAGGCGTGGCATTAGCGTTCTCACCCTCCTTCATTCAATCTCGTCTTTCATTCCTATCTCATTTAGAATGATGAAGTCCTTGTCCCTCCAATTCTTCTTGACCTTTACATGAAGATCCAGGTAAACCTTCTTGTTAACCACTGATTCGATTTCCATTCGTGCGAGAGTTCCGATTTGCTTTATCATAGAACCCGCTTTACCTATCAGAATACCTTTTTGGGATTGCCTTTCAACGTATATCGTTGCGGCAATGTATAGTATGCCTTCTTCTTTTTCGATAACTTGGTCCACAATCACCGCGACACAGTGAGGGACTTCCTCTCTTGTGAGTAATAAGATCTTTTCACGTATCAATTCAGCTGCCTGAAAGGAGATGGGACGATCTGTTGTCATTTGACTCGGAAAATACATCGGACCTTCTGGTAAAGAGAGTTTGATCGCTTCGAACAGCTCAATGATCCCTTGATTTTTAATGACACTTGTGAAAAAGACCTTTGAAAAAACACCGCACCTGTCCTTTGTGACCTCGGCGATTTGCAAATAGTCGTCGACCAAATCAATCTTGTTAACGACCAAGAAAGTATTGGTCTGTGAGGTTTTAACGAGCTCGCACATTCTCATTTCTGGTTCACCAAATCCTTTAGAACTATCCACGACAAACAAAATCAAATCGCAACCTTTCATGGCTTGAATTGCTGCTTTTACCATGAACTCGCCGAGCCTATGGATGGGTTTGTGAATACCTGGAGTATCCGTAAAGATTATTTGGTTTTCCTCATCCGTGTAAATGCATCTTATTCTGTTGCGTGTAGTCTGAGGTTTATCTGAGACGATGAGTATTTTACGGCCGAAAAACGCGTTGACAAGACTCGACTTGCCCACGTTTGGTCTTCCGATCAGCGTGACGAAGCCAGACCTCAAAGTTCTTCACCTCTTCATCCTAAAAGCGTGCGGCAATAGATCGCTGACCTTTGTTGTGGTGACTTTTCCTTGAAGGTTAGCCAAGATTACCTCGAAATCTCCAAACTCACTCATCACCTGTCTGCACGCACCGCATGGGCTTACAGGTTCAATGGTGTCTGCGACAACAACAAGTTTTTCTATTTGTGTCTCACCCGCCGCTATCGCCGAAAAGATTGCAACTCTTTCGGCACATATGGTCAATCCATACGAAGAATTCTCGATATTGCATCCAGTGAAAATCTTTCCGTTTTTCGTGACAACAACGGCACCAACCCGGAACTCTGAATACGGTGCATAGGCTTTGTTCATAGACTCTTTTGCTATTCTGATCAGCTCCTCATTGTTCAGTGATATCACTCCTTTTTATTGTCATCAATACACGTTCAATTCTATTCTTCGTTGCAGCGACTACCCTGAAATGAAAGTCACCTACATCTATTTCCTCGCCTACGGAAGGAATCTTCTGGAAAAGTTCCAGCAGATAGCCTGCAAGCGTCTCATGTTCTGTCTCTTCGAACTGAACATCCAATTCGCGTTCAAGGTCGTTTATCGGGGTTGTGGCATTTATGAGATAACTGTTTTCGCCGACCTTTTTGATGCCGCTGATCTCGTCGTAGTCATATTCGTCCATTATTTCACCAATCAATTCCTCTAAGATGTCTTCGAGCGTAACAATACCGGCTGTCCCACCAAATTCGTCAACAACGATTGCTATGTGTACCTTTTTTTCCTTGAAAATCTTCAGCAGTGTACCTACTCTCATTGTTTCAGGAACGAATATAGGTTCTCTCATGATTTCTTTAACCTTTTTCTCATTTAGATACTGCGCTCCATTCTCTTGAATGTAACCCACAACATCTTTTGCATAGCAAACGCCTGTAATGTTGTCTATGTCTTCTCTGTAAACTGGTATTCGAGAGTAACCCTCACGATTAACGACTTCCATGAGCTCCAACAACGACATATTCTCTTCAACTGCAACAACATCGACACGTGGTGTCATGATCTCTTTGATAGTTGTTTCGTTCATCTGAAAGGTCCTTTCGACGATCATACCTTCCTGATGATCTATTGTTCCACCTTCTTTCCCCAAATTCACAGCTTCAATGATATCTTCTGAAGTGATGAAAGGTGCATCCTCCATCGCCTGTCCACCGAAGAGTTTGACTATCTTGTTGCTCAAAAACAACAGCAATCCAATGACAGGACTGAGTAACTTCTCAAAGAACGTCATTATCCTTGCCGTCACACCGTAGACCTTCTCCGAATATTCTCTTGCATAAATCTTCGGCGTAATCTCTCCGAATATCAGTATCACTGTTGTGGTGAAGATCGTACCAATTAGCGCGATCAACCCACTATTCGCATTTTTGAACAGTCTTACCAGAAGAAGTGTGGCAATCGAGGAAAGCAGAAGATTGACGAAATTGTTCATGACTAAAGTTGCTGTCAGGAGTCGATTGACTTTGTGAATACCTTCTTTTTCGTCCTTTTTCAGAAGTCTCAGTCTGCTCGCCGAGGTAAGAGCTGTTTCAGAAGCCGAGAAGACTGCAGAAAGCATCAAGAGTAACAAAATGAACACCAAGTACAACAAAACCGAGATACTACTCGCGGGATCATCCACCTGAATCTCACCTCCTCAATAGTGGTATCTCTGCCCGTGGATGATCTTGAAAGCTCTGAAGAGCTGTTCGAACAAAACCACGACTGTAAGTTGGTGAGTGAAGGTCATCTTCGAGAGAGAAAGTAACTCATCTGCCCTATTTTTCAGGCTGCTGTCGACACCAAAAGGTCCCCCCACGACAAAGGTTACTGACGGCCGTTGTAGTCTTAACTGGGATAGGTGCTGCGCAAAAGAAACCGAATCAAATTCCTTGCCGCCTTGATCAAGTAAAACTACATAATCTGATTCCTTCAAGTGCGTTAACACTTGATGTGCCTCTTGCTTTAAAGAAACCTCATCGAGCTGTGTTGCTTTAGCGTGCTTCAACTGAACGAGTTCAATTTGCGTAAAAGGTTTTAACATCTTCATATAATCATTACACGCCTTTTGTGCATAATCCTTCAGTTTACCTATCACGATTACCTCAATTCTCAAAGATCTGTCCCCTCTTCACAGTGTAACGTGGGGTTATTCCGACGAAGTACATTATGGTTTCAAGGTCCGCATCTTCATAAATCACAAAATCTGCATCTTTGCCAATCTCAACGGTTCCCAATCTATCTGCCAAACCGAGAACACAAGCCGAGTTCAGTGTGCATGCAGTGAGAATCTCGCAAGGTGACATCTTAAGAAATTTAACTGCAATGTTCATCATCAGTGTGGGTTCGAGCACGGGACTGGAGCCAGGATTGAAGTCACTGGCGAGAGCCACGGCAACTCCTTTGTCTATCAATTCTCTCGCTGGCGCATAGTTTTCATTCAGATAGAAGCTTGTAGTTGGCATCAAAACGGCTATTGTATTGCTCTGAGCCAAGACACGAATGTCTTCATCATCAACTTTCAATAAATGATCAGCAGAGACAGCTTCTAACTCGACAGCCAGTTTCACTGCACCTATGTTGGACAATTCATTTGCATGGATGCGAACTTTGAATCCTTTTTTCTTTGCGGCTCTGAGATATCTTTCCGCGCTGTGTTTATCAAAGACACCAACGTCGCAAAAGATATCGACGAAACTGCACTTGGTTTTCAATAGATCGAACATCTTCGTCAGATACTCGACATAATCCTGTGGGTTTGAGTTTTCAGGAACAGCGTGAGCACCCATAAAGGTAGCGACAATTTCGATGGGAGAGATTTTCTTGAGAACATTCAATACTTCAAGTTGTTTCAGCTCATTTTCTTCATCAAGGCCATAGCCTGTCTTACATTCTATGGTGGTCACACCTTTACTGATAAAACTGTTTGTGAAATTCAAATTGAAGCGAACAAGTTCGCTAATGCTTGCTTTTCTCAATCTACGAACTGACTCATAAATACCTCCACCAGAATTGTGTATCTGTGAGTATGATAGACCAGAAACCCTTCTCAGAAAATCACTTTCCCTGTAACCATAGAAAGGTATGTGAGTGTGGCAGTCCACAAAACCTGGAACAACCAGATCTACCTGCAAAAATCGTCCCCTTATAATAGATGGTCTGCGATCTGAGAGATCTACAATTCTTCCGTCTTCAACACAGATGAAGACATTTTCATACCTCTCAATCTGTGACATCTGAGAACCCTTTTTCACCTTGTTACCAACGGGAGTGTAGAGTTTTCTTGCGTGTACCACCAATTGCATTATCTATCGGCACCTTCTTTTGCCAAGATATCCATAACCCGGTTTTCGATTATTCTGTTGATTCCAAAATCGTCAAGCTGCAGATAATATTGTGCGACCTCGAGCATCGCCTGCATGGGAACCATACCTATTATCTCTGTACCGATTACCGACACGCCGTATCTTTGAGCTTCTCTTTTGATGGTTTCAAATACTCTGAAAAGAGGGCTCTTTTTATAGTTGGTCATGTTCATCGAAACCTGAACTAAGTTCTTATCCTTCAACTCCACGGCTATTGCTTTCACATATCGATAGCCACCACTTATGTGCCTCACGGCCTTTGCTATTCTCTCGGCTATTTCGACTTTGTCTGTGCCCAGATTCACATTGAATGCAATCAAATATTCTCTTGCACCCACGGCAGTCACACCAGCAGTTGGGTGTACCTGATCTGGTCCAAAATCTGGCTTCCACATCGGGTCCTTTATTTTTTCAAAGAATCCCTCGAATTCGCCCTTCCTTATTTCTGAAAGATTCTCTCTGTGCGGAGCGGTTGCCGATTTCTCGTACAAGAATACCGGTATCTTCAGTTCTTCACCAATCCTCTTTGCCAAATCTTTGGAAAGTTCGATGCACTCAGACATCTCAGAACCCATAACTGGAACCAGTGGTATCACATCGGCTGCTCCCATTCTGGGATGTTCACCCTTGTGATTTCTCAGATCTATCAACTCTGCAGCCTTCTTTGTCATATTGAACAAGACATTCAGCAACGGTTCAGGGCTTCCAACAAGTGTGACGACCGATCTGTTGTGATCGCTGTCCATTGACCAATCAAGGATCCAGACACCTTTCACATTCTCTGCCTGAGCAACTATTTCTCTGACTACTTCCTCGCGCCTACCTTCACTGAAATTGGATGCTGATTCTATGATCTTCACGCAATCACCTCCCGTTTTCACATGCTGATTATATCATTTGAAATCTTGTGGAGTTTGAAACTTGATTTTGAATGTCAAATTGACTATAATTATGGTCAGGAGGTTTTGTTATACGCAAGGAAGGTGAGATATTCTACAGTTTAGCAGAGGCAAAGGCTAAGTTCTCTGAGGTCGTGAAAAAAGCGCGCAACAACGATGTACTCATAACGAGAAATGGTACACCATGCGCTGTAGTGATTGACTATGAGAGATATAAAAAGATGTCTAAGTTGCTGGACGATCTTTACGATCTTTACTTACTTGAGATTGGAGATCCATCGAAATTTCGGCAGATAAATCAACAACATTTGCTCGAAGAAAACATTGAGGAGGTGTAATAATGGCACAGGTAGACCTTGAGAAGGTCACAAAAGTGTACGAGAACAAAGTAGTCGCTGTCAAAGAAGCAACCGTTACGATCAATGACAAGGAGTTTGTAGTCCTGCTCGGTCCATCTGGTTGTGGAAAAACGACCACCTTGAGAATGATTGCAGGTCTTGAGGAAATTACGTCAGGTACGATCAAGATCGATGGAAAGGTCGTTAACGATGTTGAACCAAAAGACAGGGATATCGCAATGGTGTTTCAGAACTATGCTCTGTATCCTCATATGACCGTTTATGAAAATATGGCTTTTGGTTTGAAGCTCAGGAAGTTCCCGAAAGCGGAGATCGACAAAAGGGTTAAGGAAGCCGCTAAGATACTTGGTATTGAAGAGTTGCTCGATCGCAAGCCAAGGCAGTTGTCAGGTGGACAAAGGCAGCGTGTGGCAGTGGGAAGGGCTATCGTGAGGAACCCAAAGGTCTTTTTGTTTGATGAACCTCTTTCTAACCTTGATGCAAAGTTGAGAGTGCAAATGAGAAGTGAATTGAAGAAGCTTCATCACCGCCTTGAAGCAACGATAGTTTACGTCACCCACGATCAGGTTGAGGCTATGACAATGGCGGACAAGATTGTTGTGATGAAGGACGGTGTAATTCAGCAAATCGGTTCGCCATATGAGATTTATAATAAACCGGCTAACATCTTCGTTGCAGGATTCATTGGAAGTCCAGCGATGAACTTCATTAATGCAACTGTTGTATCTGAACGCGGGGGCATATGGATAAGCACTTCTGGTTTCAAGGTCAAAGTTGTTAAGGAGCATGAAACAATTTTGGAAAAATGGATAGATAAGGAAGTCATCTTTGGTATAAGACCAGAAAATATCTTCGACAAGCTGTTTGCTATAGCGCCCCAAGCCGAAAACACCATTCAAGGAACTGTTGATGTGGTAGAACCACTTGGTAGCGAAACTTTGCTGCATGTCACTGTTGGTGATAATTCTATCGTTGCACGAGTTGACCCCAGAACAAAGGCTAAGGAAGGTGAAAAGATCGATCTGGTGTTTGACATGAATACCATTCACGTCTTCGACAAAGATACCCAACAGGCGATAATATGATGTAATACACAAAATCCTTGAGATAGTGGGGACCTGTGTCCCCACTTTTTTCCTGGTATAATTTCGCCAGACACTATCCTTAGGAGGTTAGACTCTGAGTTTTCTCAAGTTAATCAGACCAAAGCATTGGGTGAAGAATCTATTTGTTGTCGTTCCGATAGTATTTGCGGGGAAGCTTTTAAGTACCACCTTCGTTTTAAGCTCAATTATTGCCTTCATATCTTTTTGTTTACTTTCCAGCGGCATTTATATCCTGAATGATATTAAGGATGCGCCCTTTGATCGACTTCACCCTAAGAAGAAAACAAGACCTATAGCGGCAGGTTCGGTCAAGGTCAGTATGGCCTTTTTCGTTGCTTTTGTGCTGTTGATATCTGCATTTTTCCTGGCATCCTTGTTGAACTGGAAGGTAGTCCTTTGTCTTGTGCTCTATGTGCTCTTGAACTTCTTCTACACGTTTAAGGGAAAAAACGTCATTCTTATTGATGTCTTCTGTATCTCTGCTGGCTTTGCGCTCAGAGTGATTGCTGGTAGTTATGCGATATCTGTTGCACCATCCGGTTGGTTAGTGACAAGCACGTTCTTTTTGGCTCTTTTTCTTGGTTTTGGCAAGAGAAGAGGAGAGATCGTCACATCTCAGGAAGATGGTGTGAACCACAGGCTGAGTTTGAGATTTTATGATGTAAACCTTCTAAACAACGTTATGGTATCAACTGGTACGGCTGCAGTAGTGTTTTATGCGCTGTACACTCTCGACTCAAGGACAATTGAGCAGTTCAAAACAGACAAACTATATTACTCAATACCATTTGTTGTTTATGGTGTATTTAGATACATCTTCCTACTTTTGAAAAATGGTGATGGTGAACCAACAGATGTTGTAATGAAAGACAGAGGCATGGTACTTGCGGTTTTTCTGTGGTTCATAACAGTTGTTTTGATCATATACGCGGGAGGTTGAGCATGGCAAAACAGATTATCATGTTGATGATGGCAATAGTTGCAAATGGACTTGCAAATGTCCTTGTGAAGTTAGGTGCCACATCTTTGGGATCTGAAAAGAAATTGAGTGCCTTTATTGTTTCCTCTTTGAAAAATGTTTACATATGGTCTGGTTTGGTGTGTTTCGGTTTGGCCTTTGTCTTTTACACAATTGTTTTGACAAGAAATAAACTCAGTGTTGCATACCCCGTGATGACAAGTGCTGGATTTATCATTGTCTCTCTTTTCTCTCACTTTCTTTTCAGGGAAGATTTTTCCGTCATGAAAATAGTTGGGGTAGCAATAATAGCAGTTGGAATATGGATCGTTTCGACTATGTGAGGTGGTATTTTGAAAAAGTCAAAAGTAGCGGTACTTAAGACGTCTCCTGAAACTGTTTTGGAGGATTATGTGAGACTAACTCGATTGGCAGAGATCGAGGGATTTCTTGACAAGAGTGCCGTAACGATTCTAAAAGACAACATATCATGGCATCTTCCAATGCCATCGGCGAATACTACTCCATGGCAGCTTGAAGGAACTATCATGAGTCTGAGAAGTCGTGGATTTGAAAAGATCGTGGCAGTCGAAAACAAGACAGTTGTTACTCGACCAAAACACGGAGAAAAGTCGAACAAATTTGACATTGTCTATTCGAAGTATCAAATACCTGTGCTCTATAACTTTGAAGAGCATGATATGAAGTGGATTGATTACAAGCCCAAAGCAAAACTCAGGGCACTTGACAGGATTTTCCCTGAAGGCATAAAGTTGCCAGATTATTTCTTTGGTAAGAACATAGTTCATCTACCAACTATGAAGTGCCACATCTACACTACCACAACTGGTGCGATGAAAAATGCCTTCGGGGGACTTTTGAATACAAAAAGACATTACGCACATAGCTGGATTCACGAAACACTTGTTGATTTGTTGAAGATTCAAAAAGAGATTCATTCAGGGATTTTCGCTGTGATGGATGGGACAACCGCTGGTAATGGACCTGGCCCTCGAACGCTCAAACCTGTACAGACCGATCTGATCTTAGCCAGCGGAGATCAAGTCGCAATAGATGCTGTTGCTGCAAAGATAATGGGTTTTGATCCAATGACCATTGATTACATAAAGATGGCAGACGAGGAAGGTTTGGGAAACGGAAGACTTGAGAACATAGAAATTGTGGGGCATGAGATAGGTGATTTGAATTATGGCTTCACAGTTGGAGACAACCTGGCGAGCAGAGTTGGAGATCTTCTCTGGTTCGGTCCGCTGAAGAGATTCCAGAGGTTGTTTTTCAGAACACCTTTGGTCTACATCTTCGTTCTCGCCTCGGAGATTTATCACGATAGGTTCTGGTGGAACTTCAAAGGCAAGAAGATTTTCGAAGAGTGGAAGAGAACAAGTCCATGGGGAAGACTGTGGGAGAGGTATAGATGAGAAAGAAGACAATTCTATTGATTTTGACAATAGTGGTAATATCCTATGTTGTTACTTCAGCGGGATTCTGGCTTGTTGAAAACAGTTTTAGCATTGCTGGAAGGATATTCTTATACGACTCTCATCGTAAACTCCTTGAGGGTAAAGGTTCTGCTCCAAATCAATACAGATACGCTCCCTATCCCTTAGTTGAGTACGTGTTCAAGTACTCACCTCTCAGATGGTATTGCAACACTTACATAAAACTGGAACGTTGGCTTGGCTTTGATAAACGCCCATTTGTTCAAAAAGAAAATGAATTGAATCTCACCGCTCATATTTCTCCTGAAGAAAGAGAGAAAATCGCCGAAGAACTGGAAGCCTTTATAAAAGAAAAATTGCTTGAAGCGACGAAGAACCCATTAACTGCGAACTTACTCCTTGGCGTGGTGAATAACTTCGGATGGAAGGAATGGATAAAAGATCCTTTCCCATTCATTGAACAATTCTTCAAACAGATGCCTGATAATATAACAGATGTTTTTGATAGAAACAGCGATTTGAGTAAAGTTGTCCATGGCTACGCTACTATGAGGTTTGTGTTCACCATATTGATCCTTCTGGTTTTGTATTTTTGGATGAAGACTTTCACAAGTGAGTTTGTTTCCTATGTTTCACTGTTTGCATACTCTGTTTTTCTCATATTTGCTTACGGTGATTTCGGACAGCAGGAATTTCTTATTTCCCTGTTTCTTTTCAGCAGTGGGCTGCTCCTGATACATCAGAAAAAACCTTGGTGGGTTTTACTTTCACTTGTCGTTGTTCAGTCTTTTGTTAGAACAGATCATGCATTGTTCACAGCAGTTGTATACAGTCTCTACAACTTTTCTTTGAGTAGAAAAAAACTAATCACGCATAGCTTGATGGTTTGTATACCGCTTCTAATGACTTATCTACTTGCCAAGGTCTTTTTCCCAAATGCTGTTTACTACACGCTGTCTGTGATATTAGAAGAGAATTTGCAAGATCCTTGGGCACTGGTGTATCCTTTAGTCTTCCTTAGTTTACCGTTGCTTTTCGTCACCAAGATCAGAGAATACGAGTTTTATAGAAAAACGTGGTTGTGGATGATCCCGTTCATCATATTAAATGTGACAATGGGCGCGGCACGTGAAGTTCGATTGTTTCTTCCGTTGATGACATACCTATTCCCGGTCTTGTTCAGTGGAATAACTTCGTTGTATAATACAAACGAAAAGTGAATAAGAGGCGTCAGAGGGTACCACAGGAGGTTTAAAAGGGAAGCCGGTGAGATTCCGGCACGGGGGCGCCACCGTGACCGGGGACGAAACCCACAGATACCACTGGCCTGAGCTGGGAAGGTGTGGGGAGTAGGGTGATCCGGGAGTCGGGAGACCTGCCCTTTGACTGACTGCACCACTTTCTTCGGAACCAAGAAGGTGGTGAAAAATTTTGCAAAGGAGGTAGGAAAAGTGAAAAGAGTTCTGATGTTTCTTCTGATTGCCGTTCTTTGGATCGTAGTCCAGGCCTATCCGTTGACTATTGTGGATGATGTGGGAAGAGTGGTCACAATAGCTTTTGAACCGCAGAGAATAGTATGTGCTGCACCTGTAGCGACAAAGTATCTTCAGTACCTTGGGGTCGAAAGCAAGATCGTTGGAGTTACCAATTGGGATGACTATAGCGCAGAAAGAATAGGTGATTTGACCCCACTGAACGTTGAGAAAATAGTGAGTTTGAAACCAGATGTAGTATTCACTTTTGGGGGATTTCAATTACCAGAAATCACAAAACTTGAAGAGCAGAAGATCACCACCGTCGTCTTGAATGCAAACACTGTACAGCAGATATTGGATGATCTGATCTTGGTGGGTACTATTGTTGGAAGGACTGACGAAGCAAGGAAACTTGTGACCCAACTGCAGAATTCGTACCTGTCGATAGCCAAGAAGGCATACGGCGTTCCGCTGGAGAAAAGGATCAAGGTTGTTTATCTGTCCGATGCCCCAGGAGCTGATATACGTGAGATTTGGACTTGCGGTCAAGGTTCATACTTGAATGAAATGATAGCCTTCGCAGGAGGAGTCAACGTCGCGGGAGTTTACACAGGACCAAATGGTTGGTTACCGCTGTCGGTTGAATTCATTGTCGCTCAAAATCCAGATGTAATCATTGTTGCCAATTATATGCCCGGAGCAGAAGAACAAGTGAAAGACAAGATAAAACAGTTCTCAGCTTTCAGAAACATCAAGGCAGTCAAAAACGATCGAATCTATGTCTATGACGGTAATCTACTCTCGTCTCCTGCACCACAAATTATAGATTTCATAGAGAAATTCTACAATGATTTCTATGGAGGTAAATGATATTGAAATTCTGGCGCATTCTCTCAGCGGCTATTCTGCTTTTTTGCACTGTGATAATCTGCAGTGGATTTGGAGGCACAAAGATACCATTTGATCAAGTAATCAGAGCGATTTTCGCCATGAAAGGTGACTGGAAACACATAGTATGGGACATAAGGCTCCCGAGGGTTATTATGTCTGTTCTGGTTGGTGCAGGCTTAGCCGCTGTTGGAGGTGTCTTTCAAGGTTTGTTGAGAAACCCACTTGTCGATCCATACCTCCTTGGTGTGTCTTCTGGCGCCTCCTTTGGAGCTGTTCTCTCGCTCTTTCTTGCCGACCTGTACGGGTTTTCTTTGCTGTACAAGATGCCCCTTATCAGCTTCGGTTTCGCTATGATTGCCGCGTTCGTTGCAGTAGTCCTATCAAGAAGGAATGGGACAACACCTATAACAGAGCTGATCTTGAGTGGTGTGTTGGTTAGTATACTTTTCAACTCTGGAACGATCTTGATTCTGATGCTTCTCAAGAAGAATATCACGCATGCATATGTATGGCTTTTTGGGACACTGTCGGGAGTTGGATGGAAAGATTTACCTGTTCCTCTTGCTGCTGTCATCGGATTTGTTGTACTTTCACTTGGCTTGTCACAACAACTGAACGCGATTTCTCTTGGTGAGTCTCAGGCAAGGATTTCTGGGGTAAACGTGGAATTTGTGAAACTTCTCGTTTATTCCGTGGGCAGTTTTGCCACGGCAGCCATGGTCTCAGTGTCTGGTGTTATTGGTTTTGTCGGGCTGATCATGCCGCATATGGCACGAAGATTATTCGGAAATGATCACAAGATTGTCGCTGTTTCAAGTGCTTTGGTTGGCGGAATATTTTTGTGTGGTTGTGACACAATTGCAAGATCAGTGGTGAGCCCTTCTGAAATACCTGTCGGAGTTATAACTGCTTTCATTGGTGCTCCTGTGATGTTCGTGCTTCTGAAAAAAGGTGAGCGCAATGCTTGAAATCAGTTTAGAGGGCGTGAGATTCCGTTATGACCCAAAGGGAAGATTCGTGCTCGATGGGATAAACCTCGAAATTCACCAAGGCGAATTCATAGCCCTACTTGGACCGAATGGCTGTGGAAAGACGACGTTGTTGAAAGTAATCGCAGGTCTTTTGCCGGCTTCTGAAGGAGCTGTGAGAGTGAATGGGATGGATCCATACCACATGAAGAGGAAACAGTTGGCAAAGATCGTGGGCTTTGTTACACAAGATTTCGTCCCCACTTACAACTATACGGTAAAACAAATCGTGTTAACTGGCAGATTACCTTACGCTAAAGGTTTTTTCTCAAGCTGGACAGATGAGGACATGAAATCTGTTCATAGATCTCTTGAAAAAGTTGATGGTTCTCAGTTCATGGAAAGACCATTCTACAATCTCAGTACAGGGGAACAAAAAAGGATCGCGATAGCCAGAATGCTGGCACAGGATACTCCCGTTTTGCTATTGGACGAGCCAACGGCCCATCTGGATCCAGGACATATTGTGAAGATAAGAGATCTTCTCAGGACATTGCATCAGGAAAACAAAACCCTGATCGGCGCCTTTCATGACATAAACATCGCGGCTGAACTCTGCAACAGATTGGTCTTAATGAAAGAAGGGAAGATAATTGTTTGTGGAAAACCCGAAGAGGTGATCAATACAGATAATCTTGAGAGAATCTATGATGTCAGAGTTTCAATAATCACCAATCCGGCGACAAAGCGCCCGATAGTTGTTTACTAATGCGTCAATCCACCTAACATCTCGCGTTGTATCTTTAAAGCCTTCTCAAGATCTATTTGATTCACAAGTTGCAATCGCAGGAGAATTTTACCTATAGTGGCCCTTGTAAGCATTCGTTTTTGAATGGCAAGAGCCTCGTTCAGTTCATCCTGTGTAATTGCATCCAGATGAACCAAGATTTCACCCAAACGCATTGGTGGATAGATTTGTATGACTTTACCCCCGCATCGCTGACAGTTCTTATTCTTTTGATATTCCAATGGAGCCGCCGAGTAAGTCACTTCCCCACAATTAAGACATTTGAATTTGTATGCCATTCAATCCCCACCTGAGAATTCAGAATGATAAAGACCCTACAGCAAAACTATTTTGGCATATCACCCTGAAAATCCATTTAATAAATCCTGAAAATAAGTTGAAAATATCATTTCTACCTGGCTCTTCTCAGGTACACCTTTATTCCATCGATAGTACCGTCCAAAACATCTTCGATTCTCTGATAGATGCTGTTGGCGACCTCTTCGGCGACTCCACTGATCAGTACACCGATCTTGTCATCGGAAAGTACCTGTACCTGGTCATCTTCTCTGATCACACGCTTCAGTTTCTGCACGATCAATTCCTTTTTTGAACTACATTATTTGCTTTCTACAACTACAATCCATCGATTTTCCAGATCACCTTTGATAATTGCTTCGTAAAGTTGTTCTATCTCTCTCGACGGTTTGATTTGGAGCTCTTTGCTCAGAATATCAGAGAGCCTTCGGTATGCTCTAACAGCTTCGGAAACACAGCCCTTTTTCAAATATGCTCTCATCAGTAAAAGTGTTGCTGTTTCATTGAATGGGTCATTATTCAGTGCGATCTTCAGAGTCTCTATACATTCTGTCAGGGCATTCTCATCGATGAATATTTGAGCAAGATCTATCAAAGCTTCTACGTACAAATCTCTGTAGTATTCTCTAAATTGAATGGTCCAGTCTTCATACAGATTTTCAACCATGAAATCGCCTTTGTACAGAGATATCGCATTCATCAAGAATGACTTTCTCTTGGCAGTGTCGTTTGTTGATCTGGATAACTGTATCGAATTTTCGCATCTGTCTGCATCGAATTCAATCAAGCCAAGCGGGTCAAAGCAGTAGTTTCCATTTTCAAATGCCACAACGTCCTTTCCAAGGAAAGCTCTCAACATATGTACCGTGCTCTGTAAGTTCATTTTCGCGTATTTTTCTTCCATATCGGGCCAGAAGATTTCACAAAGCATGTCGCTGGAAATTTGCTTGTGACGGAATACCACAAAATACCTTAGCAGGTCTCGTGCCTTGCGAGATTTGATCTTAGATAAATTCATTATTTTGTTGTCACAGAAAACTGAAAATCCCCCAAAAGTTGTAATCTTTAACACGTTATCACTACCCAACATATCATTAGCAAGTTTTATTTCTCCTTGCAGTTATATTATAACTCACAACTAAGTCAAACTCAAGGAGTTTTTATTAAGCACAATAAGTTAAAATATCTACTGATTTGCATATGTTTAAGCCTTTCGTGTATCATATTTGTGATATACCCAGACGGGGAGGTCTAAGATGAAAAGGTATCTGGCGATCCTTTTTGTGTTATTGGTTGCCCCTGTTTTTTCCCTTGACATGGAACATTCTTTACAGATTTACACGCAGTTGGTCAGCCAGTACAATCAAGGCAATTTCGTTCATCCGTTTTTGTCCGTTGTGGAAAGGGAGTTGAAGAATCTTTCCCTTTACAGGTATTATAGATTACTGATGGCGGGATCTGTTGACAAGCGTGAAGCGATGCCAGATGTTGGAGACTATTTAGGCGCGATCTACGATTCAGTTCAAGTTCAAGATGAGGATGAGCAATTGGCGTACAGCCTCTTTTTGTCTTATCTTGTGGCACGGATGAACAGAACAAACCTGACCACAAACATTGTGATGAAGAACAATGGTTTTGTAAAATTCTTCAGTTCATACAGAGATACCTTAAGCAAGGAAGCCAGGACGTTCTTCGCATGGATTATTAGTTATCAAATAGGGCTTTGCGAGCAAAAACCCCCTGTTGATGTGGAACAGATTACAAAACTTGAAGCCGATTATGTTTTTCAATCACCTACGAATTTAGCACACTTGAGAGATCTAAGCCTGTTTTACTCGGATTTGTCTGTCCAGCAGACACTTGCGCAAGCTGTTCAAAGAGTCGTTGAAAGTGTTACGAAGGATCCATCCCGAGTAGCTGCCCATATAAATCGAGAGGCAGCCTTTGTCGCTCGCGATATTTCAAAACCTGTCACGACTTTTCAAGCTCAGATAGCGCAGAAGGTGATTGCTGTTACACCGAGAGATATGAACTTTTGGTGGATAAGGTTTGTTGTTTATGCTGCCTTGATAATTATCGGTGCAAAATACCACAGATTGTTGATGGTTATGCTTTCTCTTGTGGCAAGTTTTGAGGTGTTTTACATACTCTATGTATTTGATTTTCTTTCTCCCACAGAATCGCTATTTTATGGTTTGCTTGCGGTCTTTGGATTCTTGTTTTCCTTTGTGTTGCTCATAAGAAGGACGCTAAGTGGAAAGGGATTTCTGCAACTGGCTGTCTTTGGTGTGATTGTTGTGGTCTTTCTCATGCCGTTTGTGTTCAATTGTGATGGACTTTCCATGGATAGATTCAGTCAACTGAAGGAGTCTATCTACTACGGAGCCCTTAAGAAAGAGCTTTTTCAGGACGAACTTTCAAGGCTTTCCTATTTCACCCGTACCATGTCTTCGACACTTTATGTGGGCATGGACGAGTCGAAGAAGTTGTTATCAGAATTCGCGGATGTTTTGAATAAAGCACAAAATATGGGTGCTATTGAAGAGATAACTATTCCACCTGCATATGTTGGTTTTTCATCCTCACTTGACTTTTTCAGCGCGGACAACTTCGACCGAAGAATCGCGTTGTTTTCTGGGTCAGCTAAGGATCTTCAGTCATATCTTCTTGATGAGAAAAGTAGAAAATCTGATTTTCACTCTACTTATGGGAAATTCTCCAGTTATGTTGACAGAATCATGGCCTTTTCTGCAGATTATCTGAGAGACGATTTTGCTTTATACTTACAAGATTTGTTCACGGTGAAGTATCCTATTCTATCAAGTCTGCTGAGAAAAATCCCGTTTGATGCTTACAGAAAAGTGGAAAGTGCGAAACCAAATATACCTGTGAGCAAAGAAAGAACTTCACTTTCAATTATGCTTAGCGTGATGATCGTGTTCACGTGCTTGGTGATTTTCAACAGCAAAGTGGCAATACTACCATCTGTAGTTTTAGCAACTTTTGCTCTCGGAAAATGGTTTTCAATGAAAGGACTGCAGATATTTGTCGAGCAAGGTATCCCAGCTATCGAAGTCGGTGTATCAGGGTGGGTTAATCCTGGTATATTTATTATTGCGGTGGTGCTGGTCTTTTTAAGCGTGTACGAATTTCTCAGAAAGGGGGAGAAAGTTCTATGAGAAAGGCGTTAGTGGCAATCTTCTTAGTGATGGTTGTAGTTTTCGCAATGGGATTCAAAGTGATCATGGTTACAGACATCGGTGGCTTAGGAGACAAATCTTTCAACGACGGTACTTGGGAAGGTGCGTTGATAGCAGCAAAAGAGATAGGAGCGGAGGCACAGGTAATTCAGTCTTATGAACAAGCAGATTATATTCCAAACCTCACCAAAGCTGCTCAACAAGCTGATGTAGTTTTTGCAGTTGGTTTTATGATGACAGACGCACTTTTCAAAGTTGCCAAGCAATTTCCCAACACGTATTTCGTTGGGATAGATATCACGCCACCTGAAGGGCAGACATTACCGAATGTTGTTTGCTACATCTTCAAAGAGGAACAAGCAGGGTTCTACGCAGGGTATATTGGTGCTGCGATGACTGCCACGGGCAAAATAGGATTCGTCGGTGGTATTCCAATCCCGCCAGTTGAAAGATTTCGCTATGGTTTTGAAGCCGGTGCCAAGATCTACTCCACTTTGCACAAAAAGAAAGTTGAAGTTCTCAAAGGATACACCAACGACTTTGAAGATCCAAAGAAAGGTAAAGACCTCACGCTGGCTCAGTATGCCCAGGGTGCGGACATAGTCTTCTTGGCAGCAGGCGCTTGCGGTAATGGTGGCATAGAGGCTGCAAAGGAAAAAATGGTTGCTCTTGTCGGTTCTGACAAGCTTGCGGACATAATTGATTACTACATGAAAAACAAGAAGGGTTATTTTGCAATCGGTGTCGATGTTGACCAAGATTACATGGCTCCTGGTGTTGTGTTGTGCAGCGCAACGAAAGGTATTTCTACAGCAGCTTACTATGGTGTAAAAGCAGCCTGGGAGGGAACCTTCGAAGGTGGGCTTCAAGTGTTGGGTATTAAAGAGGACGGCGCTGGTGTGAGTCCGATGAAATACACCAAAGGCATGGTACCCAATTCAGTCATAGCCGAAGTTGCGTATCTCACCAAATTGGTGAAAGATGGAAAACTTGTGATACCAGACACTGAAGATGCGCTGAAGGCCTTCCAAGTTCCTTCGATAACTTTTCCATTCTGAACAGAAACTCAAGGGGGCGAGAAGCCCCCTTTGAATTTGGAGGATTTGCTGTGGAAAAGGCTGTTGAAATGATTCAGATTGTCAAACAATTTCCTGGGGTACTTGCTAATGATCATGTCGATTTAATCGTGCTCAAAGGAGAGATACATTCAGTAGTTGGTGAGAATGGTGCTGGCAAAACAACTTTGATGAACCAACTGTACGGTTTGCTGAAACCAGATTCTGGCGAGATAAGGATCTTTGAGCAGAAAGTCAGTTTCAAAGGTCCTCGCGATGCAATAGCAAAAGGCATAGGTATGGTTCATCAGCACTTCATGTTGGTCAACAACCTCACCGTGGCAGAGAATGTCGTTCTTGGTTCTGAAACTACGCGTGGAATTATTTTTGATCTCAGAGAGGCTCAGAAAAGAGTAGATCAACTATCAAGATCTTATGGTCTACAGGTTGATCCAACGGCGAAAATAGAAGATTTGCCTGTTGGTATGCAGCAGCGTGTTGAGATAATCAAGACATTGTACAGGGGTGCAGAGATCCTCATACTCGACGAGCCTACGGCTGTTTTGACACCACAGGAGACTGAGGAATTGTTCTCTGTTCTCAAAAGACTCAAAGAAAACGGGAAAACCATTATATTCATTTCACATAAACTGAATGAAGTTATGGAGATAAGTGACAGAATCACTGTTATGAGGCAAGGCAAAGTGACTGGTGTTCTAAATAAGAATGAGACAGATGTGAGAGAGATAGCCAGACTCATGGTAGGAAGAGAAGTAGTTTTTACGGTGCAAAAACCACCCGCAAAATCATCTGACGTTGTGCTCAGGGTTGAGAACCTTTGGGTGAAAGATTACAGAAAACTCGATATGGTAAAGGGCATAAGTTTTGAGATCAGAAAAGGCGAGATATATGGAATAGCTGGTGTAGCTGGAAATGGTCAATCTGAGTTAGTCGAAGCTTTGACAGGCTTGAGAAAACCCGAGAAAGGCAGAGTAATATTATGTGGTGAAGATGTAACTGGTAAAAGTGTGAGAGAACTGCGCGAAAAGGGTATGGCTCATATTCCTGAAGACAGACATAAGTATGGTTTGATTCTTCAATATCCAGCCTATTACAACATGATTTTGGGGAGGCATTATGTGCAGCCTTTTGTGAAAGGCGATTTTCTTGACCATAGAAAGATTCAAGAATTCACTAAAACGATCTTCTCCCAGTTTGATGTGAGACCCAATAATATAAAGATGTTGGGGATGAATTTCTCCGGTGGTAACCAGCAAAAACTTGTGGTTGCGCGTGAAATGAGTGCACAACCAAAACTGTTGGTTGTTTCCCAACCGACGCGTGGTTTGGATGTCGGTGCGACGGAATTTATCCACAAAGCTCTAATACAACTCAGAGATACTGGTGTTGCCATACTTCTTGTTTCGATGGAGCTGGACGAGATCATGTCTCTGAGTGACAGATTGGCTGTTATGTACAGTGGACAGATCATGGGAGAGGTTGACCCAAAGGAAGTGACAGTTGAAGAAATTGGTTTGATGATGGCAGGTCACAGATTTGAAGATCTCAGGAGGGTGTAGAAATTGAACAACAGACTTTGGGCTTTCCTGGTGCCAATTATCTCTGTGATAATGGCATTGTTGATATCTTCCGTGGTTATCCTATTGATCGGCCAGGACCCGATAGTTGCCTATGCAGCGTTGTTCAAAGGTGCTTTTGGATCAAAACTGGCGATAGCTTCAGTGATTATCAAGACAACACCTCTCATTCTGACTGGCCTTGCCGTAGGCTTTGGTTTCAGGGCAGGTCTTTTCAACATAGGTGCTGAAGGCCAAATGGTTATGGGAGCAATGATAGCGACGGCTTTTGCGATAAATGTCGCCTGGATGCCTGCAGTTCTTGCAATTCCTTTGACCATGGTAGTTGGAATGGCCGCAGGCGCGGGTTACGCTGCCATAGCGGGTGTCTTGAAAGCAAAAACTGGTGCACACGAGGTTGTCACAACAATCATGCTGAACTGGATAGCGGAGTATTTGTCAAGTTATGTTGTGACCGTACCCATGGGAGTTGGTTTTGGAACACCAAAGAGTCCTGAGATAGCTAATTCGGCAAAACTCCCGCCATTGATGACTGTGCAAGCGACAGAACTTACTTCGGGAATCATCGTTGCGGTTATAGCAGCCGTAGTGATTTACATAGTGCTTGAAAAAACAACCAAGGGTTACGAGCTCAAAGGAACTGGATTTAACCCATATGCTGCTGAGTATGGCGGGATTAAGATATCTCAGAACATAGTGCTTGCGATGGCTATAAGTGGAGCACTATCGGGACTTGCAGGTACCTTAGAGGTTATGGGAGTTCATCACAGATTTCTCGGAACTCTGTCGGGTGGCAAAGGATTTGATGGAATCTCCATCGCATTGATAGGTCAGAATAACCCAATAGGAATAATCTTTGCCGCTTTATTGATGGGCTCTTTGAGGACCGGCTCGAACGAGATGCAGTTTGTCGGCGTCCCAAAGCACATTATCCTTATCGTCCAGGCCATCATTATTTTCTTAGTTGCTGCAGATAGAATTGTGAGGACGATATTGATAAGAAAGAAGAGGGTGAAGGCCTCATGAGGGTTCTTACCGCCATTTGGGAGATTTTTACAAACCCAGCCTTCTATAAGCTAACACTTACGGCCGCAACGCCTTTCATCTTTGCCTCGCTTGGTGGTGTTTTCAGTGAAATAACGGGTGTTGTGAATATAGCACTCGAGGGCATCATGCTCATGGGAGCTTTCGTGTCGATTGTTTTCACTTCAGTCACGGGAAATCCTTGGATTGGGCTTTTATTTGCCATATTGGTTGGACTTGGCATGGCTTGGCTGCATGCTTGGGCGAGTATAAAGTGGAGAGGAAATCAGATCGTTTCGGGTACCGCTCTGATACTCCTTGCTCAAGGTGTGACAGGGTTTTTGATGGAACCTATCTTTGGTAGACCAGGCCAGACGGACATCGTAGGAAAGATCCCCGAGCTCCGAATTCCTTTGTTCATGAAAAACGAATTTCTTGCACAGTCTATTGGTGAGCTGAGCCCAATGATATACATTGCATTTGGGTGTGTTGCACTTGCCTGGTTCATTATCTACAAGACCAGACTTGGTTTGAGAATGAGAGCGGTTGGAGAAAATCCGGAGGCGGCAGACACACTCGGTGTTAATGTGTACATGATAAGGTATTTCGGCGTTCTGATGAGTGGTATTATGGCCTCCCTCGGGGGTGCTTTCCTGAGCGTTGGAGAAGTCGGCAACTTCAGAGAACTCATGACGGGCGGACGTGGTTTCATAGCCTTGGCAGCGATGATTTTGGGAAACTGGAATCCCGTAGGAGCGATGTGGGCAAGTTTGTTATTCGGTTTCTCTGAGGCATTTGCCAATCAATTGCAAAGCAGTTCTGTGTTGCACGTAGCTTCCTCAACAAAACCTTTGTTCAACATGTTTCCGTTCATTGTTACCCTGATAGTCATAGCTGGATTCATTGGCAAAACCCGCTCGCCGGCAGCAGATGGCGTGCCTTATGAGAAGTGAGGTGATTTTGTGCGAAAGGCTATTGTTTTTTTGATTGCACTTGTGACTTGTGCAGTTTTCGCAACTGACTGGATCATCGGTGGCGGTATGGTTTTCTTAAACGTCACTGGGTGGAATCTATCCACGGGATTGGTTGATAAGTTCTACTCGATGGAAGCTGGTTTTGACTTCGATCTGGGTAGAACTGTAGAAGGCACTGCCACGAACTTGTATAATCTGGAGATGCTTGGGAAGATACCACTTTACAGAATTGGGAACATGGCATTTGGACCCTCTGTTGCGATGATGTATGGGAATTTCCCAGGCAACTCTTCTACCGACACGAGCTGGAAACTGAGTTTTTCTGCGGGCCTGTATGGTGAATTTGAGCTTGAAAATCTACAATTCTCCTTTGGCTTTTTGTACCCTTTTGGTACCGATTTCGATCTGATGAAAGCAACTTATGCTTCAGCAAAGTTTTTCATATACCCTTCTGGCAAGAATTTCGTTGATAAACTCTTTGTCGGTCTGGATCTTCTGAGCGGCAGGGTGAGACTCATGATTGGCTTGATTGAACCTTTCTGAACACTTCAAAACGTATCCTGTCGTTTGGATTAACTTTTTCTACGAAGCTAACAGGTCTTTCGTTGAGGAAAATCTTGTAATCGGTGATTCCGTCTGTTTTCAGGTTGGTCTTTGCAAGAACATCGGCAACAATGGGTTGCCATGTGGAGCACTCTATCTTCATTCCCTCTGAGAGTTCTGATTCCACAGAGATGTATTCACCGTTCACAAGAACGATGCTGTTCACAGGTGATAGAATGACCTCTTGGTCATTGAAAAAGACCTTTATTGGTTCGGCTTTTGGCAGAACGTCCTTTATCCTCACTTTATGGGCTCTGAAGGTGTATTTCTGCTCTTTGTCGTCTTTGTCCTCAGTCTTGAGTAACTCAAGGTACACACTTTCAGTTGTTCTATTTTCACCGTTTAGCGAATAGTTGACAAATCCAGTTTTTTCAGCGACTATTTTCTTAATCTGCTCAGCATCAGGGTATTGAATGAGTATCTTGTCACCATCTGTGATCGATTTGTCCAGATTCTCAACCAATTCACCATTGATGAAAACTTTCGGCAAGAGCCGAGCGAATTCCTTCTGGTCAATCTCAACAACTATCTGTTTTACGACATCTCTAACCTTTGGTGGGATTGGTACATCAGATTTATCGAGCTCAACTACGATCTGATCACCATTTCTAACTGTGTGGTGCAATGGGACCTCTGCTCCGTTCAGAAAAGCCTTCACACCTCCAACGATTTTCCCAGGGATTACTCGAGTCTCACCGTTGACTTCGAAGGTAACTGCAGGTTGTGGGGTTCCGAAGATTTCCGAGAATTTGAAGCCTTTCTGGATTAAAAGTTGCAAGACACTTTGGTCCTGACCGATTTTGATCAACCTTATTCTTTCCCCATTGAGAGTTACGGTGTCATATATGCTTCCCCAATTGCGCGCACTCACGTATGCTATGCCTGCAAGAGTGACGTACTCGCTACCCATGAAGTCTTCTCTCAAAGCTCTAACTCTTGGCAATTCTTCAACAGTTCTCAATGCAACACGTTCCATCGGCAAGTCGAGTGCGTGTGCCAATTCGTTTTGAAGATATCGCAATTTCGCTCCTCCACCAACGAGGAACAAAGCGCTTGGCTTTCCAACATTGAGCTGGTTGATCTTCTCGGCGATGCTTTTTGCAATTAACGAAACGGTGGGTGAGATCGTTTTCAAAACAGAAGATCCATTTATGACTACCTTGTTACCGGTTACATCAGTTGTCTCAAAGGATGTACCGTCGTTGATCGTTCTTTTCAGTTTCTCGGCTGAAAGAAAGTCGAGTAAGTAATTCTGTGCAATAATCTCGGTGATCTCGTCTCCAGCCATCGGAACCATATCATATCCGATTATGGTACCGCCCTTTGCTATCGCGATATCACTTGTACCAGCCCCTATGTCGACCAATGCGATGTTCAGTATTCTCAAATCTTCTGGTACAGCAACTTCAAGAGCTGCCATCGGCTCAAGCGTTAGAAAGCAGGGCCTCAAACCAGCCTTATGCAGTGCAATGATCATGGCATCAACAACCTGTACAGGCAAAAGTGCAGCAACCACACGCGTGTAAAGTTTCTTCCCCCTGTGACCGACTAAGTTCTTTATCCAGAAACCATCGAGACGGTATTCTATGACTGAATATCCAACACAGTGCAACTCGGAGCCACTGTCGTCACTGGGTGGAATTTGTGATACAGCTTTCATTTCAAGCTCTTTCACGGTGTCTTCATCGATTAGATCGCCCGAGAAATCCATCTGGGCTTCGAGCGTGAGAGTTTTGAGAAATCTTCCGGCTACTGCAACTGCAACTTCGTCGAGCTTCAGTTCATTCCTTTCTTCAAGTTTTTTCTTAACCGTTTCAATCACCATCGCAGTACCTTTTATGTCGTGTATCTGTCCATCGAGCATGTTTCTTGCAGGATGTTCAAGCGTCTCAAAATCAATGACATTGAGGATACCGTTTTCAATATATCCGACTAAACCGGCGACTTTTCTTGTCCCCACATCAAGAGCGAAAATCAACTTCACACCTCCACGACAGTTACTCCCGTCCCGCCTTCATTTGGAGTACCAAATCGGTATTTCTTCACCCTTCCATCGCGTCTGAGTATCTCCCATATACCAACAGCAAGTCTACCTGTTCCCTTGCCGTGGATTATATAACCAATTTTGAAATCTGACAGAATCAGCCTATCGACGAAGTCTTCTATGACAGGTTCTGCTTCATCTACCGTCAAGCCGCGGACATCTACCTCGGGCTTTCCCAGACCGTTGTAAACAGGCTGAACACTTTCTGCTGGTTGCTGTCTACTCTCTACGGCAGTCCTCACTAAAGCAGCGGGATGTGCTTCTATCCTTATGCCGTTGAAATCAACAACGAATTTCTCGCCCTTTACGCCAATTATCTTACCGACGGCTTCACCATTTCTTAGTCGCACTATATCCCCGATAGACAAAGGCTGACCCGATGGAATTTGAGGTTGGTCTTTAAGAAGCTCAAATTCCCTTACGGTTTTTGATTGCTCTTCGAAAAGTCGAGCAGCGGTTCTAAGGGTTTCAAGGTTCTGATTTTTCTTTTTAACCTTATTGATAGCTTCATCGATCTGTTTCTTCATTTCCTTGATGTGGTTGTATGTTTTTTTCAGCTCTTCATCGAGTTCCTCTATTTTCTTTTTTTTGAGTTCAGCATATTTCGCTTCATACTCTGCTTTGAGTTGTTCAAGTATTTGTTTCTCTTTTTCCAACTCTTCTATTCTCTCACGGAGAACCACAGTTTGTTCTTGGTATTTTTCGATGGTTTTTTCGACGTTCATGTACTCCTGTCCAATGAACCTCTGGGCTTGTTGCAAAACTGTCTCATCCAGGCCAAGTCTCCTTGCTATCTCGAATGCGTGCGAAGCACCAGGAACGCCCATCAAAATGTGAAAAGTGGGGTTAAGGGTCTGCGGGTCAAACTCGACAGAAGCACTAACGAGCTTTTCATCACTTGCAGCATAAATCTTTATTGGGGTTAAATGGGTTGTGATGACAAATTTACAACCCAACTCCTTGAGTCTCTGTATTATAGCGAGCCCTAAAGCCGCTCCCTCTACTGGATCTGTACCTGAACCCAGCTCATCGAGTAGAACAAGCGTTTTTGAATCAGATAGCTCTAAGGCTTTGATCACGTTCACTATATGAGATGAGAAAGTACTCAGGTTTTGTTTGATATCTTGCTCGTCTCCGATGTCGATGAAAATTCTAAAAAAGGCTGGCAACTTGGAGTTCTCGTAACATGGTATTGGAAAACCTGCCATCATCATGGAACAGAACAATCCCACAGTCTTCAGCGTAACCGTTTTGCCGCCCGTGTTAGGTCCAGTCAGCACCAATCCAGATTTTTGACTTGGAAGGATAATGTCAACCGGTACAACCTTCTGCCTGTCGATCAACGGATGCCTAGCTGAAATCAGGTTTATTTCATACTCCTGCGATGGATATATCACATGTGCATCGTACTGACGAGCGAATATAGCCCTTGCATACAAACTGTCCAGATGTGCCAAGACTTTCAAATCCTGTTCGATCTTCTCAACACGTTCAAGCACTTTGAAAGTGAGATTTCGCAGGATTCTGTTGATCTCTTCTTCTTCTTTCTCTCTGAGCTCTCTTAGGTCATTGTTGAGAGAAACAAACTCTTCTGGTTCGACAAAATAGGTTGCAGCTGAAGAAGAAATCGAATGCACAATGCCCTTGATTTGAGATCTGTGCGTTGCCTTTACGGGAAAGACATGCCTGCCATCTCGTAAGGTAGCGATGGGTTCTTGCAAGTATGTTCTATTTGTATTGACGAAGCTTTCAACCTTTTTTCGAAGCTGCTCTGACACTCTTCTGTAGTCTATTCTCAGCTGTTTCAACCTTTCTGACGCACCATCTCTTACTGATCCATCTTCCCCCACACATTTGTGTATCTCTGAGACTATCTCATCATATGTTCCCAAAGATTTAGCCAGATCCTTTATTGAGGTATTTTCCTCAAGGCCTATCACGTTTTTCTTCACCAGCTTGATGGTTAGAAGGGCAGCTGCGATTTTGAGTAACCCTTCGCCATCAACAATCTGCGCTTGCCTTACCTTGTCGAGTACCTCTCGGATATCGATGGCAACAAAATTCGCGGGAAATACCTGTTGCTCACTTGTGACAAGTTTGATCATCTCATCGAGCATTTTTAACTCCTGATCGGGGTTATCGATCGGCTTCAAATTCCTGAGAAATTCCTTCCCCAGTTTGCTGAGAGCGAATTTCTCTACAACCTCAAGTACTTTGTAGTAATCAAGTTTTTCAAGGCTGTAAACTTCTATTTTCGAGGCACCTCCATTGACATTTTAACAACTGAATTGTTAGTCGATGACCTGTATGGAACTTTCGAAATACTTGGAATCTGAACCACACAGGACCTTCACAATGAGCTTATAAACACCAGGCCTTGTCATGGCCGAGGTATTCCAGGGCAAAAACTTGAAAATCTCATACTGCGAGTAAGGATCGAGCCAGACTCTTACCGAACGCCTTTGATAACTCAGTGTGGATGGTGGCAAATTTACATCTATCTGATCTATCATGAGAAAAAGATCTTTGTTTGTCGTATTTTGCAGATAAGCGGAAAAAGCTACCTGCTCTCGCACGTTTATCTGTTTTGGAACATCTGAATAGATCTTTACTTTCTTCAGATCTTTCTCATAATCGCGCACGCACATGACAGGGAGTGAAACAGAGGTAATAGAACCGTTCACAAGTGACTGAACTGTCAATATGTACTTTCCTTCATGGTCGAAGGCAAATTCGGCCTGGTCCACAACTCTTACATCTTTTCCTATGCCAACTTCGGGCCACTTCGACTGAACTGGGAACTCCTTTTGCCAGACAATTTGTTCGTTCTCCTTCAGAAACAACTTCACGTACTGAATCTGCAGATCGCGTACAGTTGCAGTGTTGTTCACAAGATAAATCGAAGTTTTCATACTTTCACCAACCAGATAGAAGTCAAGCAGTCCTTCTACGAGGATTTGATACTTCTCAGTGCTCACAAATGATTTTTGAGCATAGACTTCCTGATCATCCACTTTTGTCTTCACAACTATTGTATACTCACCGGCACGAAGAGAGGTGAGTTCACTTTCTCTTCGAAGATCGAACAATAAGCGGCTTGCAAAGGCATCCAGTGTTGTTCTTACACTGTCTTTTTGAGAAAAACTGTACACCGGACCTTCGTTGCTCAAGATTTGAAGGGTGAAGTTGGAGATGACAACCTCTCTTGGTTTATTTTGGTTATTGTAAAGGCGTACCTTCACATCGAGAGATGTACCGGAAACGTAAGGGGTTTCAACTTGGATAATCAGCTGGTTGATTTCAGTTCTCTGCGAAGGAAACTGACCATAATACATTCTGAGCCCAAAAAAAAATATCAGGACAATCACAACATTGAGAATCAGAAAGTAAATCCCTTGCCTACGATATCTCCTTGTTTGTTCCCGCTCACGCTGCAGAAATTGCTGTTCCTTTTTCTTCCATTCTTCCGGATCCTTAGAGAGATACTTCATATACTTGCAGTCACCCTGAGTACCTCATCGAAGGAAGTTATTCCTTTGAGTACTTTCTCAAATCCATCTATGAACATTGGTCTCATACCCTTTTGGAGGGCCAGATCATATATTTCTCTTTCTCCACCACCTGCAACTATCAGATCTCTGACATCCCTGGTTATAACAAGCACCTCTCCAATTGCAACACGGCCTTTGTAGCCGCTACCACCGCACTCAGGACAACCGCCACCGGCAGAGTATTCAACAGGTTCGATCTCAGGGAAAGCTGCTTTCCACATCTCAAGATATTCTTTTCTCAGTTCTGTCTTCACTCTACAGTTCTCGCAGAGCTTTCTGACGAGCCTCTGGCTTATCACACCAATAAGCGATGTGCTGATCATGTGTCTGTCTATTCCCATGTTTACCATTCTGTCTATTGCCGCAGCTGCGCTATTTGTGTGCAAAGTACTTAATACCAAATGACCAGTTAAAGATGCTTCGATGGCAAGACTTGCAGTTTCCTTATCTCTCATCTCACCGATCATTATTATGTCTGGGTCCTGCCTCAGGAAAGATCTCAGATACCTTGCAAATGTCAAGCCTATCTCAGGGTTCACTTGACATTGGGTAATTCCATCTATCGTATATTCCACGGGATCTTCAGCCGTTATTATGTTTACGGTTATGTCCTTGAGCTTGTTTACCATCGCGACGAGTGTGGTTGACTTTCCACTACCCGTTGGCCCTGTGATAAGAATTATCCCATTAGGCCTCTTCAAAAGATCGGATATCTTCTTGTAGTTAAAATCACTGAAACCGAGTTCTTCCAGCTGCTTGTATGCGCCGGAAACCTTGAGTATCCTCATCACTACCTTCTCACCATAGACCGATGGCATCGTCGAGACGCGGAAATCATACTGTTCTCCTGAGACGTTCATGTAGAATTTCCCATCCTGCGGTAATCTCTTTTCTGATATGTCAAGGCCAGACATGATCTTTATCCTTGTTACAACCGCGCTATGCTGTACCTTAGGATAGTCCGTAATCTTTCTGAGTAACCCATCAACGCGATATCTCACACGCACGTAATTTCTAAAAGGCTCGATATGTATATCGCTTGCCTCTATTTGAACAGCTCGTTGAATTATCGCGTTGACCATTCTCACAATAGGTGCTTCTATCTCGGCAAGGGTCTCTTCGGCTTCTTCTTCACTAACCGGTTCGGCTTGCTCTACCGGTAACTCTTCCGCTAATGCCATAGGGGCACCCTGAATATGTTGAGCATACATCAGCGAGAAAATCGTCGGTGTCACAAGATAGACAAAAGGATCTTTACCCGTTAGAAATTTGATCTCGCTTGTTATGCGTGACAAATTGTAAACACTGTCAGTTATCACAATTAACTTGTCGTTTTGTTTGTCCACTGGTATAACTCTCAATTCCTCTATCATTGCTCTGGGTATACTTCTGAGTATTTCAACCGGTACAGTTCTGGGGGGGTCCCTCAATACAGGAACGTTATATTGTTCACTCAAGGCATCGGTGATCTGTTCCCAAGTTATAAGGCCCATGTCAACCAAGATTTCACCAAGAGCTTTTCTGTTCTTGCGCTGTTCTTCCAAAGCCCTGGATAATTCTTCCTGAGTTACCAGACCTTTCTCAATCAAAATTTCACCGAGTCTTTTGTATCGAGGCTTATCCACCACTGTTTATATCCTCCAGTCCCATTCTGTAGACAGCAGGGATTTCGCTTTCAGGGAATAGATAGCTATCTTCTTCGTCGAATCCGGTAGCTATGAGTGTCACACGCATCTCATCTTGTGACAATTCATCATCGATTATCAAACCGAATTTCACATCCGCATCTTCGCTGCAGCTTTGGCGTATGATTGCTGCAGCAGCGTGCATCTCACGAAGCTGAACGGTTTTCGGTGCAGAGATGTTCAGGATAATTGCTCCTGCGTTCTCCACCGGGCGATCCATGAGTTTGCTTTCCATTGCTCTTTTCGCGGCTTCTATAGCTCTGTTGGATCCTTTCCCGATGCCAATGCCGAGCATTGCAGCCCCAGCATTTCTCATGACTGACTCAACATCTGCAAAATCAAGGTTTATATACCCTCTCTTCGTGATCAATTCCGATATACCTTTGATACCTTGATGAAGTGTTTCATCGGCCTTCAAAAAGGCATTGACTACCGTGACATCCGATGGTAATTCTTCCAGTAACTTGTTGTTGGAAATTCTAATCAATGTGTCAACACTTTTCCTAAGCCTCTTTAGTCCCTCTATAGCAGCAGTCCATCTCTCTTTACCTTCAAAGTAGAAAGGCGTAGTGATCACAGCGACGGTGAGAATCCCCATACTCTTAGCGATCTCTGCTATTACCGGTGTTGCACCAGTTCCTGTACCCCCGCCAAACCCGGCGGTTATGAACAGCATATCGGTATCTTGCAACATCTGTTCGAGCTCTTCACGGCTTTCTTGAGCTGCTTCTTCTCCAGTCCGCGGGTCTCCTCCAGCACCCAGCCCTCTGGTTCTCTTCTCACCAATCTGTATTTTGATATCAGCTTTATTTTCTTCCAGAACCTGAACATCCGTGTTCACGGAAATAAAGGTTACATCTCTAATACCGATATCAACCATCCTATTTATCGCGTTGTTACCAGCCCCTCCTACACCAACGACCTTTATCACTGGCACTCTCTTCTTTGTGAATTTATCCGTGTTGTTCACTTTTGTTTTGCCAAGCTCAAATGCCATATCATCAACCTCCCTGGAATCACCAGAGATTCTTGAATATTTCAACAAGTCTTTTGAAAAACCCTTCAGTTGATTCTTTCTTTGGTTGCTCTATACCAAGTTTGGCTTCAATCAACGATACGAATCCTCCGAGCGCAGATGCATAGACTGGATCATCGATAACTTCGTCGGAATCTTTGATAAGTGCCTTTGAGGAGGTATTGTAAGTTCCTATTCTGACAGGACTCTTGAACACATCTAATGCTAAATCAAGCAACCTTGGTACCTTGGCTCCACCTCCCAACAGAACTATACCACCGGGTAAGCCCCTGGGACCGAATTCAGGCATGACTGAGCAAGTCTCACGATAAACACGCTTCACTTTGGTGAGCATTTCTCTGAGTCGTGCATGTATGACTTTTGCCAGTTCATCTTTTGTAATGCTCCTGGAACTCCTACCATCAAGTCCCTTGAAGTCAACAGACTGCTGGCCGAAACTGGGTTCTCCATAGATGGCATTTCCATGGGTTCTGAGGAGTCTTTCGGCTTCTTCTAAAGAGGTATTGAAGACTACTGAAATATCCTTGACAACGTGCTTCATCCCTAATGGAATTATGTCAAGCCTGATTGGAACTCCCATAGAGTAGACTATAACAGCCGTGTTTGCGTGACCAAGTTCGACAACACACACACCGTTTTCTTTTTCGGTGTCTGTTAGAACGCCTTCAGCTCCAGTGATAAAGGATGCCGCGAAATCAAAATCTTGCGGCATGGCGTCTTGCAGAAATTCGAAAAGAGAACTTGACGACTTATCAACCGTTACAACGGTTAATTCCACTTCCAGATGGTTTGCTGACATGCCGACAGGGTTGAAAACACTTTTTGTTTTGTCAATCATATACCTTTTTGGGTAAATATGTAAAACTTGGTAGTTATCACCAAATCCATCGATTGCCGACTGCTTGAGCGTCTCAACCATTGTCTCATCGATCATTTTCTTTTCCCCGTCAGAAACTATCTGTTCCTTCTTTACGTCGTGAAGCATGAATTTACCACAACTCGATGATATGATCACATTTGCCCGGTTTATGTTTACAGTCTCATCTATCTGCGATATCAGTTGATTAAGCGTATCACGCAGAGAAATGGCATCCTTTACATCTCCGCCGTCTATCCCGCGTGTTTTCAGATCCATGTGTGCAAGGAGCTCATAACCTTCGGGTGTACTTGAGATGATCAAACCTTTTGTCGAATGAGAACCGATGTCAATTGAGACATAGCTTTCACTCTTCCTCACCGCCACCACCTCTGATCTTATAGACGAGTCCGGCTGAAGTTAGGAAATACTCAGCTTTTGGTTGCATCACGACAGCTAAATCTTCCAACTGCGCAATGTTGTGCAATAAATCTTCCCAATCACCGAAATATAATATAACACCTTTTAAAAGAATTGCACATTTCTGATTCAATCTCAGCTCTGTGATATATGGGTTTTCCACAATGTCGCTTAATTTCGTCATCACCTCAAGAGACTTTTCGCTCACAGACAATTCTTTTACTTCTATGCCGCTTATTATTGCCTTTTTCAAAACATCAGTTGGAACCGCTACATACAAAAGCTTACCACTTTTCGATGTCCACCAAATCCTGTTTTTGTATGACACAAGGTAAGTCGGGACGTTATTACTATTATCGGGCAACAAAGTAACAGATAGAAATCTTATGACTGAAAGCAAGAAAACAAGAGATACAAACCCCCCTACAAATATCACAGCTTTACTTGAATTATACATCCAAATACGTCACCTTCAAGGCATGCTTTTCTATGAAAACTCGTCTTTCCGATGGATTCTCCCCCATCAGCAGATTGAAGAGTCTGTCAGCCTCCTCTGCATTTTCAATGTTTACCTTGATCAGTTTTCTTGTTTGAGGATTCATGGTGGTCTCCCATAACTGCTCTGGGTTCATTTCACCAAGACCTTTGTATCTTTGAACTTCTATCTTCTTTGCATCACCGAGTTCCTTTCTCAGGGCCCTGAAATCTTCTTCAGTATACAGGTAGGTTGAATTAGAACCAAAATCAACCTTGTAGAGAGGTGGAACAGCGATGTATATCTTCCCTTCTTCGATTAACTGTTTCATGTATCTGAAGAAAAATGTCAGCAAAAGGGTTCTGATGTGAGCGCCATCCACATCGGCATCGGTCATGATTATAACCTTTCCATAACGAAGCTTAGAGATGTCAAAGCTATCCCCTATGTTGGTGCCAACAGCCACGATGATGCTCTTTATTTCCTCGTTGGACAAAAGCTTTTGTATAGATGATTTTTCAACATTCAAGATCTTTCCTCTCAAGGGCAAGATCGCTTGATATTCCCTATCACGTGCTTGTTTTGCAGAACCTCCTGCCGAATCTCCCTCCACTATGAACAGCTCGGATTTTTCAACATCTGACGAGACGCAGTCAGCAAGCTTTCCAGGGAGTGATGAATTCTCCATTGCATTCTTGCGTCTCACCAGTTCTCGAGCCTTTCTGGCGACTTCGCGGGATTGCATAGTTCTGATCACTTTGTCGAGTATCGCTTTTAACGTGGGTTTGTTCAGTTCGAAATACTCCGAAAGCTTGTCGCGAAGCACCTTCGAAACAGCAGAACTCGCAATTTCACTCCCAAGCTTTGACTTTGTCTGACCTTCAAACTCTGGATTCTTTAAAAAAACGCTGACTATCGCAAGTAAACCTTCGCGAACATCTTCACCTTGGAATGATTCATCCTTCTTCAACACTCCCAAGGATTTTCCATACTCGTTCAGCATCTTCGTAATAGTGTTTTTGAAAGCCGTTACATGAGTCCCATGGTCGATAGTTCTTATGTTGTTTGCATACGAGTAAATTCTTTCCTGATCATATGTTTCAGTATACAGCATGGCTATATTGACAATTACTTCTTCATATTCACCGGATACCTCGATGACGTTGTGCAAAGGTTTTTGGCCCTGTGCAAGAAATCGAATGTATTCTTCTAATCCGCCTTTGTATTGAAAGATGTTCGAATATTCGTTTATCCTGTCCTCAAAGATGATTTTCAAGCCAGAATTCAAAAATGCCAGTTCTCTGAGTTTGCTCTCCACCATGTCAGGGTCAAATTCCAGTGTAGAGAATATCTGTTGGTCTGGTTTGAAACGTGTTACTGTGCCGGTCTTTGTGGTCTCTCCGATTACTGTGACATTACACTGTGGTATTCCTCTTGCATATTTCTGGTAGTATATCTTTCCATCTCGGTGTACCCACACTTCAAGTTCTTCGGATAGTGCGTTCACCACAGAAGCTCCAACCCCGTGCAAACCACCGCTGACTTTATAGACGTTCTTTGAGAATTTACCACCGGCATGGAGTGTTGTCATTACGACCTCCAGAGCACTCTTACCCGTCTCTGGATGTATATCGACCGGTATGCCTCTGCCGTTGTCTTCGACCTCTACAGCTCCGTCTTCAAAAAGGGTAACACGGATTGTATCGCAGAAACCAGCCATGGCTTCATCTATGCTGTTATCAACGATCTCATATATTAAGTGATGTAATCCGCTCTTTCCCGTGGAACCAATGTACATACCAGGTCTCATTCTAACTGCTTCGAGACCTTTCAGAATTTGAATACTCTCTGCACCGTATTCTATAGTCACTGCTTGCACCTCCTGAAAATCACGTCGTTAACTTGCTGATCTGGCAAAACCTGTCTCACTTTTTCCACCAGTTTTCTGCGCATAAAATTCGCTTCCATAAGCCATACCTGATCATCACATTCGAAGTGAAGTGTACCGCCAGAGAACTCTATGAATCTGCAATGGCGCGCCAACGATTCACCCAGAAGGTCTTTCAAATCTGCCAACACCATTCTGAGTTTCAGTTCTTTGAAAACGTCATTTTTACTCGAGAGTGAGTCAAAGATCTCACCTATTCTTTTCATACCCAGTTTTCCTCTACGCTTTTTATATAGTCCTCAAACCTTTGAGATAGTAGATAACCCAGTGATTTTGAATATTTTCTTGAGTCGTCCAGCTCATCAACCGGTACTACGCCCCTACTTGTGTGAGTCAGAAAAACTTCGTCGGCCTCATAGAGCTCTGAAGGATCAACTTTACGTTCTTCAACGTTGATTCCCAACGATCGGCATAGACCTATCACATTCTTTCTTGTGATGCCTGGCAGAATCCCACTGTCAAGATCCGGAGTTATGATAAGGTTTTTCTTAACAAGGAATACATTCGTGAAGGTTCCTTCACAGAGTTGGCCTTTGCTGCCAAGCATTAGGACATCGTATGCATCACCCTTTGTGGATTTCGCAAGCAAAATATCTGTTCTACCGACAACCTTCAGATCGGCCGGTGTTGCTTGGCTGTCTATTTTCCTGATCTTACTCAGTCTTATCTTGACCTTTCCTACAACTGGAGAAGTTCTCAGTTGATCCATGTAGATAACTAATTCGCTGCTATGAAGCTCGTATTTAAAAGCATTGATCACTCCACGAGGCAGAAGCAAAACTCTTATCGACACATCAGAATCGAAATTTGTCATGCCTTGCAAGATGGTCTCTCGAAACTGTTCATAGTCCATGGGAAGCTTCATGCCTAAATAGGCGGCAGAAACTAATAGGCGCTCATAATGAAACTTTCCAGCAAAGAGCCTTTTTTCATAACTTCTGAGAGTCTCGTATGGCACACCACCATAAACCAGTCCCGGTTCATCAATTTGCAAAGTTACTTCAGGCTTCTTTAGCCATTGATCCTTCCAAACCAACAAGCGCTGACACCACCCCTGTGCCATTCACACACTTAGCCACAACTGTTTCGAGGTTTCCAACGCAACCACCTATAAACTCGTGTTTGACATAGTACTCATCGTATCCTGAGGATATACCAGATCTATTCTGTTCAATCAAGACCCTCCTAATCTTCCCAATGCTCTTTTCTCTGTAGGATTTCGAGACCTCTTCGGCAATCCTTGACAATTCTTTACTCCTTCGTTCTTTTTCGTCAGATGGTATCTGATAGTCGAGTTTCGCAGCCACTGTTCCTGGCCTGGAAGAATATCTGAAGACATGTACTCTTGAAAAGGCAACTTTGCCAATCATTTCAAGGGTTTGCTTAAAGTCGCCTATGGTCTCGCCGGGAAAGCCAACTATGATGTCCGTCGTAATAGAGAAATCGGAATCTATTTTTCTCAGCCTGTCGAATATTCTATAAGCATCTTCAACGGTGTACTTCCTGTTCATTCTTCGCAAAATAGAATCTGACCCGCTCTGCATTGGAACATGCAAATGTGGGCAGATTTTATCACTTTGTGTAAAGATTTCTATCAGTTCGTCAGTTATGTCCTGGACATTCAGCGAACTCAGTCTAATTCTGAAATCTCCAGAAAGTTCTCCCAACAAGGCTCTCAAAAGCTGAGTAAGACTCACCTGATGGTCAGCACCATATTTGCCAAGGTTAATCCCAGTCAAGACAATCTCTCTGTATCCGTTTTCTAAAAGTGCGCTTGCTTCATCAAGTACGTCTTCTATCGATTTGGATCTTATGCGATGACCGCGAGCTGAGGGAACAATACAGTAACTGCAAAACTCATTGCAACCATCTTCCACTTTTATGTACGCCCTGGTTCTGTCTGACAGGAAATTCCGCACCTTTTCCTCAACTCTGCCCGCCGATTCAGAAACACTTATATTCTGCTTTTCATCCTCAAAATATCTTCTTATGTGATCAGTGAGATGCTTTTTCTCGTCATTGCCAAGCACCAAGTCTGCGCCTATTCTTAGAAGCTCCTGTTGTTGCAGGTGCGCATAACAGCCTGCCGCGATTATCAAAGCCTTTGGATTGAGTTTTCTGAGTTTACGGAGCATCTGCCGAGATTTTCTTGAAGCTTCAGAGGTGACCATACAAGTGTTTAAAACACAGAGATCTGCTTTTGAAGGATGTGGTGAGACGACAAAACCATCTTGCTCAAGTTTCTCAATCATGTACTCCGCTTCGTATTGATTGACCTTGCAACCAAGAAATGTTACGTAGACTTTCTTCACTCAGAGAACCCCTTCCATCGCGGCTTTGAGAATATTGGTTCTGCTGACAATTCCAACGAGTCTCCCCTGGTCATTAACCACAGGTATCGTTTTGATGTTGTGCCGGATCATAATATCGGCAACATGTACTAACATCGCATTCTCGTTGACTACAACTGGAGGATGTGTCATATACTCAGAGATAGGTTTATCCTTTATCAAAACAGCGTTTCTCAAGAATTGATTCATGTCTGGTATAAATGATGTAGATTGTAGTAGGGAGAAGTAACTTGAAACCACAGCTTTGATTATGTCACTTTCAGTTGCAAGACCTATCACACGCATGTCTTCTGCAACGACTGGTATACCCGAAAGGAGCTGACTTGCCATTATTTTCAAAACATTACCAACGGTCTCATCTTTCGTGACTGCCGTGACGTCTCGAACCATTATGTCGTATACCCGCACTCAAATCACCTACCGAAGCCTCTCAATTTGACAACTCTGCAGATGGTTTACGATTTCATCGTAATCTGGCATTTCTTTGGGAAGTTTTCTTGTCTTAGCCAGTGCAGCAGCATACCCGAATTTCGCTGTTTCCAGCAAATCGTTCTTCGGTGAGGACAGCATTTTGTAGGCCATAGCGGCCACATAGGCGTCACCAGCCCCGAGCAGGTTGGAGATTTCAACATCTCCTGGTGTTGTTATCAGCCAAACACCTTCGTTGGTCGCGACAACATCACTCTTGACTTGATAAGAAATCACGGACATTTTACATCCCATCTTGACAAGCTCAGTTGCCGCTTCAATGTAATCATCTAAGGTCACAAGTTCTCTTTCAAGGACGACATTTTTCTCCCTTACGTCTGGTTTAATCACATCGGGTACTTGTATCTCAAGGGCAGGCTTTATATACTCATCGGTTATTTCCATAAATACTCTTTTTTCTCTTTGCTTTGCAATTTTGGCCAGAGCTCCATAAAAATCGCCCTTGAGGTTTGGTGGGAGGCTACCTGAAAGGACGACTATCTCTGCGCGAGATAAGAAAATCTCATAACGTTTCAGTAGAAGATCTAAGGCGTGCTTTTCCACAATGGGTCCAGGTGAATTGACTTCTGTTAGAGTATGATTCTTTGGATCAACTACGGAGATGTTTTCACGTGTTTCTTGATCTATGTGCACGAAACTGGTACTTATCAGCGGACTAATCTTATTGAGTTCTGCTAAGAGAACACGACCAATATAGCCTCCCAGTATTCCAATTGCTACCGACTGTACTCTTAGCTTTGCAAGTGCGATAGAGACATTTATTCCTTTACCCCCCGGAGACATCATTATATCTTTGTAATGTGCAACCCGATGAAGTTCATTAACGCGAAAATCTTCAACGATAAACTCTCTATCCAGCGCGGGATTCAAAGTAACTGTAATGACCTTCAAGCTGTCACCTCTTCAAAATCAATTCTCTTGGAGCTCCCTTATATTCAATTTTACCATCTTTCATCGCTACGAAAATATCCGCAAGTGGCAAGAAACGATTCTTATGCCTGGTACTCAGTATTACAACTCTATCTTCCTTCAACGTTGAAAGTTCCTTGATCACAGGAACGAGTGTCTCATCATCGACATGATCAAGAATACAATCCAGAACTATTATAGATGACTTTCTCACTATTGCAGCGAAGAGTAGAATCATGATTTTCTCCATGGTGTAGAACTCTTTCAGTGGGGTCTGCATTTCTCTACGAAGCAGTTTTAGAATCCCAAGCCTATCCAACTCTGATGAGAACTCATCCAGAACAACTTGCTTTTCTGATAACACCAGGTTTATGAACTCTCCAAATCTCAAACGGTCAAGTGCCTCAACAAAGGATGGCTCTATATATGTTATCAGTCTTCTTAGGGTCTTCTTGTCGTAAGCAGTTATTGATTTCCCGTTTATCCGTAGGTCTCCGTCCCAATTAACATTGTCGTATATTTCTCTGTTCAATCTCAGAAGGGATCTCAAAAGGGCAGATTTGCCGGCACCTCGTGGGCCATAAACTATGGTCAATTCACCAGCTTGAACTGTCAGATCGACATCCTTCAGAACTCCTATACCGTCTATAGACATTGAAAAATTGAGAAACTCTACGAGGCTACGGTTGTCTGGTGTTTTTACTTGGCTTGGCGTGGTTTGACTGCTGTTCGTCAACAAGGGTCATCCTCCTTCGCATTTCCTGCTCAGCACCTTTATCGCCTTCTTTCAACATACGAAGGAGTTCGTACTGCGAGACTGTTTTGGGATTTTTCTGCTTTTTCTTCATGTCTTCACCCCTTGCACATCTACTGATTGTATTTTATGGTTTTTCAATTACTCGGAGTTGTAGTTAGTATTACAGGAAGTATCAAAAACAGATTTCTGGGAAATTCATTTGAGTTGAACCCACCATATAGCCGATCTCGGGCAATTTGTGTGATAATAAATTGGGGGTGATCAGGTGGATTTTTCTAACTTTCAGATGGGACAATCTTATAGTGAGAGATTTCTAATTACTGAAAGGATGGTCAAGGAGTTTTCAGAACTGACAGGTGATAAAAACCCGGTTCACCTTGACGAAGACTATGCAAGATCAACGCGTTTTGGGAAGAGAATCTGTCATGGAATGCTTGCAGCATCTTTTATATCAAAGGTATTGGGTATGAATTTTCCTGGACCAGGCACCATACTTGTGAAGCAACAATTAAAGTATCGATCACCAGTCTACATAGATGAATGGATAGAAGTACAGGTAAGAATCGCGCAGGTAATACTCGACAGAAAAAGACTTGTGTTAGATACAAATGTCCTCAAAGAGGATGGGACAGTCGCTATCGAGGGTATTTGCGAGGTACTTTTCGAGTCATGAGACCTTTTGGTCAGCATTTTCTGGTCGATGAGAAAATCGCACAGAAAGTGGTGGAACAATTTGCAGACGAAAGCGACGGGATGTTAGTTGAAATAGGTGCTGGAAGGGGCTTCATAACCAAGCATCTTCTTCAAAATGGGTTCAAGGTCGTGGCCTACGAGATTGACGAGCAAATTGCTGAGGAACTTCAGAATATTCACACAGATGACTTACAGGTTAGAATAAAGGATTTTCTTACTGTTAACTCTCAAGAATTGCCACACTTGGATTGCTGTGTTGGCAGCATACCCTATCAAATTTCGTCAGAACTCATGAATAAAATAATAACTCTGAATTTCAGGAAGGCAGTACTCATTGTCCAAAAAGAATTTGCCAATAAACTCATGTCCAAGCCATCCTCAAAGAGATATACATTCATCTCGGTTTTGGTTCAGAGTTTTTACAGCATTCGAAAGATATGCACCATACCAAGAAGTTCTTTCTCACCGCCGCCAAAGGTGGATTCTGCCATGATAGTGTTGAGAAGAAAAGAGCAAGTTCCCGATTTTCATAAGTACGTATCATTTCTGCGCAAACTTTTCAATTCTCCAAACAAGAATGTTCGAAATGTCTTGAAGGGCCTTCAAGGTACAACATCTGAAATTGTGCATAAACGTGTTCGAGATCTGACAATAGATGAAATCATCAGACTTTACGAATGTTATGAGGAGTGGTTAGATGACAAAAGCGGAACTTTTTGAAACTGTGCTGAACTCTGTGATTGAAGGAGTGATAATGGTTGACAAAGATGCAAAGATAATCTTCATGAATAAACAGGCTTCGTTAATCCTTGGGATACCAATTTCACAGGCAATAGGTAGACATGTCGTCGATGCTATTCCAAATACACGTCTGCATATTGTTCTGAAAACGGGAGTGCCTGAAACAGATAGAATTCAGCAGTTAGGTCATACTCAGATAATAACCACTCGTGTCCCGATCAGAGACAGTTCTGGACAGATTATAGGCGCAGTGGCGATTTTCAGAGATGTTACCAGTGTTCAAAAGATGGCTGAAGAAGTCACGAATTTGAGGCAAGTGGAAGCTTTGCTGAAAGCGATTATTGAATCGACCAGCGACGCAATATCTGTTGCCGACGAGAACGGAAAGATAGTTTTGGTAAACAAATCTTACACAAAAATCACTGGTTATAGCCCAAGCGAAGTCGTGGGAAAGCTTGCAACTGTTGATATCGCTCAAGGTGAGAGTATGCATATAAAGGTAGCGAAGACCAAGCAACCCATATATGGTGCGAGATTACTCGTGGGACCGGGAAAAAGAGAGGTGGTGGTTGATGTGACCCCTCTACTTGTGAAAAACGAATTCAAAGGAAGTGTAGCAGTGATTCACGATGTCACAGAAATCATCAAACTGAATAGAGAACTGGACGAGGTGAAGAGGTTAATCAGAAGAATGGGGGCAAGATATACCTTCGAGGATGTAGTAGCGGAAAGCTCCAAAATGAAGATTGCCTTGACTCAGGCAATGAAGGTTGCGCCTACTCCAGCCACTGTTCTGCTGAGGGGTGAGAGCGGCACGGGAAAAGAACTGTTTGCACACGCCATTCACAATGCGAGTGACAGAAGAGACAGAGCCTTTGTAAGTGTTAACTGTGCGGCGATTCCTGAGTCCGTCTTAGAATCGGAGCTTTTCGGTTATGCATCTGGTGCTTTCACTGGAGCAAGGAAAGAGGGCAAGAAGGGTTTGCTTGAAGAAGCCCAGCATGGTACAGTTTTCTTCGATGAAATAGGCAAGGTGCCCCTGGCCGTCCAATCAAAATTGTTGAGATTTCTTGAGAACAGAGAAATAGTACCTATCGGCGATACAAAAGCAACAAAGATAGATGCGAGAATAATTGCAGCAACGAACATGGACTTAGAAAAAATGGTGCAGCAGGGAACTTTCTTGCCGGATCTGTATTTCAGACTCAATGTCTTCCCGATATTTCTACCACCTCTGAGAGAGAGGAAAGAAGACATACCAATTCTTGTTCAGTGCATAATAAGAAAACTGAACCAGGAATACGGGAGAACGGTTGAAGGGATATCACCGGATGCTCTTGTGAGATTGATGAACTATGATTGGCCTGGGAACGTAAGAGAACTTGAAAATGTCATAGGTCGCGCAATGATAAATATGGACAGCGAAGAGAGATTTGTGAAAATGCATCATCTGCCACCTTTGAAAACTACTTACCGTGCAGTTGATGTACCTTCAACTGGCAATCTCAGGGAGATGCTTTTTGAATATGAAAGAGGAATCATACTCAAAGCACTGGATCAAAATAACTGGAATGTTCAGAAAGCGGCAGCATCGCTTGGAATGAGTGTTAGGACATTATATTATCGCATGAAGGTTTTGCAGATTAGAAGAAAAGAAGGTATATAATCCAGTGTGACAAGCGATTCATTTGGAGGAATCGATATTGAGGAGAGATCCAAAGAGATCAGATGGAAAGAAAACACTCAAGAATTTTTTGAATGCGGCAAATGAGCTTTTCGCGACCTATGGCTATTATGGTGTCTCGATACCCATGATCGCACGTAAAGCCTGTGTCAAGAATGCCACATTTTATCAATACTTCAACGACAAGGAGTCGATATATCAGCAATTACTGAATCATTCTTTTGAGAAATTTCAGACCCTCATGAACAGAGTAAATGGTATTGAACCAGACCAGGTAGTCAGATCTTTTATCGAGAGTTATTTTGAATTTTTCTCTGCGAACAAATACAGTTATAAGATACTGCACGAGGCTGTTTATCTTCGCAAAACGGTATTTCGAAAGGTCGAAAAGACCCTAAACAGAATTCTTGACAGGATCGTTCCGAAATGCGATGAGGAAAATAGAATGGTACTCAGATGGTTTATAACAGGTCCTGTGCGTTTCGTATCAATATACAAATCCCTCCACGATGATTACGATGTTGACCAGAAATTGGTGAGTGACTTGGTTCAATTCGCGGTGAGGGGTCTTGACACAAACGATCACAGACTTAACAAAGAGGTATTCCAGATAGATGTACAGCCGTTGAGCATAGAAGTAATTTCCACGAGAATGAAGCTTCTTCAGGCTGCTGAAAAACTCTTTGGCTCGCGGGGTTACAGAAACACGATGATAAATGATATCACAAGGAGCGCCGGTGTTGCAAGTGGAACATTCTATGTTCATTTTGACAGCAAAGAGAAGGTGCTGGAAGAACTTGTGATGTCAACCAACAGAAATATGAGGATCACGATCTCAACTGCGATCAAGAGATTCTCTGATAGAAGAGACGCTGAAATAGCGGGTTTCTTGGCTTTTCTGAAATTCTTCATGCTTCACTCAAACATGTACTTGATCGTTAGACAAGCCGAGTTTTTCAACCCTGCTATCTCCAGAAACTATTATGAAAAAATATTGAACAGTTACCTGCCCCCCTTAGAAAAGGCCATGAAAGAAGGACAATTTAAGGAATTTTCACCGAATAACCTTGCACTTGCTCTGATGGGCATAGGTCATTTTATGGGCGAAGATCTCGTTGTACAGAAACACGGGAGTGCACAACGTATCAACGATTATCTATCCAAACTTGCCAACCTTATCCTCAAAGGTATCCCATCTGTGCTAAGTAATAGTGATTGAGTGAGAGATTCTAAGAAAAAGAAAGCTTGAAGGAGAAATAAACCGTTTTACGTGAAAAACGCTGTCAGAAAACTTCATATTCCATTTGTGAAACATATGACTCAGATGTTATCATTCAAGATGAATCAGGTATCAGAGTAATATCAGTTCTTTGTCGTTTTGGGGGCGGTATCTTGACAGAGCATGTTGGAATAGCCGGAATTGGCACTTATTTACCCGGTAGATATCTTTCCGCTGAGGATCTTCAGAGGCTCACCACAATTCCTGCAAACATACTCGTCGAGAAGTTTGGTTTGATCGGCAAATATGTCCCATCTGATGTTGATACTACGAGCTTCATGGGAATTATGGCCGCGAAGGAAGCAATCAAAGATTCGCAGATAGATCCATCAGAAATAGATGTTGTCATATGGAATGGCGCGCAACACAAGGATTACCCATGCTGGCTTGCAAGCACAAAGGTGGCTCACGAGATCGGAGCCAAAAACGCCTGGGCTTTTGATATGGAGGCGATGTGTGGTTCAATGATAGTCGGACTTCAGGTTGCACGATCGTTGATGCTTTCAGAAAAAAACGTAGAATGTGTTCTACTGGTCAGTGGTTATAGAAATGTGGATCTTGTGAATCACAGTTACAAACACACTTCTTTCATGCTGGACATTGGAGCGAGTGGATCAGCAGTTGTGCTTAAGAAAAACCTGGGGAAGAATGTATTACTTGGTGTTTCAAGTATTGTCGATGGGTCTTTTGCCGAAGACTGCGTAGTGCCGGTCGGTGGAACAAAAAGGTGGCCAGTGAAGCCACATGATTTAGAAAACTACTATTTTCAAATCCCAGACCCAGAAGGTTTTAAAGCTCGCTTGAATGAAGTCACACTGAAGAATTTCTATTATGTGATAGATGATGCGCTCAGAAAAAGTAATCTGACTCGAAAAGACATCTCATATCTGGCTATACTTCACTTCAAGAGATCTGCTCATCTTGAAGTGCTGAAAGAGCTTGGTCTGAGACAAGACCAAACAACTTATTTGGAGAAATATGGACATATGGGTCAGAACGACCAGATCTTCTCGATCAAAGAGGGGATACTCAACGCAAAGATAAAGGATGGTGACATTGTCGTTCTTGTTGGAGCAGGTGTTGGTTGGACATGGAACGCGGCGGTTGTTCGCTGGGGTAACCTCAGAGAACCGGTCAGTTGGTAGGAGGGATTGCTGTGGACTGGAATGCCATGTATAAATCTAAACTTGTGGATATTGATGAAGTGTTGAACTTGGTGAAGTCGAATCAGACCATAGTTGTTGGGATGACACCAGCGGAACCAAAACTCTTTCTGAGAAATTTGCACAAAGTTGCGAGCAGAGTCAATAATGTGACAGTCTTCACGTGCTTGAATACAGAGAATTATTCATTTTATCTGGACGGATCCTTTAACGGGGTTTTCGAAAACGCTTCTTGGTACTTCGGACAGTCAAACAGAGAAGCTGTTAGGGCCGGTTTTGGTACTGTGAGTTATGTTCCAAACAACCTGCATCAAGCAGGGACTAATCTTCTTGAAAGTCGCCCGGTCGATATCTTTGTAGGGATTGCGTCGCCAATGGATAAGAACGGCTTTTTGACCCTATCTGCCTCGATAGTATATGAAAAAGACGTCGTTGAGCAATCAAAGACAATTGTTCTTGAAGTGAATCCCAACGCACCAAGAACTCACGGTGATACACACATCCACATTAAGGATGTTCATTATGTAATTGAAGCAGATTATGAGCTCCCACAGGTAGAGTTGGTTGAACCTTCAGAGACTGAAGCATCAATTGCAGAGCATATTAGTAATCTCATAGAGGATGGTGCAACTATTCAATTGGGTATTGGAGGCATACCCAACGCCGTTGCCAAGTTTTTGACGAGTAAGAAAGATCTTGGTGTTCACACTGAAATGTTCACAGAGTCAATGATAGATTTGTTCGAAGCCGGTGTAATTACCAACAAGAAAAAAAGTATATGGAAAGACAAATTCGTGTGCACCTTTGCTTTCGGCACCAGAAGGATGTACCAGTTCATTGATGACAATCCCTCGGTTTTCTTTCTCAGGGGCAGATATGTCAACGACCCTTATGTAGTATCCCAAAACGACAAAATGGTGAGTATTAACACGGCATTGATGGTTGATCTGACCGGCAATGTCTGCTCCGAGGCATTGGGCACGCAGCATTACAGTGGAACTGGTGGACAACTCGATACTCATCGAGGGGCAATCAAAAGTAAAGGAGGCAAAGGAATAATCGCACTTCGATCAACTGCAAAGAATGGAACAGTTTCCACAATAGTCCCGGTTTTACCAGTAGGATCACCGGTAACCGTACCCAGGCAAGACGTAGATTATGTGGTTACAGAATGGGGTGTAGCCTGGCTGAGAGGCAAGACCGTCAGAGAAAGGGCAAAGGCTTTGATTGAGATCGCTCACCCTGATTTTAGAGGATCTTTGAAAAATGAGGCACAGAGGTTGCAGATTCTTTGAAAAATCGAAGGGAGGTGTTTTGATGAGAAGGTTGTTTGTCTTAGTTTCGTTATTGCTCACACTCATTGTCTTAGCAGAGAAACCGATCAAGATAGGTGCAATTCTACCACTATCCGATATCACGGGAAGACAAGCGGCAAATGCTATGAAATTGGCTGTCAAGGAGATCAATGACGCTGGTGGTGTTTTGGGAAGACCCATCGAATTGATCGTGATGGACGATGAGATGAAGCCTGAGAAGGGAGCAGCTGCGGTGGATAAACTTGCCACGGTTGACAAAGTAGACTTCTTCGTTGGTGGTATGTCCAGCAGCGTGCACCTGGCACAGATCCCAATTCTCAAGAAGTACAAGAAGATCACTGTATGGATTGGCGCGGCATCTTATAAGTGTGAGGAAGCTGTTGGTGCAGATTCAGATTGGTATTTTCACTTACACCCCTGGGATTATCTACAAGGTGAGAGCTACGCAATAGGTTGGAAGGCTATAACAGAAAAGTATCCACAGGTCAAGATTGAGAAAATATTCTTAGCTTATGAAGAAGGTGCGTTTGGAACATCGTCCTTTAAGTCCTACCAAGACGAGTTTGAGCTTGCAAAACAAGGTACAGGTGTTTGGACGGGATTGATGAAGGATTTGAAAGGAGGACCGTTCAAGAGTGCTGCTCTCGGTGGCGGAGATTACAGGGCCATGCTCCTGCAGGCAAAACAGTACGATCCAGACCTTTTCATTTGGGCAGGTTATGATGCAGATGCAATACCGATGTTATCGCAAGCGAAAGAGATAGGCTTTTCACCAAAACTCTTTGTTGGTGCACCTCCAGGCTGGCCCGCTGACTTTGGTAAAAACCCGTTGTCAAATGGTGTTGTACTCTACGGCATGTGGGCTCCGGCACTGAAAGATGTTAGTGCAATAGCAAAGCACTTCTGGGATGCTTATGTTCAAGAGTTCAATGAAGAACCGGCGACATATTTCGCGCCTCTTGGTTATACAAATATATACTTTTTGATTGAAGCGATTAAGAAAGCGGGATCAATTGACGACAAAGCTGTAATTCAGGCTCTGAGAGAAATAGAATATGAATCTCCAGTCGGTGGTGTGCTGAAGATTTCACCAAGCAGAATAATCAAGAATCAAGGGTTCAGAGCTCAGAAAATTCTGCAGTGGCAGAACGGAGTGCAACACGTGATCTGGCCATTTGAGTACGCCACAGCCAATTTGATCTACCCATTCCCTGGCTGGTCAACGAAATAACAATGGGCTGGGCGTCTGCCCAGCCTTTCTATAGTGGAGAGTGAGACAATGAAAAGGATATTCAACCTCTATACATTTTTTCTATTGTTGCTTGTTGTAGTTGCTTTGGTACGGCCATATGCCTTTTTCTATGGCTTACAGAGGGGTAGCCTTTACTCACTCATTGCCCTACCACTCGCTTTGATTCTTGGGATAGTTGGGTTGCTGAACCTTGCGCATGGTGATTTTCTGACTCTTGGGCTTTATATCGGTTATATCCTCTTTAATCAATTCAAATTCGATCCGATACTTTCGATGATCTTCATAGCCCCAATTCTTTTTGTGATTGGTCTTGCAGTTTACAAATCAACGATTGAGAAGGTGCTAAAGTCTCACCATTTGAACCTCCTTCTAATAACCTTTGGCGTATCGATCACACTCGTTGAATTGATAAATTCACTGTGGACTTCACGACCGAGGAATGTTTACGTAACTTATGCCACGAAGTCTATCAGCCTCTTTGGAATAAGTATTGGTGCCTATGAATTTCTGTACGTTGCAGCGAGTATCGCGGTTTTACTTGTGATCATGCTTGTTTTGAAAAAAACAAGATTTGGTCAGGCGGCTTTCGCCGTGGGACAGAACCCAAGAGGGGCAGCCATAGTGGGAATAAATGTAAAACTGGTCTACACAATCACCTTCAGTTTGGCCACTGCTATGATGGCTGTCTCAGCTTCATTGATGATGCCAAGGGTTTCAATCTTTCCCAATCTTGGAGGACCATTCACGATGAAATCTTTCTGTCTCACTGCAATGGCTGGCTTGGGAAATCTTCCAGGCATTCTTCTATCGGGAATCACGCTTGGGATTGCAGAAGCCATAGTGCAATCAATACCTGGTTATAGTGGCTGGTCCGATCTCGTGTTTTTCGGTGTATTGATCTTGGTTATAGCGTTCAGGGCAAATCGGGGGGCTGAAAGATGAAGACTTTATCTATCATAGCTGTGCTGGCACTTGCGATAATTCTGCCATTTATTGCTGACATATATTTGATACACGTTGTGAGCACAATAATGATATTCATGTGTCTTGCACTCAGTTGGGATATGATGCTCAGAACGGGCCAACTTTCTTTTGGTACCGCAGGTTTCTTCGGCCTTGGGGCTTATGCTGCAATAATAGCTGTGGATGATTTCAATGTAAATCCCGTCATGAGTATATTTGTGGGCGCTGTCTTTGCAGCACTCACGTCATTTGGGCTTGGCATCGCAGTTTTGAAACTCAGAGAAATGTATTTTGCCATTACCACGCTTGCTCTTACGAGCGTTTTCACGGTGCTTGCGCGTAATCTGTCAGATTTAACCGGTGGTGCTGCCGGTAAGATATTGTTCAACGCGATATTTGATGGAGACCCGAAGAAGACTTATTGGTTGATATTGTCCTTTACAATCGTTGTCATCGTTCTGTCTGAGATCTTTGAAAGGACCAGAGTGAAGTATGCAATAAGTTCAATAAGAAACGATGAGCTTGTGGCAAAGTCGAGCGGAATAAACATTTTCAAGTACTTACTGATTGTCTTCGTAATAACTTCTGCCATACAAGGTGCAGCAGGTGCGATCTATGCTCAGCAGTATGCTTTCGTCGAACCAGATAGCACTTTCTCTGCCAATTTCCTGTTACTGCCCATCGCTATGGCGTTGGTCGGTGGGATCTATTCGACAATTGGTCCCATAGTAGGAGCCTTGGTACTTGGTTTCACATCCGAATACCTGAAATTACTCATGCCTTATGGTCATTTGATAATATATGGAATCATAATCGTTCTAACGGTAATCTTTCTGCGCAAGGGTGTCTATGGGACCATTATGGAAAAAATCAGATCGAAGTGATCGGGGGTTCTCTGATGGCTACACTCAGGCTTGAGAACTTAACAAAACACTTTGGAGGGTTAGTGGCTGTCAATAACGTAACTTTCGAAGTGGCGGAGCAAGAGATTTTAGGCATCATCGGTCCTAATGGAGCAGGAAAAACGACGCTCACAAGCCTTGTAGCGGGAACGCTTCAAGTTTCTGGTGGAAGAATTGTGTTTGAAGGCAAGGATGTAACAAAATCACCTGCACATCTTAGAGTACGGATGGGTATCTCCAGAACCTTTCAAACTGTGAGACCGCTCAAAGACTTCACGGCTCTCGAAAATATCATGGTCGGTGCACTCTTTGCCAGAGGAGAATCACTTGGCAAAGCAAAGGAAAGGGCATATCAGGTGTGCCAATTGTTGGAATTCGATAGAGCAGAACGTTATCCGGACAGGTTGACGGTCTTTGAATTGAAGAAGTTGGAAATAGCAAGGGCAATTGTCTCGGATCCGAAGATACTGTTTCTCGACGAGATCATGGCTGGTTTGAACTTTGAGGAGATGAAGCAGATGATAAACATAGTCAGATCTCTCAGAGATAGAGGCGTAACGATCTGTGTCATAGAACATGTCATGAGTGTGATAAATGAATTGACTGACAGAGTTATTGTCCTGGATAGAGGTGAGATAATCGCACAGGGGCCTTACCAGGAAGTTTCGCAGAACAGGCGTGTCATAGCTGCTTATTTGGGGGAGGAAGGTTGATGCTTGAGATCAAGAACCTAAGCATAGCATATGGAAAGGTTCAGGTAATATGGGATCTTTCGATCACAGTTGGTTCAGAAGCTGTTGGCCTTTTCGGACCAAATGGGGCTGGCAAAACCACTTTGATTAACTGCATACTCGGAATGATTCGCCCTATAAGTGGTAACATATATTTCGATGGAAGGGATATAACAGGACTGGAGACCTATCAAGTTGTTCGCCTTGGTATTGCTTTGGTGCCCCAAGAAAGAGAATTGTTTCCTTTGATGACAGTTGAAGAAAATCTCAAATCTGGCGCTGCTTACATCCCACACGCGAGGAATCAGCTTGTTGATCGCATGAATTTTGTCTTCACAATCTTCCCCGTGCTGAAGGAAAGGTTGTCCCAGAAAGCAGGTACGATGAGTGGAGGAGAACAGAGGATGCTCGCAGTAGGTAGGGCTTTGATGGCTTGCCCAAAACTCTTGATACTCGATGAACCATCAGTTGGTTTACAGCCATCGATAGTTACAGAGATGTTTGCAAAACTCAAGCAAATACGAATGGAGGGAGTATCAATACTTCTAACAGAACAGAATGTCAAGCAAGGTTTGAAGGTAATCGATAGAGGCTATGTGATTGAAAACGGTAGAATAGTCATTGAAGACAAGTCAGAGAAACTTGCTCAAGAAGAACACATAAAGAGGGCATATCTTGGAGTGTAGAAAGGAGTGGGTTTATGAGACTTGAAGGAAAGGTTTGTATTATCACCGGAGCGGCCAGTGGAATCGGTAGAGCAGCGTCTTTGCTCTTTGCAAAAGAAGGTGCCATAGTCTGTGCATGCGATCTTGCAAAAGAGCAGCTCGATAGATTGACACAGGATGCCTCAGGCCTTCCGGGAAAAATCGATTCGTACCTGCTGAACGTTACCAAGAGAGAAGAAGTCATCAAAGTTGTCGAGGAAATTGTTGCCAAGTACGGTAAAATCGATGTTCTTGTGAACAACGCTGGGATAACAAGAGATGCTCTTTTGGTGAAAATGACTGAAGAAGACTGGGACACTGTGATCAATGTGAATCTCAAAGGTGTTTTCAACATGACACAGGTCGTTGCTCCTCATATGATGAAAGCTCAAAGAGGTTCTATCATCAACACATCGTCGATTGTAGGTATTTACGGAAATGTTGGCCAAACGAATTACGCTGCCACCAAAGGTGGTGTGATAGCTATGACAAAGACTTGGGCAAAGGAACTTGCACGTAAAGGAGCTCAAATAAGGGTTAATGCGGTAGCACCAGGTTTTATCAAGACACCAATGACTGACAAGGTGCCTGAAAAGATTATCGAGGCAGTTACAACTCGTACTGCGTTGGCCAGAATGGGTGAGCCCGAAGAAGTAGCTAACGTCTATCTTTTCCTTGCAAGCGACGAATCTTCTTTTGTCACAGGGCAGGTAATTGGTGTTGATGGGGGTCTACAACTCTGAAAGGGGGTATTTTTGTGAAAAAAATGCTTGTTGTTTTGGGGATTTTGTTAACAATTCTGGCAGTCGCAGAGGTAGGTGTGTACAAAGACAAAATAGTCATAGGAACATTTCAAGCTCTATCAGGACCTTATGCGGTTATAGGTCAGGAAATGTCAAAGGGAATGAACGCATACTTCAACTGGGTCAACAAGAATGGAGGAGTCTATGGAAGAAAGATCGAGCTGATCATTGCTGATGACCAGTTGAATCCTTCGAAGACTGTTGTTGAAGTTAAAAGGCTTGTTGAGTCAGATAAGGTCTTCGCGATTGTTGGTGGTCTTGGATCGTATGGTTGTCTGGCGGTTATGGATTATCTTGAACAAAACCGCGTACCTTTTGTTTATCAGGGTGCTGGTACAAGTCTCTTGGTCAGTCCACCGAAAAAATACATATTTGCCGTTCAACCAGATTACACCTTCGAAGGCCAGCTGATCGCAAAGTTTCTTGTTGAGAACATGGGTAAGAAGAGAATTGGAATTATCTACATGTCGAATGATGTTGGTGAGGAAGGCAGAGCTGCGGTCAAATCGATGTTGGAGAAATATAAAATGAAACCCGTGCTTGAAGTTGGTTACAATCCACTTGAGACGGACTACAGTGCTTTGGCGATCAATGTACTGAGTGCCAATGTGGATTCAATTGTAATCTATGGTTTCATCACCGATACAATTCGCTGGATCAAGACACTGAGAGATTATGGCGTTGCCGCTCCTGTGGTAACAACCTATTCCAATGCGGATCCCAGCTTCATTGCCCTTGGTGGTAAGCAAGTTGATGGTGTTTACATAACAGGTTGGGTGCCACTCGCAACCCCAGACAGACCAGAGTTCTTAAGAGATTACCAGAGAGCTGTGGCGATCTTTCAGGAAAGTTATCCGAACCAACCGATGTCTTCTTATGCGGTCGCCGGATTCATTGCTGCTGAAGTTTTCGTACAAGGATTGCTGAGGGCCGGAGACGATTTGACACGCGATGGACTTGTCCAAGCACTTGAAACCATCAAGAACTGGGATGGAATCCTCACAAAGGACATAACTTGGGGTCCAGGCCTCAGAAGGGGCAAGTCCAGTATGTACTTCATGAAGATTGAGAATGGTGTCTTTGTTGCTGTCACTGATCTAATGACTCTGCAAAATTAATGAAGGAAGGGGCATATGCCCCTTCCTTCATATCGTATGGAGGTGTCAGCTCTGCCTCTATTACAAATTGAGAACCTAACTGTGAGATTCGGTGGGCTTATAGCCGTGAATGATTTTTCAATGAACGTAGAGGATGGTGTTATACACTCTCTGATAGGACCAAATGGTGCAGGAAAAACAACGGTCTTCAACGCCATAACCGGTGTGGTGAGACCTCATTCCGGCAGAATTCTCCTTGGCAACAAGAACCTGACAAGAGAGCAACCACACAAGATCGTGGAAGCTGGCATCTGCAGGACCTTCCAAAGTGTCTCGGTTTTCAAATATCTCACAGTCCTTGAGAATCTGTATTTGGGTTACCACAGTAAATTGAAACTGAATCTGTTCGATGAATTCTCGCCAAGCAAAAGAAGGAAGTTTACCTGGGAAATGTACACCAGAGCCGTTTTTGTTGCCGATTTTCTTGGTTTGAAGAGCAGACTTCTGAGCTATGCTGGTTCAATACCGTTCATGGCGCAGAAGTTGGTTGAGATGGGCAGAGCATTGATGAGTAATCCAAAGTTATTGCTGTTGGATGAACCCGCTGCAGGTTTGACGGACGTTGAAACAGAACAGATGAAGGAGATAATCCTTCACCTAAAGAACGAAATGAAGGTTACGGTGTTGCTGGTTGAGCATGATATGAATGTGGTTATGAACATATCGGATACGGTAACGGTTATGGACTTTGGCAAAAAAATCAGTGAGGGCAAGCCAGAGGATGTCAGAAGAGACCCCATGGTCATAAAGGCTTACTTAGGAGAGAGCGAAAGTGCTTGAACTGAAAAACGTGACGGTTAAATACGGTCCTGTCGTTGCTGTCAGGGATCTGTCGTTATTGGTAAAAGAAGGCAGTATCACCGCTTTGCTTGGTGCTAATGGCTCAGGTAAAACATCTGTACTCATGGCGATAGCCGGGTTGAACAGGATCTCCTCTGGCCAAATACTTTTCAACGAAGAAAGAATAGATCTTATTCCTGCTTATGAAATCGTAAGACGTGGTCTTGTTCTGTGTCCAGATAGCAAACTGATTTTCCAGAACATGACTGTTTTCGAGAATTTGAAGGTGGGTGCGTATACAAGAAAAGGTGACATAAAAAAGGACTTGGAAGATATCTTTTCGATATTCCCGAGGTTGAAAGAAAGGCTCAAGCAACTTTCAGGTACCCTCTCTGGTGGGGAGAGGCAGATGTTAGCAATTGCGCGGGCCCTGATGGCGAAACCAAGATTCCTGATGCTCGATGAACCATCCATGGGTCTTGCACCGAATTTGGTGAGGGAGATGATGAAGGCTATTCAGATGATAAACCGCACCGGTGTAACTATCCTGCTTGTGGAACAAAATGCCTATTCAGCTCTCAAAGTTGCTCATTATGCTTATGTATTGCAGACGGGCAGGATTGTGATTCAGTCAGTTGCAGAGGAGTTGCTCAAAGATCGAAAGATAATCGAGGGATACTTGGGAGGTTAAATATGTTTCTCAACAGACTGATTCTTGGTCTCTCAACCGGCGCCTTTTATTCCTTGGTGGCGGTTGGGATAGTCATGATATTCAAAGTAACAGGGGTCATGAACTTTGCATTTGGCAATATGGCTATGTTCATGGCTTATGTCGCCTACACATTTGTGGAAATAGGGACAGGACCAGTTGTCGCTCTTCTGGTTGTTCTGCCTCTATCTGCACTTTTTGGTTTCGCAGTCGAGAAATACACACTGCGCCCCATTAGACACCTGTCACACAGTTCGATGCTCATAGTGACACTCGGATTATTGATGATCTTGGAAGGTCTGAGTACGCAGATTTGGGGGACTCAATACAAAGCATTTCCCGAGTTGGTGGGTGGTAAGCCGTACATCTTCAAGGGTGCTTTTGGGATAGTGGTCTTTCGTAAGCAAGATATCCTCCTTTTCGCGCTCCTCGCTTTTGTCGTATTCGCCACGGCAATTGTCATGAGATATACAAAAGCAGGGTTGGCAGTCAAGGCTGTTTCGGAGAATGAAAAGATCTCCCAGTTGATGGGTATAAACCCAGGGAAGGTGTTCAGCTGGTCTTGGGTTGTAGGAACGATGATGGGTACGACCGTTGCGTTGCTTGGCGCTCCAAAGACTTACATATCACCAACGATGATGGTGTTCTATCAGCTTCAGGGTTTCACGGCGGCAGTCTTGGGAGGATTCGACAGTCTAATCGGTGCAGTCATAGGTGGACTGGCACTTGGTGTGATTGAAAACCTCGTAGGTGGCTATATAAGTAATGAGTTAAAAACGACTTTTTCCTTGGTTGTGATCATCACGATACTGCTGATAAGACCTCAGGGGTTTTTCGGCAGCCGTGAGATCAGGAGAGTGTGAAGATGCGCTGGATATTTGTTTTCATCGTTCTACTTGCACTGCCATTTCTTTTCAATTTGAGCACTTTTATAATAACAATCATAAATCTCACGATGATTTATGCGTTATCTGCCATGGGATTGAATCTGATCATGGGTTACACGGGTCAAGTCTCAATAGGTCACGCAGCCTTCATGAGCGTCGGCGCTTATACCTCAACAATACTTGTTCAAAGATTCTCTCTGCCAGTGCCTTTTGGTATTGTCGCAGGGACATTGGTTGGGGCAATCTTTGGACTAACATTGGGTTTTCCTTCTTTGAGACTTACTGGGTTCTACCTCGCAATAACAACAATGGGTTTTGGTGTGGCGGTTGAACAGATTATTGGCGCATGGAAAGATCTTACGGGAGGACACATAGGAATCAGGAATATTCCAAGACTTGGAAACGAGATTCAGAGTTACTACATAATTCTCTTGGTTCTTCTGTTGTGCATGTACATCTTTCACGTTGTGACATCTCATAAGACTGGCAGGGCACTTAAGGCGGTCCGTGAAAATCCTCTTGTTGCCAGAACCTTTGGGGTGAACTTAACTTACTTCAAAGTTCTTGCGTTTGTAATTGGGTCCGCTTATGCTGGACTTGCCGGTGCTTTGTACGCACATACAATTGGTTATATCGCCCCGAGCAATTTTGGTCTATCAAAGTCTTTAGAGTTGTTAGCAATTGTTGTGATAGGGGGCATGGGTATATCCTTCGGACCTATTTTCGGTGCAGCAATTTACACGATCTTACCATTCTTTTTCAGCAGAAGCAATTTCTCTCTTTCCATAATCTTTGGATCAATACTTGTGATAACCGTTCTGTTCATGCCAAGAGGTATTAGTTATCATCTGTACAACCTTTGGCTCAAATTCGGAGAACTCCCATTGGTCTGGCTCAAGAGAAAGAAGAAATCAAAGGAAGGTAACTACATGGAACTTTCCTTTGGAAAGATACATTACATCGAGAGTAACTCCGATGAAGAGACGGCTGTTTTGTGTATCCATGGAAACTTCGGTTCTCACCGGTGGTTCAAACCGCTCATGGAGAAATTGACCGATCACAGAGTAATTGCAGTTGATTTGCCCAATTTTGGTGATTCCTCACGAACTGATAGCTCACTCGAGCTTTATGCTGACTGTGTGTATGAGTTCATGAACAAAATGCATATAAAACCAGCAGTTGTTGCGCATTCCCTTGGTGGTGCTGTTGGAATGCTGCTTGCCGCGAAATATCCGGACTCTTTACGATCGCTCATTCTTGTCGATCCATGTCCTGCAGACGGATTGGTCACACCAGTTGAAAACATGCCGTATCTTGAACTTTACAAGACAAATAGATCTATCGTGAAAAGGTCCATTATCGGCTTGCTAAAGACGGTGAATGACAAGAGATTTGTTGAAGATCTGGTTGATGATGCTCTAAAGATGAACCCAGCCAGCGTGTATCAACACGCAATTGAGCTTGGCAAGTTTAATATCACGGAGAAAGCAGCTTCAATAAAGGTACCTGTGATTGTTGTTTGGGGAGAGCTCGATGCACTCTTGACGAGCAAGCAAATGAGAAAAACCGCCGAAATTCTACGCGCAGAGTTGAAGGTTCTCAGTGGGGTAGGCCACACGGCTTTTGTTGAGAATCCCGAACTTTTCATTCATACCGTCAGAGATTATCTGTGAGGAGGTAAGCAGAATGAAGTACGCAAAGATCATTTCTTCGGGTATGTATGTTCCACGGAAGGTAATGAACAACAAAGAATTCGAGCAGATCACCAATATGATCATTGATCCCTATTTTACTGACCAAATAGGCATAAACCACAGGCACATCTCTCAGCCGCACGAAACTCCGACCTTCATGGCGAGTGAAGCAGCAAAACGAGCACTTGAGAGGATAGGTATGAAACCTGAGCAGATCGATCTCATAATCCTTGGTACTGATACTCCCGAGGCAGTTTCGCCACCTGACGCTGCTCGAGTTCAATATCTAATAGGTGCCAACAAGGCGGAGCCGATGGCTTTCAACGTGAATGCTTCATGTGCAAATGGTGCTCTTTTGCTTGACATAGCATCTCGATACATCGCATTGGGAGATTACAGGAACGTTTTGGTTATAGGCGTTTACGCAATGACAAAGTTCTTGAACTGGAAATATTCATGGGAAGCATTGTTTTCAGACGGGGCAGGTGCATTGATATTGACTGCAGATGACAAGCCGGGATATCTTGGAAGTGTTTCAAGATGCGATGGTAGTTGGTGGTACAATTGGGGAATTTACATGGGAGCAGGGACTATGAACATTGAGGGAATAGACAGAGGATTGCACAAACTGGATTTGAGGGCTGCTTACCCTGCTACTGTCAATGAAGAAGGTTGGCCAACGTTGGTGAACAAATTGATCGAAAAATGCAAGATTACCAAAGAAGAGATAGGAATGATATTCTTCACGCAGGTTAGAAAGAAGACCATACTAAAGGTCATGGAGATCCTTGGTTTGAGTGAAGAGAAAACTCACATGATAATGGACAAGTACGGTTACACTGGCTCGGCCTGTGTTTACATGGCATACGACGATGCCTTTGAGGAAGGAAAGATGAAGGATATGGAGGGCAAAGTAGTGATCTTTTTGACTTCTGGGGTTGGATTTCAGCAAGTGGCAGTTGGATTCAGGTGGTGATAGAGGTGTTCAAAACGAGTGATGGTATCATGATTGACTATGAAATTCAAGGCGAATCGATGGAAGTGGTTGTCTTTCTCAATGGCATTTTCATGCACTATAACAACTGGTTTTACATCACAGAGCAGCTCAGAGAAAGATATAGGATTATTCTTCACAATTTCAGATGTCAATGGAGCTCACAGAATGGCCCATGTACCTTTCACAGACATGTTGAGGATCTAAGAGAGATTCTCGACCATCTCAAAATCGATAGGGTACATTTAGTTGGGACCTCCTATGGCGCAGAGGTTGGGATGCTATTTGCTGCGAAATATCCGCAGATGGTTGGCTCCTTGACGATCATAACGGCGACAGCACGTATAACACCTTCCATTAAATACAAGGCGTTGAGGTGGAAGGACGGAGCCATGAGCAAAGATCCTCAGATATTTGTCCGAAGTTGGATCGATGATGTTTACAGCGAGCAGTTTCTTGATAGATTCCCAGACTTTTTCCAGACAATCATTCAGAGGATGCAGCAGTTCAATTACGAAGGTGCAGTGAAGCTGTTGGATTCTTTTCTTGAACTTGAGCATTTATCCTTGCTTGATGAATTACCTAAGATCGATGCACCGACTCTTGTGATCTCCGCCCAATTTGATCGAACAAAGCCTGCGAACTTTTCACAAGAAATATCCCAACGAATACCAAACGCGAAATACGTGTGTATTCCAGATTGTGGCCATGCTGCAGTGATCGAAAGACCGAAAGAGGTATTCTTTCTTGTGAAGGCACATCTGGCTTGTTCATGAATCTTCGGCAATCATCAAAAGAGCATTGCCCATCTCAACGTTAGACTAATTGATGCAGAGTGATCATATCAATCGTCTAAAAACATCTACAATAGTATTAGTAGAGGTGATTCTCTGAGTTTCCGAAAGGGTAGACCTATGCCAATGTACGGTTTTGCATTTTCCCAGGATCCTGGTAGGCGCCTTCCATAATATATTATACGGAAGAACGAAAAACCTGAAATGTCCATAAGCCTCGTCTGTAGCTGGTTTGCACCACAAAATGGTTAGAAAACCTCTCAAAATGCCGAAAATGGAACTTAGTTACGTCTAAGAGTATCTTCTCTCATTTTATGAGTTTACTACACTTTCTGAGAAAGATGCTCCATAAAACTAAGTCTTGTCGCAAGGCATGTCAGCTCTGTAAGATGGCACACCTACAGTAACCCTATCTTGATTCAATACTTTCTTGGAGCCATTGTTTGTAATCTTCGTCGACGCTTTGAACTTCTACCGACAGAATTACTGGCACACTGTAGGGATGAAGCTGCTTCAATCTCTTGAAGACATCTTTTTCCCTGAATTTGCTCGTCTTCACAATGGCTCCGAATTCTTTGTCTTCTGTGATCCTTCCCTCCCACCAATAGCCAGAATCAACCTGAAAGATGTTGAAACAAGCTATGAGCTTTTCTGAAAGCAAAATCCTGCATATTTCCAGAGCTTTTTCTCTGGTTGGAAAGGTAGTGTAGATCAATATCATACTATCACTCCTTCTTGAGGAGTCTGTAGTAAAAATCGATCATCTTTTCGTAGGCTTGTGTTGATATTCTCTCATTCTTGCCGTGGATAAGGTTCATTTCTTCACCCTTCATAATTATTGGGGCAAATCTATATATGTTTGAACATAAGTGCTTGTAATGCCTCGAGTCTGTGCCTCCGATAGTCAAGAACGGCGTCACAACTGAGTCAGGAAAGACTTCATTTATCGTTTGCGATAGTTTGCTGAAGAATTCTGTTTTCATGTCTGAGCACGGCACAGGGTCAGAAACCTCCCAGCGATCGTTTTTCACCACATCTATCTGGAGATCTTTGAGTAGTTCCTTCAATCTTTTGAAGACATCCTCGGCCGTCTCTTGTGGAATTATTCTGGTGTTAACCGTTGCTACCACTTTGTCTGGAATGACATTGTCTGCCATTCCTGCGTGAACAATAGTAACGCACATAGTGGTTCTGAGCATTGCATTTAGTGAAGGAACTGTTTCGATTCTTTTCTTGATCAGTGGCAAGAAGAACTTCATATTCTTGAGAAAAAAACTCGATGTGGAAGGCATGAGTCCACTGCAGGTCTTAAAAAACTCCTCAACTGGTCTGGTCAAATGTATCTCATTTTTATAAGACGATATGCGTTCAATGGCCTTTGCCATTCTTTCAACAGGGGAGTTTCTCTTGGGAGATGAAGAGTGGCCACCGTCGCCTTGGGCTATCAAATCAAAGCTCGCCAATCCTTTTTCTGCAAGTCCTACGAGAGCCAGAGGAACATCGATCTGTGGCAGGAATCGGCTTATGATTGCTGCTCCCTCATCTAATATGGCTTCTATCTTGACATTCTGCTTGAAAAGATACTCAGCGATTTTTCGAGCGCCGAGATAGCCTTTTGTTTCTTCGTCGAAACCAAAGGCAATGTACACAGTTTGCTTTGGTTGAAAACCCTCAGAAAGCAATCTCTCAACAGACTCAAGGATCGCCATAACGCACGACTTATCGTCCAGTGTGCCTCTTCCCCATATGAAGCCATCTCTTATCTCTCCTGAAAACGGTGGTATGTCCCATTCATCTTCATTTGCAGGTACAACGTCCATGTGGGCTAAGAGCAATATGGATTCTTTCGTATCTGCGTTCCATTTGTACAGCAGAGAATAATCGTTGATCTTCACCAACTCAAGCTTTTGGTGGACAATGGGAAATGAATCTTCAAGAAATTTGTGCAGTTTCAAGAATTGGTCCCAGTTCCCAGAGACGGTTCTGAATTTGATCGAATCAGAAAGCCTTTTGAGATGAGACATTTTCTTCCTCCTCGAAAAGTTCTTAACAAGTTCAGATGAGAGATATCAAGATGAAAAGCGCTTTATTTTCGCACAGCATCAAAGTCTATGAACCCTTTTTACCCAGAAAGGTCTAAATTCAATCTCTTTGCTGTGTTTTGTATTGCACGGCTTCTGCAACGTGATTGAATCGTATTTTCTCACTTTGTTCCAGATCGGCTATTGTTCTGGACAATCTCAGAATCTTGTCGATGGACCTCCCGGATAGATTGTACTTTGTGACTGACAGTTTCAACAGATCTTCACTTTTTTCGTCTAACTGGACAAACTTCCTCAGAAACTTCGAAGGTAACTGAGAGTTTGTTGAGAAACCAAGGCCGTTATATCTTTTTTGCTGTATTTGCCGTGCCGCTATGACTCTTTCCCTCATACTTTTACTGCTTTCGGCAGAACCCTTTGCGAAATATTCCTCAAATTCCATCTTTTGGACCTGCACAACAATGTCTATCCTGTCCAAAACGGGTCCAGAGACCTTCTTGTTATACCTAATTATGTCGTATGGAGAGCAGTTGCACACCGCTTTGGGGTCCCCGTAATTTCCACAAGGACATGGATTCATAGCCGCGACAAGTGTGAATCGTGCGGGATAGGTTATCGTTGCTTTAGCTCTCGCTACGGTGACAACTCCTTCTTCCAAGGGTTGTCTCAAAGCCTCTATGACATCCCTTCTAAACTCAGGGAACTCATCCAAGAAAAGTACACCGTTGTGTGCAAGGGTCACTTCTCCAGGTTTTGCATCGTTCCCACCGCCGACTATCGCAACGCTCGATGCGGTGTGGTGAGGTGAGCGGAAAGGTCTGAAAATCTTTTTACCATTCACAAAACCCACAGCACTGTATATTTTGAGAACTTCCACAGCTTCATCGTCCGTCAAAGGTGGCATTATGGACGCAAGTCGTCTTGCAAGCATTGTCTTGCCTGCCCCTGGGCTTCCTCTCATCAATATGTTATGCGAACCAGCCGCTGCTATTTCGAGCGCTCTCTTAGCAAGAGCTTGTCCTTTCACATCGGCAAAATCAAGATCGCTTTCATATTCAAAAGGTGGAAATCCTTTGAAAGAAACCGCCCTGAACTCAGCAAGATGGTTTATGAACTGAGCGATTTCTTTCAGGTCTTCCAAAGCGTATATGTTCAACCCCTTTACCATCTGAGCTTCCTCGAGATTCTCTTTCGGAACGATTATTATGCCTTCATGTTGTTGTTCACTCAAAGAAAGCAGACTTGTCAATACGCCCCTTACCCCTCTGATCTTTCCTTCCAGGGAAAGTTCACCAAGGGCAAGAACATCTGTCTTCTGCAGTACCCCAGCCGCTTGGAGTATACCTATAGCTATTGGTAGATCGAGCAAAGAACCTTCCTTCTTTATGTCAGCAGGTGCGAGGTTGACGATGATCCTGCCTTGGGGAAAATCAAATCCAGAATTCTTAAGGGCGCTTTTGATCCTCTTCTTGCTTTCCTTTACTGCCGTGTCACCTAACCCAACTATATCCACGTCGTGGATTACACTCTTTCTATCTATATCGACTTCGACCGTTATCAAATTCACGTTCAAGCCAACGACGGTGACTGACGAAAGTTTTGCAGGCATACTATCACCACATCGGTATTCTTGCAGGTAACAGATGGGCAACCACGAAACCAACTCCAATTCCCGCGAAAGCTTCGATCCATGTATGCCCAAGATCTTCTCGGACATAAGGTCTTAAATTCACAGCATCGGCCACCACGACCATCAGCAATACTGCTGCGACGGCTGTGACCGGTGAATCATACCCCGTGCACCTTGCCAAGGAAAAAGCGAGCCCTGACATCGCAGCAGAATGACCACTTGGCATTCCACCGTATTTCTTAAAGGTTGAGAGCCTTTTCGAAGTGAAAACCTTGATCAATTGAGCAACGAGAAAGGACAAAACAGTTGATACAAGAGCTGTGTTTTTGAACAAATTAAGCATGGAATAGAAAATGAACAACGTCTCCCTCCCTGATTATGTATTCCTTCCCATGAGCTTTCACAGCACCGGCTTCTCTTGCTTCCTTCAGAGAAGGGAACTTTACAAGCTCTTCGAAAGAAATTACTTCAGCTTTGATAAATCCCTTTTGAATATCTGTATGTATCATTCCGGCAGCATCATAAGCACTGGTACCTTCTTCTATGACCCAGCTTCGGGCTTCATTCTTGGTGGCTGTCAGAAAGCATATCAGCGAAAGCGTTCTTTTAATTTCATCGAAGAATCTGGATCTTATCGGCTCTTCAAATCCGTAGGCCATCAAGAAATCTTTCGCGTCATCAGGCGACATTTCCTTCACCTCGAACTCTACCCCAGCGTTTACAAGAATGAAGCCGGCATTCCTTTTCTGCGCAATTCTTTGTACCCTTTCATAGATGTGATTTTCTACACCCCACTCATCAACATTGGCAACGTATATCACGGGCTTCTCCGTTAACAAGAACAGACCATCTATGATTCTCTGGTCACTCTCATTTTTAGCAAGAGTTGAAGACAAATTTCCTGCCTCGAGATGCGTTTTGAGCCTTTCGAGTAAACCCAATTCATTTCTTGCTTCGGCATCACCTGCTTTGGCTTGCTTTGATATTTTCTCAATTCTTCTTTGTACAGTCTCCAGGTCTTTCAAGATTAATTCTATTTCCACCACTTCGATATCCCTTTGAGGGTCTATGCTGCCCATCGGATGGGATACATCGGTTATTTTGAAGCATCTCACAACGTGGAAGATCATATCAACTTTGCTTATGTGGTCAAGAAACTGATTGCCGAGGCCTTCGCCCCTGCTTGCACCTTTCACAAGGCCCGCAATGTCAACGATGTTGAAAAAAGGATGAACGACCTGCTCGGATCTTTCCATCTGAGCAAGTCTCACCAATCTTTTGTCTTCGGTTATCAGGACACCAAAGTTCGGGTCAATCGTACAGAACGGGTATTTCTCTGCTGGCACGTTTTGGTTTGTCAAGGCATTGAACAGTGTTGATTTACCACTGTTTGGCAACCCGACAATTCCAGCCTTTTTCATTGTCTTACTTCCTTTGTTTTGTTATACTGATTGACATAATTCAGTTTTAAGTTCGCTACGATACCTTCAAGCTCTCTGTGAAGTTCCTGATCGGTGTTCGTATTCAAGACCTTCACGAGAGAGTCTAAAACATCAATGCCAAGCCTTGCTTCGCCCAAGTCCTGGCGCATCTCGCCATACTCATCCTTTGTTAACCCAAGCCTCGCCCAGCAACGTTCAGCAATTGTATTGAAGAAGAGAATTATCAAATCTTGCATCGAGAGTTTTGGCATTTCCTTTTCTTCCTCTATGGTGATCACCCCCAGTTTCTTGAAAAGGTTTCCAGGAAGATCTCACTTGTTTGTTCATCTATATTGCACAGCCTGATAGTTTTCAAGCCAGTTGGCCTTGATAAGAGATAATCTTTGATGGCTTTCAAAAAGATCTCCGCGCAGTCCTTCTTAGGAAAGCCAAATATACCACTGCTTATCGCGGGAATGCTTATCGATTTTGCTCCGAGTTCATCTGCCTTTGCAAGAACATTCGTAACGCAGTCATAAAGTTTTTCATGTTCTTTTCCTTCTCCCCACACGGGTCCAACTGCGTGCAAAACGTACTTTGCCTTCAATCTCCCAGCCTTCGTTACGGCAACATTAGAGACCGGTACAGGACCGTACTTTCGTATATGTTCATCACTTTGCTGCTGGATATCTTCTCCGCCAGCCTTGACTATCGCCTGAGCCACCCCACCACCATGGCGCAGATAAGAGTTTGCTGCGTTGACGATGATTTCAGTTTCTTGTTTTGTGATATCATCCTGAACTATTTCCACAATCGTATCTTTGAAGTTGAAAGTTGCCAAAAGCAACTTATCACCTCACAGGTAAACGATCTCGTAGGTTAATTCCGCAGCTTTCTTGAGCATTCCTGCAACACTGCAATACTTCTCCTGTGATAGTTGGACGGCTTTCTCAACTTGTTCTTTTCGCGGTTGGCCTTTGAATTTGAAAATGTATTTGAGGTGTATTTTTGTGTATACCCTCGGGTGTTCCTGCGATTTTTCTGCATCCACCTCAAGATTGAAACTCTCGACATCATCTATAACCTTCATCTTTGAAAGTATTGAAACGATATCCATTCCAGTACAACCTGTCAACGCCGCAAGGACCAATTCCATGGGAGTTGGACCTGAGCCCAGGCCACCACTTTCTTTTTTACTATCCATCAAAATCTGCCTGTTTGAATCCGTGTAAGCAAGAAAACTCATCTTGCCAAGCCATTCTGTCTTCAACTCCATCACCTCATAATATATAATACAACATCACTGCGTTCATTCTTCAAGATGGCATGTGTCATTCAGGCAGACCAAACGAGGTCGACTTTCAATCTCAATCGTTGTTATAGAAGCATTTTCGATTCTGAAATTCCTGTGAAGTGGTATGGGTAGGTCTAATACCCAGCAGATGACCATTCTAATAGCCAGGGCATGTGAAACAACGACCACGTTTTCAAATGGTTCTTTGATTATCTGCTCTATTCTCTCAACTAACCTTTTTTGCACATCTCCAAGTGATTCGACACCGTCGATTTTGGCTTTGGGATTGGTGGACCATTCTTTGTAAAATGGGCCGAACCTTTCCAGTGTTTCTTTCATAGTTAGGCCGTTCCACAGAGATATCTCACATTCTCTCAGTGAACTTTCCCTCATCGGTTGAATAAAAAACCTGCTGGCGATTTTCTCTGCAGTTTGGTAACTACGCATCAATGGGCTTGTATATATCGCATCTACAGAAACCTTGCTGAATCTGTCAGCAAGTTTCTCTGCTTGTTTGATTCCCTCTTCGTTCAAAGGTATATCGACATTCCCTTGCCAGATGCCTCTGTCATTCCATTCTGTTCTCGCGTGCCTCACAAGATAAATTCTCAGAATGATCACCGAAAATGATATTAGCATTTCATGGTCAAATACAAATTTATGTTCTGAAAATTTTTCAGGACATGTCAAAACGAGGCTGTGTGTCAGAACAGATCGTGATTGATCTGAAAACCAGCATTGCTTATGTCCCAGCGAGGCTCCCAGCAAGCAGTCCTCTCATAAAGAACCTACCGAGGAAAATGTAGACAAGCAACGTTGGCAAAGCTGTAATCAACGCGCCCGCCATTTGTATATTCCATTCAACAAAATAGCTCCCAGCCAGATTATTCAATGCAACAGTTATTGGTTGCACCGATGGGTTAGGTGCGACGATCAAACCAAATAGAAAATCATTCCAAATCGATGTAAATTGCCAGATCATCACAACCGCAAAAGCGGGCATAGAAACTGGCAGGATTATCTTTGTGTATATCTTAAGGAAATTCGCTCCGTCTATCTTCGATGCCTCAACAATATCGCTGGGTATCGTCGAATAGTAATTTCTGAATATCAACGTGGTTATCGGTATACCATAGACACAGTGCACAAAAATAAGCCCCAAGATTGATCCGTACAATTTCACCTTCTGAAGGAGCTGAACAAGTGGAATCAAGATACTTTGATACGGAATGAACATTCCAAATAACAGTATTGCGAATACTGTATTGGCTCCTCTGAACTTCCATTTTGTAAGCACATAACCATTCATCGACCCGAGCATTGCTGAAATCAAGGTGGCGGGAATGACCAGATAAACACTGTTCATGAAATTCTGCGATAGACCTCTTAGTCCACGCGAAGGATCACCCTTCCAAGCTCTGACAAAACTTTGGAATGTGATGGATTTGGGCAAATTCCACATCTCTCTCAGACTGACTTGCTGAAAACTTTTCAGTCCGGTGACAAGAAGCACGTATATTGGCATCAAATAGAACACTGCAAAGACGACAAGCACAATATAGAGAATGATTCTCTTGGGTCTCATCTTCTTACCTCCGCCCTCATGCTATAGATCAGATATGGTACGATCAATGCAGCCACGGATAAAAGCAGTATCATTGCGACGGCCGCACCCTGAGAAAAGTAATTACCTCTGAAAGTGGTATCGTACATGAACAACGCTGGGACATCACAAGAAAAACCAATGCCACTGCCAGTCATCGCAAAAACTAAGTCGAAAATCTTCAGCGAGATGTGGCCGAGGATTATTATCGCTCCAAGCGTAATAGGTCTGAGAAGTGGCAACACTATGTGTCTATACACCTGCATTGTGCTTGCACCATCAAGCTGTGCGGCTTCGTACAATTCTGAAGGGATCCCTCTTATCCCTGCTAAGTACATGGCCATCACATAACCGGACATCTGCCATACGGCAGCTATTACCACTGCCTTGATACCAATCTTTGGGTCTGTGTACCATCCACTTTTCAAGAAAGACAGTCCGATCTTCTCAAAGAGCAAGTTTATACCCACACTCTCTCCACCCGGCCCCGGATTGAGTATCCATCTCCAAACAACACCGGTGACCACAAAGGAGACAGCCATAGGGAACAAATAGATTGTCCTGAAAAATCCTTCAAAGCGCACCTTTCTGTCCAAGAGTATCGCCAGTAACAACCCCAAAGTTATACTTGCAACCAGGAACAATGCGGTGAAAACTATTGTGTTTTTCAGGGAAATTGTGAAACGATAATTTTGAAACAGACGCGCGTAATTTCGCAAACCAACGAAGGTGAAGTCAGGAAAGATATCCTTCCAGTTCACCAACGAAACCCACGAGGTCCAACCAATGAAAAAATAAACAAATATTGCTATCAGGATTATCGATGGAAGAATGAACAAGATAGATATCAGTCTGTCTTTTTTCATTCACTACCCTCCATCTGATGAAAAAGGGGAAGGCAAGAAACCTTCCCCCACACGAAATCTTACTGTGCCACGCCTTGTCCGATGGCTATATTGACTAAAGCTTTTTGTGTTACTTTGACATCGGGTCTTGCAATGAATAGCGATATGACATCTTTGAACTCAGTTACCCAACCTTCGGAAGCTGCTGCTCCGTGCATGACACTGGGAACAATTTCATGTTTCAACCAGTCATCCATAGCAGATCTCTGGTATTCGGGGAACAAACTTTTGTCCACGTCTGTCCTTGCTGGAATTGAACCTTTCTTGATGTTGAACGCCGTCTGTCCTTCCTTTGAACCAAGTACTTTCAGGAAAGCGATCACGGTGTCTCTGTTCTTTGCACCTTTTGGCAACCCAAAGCTATCAGACAGTGCATCGAAGATTCCAGCGTTACCAGGAGCAAGAGTCCAACCAAAATCTTTGAAGTTCTTGGCGTAGAAATACCCAACAGCCCAGTCTCCCATGATGTTCATTGCAGCTTTACCTTCAACGAGGAGCGCACAAGCCTCATCCCAGGTATGTGCTGCGTGATCTGGGTTCACATAGGTTAGCATTTTGGCGAATGTTTCGAGAGCTTCTGTCACGCGTGGGTCAGACCATTTCGTCTTGCCCGTCCACAAACCTCTGTACCCATCCGCACCAAGTTTTCCGATGAGCACTGTTTCAAACGCATGCGCCGCTTCCCAACCGTCCTTCGAACCAAGGGCAAGCGGAATTATGCCGTGAGACTTCAGGGTATCAGCCACTTTGAAGAATTCTTCAAAGTTTGTCGGTGCTTTCAAACCGTATTTGTCGAGAATCGCTTTGTTGTACCACAGTACATTTGCTCTGTGAATATTGACCGGAACTGACCAGAGCTCACCGTTGTAAGAGACAATATCCAGGATTCCATTTGGCATTACTTTGTCCCAACCTTCTTCTTTGTACAGAAATGTGATTGATTCCATAAACCCCATTTTGACCCATGTGTCAATAAGTTCGTGCCCAGCATGCACTTGGAATGTGTCAGGTGGATCTCCTCCGAGCATCCTCGTCTTGAGAACAGCCTTTGCCTGAGCACCTGCGCCACCTGCGACTGTAGCGTTGATAATTTCTACCCCGGGATTTAGCTTGCTGAAGATGTTGAAAAGTTCCTGCAAGCCTTCCGCTTCCCCACCGGCGGTCCACCAACTGAAAATCTCTACTTTTGCCGCGAGTGAGATTACGGTTAAAGCCATCGTGATGAGCAAAACTAACTTGCGCCACATACCAAACACCTCCCCTTGAAAATTGAGTGTTTTCAACCCATGAGGTTGGAATCCTCAAAAATCCTGTTTATTGCTGCTACGTTGCATCCTGGAAGAGATGGAGAAACGTTTTTGAAAATCGTGTTTCTGAATGTCATACCTTTTAGAAAACCATATTCATCGATCTTTTTGATCCTATCGTGAATGATCGGTCCAAAATTCTCCCACAAATTGTTTACCGATCCACCGAAAACGATTATTTGTGGATTGACGAGATAACCGATATTTCTGAGTGTAAGGGTTAAGTTGTACAGAAAGGTGTCAATCAACTGTTTGGTGGTATCATCACCTGAACGCCAGATTTCTACAACAAAATCGAACTTATCTTTTAGGTTACCCACGAGTGGATTACTTTTCAGTCTTTCAAACTCGGCAACCAATTTGGAGATAGACAGAAGAGCTTCTATTTCAACAATATTATCTTTGATTTGCAAGATCGTATGGCCAACCTCTCCAGCAGCGAAATTCGTCCCTTTCACAATTCTCCCATCTATCAATAATGCTCCTCCCGACACCTTCGCCAAGATACAGAAAGAAAGCATTATTCTTATCCTTGATATCGTTTGAGAAGAAAGATTCCACGAGTAATGAAAGGTTTGAATCATTATCAACAATGACTTCAAAAACCTTCTTACCAAAATATTCCTTGAAGTCCACATCATGCCACTTCAAATTTGGTGCATAAAGTAGCTTGTTCTTCAGACTGTCAACGATACCGGGTACCGAAAAAACTATTCTGTTCCTTCTCGCCTTTTTTCCCAGCAGATGGTTCAAGGTTTTTTTCTGACAGAAACTCGTTGATTCGAGACACGAACTCCTCAAAGTTGGTCGTTGGAAAGGTCTCAAGAATTTCCCAACTGCCGTCCAGAAATCCAAATGCAACAGTAGTCTGCAGAACTTGAACGTCGACTATTAAGCATGTCATGAAATTCCTCGCGACTCCATAAACGGCTGCCTTTTTGGTGTTTGTTTTCATAAAGTACTCTTTCTGTTCAACAAATCCTTGATCTACAAGTTCTTCGATGATTCTCCAGACAGCACTACTGGCAAATCCAGTCCTTTCGACAAGTTCAGTCCTACTACTTGGTCCGTGCTCTATAAGATATCTCAAAATGAGCTGCCTGTTCATTCTTTTCATGGACTTTGGGTCAACTTTTCTCACCGTTCTCACTGCCCCACTTTCTTTGTCTGATATATCTTTCCGAAAAAGATTTTTCTGACTAAAATAGACCAGATTTAACACATGTGTTCAACTGTCATGATTACTGACTCGATCGAGTTTAGACATAATTTCATGAAATTGAACTGTTTTCATTTCCTTTCTTACCATCTCTCCCTCTTTCTTTGTTTTTCTTCTGCAGCGATTCAGAGTCCAAAAAATAATCGCTCTTGCAAGAAGAAGGGCTGACAGTACTCTAACTCAGATGAAAGAAATTCCTGAACCTATCATGGAATTGTTGAAAGCTAATACTCATGTGCTCAGAATTACTTGTCGTTTATGATAGTTTCAGTGATACCATTGATGGTGAAATCTTTATCAGAAAGATAAATTGTACAAATCGAGTAGTCGAAAGATTGAACCGTCCCTCAAACAGTGTCATATGATGCGAGATTTGTCGGCTACTTTGAACAACTGAATCACAGTCAGTGTACCGCTACGGTCAGTCTAAACTCTTCTTGGGTCGTAGGTCGCGACACCATCAAGGATTCGTACAGGAATTTTCTTGTCAAGGTGTGTTTTGAGTGAATAGATGTTAATATCAATCGGAGGGTGTTTCTTGGGAGGCCTAATAGCGTTTTTACCTGTTTTGGTTGTCCTGGTAGTTTTGTTGCTGACAAGAAGCTCGGTTGGTTTGACTGGACTGCTTGGTCTATTGACTTCCATTGTGCTTTGTCTATTTTATTTTCACACTGCATTTGAAGTAATCCTTCGATCTTTGCTTGCTGGTTTTCTTGCTTCTTTACCGGTCTCGTTGATCGTCGTTGCTTCGCTTTTTCAGTTGACAATCATGGACGTGAGCGGTGCTTTGAACAGTATTATTTCGTTTTCCAAGCAGCTTTGTGCAAAGGACAGTTTACTGCAGATACTCATATTGGTTATTGGGTTTGGTACGATCCTTTCGTCTGCAGGTGCTGTGCCTGTGACCGTCATCACTCCGATACTTTTCGCGATGGGGTATTCTCCGGTGAAGTCGATTTCCCTTGCAGCCCTTGGTTATGATTCGTTGTGTACCTATACAGTTCTTGGTATACCACTTGTTGTTTTTTCCGACATGATAGGGATTGATCTAATCCTGGCTGCCAGACATTTTCTGCCTTTTGTTGCTGTCGTTTCTTTCAGTATCTCGCTCGCAGTTCTGTACATGTCTGGTGGATGGGCTTTTTTGAAGAAGGGGTTCTTTCTTTCAGTTGCTGTTGGAGCTATCGCTTTTCTGGGGGCATATCTGGCTATAATATTGAAAGCACCGATCATCACGGGTTTGATTGCAGGATTTCTGATGGTTGTCTTTTTCACGCTGTTGTACAGGTTGAAAAATGGCAGAACGGTCTTTTCTGTTGATAAAGGCAGCATGAATATCACAAGAGCCATGCTACCATGGCTTGTTTTGATCAGTTTCATACTCTTTGTGAATCTCTGCAGTCCTGTGAAAGTTTTGTTCTATGAAACTCTCTCGATGCCAGTTGATTTACTCAAGGGTAGGCCTGTCTACCTTAGAGTTTTCTGGCAGGCTTACACTTGGATTTTCACGAGTAGCTTGATTTCAATATTCATTTACGGGATGAATAAAAGACAGCTCAACATGGTCTTTCACAAAGCCAAAAAGCGAGTAGTTCAACCTTTTTGGTCTGCCACAATTTTTTTCCTGATAGCTTACATAATGCTCAATTCAGGTTACCAGAAAACGCAAAGCGGTTTTGAGTTGATCAACGCTCAAAACAACATGATACACGTAATGGCAACGACATCATCAAAACTGTTCAAACAGTTCTATCCGTTGTTTACACCATTCCTGGGTGTACTCGGAGGTTTCGTGACGGGTACGCAGACATCTGCGATGGCGATGTTTGCAAATTACACGATGGAAACGTCTCGACTGCTGGACTTATCACCTATTTTCATGACGGCAGCAGTTGCCTTTGGTAGTGGTCTGGCATCGGCAATATCACCATCCAAGTTGCAGAACGCAGCAGCATCCATTGACAAAATCGGTGAAGAGAAAAACGTCTTTCCCAAGACTTTCTGCACAGTTATGTTGATGGCGCTTTTAACGTCTCTTGTGAGTTATTTGCTGAGAAATCACACTCTGTGAGGTGGATGATTATGAAGAGTTTTTTCAAGATTGCTGCTGTAGTGTTGATTTGTTTAATTGTCGCAGTTGTGTTATTCTTCCTGATCTTCAATAAAGGTATGAACCAAATCAGAGAGATTCAGATCAAAGATATAGACTTCACAAAAATAGAGGATGGCCAATACTCTGGGCAGTACGCGAATGGGCGATGGCAGTATGTGGTCAGAGTAACGGTCAGCGCTGGAAGGGTTACCAATGTGGAAATCCTAAATGAAAAATCGGGTTTCATAGACATGAAGATGTACAAACAAGTCAACGATGAAATCATCAGCAGAATCCTGAAAAGTCAGTCTTTGAAAGTGGATGCAGTTACTGGAGCAACTGTTACCAGCAAAGCCTTACTCAAGGCTGTGGAGAATGCCCTGACAAAGTGAATCGGTACTGGCAGGAAGTGGGAATTTGAAAGAATGGGTATCAGTTATTTTCTTTATATTGTCTGTTCTATGGATAGGATTGATATTCTATTTTTCCACAAGATATCCCAATGAATCAGCCAGGCAATCGAGTTTTGCTTACAGTTTGCTGAAAAAACTCGACAAGGCTCTTGACCTTTCCGAGACAAGGTTTTTCACAGAATTCAGAACAACAATGAACAAACTCTGGTTTGGTGATCGCAGGGCAACGGCCATTGAATTTATCAGAAAGAGTGCACATTTCGGGCTGTATCTGTTTCTTGGAATTTTGAGTTTTTTCTTTGGCTTTTTTTGCACGAAGAAAATCTTTGTAGCGATCTTGCTTGGCTTGTCTCTTCCTTCATTGATTGCCTCTCTTGATGAATACAGTCAGCAGTATTTTCAAAGAGGGGCGTCATTGAACGATGTGATTATCGATATCAGTGGTGCAGCCTGTGGCGTACTGTTCGCCGTTCTGATCTGTTCAATTACGATCTTTATCACGAAAATCGTAAAAAGGATTCGATATAATCGGATGCTTTGAGAGCTCAGGACAAATCCTGTGAGAATTGAACTCTCAATTTCTGAATCACGAATCGACTCCACGTAAACGCGACTACTGCGTTTGCGAGGTTACCGATCACTATTCCCCACCACACGCCGGAAAGGCCGATCTCAAAGACATTTACCAGAAGCCAGCAGAAGAGAACCTGTAGTACTATTGTTCGAAAGATGGTTATTGCAAGGCTTTTCCCCGCATGTCCGATACCCTGGAACATGGCTGAAGTGAACATGCCAAATGGGGTGCCGGGCAAGAATAAACTGAGTACCATCAATGCTCTGACAAGATCAGGGAAGATTACCTTTCCGCTCTCGGAGTACGTGAAAATAAAAGCTATTTGTTTTGCGAAAACAAGTATGGCTGCCATAAGGAACAATCCTATGAAAAAGCCGAACCTTATCGCGAATAAGTGTGCTGTTTCAAGTTTCTTCACGTCCTTTGCTCCGAAGGCTGCGCCTACAACCGACGTAACAGCTGTTGAAGCTCCTATCATTGGGATCGTTCCCAAGTTGATCACCCTCCAAGCGCTTGTAAAGACAGCCACACCAAATTGTCCCCCCACTCTTGTCGCAAAACTGTTCAACACGAAGATTGCCACTGACATGGATATTTGTGCAAAGGATGCTGGGATCCCTATTTTCAATATATTTCGAAGTGCCCCAAGATCGATTTCGAGATTGGACAAATTCATAGAAAGGTAGGTACTTTTCCTGATGAAAAACCAGTAAGATATGAGAAAGCACCCAACTGCTGCAGAGATAACGGTAGCATATGCTGCACCTTTTACACCAAGCTTGAAGGTATATATGAAGATAGGATCGAGAAATATGTTCAAAAATGAGCCAACTGATATCGCGTACATAGCCCTTTTCGCATCACCTTCACCGCGTAAAATCGCATTTCCCACGTTATTGAAGATGAAAACCACGATGAAATAGATTATAATCTTTGAATAATCCAAGGAAAGTTCCAGGATCTTGTCCCTCGCACCCATGAGTCTTAGGGCGGGATCTATGGACAGAAGTGAGATGATTGTCAAAAGTGCAGAAAGAATTATGACCAATAAAATAGAAGTCCTGCCTGTTTTGTCGGCTCCCTCTTTGTCTGCCCGCCCGATCTTTTGGGAGATAACGGCGTTCACACCTATACCGATACCCGCAGCGAATGAGATTATGATCATGAAAATTGGGAAAAACATGCCTATGGCTGATAGCGCTTCTGGACCCAAACCAGCAACCCAGATGCCGTCGGCGAGATTGTACAGGGTCTGCACAAGCATCGCCATCATCATTGGCAAAGCGAGTTTGACAATAGCCTTCTTTGGATCTCCAAGTAGCAACTCGACGCCCTTTGTCGTGTTTCTCATCAAATCGCCTCACGAAAATTCGTGTCAAAAACTATTTTATCATCTAAACAAAAAAACAAAAACCCAGCATTTTCTTCATTGTGCTGGGTTTTTGTTGTATGTAGTTCATTTACTCTATAAACATCAGCATCTGTTTTGCATTCAGTAAAAGCAGTACGAGTTCGTTGTAACTCTCATCTGGTGTTGCGGCAACTATCAGGTAGTATCCCTTTTGTGGGACTTCGATGACAGTGAACTCAACATGGACTGCTATCCCATCTTGTGAGGTAAGGCCTTCAAAGGTTGAGGCAGGATAGCCCAAGAAATCTCTATCGTTTCTCGAAAGTATTTGAAAACCTGACCTTTCTAAGTTCTTACCGATCTCATCAACAAGAACGCCGAGCTCTAAGCCCTCAACAGGCTCTGAGATCTTCCCGATATTTATCACTACGTTGTATTGTGGGTTGAAAACTGACAGACTTCCATCATCTTCGTTGTAAGTAGCCTCAAAACCGTCCAAGACCGCGTAGATGAACTCGTTGTTTGGATCGACAAAATATTCCATCGACATCATCATACCTGCCAAAAGAACAAAAGCCAAAAGAGTTATTTTCCTCATCCGATCATCTCCTTGATATATAAATACTCCTCGCTCTTTCAGGTGTCTCTTCCACAGAACCATAGACTATCTTTTTAACAACAAGCCCATCGGAATCGTTGTAAACTACATACCATGGATAGAGTGTGCCGGAGTATTGATCTGGACTTCCGCCAACCTCGAAAATCGCTGTTGCCAGCACTCCACCTTGGGAGACTATGTATTGAGAAAGTTCGGGATACTGAAGATAATAATCTATGACAGCAAATGTTCGAAAGTGAAATCTAAGCTCGATTTTCCCATCTAAGATATAGGCGTCAACATTGATTCTCCCTCCTGCAGCCTGAACCTCACCGATGGCTGTGGTGTAATCGAGATGTTTCAGCGTCATGGTACCACTGAACCTACCTGCGCTATCTTCAAGAACCCATGTGCCATCGAGGTTTACCATGGCACTTTTTGCAAACTCTCGTGCCTTTTCCACCAGCAATGAAATGTGGTCTTGGTACGCGTTTATTATGCTCTTGAGATATTTCTGTCTGTTTGCTCTCAGTTCAAGGATGAACTGAGCGTACTTTTCAGCCGTGTAGCGCTCTTCCATCGCGTTTCTAAGCATTTCGTTCACCTGTGAATCTGAAAGGTTTTTGTACTCTGCTGAGGAACGGATTACGTAGAACCCTTTTGAATTTGCCTGCATGTCGTACGCAGTCATTGAATCATAACCTTTATCACGGTTTAACTTGTAACTTTCGTACTGCGACTCTTTAAGGGCTCGCTCAAGAATATCTATCCTAACCGCAGAAAAGACACTCTTCGTATCGCTGATGAAACTGACCCACTTAGGAGTTACTAAATCCAAGAGCCAATTCAAGGGATTGAGTTTGTCCTTAACCAACTTCTTGAATTCTCTGAAATCGTTGACACTGTCAAAATTGGTCGGTACTGGCGTGCTGCAAAGCGCTTCAAAGTCCCTCACCTTAACTGACATATAGATCAGTTGTGCCAAGGTCTTGGTACCTTTCAAACTGTCCAGTGCCATCTTGAAGGCTTCATCGGGTATGTCTCTGGTGGAGACCAACACCTCTTTAACTATAGCAATAATCTGATCTTGACTCATGGATGTAGCAGAAATTTGAACTGAGCTGAGCAACAACGCGGTAAAGATTACGAACATGGAAATAGACTTGCCAATCTTCACATTTCACCACTCCCTTGAGGAAACAGTTGCCTCGAGAAAACCGCAACTGATGACTTATTATACTCTGATTTTGATCGTTTCAAATTCGGATTAGAATTCTCTTATAGAATGAACTTGGTTGTCTAACTGATGTCAATTATCACTCCTTTTTTGATGCGTGTTATAATCTGTATGAATACAATCTGAACTAAAGATTACGGGAGGTGGCTGCGTGAAAAAGTCGATATTTGTCTTTGTGTTAAGCTTTGTTATTACCTTTATGTTGATATACTTTGTGAAACAGCGCGAGATCAACGATCAAGTGGAAAAGCTTGGGAAGATCTATACAGCAAGGGTCGAAGAAATTGTCAACAGTATAAGTTTAGGGTTTTTTCAGTGGGATAAGATGTACGAAGCCGCTATAAAGAATGATATAGAACTAATGGAAAAATGGCTCGAAGAGATTACCACCCATTATACCGCCTTAGTTGATATTGAGATTGTTCCCGTAGACTCATTAGACTTTGATCTTTATTCTATCACTTCTGAAAACGATAAACTGAAGGTTTTGTTCAAGATATTCGATGACAATGCAACAGAGTTTGTTAAAGACAAAGCTGTTATGGCTTTTCTGAATGCTGAAACGTTGCTTGAGTCTTTGGGTATAGACTGGTTGAAGATATCATCACAAGGTATAGACTTTGCCTTTGGTTTGAAATGTGAATTGACAAGGCCCTTGGTCGGATTACATAGTCTTTTGATCCCGATTCTTATTGCGCTCTTGCCAGCGTTAGGTATGAATGTTATTGAGAGTAGAACAGAACTGAGGTTTGAACAGAGATTGAGAAGGGATGAAGAGTTTCAAAGAAAAACAATGCAAGCTGTTTTGGACTTATCCGTTGATTTGTTGCGCCGTCACAATGATGACAGTGTTTACCAGCAAATGCTGGAGAAAATGATCAAGACTGTTCCAAACGCCGAGGGTGGTACGGTACTGGTGAAAAGGCAGAACAGACTTTTCTATGTTGCTGCAGTTGGCTATGATCTGTCTCAACTATCTAAAATCTCTCTTCCGGTTGCGAAAACAAGAGTTTGGATAAAGGGGCCTTACAGTTTGAAACGCAAGAACGACGTACTGAGAATTGATAGTTCATTAGACCCTGAGATTTATTCCGTACTGAAAACTGTTGGTAGAATCGACGAGATCATGTGCAACATAAGTGTTCCGATAGAAGTAGACGGTGAGTTGGAAATGGTTATCAACTTTGATAACTTTAGCGATGAAAATGCATTTGATGAGCGATCTATTTCACTGGGAAGGTTGTTTGCGAATTATCTGGCAGTCATTTTCCAGCGTATCACGTTCGAGAAGAGAATCATGACTCAACAAGAAGAAATAGAGTATCTTTCCACACATGATCCACTGACTGGACTTGCGAACAGAAGGGCTTTTGGAGAATACGGAGAGAGACTGCTCTCAATTGCAAAGAGAGAAGGAAAAAAGGTCGCGGTTCTTTTTCTGGATTTGAGTAAGTTCAAAACAATAAATGACTCATTTGGTCATCCATTTGGTGACGATATACTGAGAATCATCGGTGGAAAACTTGAGAGAACTGTCAGACAGAGTGATTTCGTTGCCAGATTTGGTGGAGATGAATTTGTGATTGCTGCATACAATTGTGACGAGTTTGATGTGAATGTACTCGCTGAGAAGATTATCAGAACAATAGAAGAACCAATTATACATGAAGGGAAAGAAGTTTTATTGAGTGTGAACATAGGCGTTGCGATTTATCCCAGAGATGGCGTTACGCTCGATGAATTGATAAGATTGGCAGATGTGGCAATGTACCATGCGAAAAAACATGGGCGCAAGAAGGCTTTGACCGACGAAATGTCTTAGTTTTGTGGTGCGACTGACAAGGTGATGCCCAAGTGATAATTCATGTTGCACTGCTTGAAAGAGATCTTTTATTGACTCCTCATGCTTATCAAAGAATGTTGGAACGAGGTATTGAGGTAAACGAACTGTCGAGGCTTCTTGAATCAAAGGATGCCCAAGCGATTATTCAACATAATGGAAGAATCAGCATAAGCAACGGCATCATAACTGCTATCCTACAGTTGTCAGGCCATGTGTTGTATCTTGTGACAGTTCTCAGAGAGTAACCTGTTCAATGATCATAGATCAGCTGGCAGCCAGAAAAGAACTTCTTTGCTTGTTGATGAAAATGCAGGCTCAAAAGTTTGGAGTAGATCAAGGGTGAATCATAGTCCAAAGATGAGATCATAATCATCGGTTTCTGTAGGTCTTAGCTCAATTGTCACCTTGACTTTTCTATATATGATCTGCGAAGGTGTGGTTCTTGAGACATTCTGAAACTGCAATGCCTTTAGTTTTGGGTATTTCACACTGCCATTCCAATACAGATTGTTGATAACATCAGCACTTATATTGGAAACATCGTGACCTATCTCGTATTTTGAAAGATATCCGTACACAAAATCCAGCAATGCCGCAGCCTGCACTTTTGATTCGATTTTGTTAGTTTGTGCCAAAGAGAGACTTATACTTTCAAAACCAAAGACCAAGAGAATTGACACCAGCAGCAAGCTGATGACTGCCTCCGTCAAAAGGCTCCCACGCATCAATAAACACCTCTGAGCGTCAGTATGAGCATATTTCCTCTTTTAGCTGGTGTACCTATCGAACTGATGCCTTCCAAGATTTTGTCATCGTAGATGTAGTTCTTATAGTAACCTGTAACTGTGTCGTTGCCTCTGAATGTCCCAACAGGTCCACGATAGTTCTGCATCAGAGAGCCAAAGATCGTGAGTTGACCCGAAGGGTTTCCTTCGTCATAATCTTCAACGGTAAAACTTTTGTTGAAAGCATAGATACTTGCGTTGATTTTCAAATTCCTTTGTTTTTCCTTAATGATCACTGAGTCATTTGCAACGATGTTCAAGAAATCCGAGCGAATAGTGGCTCTCATCTGCTCAACCATCTGTTCGTTTACGACAATATTATCTACTGTATTATGAGGAAATAGGCTTCTGAAATCTTCATAGATAATGTGATCGTATATTTCAACGTTTTTTCGGAGTAAACCGTGTATTGTCCATCAACGTACATTGGTTTATCGTTGTTTGAATGATTTTTCAACTTCACAGTCAAATTTGATTTCAAAACGCCGTTGAAATTGACATCCACTGTCCTTTCCCTGCCAGTAATCGATAGCCCAAGCCATTCTTCAGCATTTTGACCATGTATGACTATCTGATATCCATTTCCGCTTGTCCTTGGTTTGATGGTGAAAAGAGGATCGCGTCCGGAAGAACCTGGACCGTCATATTCAACATAAACCTTCATGAAATGATCGTTCCCCTGACCTTGAGCACTCTTGAATTCAACAATGAGAGCCGTTGGTGTAAGCGACTTTTGACCTCTCGTAATACGACTGAGGTTCAAATTGATCCCAGTTTCGCCGCTACTGCTCAGAAAATCAGGCACACTTTTCACAAGTACATTCAAATCGCTTGAATAGTTGCTCGCTATCATAGACATTCTGTAGGCTTGAATATCTTGTTCTGTCAGTATCTTTGGGGAAAAGGGATCATCATATATAGGACGACCTGATTGTATGTCGACACCTTTTACTTCAACGCTGGATTTGAATCTTGGATTGCCGCTGACGTGAATAATATCGTTCGATCTCATTGGCCCGTCTATTATTTCTCTACTGATGAAATATATCGTATCTCCACCTGGTCTTTTTTCTATTTCTGTGAAATATGCGTATTTGTTCAGAAAATCCACAGCGACCACTGCCACAGAGTATGCTTCTAACTTGCCGCTATTTGCCTTACTAACAACTAATGCAGAGTACGGGTTCTGATTCACTTGGTATGAACCTGTGATCGGCAGAACAACTACCGAACCGGAGAGTGTAAAGTCAACCAGATCTTGCTTAAACTGGCTGATTACCGATGGATCATAGTACTTCTGCTCATTGATCCTGGTGAAAAAGTTCTCCCAATATTTTCCGTCGGTCTGAGAAAGCATCAACTTTTTAAACCTGTCCCACCATTCTACATTTTGACTTACATTTGACGAAGTCCAGCCAAGCATAATGCCTTTGATACCGCTGAAATATGGTTTCAAATATGCAAGACAAAGCTGAAGTATCTTCTGTGAGGAAATATATGCGCTATTTTTTTGTAACTCCAAGGAATTATCACGAATGTATGCAGCGGTATTGGTGAGAATCGCAACCGACAGAATTGATATCGCAACGATTGTGATTATCGTGTATAGCAAAATGTACCCTCTTCTCATTGATCACCACCTCGTTTTTATTTGATATTCGAAAGCACTACATATGATTGTAGCCTGTAATCTTTGCCACCAAGGTTCTTACCAATTGTGTAGGCTATAACTCCTGAATTTGGACTTGAGAAAGTACATTCATCCAACTCGCCAATCTGTATAGATCTACTGTAAGATCCGCCTATTTCCTGAACGTTCAGAGCCAAAATCCCACCAGAGAAATTTAGTGAGTAGCGCAGCTTCGTCGCCGAGCCATAGGTACCGTAACTACCCTTTGAAAATGGGATTGTTACCAAAAATGTGACCGAGTCGCTTGTAACAGTCAACCCATCTGATGTTGGGCCAGCCTTTAGAAGTTCGCGGCGAAGGACCGAATCAATCTTGGCAAGTTGCTCCTGCACATCCATTCTTTGAATGGCAATCTCGGAGTTCCTGACAATTTGGTTGTAGATGAAAAAAGAAATGCCGCTGACTATGAGAATCAAACTACAAACTATTAACATTTCAACTACTGTAAAACCTCTCACCCAAACATCCCCGCCTTTTCTAAGATTATATCAAAAATTCAAATGTTGTATTCATGGAATGACTTTCTGTGATTAAATGAAGGTGGGGATGGATCCTTTTACGAGCATACCTGAGCATACCTGAGCATACTGGTGTAACCTGTCGATTCCGTAGCTTTTGCTCACCTTGTTCAACCATGACCCGGTTTTTTTGAAAGTGACAGGGATTTCATATGTTGGTATACTACCATAGGATATTGAAGACAATCGGAGGTGAGAACTGTGAGAAAAAAGGTCATCATCATGGGAGCAGCTGGAAGAGATTTTCACAATTTCAACACGTACTTCAGAGACAATGAAGATTACGAGGTAGTGGCTTTCACGGCTACACAAATACCAGATATTGAAGGCAGAGTCTACCCATCCGAACTTGCTGGAAAACTTTATCCAAATGGAATACCGATCGAGCCTGAGGCAAAGTTGGTTGAATTGATCAAAAAGCACGACATTGACGAAGTAGTTCTTGCTTACAGCGATTTGCCGCATCAGTACGTCATGGAAAAAGCGGCTGTGGTTACCTCTGCGGGAGCAGATTTCAAATTGATGGGTCCCAAGCATACGATGGTTACTTCAAAGAAACCTGTTGTTGCTGTCTGTGCTGTCAGAACTGGATGTGGTAAGAGTCAAACTACCAGGAGAGTATTGGATATTCTCAGATCTAAGGCTATGAAGGTGGTTTCGATCAGGCATCCCATGCCGTATGGAAATCTTGTAGAGCAGAAGGTCCAAAGATTTGCCACTTATGAAGATTTAGACAGGTACAAATGCACGATCGAAGAAAGAGAAGAATACGAACCACACATAGATAGAAAGTCGGTTATCTACTCTGGAGTAGATTATGAAGCGATACTAAGAAGCGCTGAAGCAGAAAACCCCGATGTGATTCTCTGGGATGGCGGCAACAACGATTTTCCATTCTACAAACCAGATTTATTGATTGTCGTTGCGGACCCACACAGGCCAGGACACGAAGTCACATACTATCCAGGCATGACGAACTTGCTCATGGCAGATGTTGTAGTCGTAAACAAAGAAGAGACAGCTTCACCGGATAGCATAGAAATAGTGAGGAAGAATATCGAAAAATGGAATCCAAATGCGATCGTTGTAGATGCGAGTTCCCCGATATTTGTGGAAGATTATTCACAAATCAAGGGCAAAAAGGTTCTTGTTGTCGAAGACGGGCCGACTCTAACTCACGGAGAAATGAGATATGGCGCGGGTTTCATAGCGGCAAAGAAATTTGGTGCTTCACAAATCATCGACCCGAGACCATTCGCAGTTGGATCAATAGTTGAAACCTACAAGAAATACAGCCATCTTGATTTGATACTTCCAGCGATGGGATACGGCGAAAAACAGATCAAAGAGCTTGAAAAGACTATCAACTCGTCTAATGCCGATCTTGTAATCATTGGTACACCAATAGATTTGCGAAGGGTAATGAAAATAGACAAGCCAGCGGTGAGAGTAAAATACGAACTTCAGGAAATAGGAAAACCTGATCTCGAAGACGTATTGGTCAATTTCATCAGCAAAATAAACCGCAATGTCAAACGTTGAATCACCTATCATTCTATTGAACCAGTTTGTAGAATACCGTGTCTACAAATATAGGAAAGAAAATTAGACAATTTTGGTCGTAGTAGTATGTTAACACAAACGTTTTTACATAGGAACTTAAACTGATAGCATTTGTAACTTGAAGCCATTACAATTTAGATAGAAAGTGAAGAGAAACCCCCCTATCCCCCTTGAGATACACCCCCCACGGCTTTGGCGGGCTTTAGAGCCCGCATTTTTTTTGCGATTCTGCGTACAGAGGACCAGCAGTTGTCTGAAAGATTTTTACCGTGACTTTATCTCCAACAGAGAGTGTTTCACCAGAGAAGATTATTATCTTGTTTCTGATGTCCCTGCCGTAGTAAAGTCCGTTCTTCGTGTTTCCTTCCACTATGACCTCGACGGTACAACCCAAATACCTTTCATTTAGTCTTCTGTTTATTTGTTTTTGAAGTTCAAGCAGCTCATTCAACCTTCTTGCCTTTTCCTGTCGGCTTACATCGTCTCTGAGATATTTGCTGGCAACTGTACCATCACGTGGCGAATACACAGCAAGATTTAATCTCTCGAACTCGACTGTTTTCACGAATTCAATTGTTTCATTGTGATCTTCAAGGGTTTCTGATGGAAAACCAACTATTATGTCGCTGCTGATGGAAACATCGGGGATCCTGGTGCGGATTTTTTCCACAAGTTGAAGATACTGGTTTTTGGTGTATCGACGATTCATCAATTTAAGTATACGATCACTGCCAGATTGGACAGGGATATGAAATGATTTGGCTGCCTTTGGGTTTCTCGCAACCGTCTCTATGAGATCATCGGTGATTTCAGTAGGGTAGGAGGTCAAGAACCATATTCTTTCTATTTTCTCAAAGTTGCTGGCAGCTTCTATGAGTCTTGCGAGGCTGGTTCCGTCATTCAGATCTTTGCCATAGGCATCGACATTTTGACCTAAAAAAGTTATCTCTTTCACACCGTCGTGAACAAGTCTCTCGATTTCTCTTATTATGTCTTGTAGTGGTCTGCTTTTTTCCCGTCCTCTTGTATATGGAACAATGCAGTAGGTACAAAATTTGTTGCATCCGTGAATAATCGTTATCCAAGCGTGATGCCTGGAGAATCTCAACCTTGGTGAACTTGAATCGATGGAACAAACTGTGTCCTCAAGGTAGGTGATTTTTTCGCCGCTGATTGCTTTTTTCAAGACATTTGATACTTCACTTATAGACCTTGAACCGAGTACGAAATCTGCGCCTTGCTCAAGAAGTTTTTCAGCCTCAAGGTTTGAGCCACATCCCGCTATTCCTATGAGTTTCAATTTACCCTTTTTCTTCAGTTTGAATAACTGTCCCAATTCCGAGTGGTATTTGTCCTGAGACTTTTGACGCACAACACAAGTATTAAGTATGACGATGTCAGCTTCATCCAAAGAGTTGACGATGTCAAACCCATCTTGCAGGAGAATACCTGACATTATCTCGGTGTCGTTGATATTCATCTGGCAACCATACGTTTTGAAAAAAACCCTCATATAGAAACAAGGGGCCTCAGCCCCCTGTTTTCATTCCTCCTCAAGTTCTTCCTCGTCAAAAAGATCGGATATGTCGAGCGAGTCCTCTTCTTTCAGTGTACTTTCGACTTTGGGCTCCTCAGAAGGTCCCGCGGCAGGTTCTTCAGCAAAGGATATGCCTTCCTTTCCCTCAAGGTAGGCATCGGCGATCTTGGAGGTGATCAACTTTATTGATCTGATCGCATCGTCGTTTGCGGGTATGACATAATCCACAGGCTCAGGATCACAGTTTGTATCGACTATACCTATGACCGGTATGCCCATGGAATTTGCTTCCTCAACAGCTATCCTTTCTTTTCTTGGGTCGATGACGTAGATTATATCGACTGGTCTGTCCATGCCTTTCAAACCACCGAGGTTCTTTCTCAATTTCTCAAGGACTTTTCTCAGCCTACTTTGTTCCTTTTTCGGTAGCTTGGCAAGTTCTCCGCTCTCTTTCATTTGTTCAAGTTCAATGAGTCTGTCAATTCTCGGTTTGATTGTCTTGAAGTTGGTTAGAAGTCCACCAAGCCAGCGATTGTTGACATAAAAGCAGCCGCACCTTTCGGCTTCTTCCTTTACTACATGCTGTGCCTGTTTCTTTGTGCCAACGAGTATCATTGTGGCTCCCTCGGATGCCTTTGATCTTACAAATTCACATGCTTCCTCGACGAGTTTCAAGGTCTTCTGCAGATCGATGATGTAGATACCTTTTCTCGCTCCATAGATGTAAGGACCCATCTTTGGATTCCATCTTCTTGTGCGATGACCGAAATGGACTCCTGCCTCAAGCAGTTGTTTCATCGTGATAACTGGCATCAAAACACCTCCTGATTTGGTTAAATCTTCCGCTCTCATCACTTCCCTTGCCGACCCAGAGGGCACCGAGGCTTGGGATCAGAGAGCGTGCTTTTTCAAAAGCGTATATATTATATCCTGAATTGTTAAGTTCCGTATCAAATAAGTGTAAAAATAAAAATCTGGTATCATTTTCCACAGGAGGTGAATTTTTGCTGCTGATTGGTATAGGTGGGGGAACAGGTTCTGGCAAGACCACAGTCGCTCGCAAGATCATTCAGAAAGTTGGCGTGGACAAATGCGTTCTTCTACCTATGGACAACTATTACAAAGACATGAGCCATCTTCCATTCGAAGAAAGAAAAAAGATCAACTATGACCATCCCGATGTCATAGAGTATGAGCTTCTGAGGTCACATCTTGAACTGCTTCTTGAGGGTACATCTGTTGAGATCCCAACATATGACTTTGTGAATTACATTAGAAAGCCAGAGACCTTGCACTTCCCACCGAAAGATGTAGTCATTGTCGAGGGGATCTTTGCCCTGTATTATGATCAGATATACAAACTTTATGGGCTGTCGGTTTACGTTGACGCTGAAAGCGACATAAGGTTCATCCGTAGACTGAGAAGGGACGTACGCGAGAGAGGAAGAACGATGGAATCTGTTATAGATCAGTACTTACAAACTGTAAAACCAATGCACGATGCTTATGTCGAGCCTACGAAAAGAAGGGCAGACATAATAGTACCAAAGGGTGGACACAACGACAAGGCAATTGAGGTGGTCGTAAACTACATCTTCAAAAAATTGGAGTGTTCTTCATGAAGCGGATTATTCTCTGCCTAATTGTGATATCTTGTACGGCTTTTGCGTCTGGAAGGTTCAATCTGATAAGAACTCTGTGGGTCGACATAGCTTACCAAGACGGGCTCGAAAGACATGCCGTGATTCTCTCTCAAAAAGCTGATGAGATCTATCAGAGAATTTCGAATGAGTTTGGCTTCATTCTTAATCCCAGACCGACAGTCTACTTGATAGGTAAAACAGATATCGCAAATGGCTATGCGAACCCTTTAAACAACATCATAGTTATCTATCCAAATGAGATTGATCCATATGCCTTCACACCCAATTACGAAGAATGGGTCAATTTTTGCTTCACACATGAATTGATCCATTTGTTTCTTGCAAATTCGTTTTCACCATATCTTTCATTCACATCTGTCTTTGGTCACGCTGTCCCAGCAGCGATTGAATCTCTCTTCACACCTCTCTACTTGCACGAGGGCTTGGCAATCTATTATGAGACACTTATCACAAACTCTGGTCGTGGGAAAGATAACCTTTTTAAAGAATACATTGAGAAGGCAAAACAGAGCGATGTTGGGCTGAGGTACGCATCTTCTCTGAACACTCGTAGATGGCTTCCGGGTGGTCCCGCTTACGTTCAAGGTTTTTCACTTCTAAGCTACGTGGGTACAAAGTACGGCCATGATAGAGTGGTGGAATTGGTCAGAAAATTCACTCAAGACCCATTGAGTGGTTTCTACAGAGCCATGAAAAATGTTGGATTAAAGGATGATCTTAAAGAATGGTTAAACGAGGAGAATGAAAAACAGGACGCAGGAAAGATTTCAGAGATATTTTTGCGGGCGAGCAAATTGGACATCAATGCCTGGAGGATTTATTACGCGGCAGAAAAGTACAATGGCGAGGAGGCAATCTATTATTATGACACCTTCACACAAGAGCACGTAAAACTCGTTGATGTGGATAACATAGTGTCTTTTTCTGTAAACAGAACCAGAATGGTAGCGATAGCAAGGTACATTCAGCAGAGTAACTCAACTACATCCCGATTATACCTTTACAGTGGTACGGTGAAAGACCTTGGAATCGATAAGGTTGTCGATCTGTCTTGGGTGAACGACTTTGAACTTGCAATTATAAGACAGGGCGATGGAGGCGAAAGATTTATCGATGTATATGATCTCAGAGAAAGAAAAATGAGAAGAATCTTTGGACCAGATAGATCGATCGTTCCCCTTCAAATAACAGCCTCTGATGGAAAGATTGTCTTTGCAGCAAAGATAGGTGGTCAGATAGATCTGTTTATGATCGATCAAGACAAATTCCTAAGCAGACTAACTGATGACCAATATGTGGAACTGTCTCCAAAACTCGTTGGAAATGAACTGTATTTTTGTGCGGACTATTCCAAGAGGTTTGAGCTATACACTTTAGATCTCAGCGCCAAACGAATTTCGCAGACCAATGTAAAAGGTGCGATCAGTGGGATTGTTTTTCAAAATACAGCTTACGTCTTCAAAGTCGTACCGGGTGGTTTTTCTGTTTTCAGGCAACAAGTGAATCCAGAGATGAGGGCTGATTTGAAAGCATATTGTCTTGGATTTGAACCTGTACAGATTGAATCTCGCAGAATAGAAGGATCGCAGAGTTACTATGATTCGGTAAGACTGAGATTTGTCTTGCCATTTCCATATCTATCCTTTGGTGAGGGGAAGCTTGATTATGGGATCGGGGCTGCACTTGGATTTTGGGATGACCTGATGGACACCTACATGGTTTTTGGATGCGCCTGGTCTTGGGAAAGCTGGCTGGCGAAGTTCATGGCTGTGTCAAAATCCGATGCGTCCTTACTCGTTGAGTTTGATCAAAAAAACGATATCTTTTCACTTGCGACGCAACTGGATATACCATTCCGCGCGAATAAAGGTTTACTCGACGATAGATTTGACGTGATCTTAGGCATAAGATTGGACCAGAATCTGTTCTTGGATCCCAGAGTGAGAGTAACCTACAGACTGGGAGAGATCGGTGGCAAGCTCCATCAGGTTAGCATGCCGGATCTCTTAATCTGGTCGGACCTTTTACCAGATTTTGCAATTGGTTTTTCAAAGTCTTTTCTTGTGAAAGACATCATCTTTTGCCTTCAGAGCCAAGTGGGAAATACAGATTTCCAGTATGGTGTTCAAACCTTCGTACCTGGCCCTTTGATCAACCTCGGCGCGATCGATGGGTTTTGGGCGATTGACAGTATGAATTTCTCACCAGGTTTCTCTGTGAAAATCTCCAATGGTCAATTTGGGTATGATGTGTGGTTCAAGACAGTTGTTAACTGTCATGCCATCTACCAAGTACCTGTGCCGTTCTCTTTCGCAATTGGAATCAGAGATGGCCAGGGTTATTTGAGTTTTTCTTTGGAGGACATATTGAATCTTTTCTTCAGATGAATAATTGTTCAATATGCAAGCATGGTATAATTTTTAAAAAAGGGGTGATCACATGAAAGTAGCTATGGTGGCTTATGAGGTATACCCTTTTGCAAAGGTTGGTGGACTCGCAGATGTGGTGGGTTCTTTACCAAGAGTCATAGAAAAGCAGGGTGTAAAAGTAAGTGTCTTTATGCCCTTTCACAAAGTTGTGCAGCAGAATTGTGCCAAACTTGGTCTGGAAATAGAGCCAGTTGCCAAATCCATACAGGTTCCGAATCTTCAAACCTCAGAGAAGTTTGACCTTTACAGAAGTCGCATGCCTGATTCCAACAGTGTTGTCTATTTTATAGCGAATGACTACTATTTTTCTTCTCCGAATGTGTATGAAGGGCCCGATTTGGCGGAACAGTCAATCTTCTTTTCCAACGCTTCTTTGGAGGCCATGAAGTACCTTTCAGAGAACTTTGATCTGGTTCATGCACATGACTGGCAAACGGGATTGATACCTGTTTATCTCAGAACACTGTATCGAACGGATCCTTTCTTCTCAAAGACGGCAGCTGTTTTCACGATACACAATCTGGGTTATCAAGGGATTTTCAATCCCAAGTACATTAAATTCGCAGGTCTGCCAGGCTACTTGTTCAACATCGACGGTCTCGAATTCTATGGTCAGGTAAACTTCTTAAAGGGTGGCATTCTCTTCAGCGATATTGTCACAACCGTTAGCCCGACCTATGCCCAGGAGATTCAGACAGAGCAATTCGGTGAAAAACTCGATGGAGTGCTAAGGTTGAAGGCCGAGGATTTGTACGGGATACTGAATGGCATTGACTACAACGAATACAACCCGGCAACCGACAAAAGAATATATGCAAACTACGATCTTGATCATATTGATAATAAGAAGATCAACAAGAGAGAACTTCAGAAAGAACTCGGATTGCAGAGCAGAGAAGACGCAGTTCTCATTGGTATGATAAACAGACTTGTCGATCAGAAAGGACTGGATCTTGTAGAAAAAGTGTTTGATTATGTGATGATGTTCGATGTGCAATTCGTTGTCCTTGGAACGGGTGATAAGAAATACGAGGAATTCTTTAGAAATGTGGAGAAGAAATATCCCGCAAGAATCTCAAGCAATATTAAGTTCGACATAGACCTTGCACAGAAAATCTACGCCGCGAGCGACGTATTCCTGATGCCTTCGAGGTATGAACCGTGTGGACTTGGTCAGATGTACAGCTTGAGATATGGTACGATACCGATAGTGCGTTATACCGGTGGACTTGCCGACACTGTAAGGGAGTATGATTCGAAAACCAAAGAAGGAAACGGATTTGGCTTTCGAGAATATGACACGGCACACCTTTTGGAGGCAATTGCGAGAGCTGTGTATTTTTACAAGAACGAGCGTGATCATTGGCTGAAAATAATCAAGAACGCCATGACCACAGATGTTTCGTGGGATAGATCTGCAAGACAGTACATAAAAGTTTATCAGGAGGCTTTGAAGAAGAGAAAATTCTGAGATTCCAAGGAGGATTGTTAAATGCCTGAGTTCAGAAAGGATCCTGTCCTGAAGCGCTGGGTCATTATAGCTACTGAGCGAGCCAAAAGGCCTCATGATTTTGTGAGGCCGAAGATAGAAGAAAAGCCCGCCTTCTGTCCATTCGATTATGGGAATGAGCACACGACTCCTCCTGAAATCCTCGCATTTAGGCCGGCTGATACCGCATCGAACACTCCTGGTTGGTGGGTTAGAGTGGTGCCAAACAAGTTTGGTGCTGTTAACCCTGATCTTCAAGCTAAGAGATATGGCGTCGGCATGTTTGATGCAATGGACGGGTTTGGTTACCATGAAGTAATTGTTGAAACACCTGATCACAACACCCACCTTGCTCTGATGGATTACAAACAGGTTGAAGAAATCGTCTGGGCATACAAGCAAAGGTACAACACAATTGCAAAAGATCAGAGAATCCAATATGTTTTGATCTTTAAAAATCATGGTCGCGACGCCGGAGCCTCTTTACAGCATCCACACAGCCAACTAATAGCTATTCCGATAGTACCAAAGAGAGTTCAGGAAGAAATGAATGGTTCTCAGGAGTACTATTCTTATAAAGAGCGGTGCGTCTTTTGTGATATTATTGACCAGGAAACACAGAGGCAGGAAAGGATCGTTGAAGAGAACGATGATTTTGTTTCGCTCGAACCATTTGCAGCGCGTTTTCCATGCGAAACATGGATCATTCCCAAAAGGCATTCGAACAGTTTCGGTGGTATTACAGAAAAACAGGTCAAATCTTTTGCTCACGTTTTGAAAAACACACTCTACAGAATCTACAAAGCACTTGACAATCCACCTTATAATTTCATGCTTCACACATCGCCAACGACTGAAGAAGGTAAGGAATACTATCACTGGCATCTGGAAATTGTCCCTCGTCTCACCAACGTAGCTGGATTTGAGTGGGGCTCGGGCTTTTATATAAATCCGATGCCACCCGAAGAGGCGGCTAAATATTTACGTGCAGTTGAAATACCATGAAATTATGGTAAAATTATCTTGTACAACACTCACTCCGAGGAGGATTGGTAGAATGGAGATTTTGAAGGTCAGTTCAAGTTCGAATCCAAACAAAGTGGCGGGGGCTATTGCAGGTGCATTGTCAAAGGCGGACAAAGTTGAAATCCAAGCGATCGGTGCAGGTGCAGTTAACCAAGCGGTCAAAGCTATTGCAGTGGCAAGACGGTTTCTTAACGAGGGTGGGAAAGACATCTACATGATTCCAGGATTCATCGAGGCCCTGATCGATAATGAGACAAGAACTGGTATGTCGTTCAAGGTTTTTGTAACACAAAAGCAGTCTTGATCAATGGATGATGTCCTACAAGAGATAGTAAAAGCCTGTGCTGAAGACCGAAGAATTTTTGAGATTGTTCAATCCATTGCAGCTATGACAGACCAAGAGAGAGAGCAGTTTGAGTCGAGGGTGAAGAGTTATTATCTGAGTAGGACAGATCAGGTTGATTTGCAAGCTTACCATTTCTATATCTTTATTCTGAGTGATTCGAACGCACAAAAAATAGTTCAGATTGTTTCATCAAAGGGACTATGTGTTTAAATGTTTCTGTAATATGGTCGTGTCCTTTTCAACTGTGATATAAATGTTTTGTGCGGGCGTAGCTCAGTGGTAGAGCATCAGCTTCCCAAGCTGAGGGCCGCGGGTTCGAGACCCGTCGCCCGCTCCAGACCTCAACTCGGACATGGGTTTAACCCTGCCTGGGTTGAAGGATTACAATAGTTGGAGGTGCATGCAGTGGATCAGAGAGAGAAACAGCAGATTATTGAGCAATTCCGAATCAACGAGAAGGACACAGGCTCGGTGGAGGTTCAGGTAGCGATTTTGACGGCGAGAATTAGACATTTGACAGAACATTTGAAGGCGCACCCAAAGGACTTCCACTCAAGACGAGGTTTGATGAAAATGGTAGGTAGGCGCAGAAAATTCTTGAAGTACTTGAGAAAGGCAAATCCTGATTCTTACAGGATGTTAATTGAGAAACTCAATTTGAGGAAATAAAAAGTGAAAAAACTGAAAGGGCGGGCATCTGCCCGCTTTTAGTTTCTTAGAAGTAGAGGTGATTTTTTTGAAGATTTGGAAACGTGAAATTGCTGGAAGAGAGTTTTTTGTTGAGCACGGGAGAGTTGCTAAACAAGCGAATGGGGCTGTGATGGCTCGAATAGGTGAGACAACGGTGCTTGCGACCGTTGTGATGGCTGACTCTGTTACGGAGGGAATTGATTTTGTTCCTTTAACCGTTGAGTTCCAGGAGCGTTTTTATGCCGCTGGAAAAATACCGGGAGGGTTTGTCAAACGAGAGGGCAAGCCAAGTGAGATGGCTATTCTGTCAGCAAGAACAATTGACAGGCCTATTAGACCATTATTCCCGAAAAACCTTCGAAATGAAGTTCAAGTTGTTGTTACAGTCATTTCTGCTGATTCATTTAATCCACCTGATATAGTTGGAGTTTTTGGTACTTCATTGGCACTCAACATCTCAGATATTCCGTTTGATGGTGTCGTTGCCGCTGTTAGGGTCGGACTCGTCGATGGTGAAGTTGTTTTCTTCCCGACGGAGGAAGAGTTGAAGAAAAGTTTACTGGACATCGTGATCGCTGGTACAGAGGATGCAATAACAATGGTTGAGGGTGAAGCAAAGGAAGTAAGCGAATCCCAAATGGTGGAAGTTCTCTTCAAAGCACATGAAGTCATAAAGCAGATAATTGATTTTCAAAAGCAAATACTATCCGAATTCAATATCAAGAAAATCGAAGTGCAGGAAGAACTTTTGCCCGAGGAGATCGCAAACGACTTCTTATCTCTGATTGACGAAGATGAATTGAGAACAAGGCTTCTGACACAAGGTAAGAAGTCAAGAGGTGCGGCTTTAGACGAATATTACCAGAAGATATGTAATAGTCTGCAAGAAAAGTATGGAGCAGAGAAGATTGAGGAATTGTCTGTTCTTCTGAAAGATACCTACGAAGAAAAACTGAAGCACAGAATGAGACGGATCATAGTCGAAGAAGGAATAAGGCTTGATCTGAGAAATCCAAAGCAGATAAGACCAATAAGTTGTGAAACAGGAATACTTCCAAGAGTTCACGGCTCAGCTTTGTTCACAAGGGGAGAGACACAGAGTCTTGGTATCGTTACCCTTGGTGCACCAATGGATGAACAAATAATAGATTCTCTGCTCGAGGAAGGAACAAAGAGATTTATGCTTCATTATAACTTCCCACCGTTTTCAACAGGTGAGGTCAAACCGCTGAGAGGTCCGAGCCGTCGAGAAATTGGACACGGTCACTTGGCAGAGAGGGCACTGAAATTTGTTCTCCCAAGCGAGGATCAGTTCCCGTATACTGTAAGAGTCGTGTCGGAGATCCTTGAATCAAATGGGTCATCTTCTATGGCTACTGTTTGTTCTGGTTCGCTCGCGCTTATGGATGCAGGTGTACCTGTGTCAAAGCATGTCGCAGGTGTAGCGATGGGTTTGATACTTGAAAAGGATGCACAGATAGTCTTAACGGATATACTTGGAGCTGAGGATCACTGGGGTGATATGGATTTCAAAGTTGCGGGTACAAAGGATGGTATTACAGCTTTTCAGATGGATTGTAAAGTCTCAGGCGTGTCTCGTGAACTTCTTGAAAGTGCTTTGAATCAAGCTAAGGAGGCAAGATTATACGTTCTTGAGAAACTTTACGAGGCAATCGACAGACCCAGAGAGACGCTTTCTAAGTACGCCCCAGTCATTAAGGTCACCAGTGTCGATCCATCAAAGGTGGCTGAGGTTATCGGACCAGGCGGTAGAGTTATTAAAGCTATTGTCAAAGATTATGATGTCAAGGTGTCCGTTGATGATTTAACTGGTAAGGTGAGCGTGATTGGTGATGATCAAACAAAGGTTGATGCGGCAATCAGGCATATAAATGGCATAGTTAGAGAGGTTACCGTGGGCGATGTCTCTGATGGTAAGGTCACGCGCATCGAGCCATTTGGTGTTTTTGTAGAGATTGCACCCGGGAAAATAGGATTACTTCATCAGAGTAAGCTTGTGAGAAATCTCAAATCGATAAAGATAGGAGATATCGTTAAGGTAAAGGTTAGCAGCATCGATAATATAGGAAGGTTTCAGCTTGAGGAAGTTTCAGATAGTGCAGGTAAGAGACAAAGACAACCCAGTAGACCTAACAGAAAAAGCAGGATAGATGAATAGAATAAACAGTTGAATCCTGAGTGCCAGCGTTTTCAAAGCTGGCACTTTCTATGGAGGTAGATATGTTTGAAGGTTGGAAGAAAAGAGATTGGATCTTGCACGATTTATTACTTGCCCGTGAGAGGTGTAAAGACACTATCAGTTGCATTTGTGGTGCCAGCAGGTTCGGCGCATGAACCAAAAGAGTTGGCTGGAATAGCGCATTTACTAGAACATGTGGTGTTCAAAGGTACAAAGAAGTACGAAGAGTTTACTCTCAAGTATGACCTCGAGGTAGTTGGAGGAGGTCTGAACGCATTCACAACTAAGGATTTCACAGTTTATTATGCCCGTGTACCTTATTCGCATTTTGAAAAGGCAATTGACATTTTGAGTGAGTTGGTTTTCAATCCGCTGATCAAGGAGGATGCTGTTGAACTTGAAAAATCTGTAGTCACGGAGGAGATAAAATCCTTTAATGAAGATCACATCAGTAGAGTTCAGGATCTTTTCGCTGAGAGTATAATGGAGGAACCATATTCTCGACCTGTCAGCGGGTACGAAGAAACTGTCACAAGACTTAATTCGAGAGTTCTGAAAGAATTTCACTCGAACAGATATGGTAATCTGAGGTTAGTTGCGGTAGGTAGAATAACAAAGCCACTTCTTGAGAGACTCGAGTCTGTTGCCGTGCAATACAATAGGTCTGTGGATGAAAGAGATACTCAGGTTTCTTTCAAAAGTATTTCCCATGTTTTTGAACAGAAGAATGATCTCACACAGGTACATGCCGTTACCGGACTTTCAGTTGACCTGGGACTGACAAGCCAAGAGTATCCTGCTTTTCTTGTTCTGAATACCTTACTCGGGAGTGGTATGAGTTCTTTATTCTTCACCAGGATAAGGGAAAAACTTGGTTTAGTTTATGATATAGACTTGTTGAGTCATGTATGGAAGAGTAGTTCTTTGCTGGGGATATACGCTTCGACAAGTGTTGACAAATTCACGCGTTATGTGGACGAAATGAAGAAGATATTCCAAGACGCGTCTATTTCCAAGAGTTACTTTGAATACGGCAAGAAAAGACTGATGGGAAAACTTCAAATGATTACAGAGAGTGTCCCTGCAATGTTTAGCTACATCTTAGAATTCCTCTTGGCCAAAGTCGAACCTTCCGAGTTGGAGAATCTGATCAAAAAGGTGGAATCGGTGAAATACAAAGATGTTCAGAGAATATGGAAAGAGGTTTGTTCAAAGGAGTGGCACTGGTCTTTGTTGATACCAAAAGGGAGTGAGGACTTGATCGAAAATATATGACTGGACCAGTTGTGTGGAAAAAGGTTGAATCTCTGGTGCCTGGTGAGATATCTATGGAGACTGTGAGACTCAGTGATGATCAGCCTCCTATAGTTCGTATTGGTCAAAGCCTCACAGAAGATATGGTTGAAACACTCAAGGAAAAGGGTGTCAGATATCTGTGGGTTCAGATTTCATCGGTTAAACCTCCTGTCGTGAAACCTGAGAAGATTGAGCAGTTGAAGGAAGAGATAAAAGATATCTTCGGTGATGCTGCTGAAAAGTTGCGCGTGGACAGACGAGAGATTGCAAATCTTTCACATGAAATTGTCAATGACATTGTTAAGAATTACTCTGATAAATTGTCGTTGATCCTGCTCATACAGCAGAATGATGAAGAATACACCTATGTTCATGAAGTACACGCTGGAATGATATCGACACTCATAGGCCTCGAGTCAGGACTGAAAATAAACCAATTATCTCGTCTGAGTTTCGCTGCGATCATTCACGATATCGGAAAAATCCTTGTTCCAAAAGATATTCTCTATGCACCAAGAAGGTTGAATGAAAAAGAATTTGAACTTGTCAAGAAGCATGTAGAATACGGCAGCAGAATATGTGAGAACTCCGACATAAGAGATCCTGAAATCATATCTGGTGTTAGAGACCACCACGAGAAACTGGATGGAACTGGTTATCTGAAAGGATCAAAGAAGGGTGAGATATCTTTAGAAGCAAGAATCATAGCGATCGCTGATGTATACGATGCTCTGATCTCAAATCGATCTTACAAATCTTCCTGGTCACCCTACAGGGCCATTTCAGAGATCATCAAGATGGCGTCTTTTGGAAAACTCGATAGAGAGCTTGTTCAAGCCTTTGTTTCCGTTGTAGGTCTTTATCCAGTTGGCACAACGGTACTTCTGAACTCTGGTGAGAAAGCAATCGTGGTTGGGAACACAAGAGGCCGCGCAACACAGCCAATCTTGAGATTGGACAACGGCGAAAATATCGATCTTGCTGAAGAAAAAGGGTTAACTATCGTTCAGGTCTTGGACTGATTACTTGTTTTATAATAGCTGAGATAATAAAAAAGCGCAGTGAAAATACCTGGCCCAACTATGTTCCCCAGCGTCGCAGCGATGATGTTTTTCCAAAATCCCAGCCAGTTGAGAGTCTCTGGCCCAACACCAGAAGCCGCTTTTATGAAAAGCCCGATGGGTATCAAGGACATGTTTGCCACACTGTGTTCAAAACCTATCGCAACAAAGGTCATTATGGGGAAGAATATGCCAAGTATTTTGCCTTCAACACTGTCCGCCGCAAGTGCAAGTATGACGGCAAGATCGACTAATATATTGCAGAGCATACCTCTGAAAAAGATCGCACTAAAACCGAGAGCTACTTTCGAGTTAGCAACAGAAATCGCAGTCTTTCCAAAATCGTTGATATTCTGCCCCATACCCCATAAGTTTGTTTGAAGAAGCATCCAAGCGATCAATAGTGATCCAACAAAATTGAAAAGATAAACGACTATCCAGTTCCTGAGCATCTGCCTGAGACTTATTTTTCTTGCGTAGAGCGATGTCAACATAAGAACGTTTCCTGTGAAGAGTTCAGCCCCAGCTATAATTACAAGCATCAGTCCAACAGTGAAGAAAGCTCCGCCAAGAACCTTTTTCAACCCATAAGGTTCAACCTGAGTCATCGCTGTTAGCGCCATGATACCACCAAATCCGATGTACATACCTGCGAGAATGCCCAAGAGCGCCATCTGAGTAAAACTCAGTTTGGCTTTCTTGACCGAAACCTCCTCAACTATCGTTTTCTGAACCTCCAACGGTGTTTTCATAAACACACCTCCTTGATTCTCTGCGGATGAGTGTATATGTTCATCCTGTTTTCCCTCACAAAACCGATTATTGTGAGATTAAATCTTTCTGAAAACTCGATTGCACTGCCCAAAACAGGCGCTTTTGACGCCAGTATCTCAATACCTGATAACACACATTTGAGAGCCATATCCATTGGTAATCTCCCGCTACACAAAAGTACCTTATTAAATGGATCTACCTTGTTCTTGGCAAGCCATCCTATGACTTTATCGACAGCATTGTGTCTGCCAATGTCTTCAAATTTTGCCACACACTCTCCACCAACAGTATAGATTCCTGCCAAATGCACTGCGCCGGTATGCTGATGCAATGGATTATTGAGGAGATCACGCATAGAATCAATCAGTACTGGTGCGCTTAGGTAAGTTTTTTCGCTTAATCTTGCTGGATTGAGCCTTTGAGACTCCAGAATTTCTATGCGAACTTCATTTGTGTTTGAGTGGAAGCTCCAATTAATTGGCTTTGTGCCTTGAGACACCAACTTACCAATCACCAGTTCTTCCATGTTTTCTGGGTAGCAGTGAATTTGTTCAGCAAGTTTGTTGTTAACATATAAGTCGATCAGTTTGTCATCTATAAGTTGATCATCTACTATTTCGCATTGCCCGTCATATCTAACCCTGTAGGTTTTCCTGAACATCTGTTCACCTCTAAAAACCTTAGATCTGATTTTGTATTTATATTGAAAAAGCTCCATTCCCAATCTGGTATCGTTTTAAAGAAATCTTCTGTTAGATAATCAATTTCAGCTCGGTCAAAAGCTGAGTGAAAGGAACTATCTGCATATTTCATGGACCATATCAGATTTTCTTTGATGGACACATTGTAGAATGCATGAAGTGGATGAATGCCATCGAGCAGTTTTGGAACAACGGCATCTACATTACTTTTTTCGAAATGACTCCACATTTTTCTGATAACGGCTGGCTGAACAAATGGCATATCGCATCCAACAACAAAGATATTGTCTTTGAGCACATTCAGTGCTGTAAGAACACCACCAACGGGACCCGTTTTGTATTGATCCTCAACATATTGCATATTCTTGTATGGTTTCCCCACGAGTACAACTCGGTCGAAGACGCTTGTCAATCTCTGATAGACATGTTCTATCATAGTTTTTGTTCTTAGAAGGTATGTACTCTTGTCTTCTCCAAATCTTTCAGAATTCCCACCATTCAAAATGACACCGATCATGCTCTTTCCACTCTCACAGCGGTCACTTTGAGATTTGGAATCTTGGCTATTGGGTCGAGTGGATCAGATATAGTTAGTTCATTTATGGGGGTCTCATGAAAATGAAATGAGCTGAAGATCGTTCTTGGTGGGACCTTCTCTGTGATCTTCACGATTCCCTTGACCCTTCCTCTTCTTGAAGTTATGTAGATTTCATCTTTATCATTCACGCCAATTTCTTGAGCATCAACTGGGTTCATCTCAACATATGGCTCGTTCATGTATTTTGCTATGGTACTCCTTCTTGTCATAGTACCGGTGTGAAAATGGAACAGCACTCGACCTGTCGTGAGGTAGAAGGGATACTCTTCATCTGGAAGTTCAGGAGGATCTCGATATTCGACGACGTGGAAACGACCTAAACCATCAGTGGATGCAAACCTATTTGTGTGCAGTATAGGAGTGCCAGCATCTTCAAGTGTTCTACATGGCCACTGTAGACCTTTTTCCTCTATTCTGTCGTAGGTTATACCACCGTAAATTGGTATCAAGGATCTGATTTCTTCCATTACCTCGGCTGGTGAGGAGTAGGTCATATCATAACCTAATCTTCTCGATAGTTCCATTATGATCTGCCAGTCAGGCTTGCTTTCTCCAACTGGGTCGAAAGCCTTTCTAACAAGTTGGACACGTCTTTCAGTATTGGTGAAAGTTCCATCCTTCTCCAAAAACGAAGCAGCAGGTAATATTACGTGAGCATGTTTATTTGTTTCATTCAAGAACATATCTATTGAAACAAAGAAATCAAGTTTTGACAGGGCTTCATCAACCAAAGATGCATCTGGGTCTGAGAGTCTTGGATTTTCTCCCATGATCACAAGAGCTTTTATCTTTCCTTCCAAAGCTGCATGTATCATTTCAACGACAGTTAACCCGACTTTCGCTGGGATTTTCGTTTTCCATGCCTTTTCGAATTTCTCGATCGCGTCAGATGAGGTTACTTTCTGATAACCTGTCAATACATCTGGCAATGCTCCCATATCACAAGCACCTTGTACATTGTTCTGACCTCGAAGTGGATTTACTCCTGCCCCTTCTTTTCCAAGATTACCTGTTGCCATTGCAAGATTTGCGATCGCAAGAACGTTGTCCGTGCCATGTTCGTGCTGTGTTATACCCATTGAGTAAACAACCGCGGCTCGTTGTGCCGTACCGTAAAGTCTCGCAGCTTCGATGATCTTTTCTTTTGGCACTCCAGTTATTCATTCTACGTATTCGGGTGTGTATTTACCAATTATCTTCTTTAGTTCCTCAAAACCCACTGTCCTGTTGGATATGAAAGGCCAATCTACTAAGTTCTCTTTGATTATCACGTGCAGCAAACCATTGAAAAGTGCTACATCGGTACCCGGCCTTTGCCTAAGCCAAATCGTCGCATACTTAACCAATTCGATCTTTCTTGGATCTGAAACTATGAGTTTCGCACCATTTCTGACAGCTTTCTTGATTCTCGAACCATAAACAGGATGTGCTTCAGTCGTGTTTGAGCCTGTAACGAGAATTACTTGTGCTTGAAGAATATCCTTCAGATTATTTGTCATTGCACCACTTCCAAAGGCACGGGCAAGCCCTGCAACGGTAGAGGCATGACACAATCTTGCACAGTGATCGACATTTGGCGTCTTCAAAACTGCTCTTGCAAACTTCTGCATTAGATAGTTTTCTTCGTTTGTGCATTTGGCTGAAGACAATACACCAACACTCTCGCTGCCATACTTGGTGATCACTGCCTTCAGACCATTTGCAGTATAGTCAAGAGCCTCCTGCCAAGAAACTTCAGTGAATTCTCCGTTTCTTTTTATCAGTGGTTTTTTCAATCTCGCAGGATCGTTAACAAAATCCAGGCCAAATTTGCCTTTGACGCAGGTGGCTACACCGTCATTGACATCAGGATTTATGCCAGACCCGTAAACCCTGACAACTTCCTTCTTTCTTTTATCTACGTACACATCTATCTGACATCCCACACCGCAATATGGGCAGGTCGTCGTGACTTTATCAACCTCCCACCATCGAGCTTTACCAATAGCTGGTTTTTCAACGATTGCACCGACCGGGCATACTGTGGCGCACTGCCCACAAAAAACACATTCGCTTTCCTTCAAAGGCGTACCAAAAGCAGGTTGTGGAAGTGTTTCGTATCCTCTCTCAACCATTGAATAGATTGACATATTCTCTATTTCATCACACACTCTTACACACAACTGACACTGGATACATTTATTCAAATCTCTCACAATGAATGGATCTGCATCATCCAGTGGTAATCCCCTCAATTGTACTTCTTGTGAAGGTATTTTGATATTGTACTCATAGGCAAGCTCTTGAAGTTTGCAGTTTCCATTGGCATCACAGGTCATGCAGTCATTTGGATGAACTTTCAGCAAGAGAGAAAGATTTGTTTTCCTTGCGTTGGTTACTCTATCGGTTGCAGTATGGATTTTCATCCCTTCAAAAACCTTAGTGGTACAAGCAGTTTGAAGTGTTTTGAGACCTTCCACCTCGACCGCACAAATTCTGCACGCACCTATTGGCTCAAGTGCAGGATGATGGCACAACACTGGGATATCTATGCCGTTTTGCATTGCCAAATCATAGATGGTCTGTCCTTCAATGGCTTCATATGTGCGCCCGTTAATCGTCACCTTCATGCATATACCCCCTTTGGACTTCAAGATCAGAAGATTGGAGAAAATCCCTGTTCATACCAAAAGTTTCTCATCGCCTCGTCGTACAGAGTTCTGAGCGCTTCCCTGTGTGATTTCTCCCAACTGGATAATTCAAGAAGAGCATTTTTGATGGATTCATCAGAGGCATTTTTTGCTGCATTCTCATAAAAGACTGCAAAATCGTGTTCAATCAAATAGGCCATCCTTAGTATGGAAAGGTCTGTCATTGAATCGATATCTCCGGCAGATTCCTCAAGCTCCCTGATTTCAAAATCACTTGGTCTATGAGGCGTTACTTCTTGACTGATCGATGTTGTTTTCAACAGATCGCTGATGTAATCGACATGAGATTGTTCCATTTGAACCAATTGTTCAAAAACCTGTTTCAACTGGTGACTGGAAATGCGTTCTAACCTACTCTTATAAAATTCCCTTCCCTCCACTTCTCGTGCAAGTGCATACCGCAAAACGATCTCGATTTGCTGATCCACGAAGATCACCTCCCTATGAAAAAGATTGCCAAGAAATAGGTTTACTGAATTTGAGGGCACGTTTTTCTGTGAACAGTCTTTGTGAAACGGATCATCTTTGTTTTGAGAAACTATTCATTGTTCAAAGAACTATTTACTCGTGCTGAAAGGTCATCAAACGGGTGCGAGATTGTAGCATCATTTTTTTGTAGTTGAGATATATTATAACATCGAAGTACAACGGTGAGGAGGCGAGAAGATGGGTTTGAAGGAGAAACTTTCGGAGGATCTCAAGCAAGCGATGAAAGCCAAAGAAGAAACCAAGGTTCGTACGATAAGACTTTTGATAGCCGCGATAAGGAATTTTGAAGTAGAGAAGATGGGACAAGCCACCGATGAAGAAATCTTACAGGTTATGGCAAAAGAGGTTAAGAAGAGGCTCGAGTCTATCGAACTGTACAAGCAGGCAAAAAGAGATGATCTTGCGGTTGAGGAAGAAAGTGAGCTCAAAATCATAAAATCCTATATGCCAGAGCAAATGAGTGAAGAGCAAATAAGAGATCTGGCGAAAAAGATAATTCAGCAATACAATCTCTCAAGCCCAAGAGACATAGGAACTGCTATGAAGTTCATAATGCCTCAGGTGAAAGGCAAGGCAGACGGTAAGACAGTTAACAGAATAGTCCAGGAATTACTGGGAGGTTAGATTCGTTGACAGACACAATTGCTGCAATCTCAACTCCGAAAGGAATCGGAGCAATAGCCATAGTGAGGATGAGTGGCAATGATTCTTGGCAGATATGTCAAAAGGTACTTGCCAAAACGATAGACGTAGAGCCAAGAAAACTGTTTCACAGCTTTATAAAAGACATCGATGGTACTTTGCTTGACGAGGTGACCGTTGTATTTTACAAAAAACCTCGCTCTTACACGGGAGAAGACATGGTCGAGATAATGTGCCATGGTGGTCCAGTAGTCAGTCAGGCAATCTTGGATGTATTGGTAGGTAATGGCGCAAGGGTTGCTCAGCCGGGCGAATTCACAAAAAGGGCGTTCTTGAATGGAAAGATTGACTTGACAAAGGCGGAAGCCGTTAGACAGATTATTGAAGCATCATCAAAAACGGCTGCCAAGCTTGTAGCAGGTAATCTTTCTGGAAGATTGGCTGACGCAGTTATGAAGTTGAGAACAATGCTCATAGACGTTCTTGCCAAGATTGAGGTGGAGTTTGATTATCCCGATGAGGTCTTAGTAGAGAGAACTGAATTGCTGGATGGATTGAAGCAAAGTTCAGATTTTGCCGAAAAACTATTGGAAAACGCCCAAAACAGGTTGGTCTTGTCATCAGGGATCAAGATCGTGATTGTTGGTAAGCCCAACGTTGGAAAATCCTCCCTTCTGAATGCACTTGTCAAAGAAGAGCGTGCAATAGTTACAGAGATTCCAGGCACGACAAGAGATCTGATTCAAGTTCCGATCACAATCGAGGGCATTTCTTTCACTCTCATAGACACTGCGGGCATAAGAGAATCACGAGATACAGTGGAAAAGATAGGAATAGAAAGGGCTATAAAAGCAGCCTCAGAAGCCGATTTAATCCTGTTTGTACTCGACGCAACTACACCTGTGGACGAAGATGACATTAGGATTCTCGAGCTGATAAGAAACAAAAGATATCTGGTGGTCATAAACAAAATCGATGCAAATGATTTGGTCAACAGAGAACTGCTCAAAGAAGTTCTAAAAACAGATGTACATACAATAACAATCTCTGCGCTGCACAGACAAGGTATTGAAGAAGTTGAGAGACGAATTGTTGAATCCGTGTCCGACATAATCCATGGCACTCATGGTTACATCACCACTGAGAGGCAGTACGAATGTCTTTCAAGATGCAGAACAAACATAGAGCATGCACTGAAAGGATTTGAGGAAGGATTCTCTTTTGACCTGATTGCTCAACATATAAAAGATGCAGTTAGCAACCTCGATCTGTTACTTGGAACCGATTACTCACTGGATCTCATTGAAACAATCTTCAGAGATTTTTGTGTAGGCAAATGAAGTTAGAAGTAAAGAGGGAGGCAAGACACCTCCCTCTTGAAAATCACTTGACCTTCTCTTTCAATGCTTTGCCAGGTTTGAATTTCGGTACTTTTCTTGCAGGAATCGTGATGGGCTTTTTGGTCTGTGGGTTAACGCCTTTTCTGGATGCTGCTTTTCTGACCTCAAAGCTGCCAAAGCCAACGAGCTGAACCTTTTCACCCTTGGCAAGTGCATCTGTGACCGATTCGAAGACCATGTCTACGACTTTCTTTACATCCTTCTTTTTAAGTCCAGCCTTCTTTGTTACTTTGTCGACAAGCTCCTTCTTGTTCATCCGTTATCCCCCTCCTTCTATAGGGTTTGGGAGATATGATCTCCCTCTTGCAAGAATAATAGCACTTTTTGGAGGGTCATTTCAAGTCCCCCCTGATCAAAGGTGAAAAATCATTCTGTGATATCAGAGAATCTCTGATGGAAACATCACTTTCGTTGTGAAGTTGAGAGAAAAACCGTGTTTCACAGCGATTTTGGAAGTAAAAGCTATCTATTTCGATTTTTCATGGTATTATTGATTGAAAATGCAACTATCTGGGAGGGTTTGTCATGAAAAAGATCTGTGTATCTTTTATGTTGTTATTCGTCATGTATTTGTTTGCGGTGACGCAGTTTGTGTCAGTGGATTATGACCAGTTGGTCCTGATGAAGAACAACGGTGATCATTATGCAATGGCAAAAAAAGTACAATTGATCGATATCATAGCGAACGGGCTTGGAGTCGAATCGATGATCCAAGGAATGTTGGCAAGCTCATTGGTTCAATATGGAGCAACTGTGGATCAATTAAACGACCTTTTGAGCAAAGATACACTGATAGTCTTCTCGGGCCAGGACATGGCTTTGGCTGTGGGTCCTTCGAAGTATGTATCAAAACTCGTGAAAGCCATTTCAAATTTGCTTGGTTCAGGAATGTATGTTGCACAAAACGGTGATTATATTTTGATCTCGACAAGTGCTGAATTCCTACAAAAGTGCCAAAAAGGCGGAGGAAAGGTACCCAGCGAGATACAAAATCAGTTTTCTGATTCAAGTATATGGGCTGTTATCTTTTCACCGAAAATGGCTGTGCAAGACTCTGTTTTTACTATGAGAGGTACAATCAAGGTACTTCAAGACAGGCTGTCTGGTGAATGGATAATTTATGCGCAGAATGAAAAGGCTGCTGCACTTTTAAGGGATATGAGGCCTTCGAAGAGTTTCGATATGTACAAGGACCCGAACATTGGCGGAGAGATATTCTTCTTCGGTAATGTATCGAATTTCGCTTCATTCGGTTCCATATACCAAAGCCTGAACTTTTCCGATTTGTTCTCAAAGATTCCCGCTTCTTTGGCTGCAACAGAAACGGAGGCGGTGCAGGGACAAATTGAGGAACTAATGAATCTCTCAAACAAACTGACGGGGCAAGTTGCTCTTTCGATGAAAATAAGCAACGTCCTCGAAGGTCTTCTTTCTCCTCAGCAGAATCAGCAGAGTCAGGGTATGGTCAACCCAGTTATTTATGCAATTGTTGGCGGGAATGTGAAGCTTGAAGAGCTTCAGCAGGCTTTGAAAGGTCAGATAAAAACAGCGAAGAACGTTCGATATCTTGACTTGGAAGGCATCTACGTAACCAGTGAAAATGGACGAATCAAATTCTATTCGTCTATACCAACTGAGTTCTCAAACCAGAAAGGCTCTTTTGACAAGGCGACAAAACTGTATGAACCGCAGAACATGCCAGTTTTTGTCTACGTGGATTTCGCGCCAATGTTGGAGAAACTACTCGGCATGAATGTTGATTCAATTCTTGTGTTAACAAGTACAGTGGATGATAAAACCTTCGCGGTAAATTGGTATCTCAAATGAGGAGGTGCTGTGATGACAAAAAAGTTGGTTTATTTCTTTGCGAACGGGTCAGCCGAAGGCAGTGCTGATATGAAAGACATTCTCGGTGGGAAAGGTGCAAATCTTGCCGAGATGACAAACCTTGGTATACCTGTTCCGCCAGGTTTCACTATCTCTGCCGAGGTGTGTAAGTACTTTTATCAGAACAATCGTACTTATCCCGTGGAACTGCGGGAAGAAGTTTCCAAAGCAATGAAGAAACTTGAGCAAGTTACTGGAAAAGGTTTTGGAGATCCAATGAAGCCATTGTTAGTATCTGTGAGATCCGGTGCGGCTGTATCGATGCCAGGTATGATGGACACAATCCTCAACCTTGGTTTGAACGACAAAACCGTTGAGGGTCTTGCCAAGATGACCAATAACCCGAGATTTGCCTATGACGCATACAGAAGATTTCTTCAGATGTTCGGTGATACTGCTCTTGGTATGCCAAAAAGCAAATTTGAAAATGCGCTTGATGAAATGAAAAGAGCGAAGGGTGTAAAACTCGACGTCGAGCTTGACGAGAAAGACTTGAGGAAGCTTGTTGAGATTTACAAAGAGATCTACAAAGAAGAAAACAAAGAATTTCCACAGGATGTTGAAAAGCAGCTTTGGCTTGCCATCGATGCAGTCTTTGGTAGCTGGATGAGTGATAGGGCGATCAAGTACAGAGAAATCAACAATATACGAGAGGACCAAATGCTCGGAACAGCCGTAAACGTTGTAGCAATGGTTTTTGGAAACATGGGGGACAGATCCGGGACAGGTGTCGCATTCACACGGAATCCGAATACCGGTGAGAATGTGATTTATGGTGAGTTTTTGCAAAATGCACAAGGTGAGGATGTAGTAGCTGGCATCAGAACACCTCTGCCACTGACAGAATTGGAAAGGTTAATGCCCGAAATTTACCATGAATTAACTGGAATAATGAGAAAACTCGAAAAACACTATAAAGATATGCAAGATATAGAGTTTACAATCGAAGAGGGAAAACTGTTTATGCTTCAGACAAGAAGTGGCAAGAGAACTTCTCGTGCAGCGATAAAGATCGCTGTTGACATGGTACACGAAGGGCTCATTACGAAAGAAGATGCCGTAATGCGTGTGAAAACAGAAGATGTAGAAAGAGTGCTTCATCCTCGCTTCGATGACAAAGCCAGAGCCTCTGTCCCTGTTATTGCAAAAGGCTTACCCGCTTCTCCTGGTGCAGCGACTGGAAGAGTCATTTTCCACGCAGCCAAGGCTGAAGAGTTGGGTCGTGCTGGTGAACAAGTAATTCTGGTGAGACCGGAAACAAGTCCTGAGGATGTAGGTGGTATGGCCTTTGCACAGGGAATTCTCACGTCCAGAGGTGGAATGACATCTCACGCAGCGGTGGTAGCTCGAGGCATGGGTAAACCCGCTGTTGTTGGAGCTGAAACGATTGAGGTTAAGGAAGAAGAGGGATTTTTCAGAGTCAACAAGACAATTGTAAAAGAAGAAGAATGGATATCGATAGACGGATCTACTGGTGAAATACTCCTTGGAAAAGTTCCAACGATCAAACCCGTAGGTCTTGAGGGTGAGGTTGCAGAACTACTCGAATGGGCCAATCAGATAAGAAGACTTGGTGTAAGAGCCAATGCGGACATACCAAGAGATGCAGAGGTGGCAAGAAAATTTGGTGCAGAAGGCATAGGTTTGTGCCGTACTGAACACATGTTCTTTGAGAAAGACAGAATACCCAAAGTGAGGAAGATGATCGTTGCAAAAACAAAAGAAGAAAGGGAAAAGGCACTGGCTGAGCTACTGCCGTTACAGAAAGATGATTTCAAAGGCTTGTTCAAAGCAATGGCAGGTTATCCAGTAACAATAAGGCTTATTGATCCACCACTCTACGAATTCCTGCCACATGACGATGAACAGATCAAAGCCACTTCAAAGGAACTTGGAATATCTGAGAAAGAGCTGAAAGACGTGGTTGAATCTCTGAGCGAGTTGAATCCAATGCTCGGTCACAGAGGATGTCGTCTGACAATTACCTACCCAGAAATAGCTGTCATGCAAACAAGAGCAATCATTGGCGCTGCAATTGAGCTGAAAAAAGAGTTGAACCTTAGTGTCATCCCAGAGATAATGATTCCACTCGTTGGACATGTGAATGAACTGATCTTCCTCAAAAAGATAATCAAAGAAGTTGCGGACCAGATGATAAAGGAATCCGGGGTCAAAATAGAGTACAAAGTGGGAACCATGATCGAAGTTCCAAGGGCATGCGTTACCGCCGATGAGATTGCGAAGGAAGCAGAGTTTTTCAGCTTTGGTACAAACGATTTGACTCAAATGACCTTTGCCTTTAGTCGTGATGACGTTGGTAAATTCCTGCCTGAGTACTTGCAGAAGGGTATTCTTGACCATGACCCATTCAAGTCAATAGACCAAGTTGGTGTCGGAGCTCTTGTCGAAATGGGAACGAAGAAAGGCAAAGCGACCAGGGCTAATCTGAAAGTTGGAGTTTGTGGCGAACACGGTGGTGATCCTCGTTCGATTCATTTCTTCCACAAGGCAGGTCTTGACTACGTGAGTTGTTCACCTTATAGGGTTCCTGTGGCGAGACTCGCCGCTGCGCAGGCAGCCCTTTCAGAGAAGCCAAAGAAAGGCGAACACTGAATCTGGGGGCTCTTGCCCCCTTTTCGGTGACTTTATGGAGCACTATTACAGTGAAAATCCAAGCAGTGAGCTGAAAGTGAGGACTGTTTCTTTCAAAACAAGGAGTAGTAGAACATATCATTTTCAAACGCCTTCGGGCGTTTTCAGTTTCGGTGAGATCGACAAAGCCACCAGGATATTGATTGAGCATGCGATTATCGATGGACTCAGATTGCTCGATCTTGGGTGTGGGTATGGTGTGATTGGTGTTGTGCTTAAGGGTGAGTATCCTGATCTTGAAGTCTTTATGAGTGATATCAATTCAAGGGCAACTGAATTTGCCAAAATCAATGCCAAGAATAACAACGCGAATGTGATTGTTAAACAGGGTGCATTTTACGAACCATGGGAGAATGAGAAATTCGACATGATTTTGATGAATCCACCCATGGCAGCGGGCAAAAAGGTGGTTCTCAGGATGATCGCCGAGTCGATCGAACATTTGAACCAAAATGGTTCGCTGCAGGTAGTTGCATACCACAACAAGGGTGGGAGTTATGTAAAAAGGGCTATGATGGAAGTCTTTAAAAATGTCACTGACATACATAAAGAGGGTGGCATAAGAATTTACAGATCGATCAAGGTGTGAAATATGTTACAGGTAGTCAATCTGAGTTTTCAGTACAAAATCGACAAAGCACTTGATCGGGTCAATCTTGTTGTTCATGACGGTGATTTTCTTCTTCTGACTGGCGCAAATGGTTCGGGAAAGACAACTCTTCTGAAAATACTCGCAGGACTACTGCCAGTTCAGTCTGGTGAGATACTCTTTGATGGTAAAGTACTCTCACAGAACGATCTGAGGATGTTGTGCGGATACGTCTTTCATAACCCAGTCAATCAGATAATTGGTTCGACGTTGGAAGAGGATGTGGCATTTGGTCTCGAGAACATGGGTGTACCAAGAAGCAAGATGCATGAACAAGTAACTGAAATTCTTGAGATATTTCAACTGTCTCAACTGAAAAATGAAGATCCAATGAGTTTGTCCGCAGGTCAGGCGCAGAAACTGGCAATAGCCTCGGTGGCTGTGCTGAAGCCAAAGTATCTGCTGCTCGATGAACCAACTTCAATGCTGGACGATCTTGGTTGCCATCAAGTGAATCAAGTTTTAAAGGCGCTGAATCAAATGGGTATGAGTATAGTTATCTCAACCCATGAGATTTATCAATTCACAGATCTTGCAAGAAGAGTGATTCACCTTTGCAGAGGAACTGTGGATTTCGACGGTTCAATTGACGAATTTATATCTTCTCCAATAGATGATGTTGAAAAATGAGGTAAAGAAGATGGGGATTTTCCAGCTGGAATTGCAAGATGTGAGCTTTTCTTATGATAACTCGAAATTAATTCTGCATGAGATAAATATGGTGATAGAATCTCAAGATTTCGTTTTAATTACTGGTCAAAACGGTGCTGGCAAATCGACTTTGCTTCGACTAATCTCTGGGATACTGAAACCGAAGTCAGGCACGGTGAAAATCAATGGAAGATCTATCTACAGACAGAAGGATTATTTCAAAATGATAGGTTTCGTTATGCAGTACGCTGAGGACTCATTCTGCTGTGACACTGTCTTTGATGAAATTGCATTTGCGTCGAGAAATTTCGGGCTTGACAGGATCGAAGAACGTGTACAGAATGCTGCAAGGATCATGGGGATAGATCAAGAGGCTTTTTCTAAGAGTCCTTACGATCTTTCAAATGGCGAGATGCGAAGATTGGCGATAGCTTCAGTAATTGCACACGATCCATTCCTTTTGGTCTTGGATGAACCCTTTGTAGGCTTGGATAAGGCTGGAAAGCAATTTCTCAGAAAGGTTTTGGAAAACTGGAAGAAGAATAACAGAGCCACCGTAGTTGTCTCTCACCAACTAAAGTACCTTACTGACCTTGCAAACAAGATCTTCAATCTTCAGTCAGGAAGATTATCGAAGGTCGATTCTGTTTGAAACCGATAGAAAGAACCAGTACTTCGCAAAACATGTTATACTAACGTGAGTGATAGTCATTGGCGAAAGTTGGGATTGACTTGATCACAGATCTTGCAGAACTAAGACTTATGAGGTTTCTTTATACAGATGGCAAGCAACGGAGTGCATTGAAGCAACTTCTTGAAGCTGTGGTTCTGTCTCCTTGCAGATAGACATTGCATACGGGCATCTTGACACAAATCTGCAACCAGCAGGTGGATTAATCGGGCTTGGCACATCTCCTCTTAGAATGATCTTCTGTCTTTTTACCTTTGGATCAGGCACTGGCACAGCTGAAATCAAAGCCTTTGTATATGGGTGCAAAGGATGTGAGTAGAGCTCTTCACTTTCGGCCGCCTCAACCATCTTACCAAGGTACATCACACCGATCCTATGAGAAATGTACTTGACTACATTCAAAGCATGAGATATGAACAAATATGCCACTCCAAGTTTTTGTTGCAGATTCTCAAGCAATTTCAATATCTGACTCTGTATTGAGACATCCAGTGCAGAGACCGCTTCATCGCAGACTATCAGGTCTGGCTCAGTTGACAAAGCTCTTGCGATACATATTCTCTGTCTCTGTCCCCCTGAGAATTCGTGTGGATATCTGTTTATATGCTCTGAAGAAAGTCCAACCATATCAAGTAATTCTTTCACTCTTTTCTCAGAATCCTTTGAGCTGACGATGCCGTGGTAGACCATTGCTTCACCGATAATATCTTTTATTGTCAAGCGCGGATTGAGTGAACTGTACGGATCTTGAAAGATTATCTGCATCTTCGGGCGGAGTCGTCTCAACTCTTTCTCTTTCATATTGGTGATCTCAATTCCGTTGAAAATGATCTTTCCCTTTGTCGGTTCTATCAACCTCAAAACACATCTACCCGCGGTGGTCTTGCCGCAGCCACTTTCTCCAACCAGTCCGAAGGTTTCACCCCTCTGTATATAGAAACTCACACCGTCAACTGCTTTCACATTTGCTATGGTCTTTTGAAATACGCCACCTTTTATTGGAAAGTACTTCACGAGATCATGCACTTCAACTATCTTTGCTGGCATCTTTTCACTCCTCTGGAACAGAGCCTCGCAGAAAGCATCGAACTCTTCTGTTTGTATCGACGGTTATCAGCGCTGGGAGCTTTCGTTTACATATCTCTGTGGCTTCGTTACATCTGGGGTGAAATCTGCAACCTGAGGGAAAGTCGATCGCATTTGGCACATTGCCTTCGATTGTGTGAAGCGGTTTCTTCCCCGGTTCAAGTTTTGGTATTGACTTCAACAGCCCTACTGTGTATGGGTGCAGCGGATTGTCGAATAGCTCTATGCATGAGGCTTCTTCAACTACCTGACCGGCGTACATCACGAGAACTCTGTTGCACATTTCAGCGATCACACCAAGATCGTGTGTAATCAAAAGCAAGCTCATGCCGAAACTCTCTTTCAACTGTACCATGAGATCGAGTATTTGAGCCTGTACTGTCACATCGAGGGCTGTTGTTGGCTCATCCGCTATCAGAAGCTTTGGATTACATGACAAAGCCATAGCGATCATAGCTCTTTGGCGCATTCCACCCGACATTTGATGCGGGTAATCGTTGTAGCGTTTCTCGGGATTTGGTATCCCAACAGTTCTGAGCATTTCGATGGCTTTCTTTTTAGCTTCATCTTTGCCAATGTTCTGATGCACAACGATTGCCTCTGTTATTTGCTTGCCAACAGTGATCACTGGATTAAGTGATGTCATTGGCTCTTGAAAGATCATCGATATCACGTTGCCTCTGATCTGTCTCATCTCAGGTTCAGTCTTTTCGAGCAGGTTCTCACCATTGAAAACAATCTTGCCCGATGTGATCTTAGCTGGTGGCATAGGCAATAATCTCATAACCGCGAGTGATGTCACAGATTTTCCACACCCAGATTCTCCTACCAAACCAAGTATCTCTTCTTTCTGTATGTGAAAGGTGACATGATCGACTGCGTTTACTATTCCATCACTGGTGAAGAACTTCACCGAGAGATCGTTAACTTCCAGTATCGTTTCGTTCATTTATTCATTCACCACCGATTATTCTTCGGGCACCTATGTATTTTCTGTCCAAACTTTCCGAATAATCTGAACTGGTTGGATCAAAACTGTTGATTGCTACCCCATTGCTCCCAGAATGGATGTATTTCATACCACCTATGTAAATACCCACATGGGATGGGCCTGGTTTGTATGTCTGAAAGAACACCAAATCTCCAGGTAGAAGATTGCTCCTGTCCTCAATTACCTTGCCTTGATTGAACTGCATGTCTGCATCTCTTCGCAAAAAATATCCAGCCATCTTGAAACAAAACTGAGTGAAGCCAGAGCAGTCAAAGCCAAAGGATGTAGTCCCAGCCCACAGATAAGGAAGCCCAAGATGTTGTTTGGCTACATTAATCACGTAATTAGCGCCTTTTTTGATTGAGAACACCTCTGCGCGTGAGTTGAAAAACTCAAGATTACTGGTCCTTAGATAGATTCTTTCTGAATCAGGTAACTGCGCTAAGGTCCATTCACCATCCGTTTTCAGATATGGCAAGACAGTACCCTGGACAAGTTTCTCTTGAAGTTGATCATGCTCATCCATGCTTTTGAAGATGACAGCGAATTTGCTTGTTACTAAGACGAATTTGTGAGCGAGATAGTCATTTAACCCTGTTTTGTCGGTGATATGAAGATTTTTCCCCTCAACCCAGCCAAGATATGAATCTTCCATTTGAACAAGGTACCACTCATCACTCTGTTTTAGAATCGTCACTAACTCACCCATCCTTGCTTGGGTGACAGCGTTCTTCTGAGATGTCTTTCTTGGACCGTCCATCAGGTTTATGACAGGGACCTTCACAATACCGTAGATCTTCTCACCAAGAGAAGGATCTGGAAGAACTGTTAATCTGTCTTGTGGCTCGACTTTCAGGGCATCCGCGATCTTCAAGAGCAGGTCGTTTTTCAACTCGATCTTGCTGATTTCTCCTCTCAAAACGATCTTTGAGTCTTGCATATCGGCCCGAACAGCAAATACAGTTTCTCTTGCGTCAATTTGCCTTTCGCTTTTGAAATCCGCTATGATTTGATTCACTTTTTCCAACAAATCCATTGCTCCATCACTCCCAAAGATGACTACTGTAAGACTCAGCAAAATGATGATTAATTTTCTGATCATCTGCTCACACTCCAGTTCATTGCTTCAACCTGGGATCGAGTGCATCGCGAAGGCCATCACCCAAAAGATTGAAGGCGAAGGTTGTCAACATAAGTACAAGGCCAGGCCAAACCGCATACCATGGCTGAATCCTCAAATATGAACTGGCAGACCTTATCATGTTACCCCAACTCGGTGTTGGTGGGAGTATACCAAGACCCAGGAATGAAAGACCCGCCTCTGCCAAAATCGATCCAGGTATGCCTATCGAGACAGAGACGATAATAGGCCCCATACAGTTGGGAAGAATGTGCTTTGTTATGATTCTGAGATCAGATAATCCCTGTGCCTTTGCTGCTTCCACAAACTCCGTTTCTTTCAAATATATCACTTGGCTTCTAACTAATCGTGCCTTGCCTGCCCAACCTATTACGGAGAGAGCAATGAACATGTTTACGATACCAGGGCCAAGAGCAAACATCATGCCTATATAGAACAGCAAATCTGGAAAGGCAAATAACATATCAGCCACTCTCATCGTGATCATGTCTATTGTCCCTCCATAGTAGCCAGCCAGCGCACCGACAACGATTCCTATTACCGTTGTGATGAGCTGGGTAACAACACCGATTATCAAAGACACTCGTGCACCGTAAAGCAATCTTGAAAAGATGTCCCTTCCATATTCATCTGAACCCAACAGGTAAATACCATTCTTACATATTCTGGAAGGTGATCCGCTGGGTTTCAAACGATTCGGCAAATCTATTTTGTTCGGGTCAGCCGGGGCGAGAAGTGGCGCAAAGACCGCGACAAATACGATTATGATTATGAATATCAATCCAAAGATCGCTGGCTTATTCCTTTTCAATCTTCTGTAAGCATCTTTGTAAATTGAAACGGATTTCTTTTCAGCCACCGATTGTTTTACCTCCTATTGTAGACGAATTCTCGGGTTCAGAAAGGCATAAGAGATATCAACAATAAGATTACCAAGAATATAGATAACTGCCGTGAACAGTACAACCCCCTGCACAAGTGGATAATCTCTCTCAGACAACGCCCAGACAGAGAGTCTACCAAGCCCGGGTATCGCAAAGACACTTTCTGTGAGAATTGAACCTGTTAAGAGCCCGCTCAATTGCATACCAAGTATTGTGACTACTGGTATCATGGCATTCTTCAGGGCGTGGATGAATATTACTGCCCTTTCACTCAATCCCTTTGCTCGAGCCGTCCTAATATAATCTTGGCGAATCACGTCTAAAAGTGCGCTTCTCGTGTAACGGGCAATTGAAGCGGCAAATCTCGTTCCAAGTACTATCGCCGGTAATATCATGTGTTTGAGGCTATAGTAACCAGATATGGGAAACCAACCCAATTTCAGACCGAAGATCAGTTGCGCAATGACTGCTACCCAGAAAACTGGGGCACTTATGCCTGCAAGGGCGACGATCATCATAGAGTGATCAAAGAAAGAATATTGTCTCACTGCTGATATGATACCCACTGAAACCCCTATTACAATCGCCACAAGATACGCGGATAGTGCGAGTTTCAAGGTAGTTGGAAAAGCTTCTGCGATCATCTTTGAAACTGGTAGGCCTGTTTTGAAGGATTTTCCAAGATCGCCTCGAACGGCATTGAATACGAATCTTAGGTACTGGATAATCAACGGATCATTAAGCCCTAATTGTTCTCTGATTTGTTGAACCGTTTGCGGGTCGGCATATTTACCAACCATTTCGAGCACAGGATCACCTGGGACGACGTTCAAGAGAATGAAAGTTATCAGGGTGACACCTATAACAACTGGTATTGAGAAAATCAAACGTCGGATTATGTACTGAATCACGTCATATCCTCCTGGAAAGGGTGGGGGATCTCCCCACCCGCTTTTTTATTGTTTATAAGCGTACAAGTACAGTGTTATACCAGTTGGATGAGCAATAACGCCGTGCACATTTTTCTGTGTAGCGAGTAAATACTTCAGATGGAACAATGGTATCACAGCCACATCTTCTCTGACGATTTTGTACTCGATTTGTCTGTACATCTGCTCTCGTTTCTGCGGATCTACTTCTACACGTGCTTTTTCTATCATTTCCTGTATCTCTTTGTCGCTGTAACCAGAAGACATCTGATTTCCCTTTCCAAAGAAGACTCCTATGTAGTTGTCAGGATCCGGTATATCTGCCCACCAGTTAGCATAGGTTGCAGGTATCTTACCTTCGTTTCTTGCTTGACGGTATGCTGCTCTTTCAACGGGTATTATCTCAAGGTCTATTCCGACTTCTTTTGCCATTGCCTGGATAATGACATTGGCGTCACTGAGTGTATCTCCACCGGACTGCCAAGCTGTTACCTTCCCGATGTTTCCAAGTTGCGCAACTATCTTCCTGGCTTCTTCGGGATTGTAATCGTAAGCAGGGCCTTCTCCAAGTGAATAGGCTCCGGGTATTCCAGGTGTGACAAAACTCTTCGCAACAGTTGCGCGAGGACCGTAGAGTGACTGCGCGAGTTCCTGTTTGTTTATCGCAAGCGCCATTGCCTTCCTCAGCATCGGGTTCGACCATTTTGGATCACTCAGGTTCATTATGAAATAATAGGTATTCAGTGCCTCTTTTTCAATGATATTGTATTTGCCCGTTTTCTTGATTCTCTCGTACTCAAGCACAGGTATTGTCACGACGTCCAGTGTGCCAGCCTCGAATTCCATCAATGCCACCGTTGAATCGGGAATGATTCTGTATACCACACCATCCAGATATGGCAGGCCCTCTTCAAAGTAGTATGGATTTCTCTCAAACACAATCTCCGTGTTTGGTGTGTGTGACTTGAGCTTGAATGGACCTGTTCCGATTGGTTTGAGTCTCCAGTTGTCTCCTGCAGTGGTTACAAGTTTTTCTGAGAATATACTTGCCGCTGGTACTGCGAGATTTTGTAGAAATGGAGCATACGGCTGCGCTAAGATAATCTGGAACTTGTAATCGTCGATCTTCTTAAAACCTTCAACAGATGTGGCTTCACCCTTCATGAAGGCAGTAGCACCGCGTATAGGCTCGAACAGCCATTTGCTTGCACCTCTGCCCTTAGGACTGAGCATTCTCTCGATCGTGAACTTGACGTCGTCGCTCTTGAGTTCGGTTTTGCCGTCATGGAATTTGATTCCTTTCTTCAGTTCAAATGTGTAAACAAGACCATCTTGCGAGACCTCTGGCATCTTCGCAAGCAGTTCAGGTTCAAGCTCAAGTGTGTCTCCTTTGTACCTGACCAGTGTGCTGAAAAGCAATCGGGCCATAGCATAGGTCTGAAGGTAAGTGTCTTCCTGTGGATCGAAGATCATTCGGTCCGCCGTCCAGTAGTCGTACAATACTCCGCCTCTCTTAGGAGTTTGAGCGAAAACAAATACTGTTGTTATGACTAGAACAACGATCAACAGAGATTTCTTCATAGATACACCCCCTTAAGTGTAGTTTGTTCACAAATTTTTCAACGTTACCAAATACACTTTACCACAAATTCATATGATCGGTCAAGTGTTCATAGTGAAAGTGTAAGATTCATATTGTACTGACAAAAGAATATCACTAAGCGCATTTTGTGCATATAATTCTCACGCTCTTTGTAAAAAAAGCATGGTCCTTCAGTCATCTTTGAATTGGTCTGGCATCTTGCTGGGTTTATTTTGTACTTATGAAATCATTTTTGATCAATATGTCAAGTACGTCAGCCACTTCTTTTCTGTCCAGGTTCAGATAGCTACTGGCAAACGTCACACAGGCATCATAATCACTTAAACACCTTGCGCTCAGATTCAAAATCTCTCCCAGATCGGTTATGTATCTTCTCTCAGACAATTCTCCAACTTTATCAAGCCAATCGTATCCAAGTGGTCCTTCTCTTGCTGGTATTAGCTTATTCTTCGAATCGATCTTTGCAGTGTTGGCATTTCTCTTTTTCTCGACTGTGCTTCCTATGATATCCGCTCCAGGACACCCTTCAATGTTCATCATGAATGCTCTTACCTTTGAGTCTGAGAGTTCTTTTACATACTTGGGAATACTGTGTAATGACCTTAGGGCATATATCACGGCTTCACCAATCCATTTGAACATGGCCGGATCACATTTGTCGGGTGTGTCCTCATTGGTATGGTAGTATCTATCAGGCCATTGTCCAATGAAGGGTGAGGGTATGCCGTAACTTTCAAAAACCACATGGTCTGAACCACCTTTGAATTTTGTTCTGAAAAACCTCCTATTGCATGAATCTGAACTCATCGGTGCATATTTCACTAAAGACTCATACAGAAGTTCATCATAGTAACCAGGTAGCAGATAAGGAGTTTCGTAAAGAAACAAGGTAGACCCAGTTTTCGATTGATCTTCGCCTATCATGTCCAAGTTGATGACACAATCATAGGAATTCTCAAATGCATATGGCAAACTCCCGTAAAACTCAGGTAATAGGAGAACGTCTACATCTACACCAAGCTTCAAGCCCTTCAATTCTCTGCAAATATGCAATGCCAAAGCTGAACCCGATGCATTGTCATTTGCGCCTGGACTTGGGTGACAGAGGTGAGCAACTATACCTATTCTCTTGTTAGCGCTGTTGAAGAATTTTATTCGAAGCACCTGCAGCGTACCTGTTCTTGTTTCGGCATCGACAAATAGTTTGACTTTGTGACCTTTGTTGGCAATTTGCTTGAGTAACTTGAACTGATTGAAGGTCAGTGAGAAACCAAAGGCTTGCAATTTACTGTCCTCAAGGGTGTGAGGCAAAGAAAGGTAATTCACGGTGTCCGGCATTTGTTCTGGTATTCTGCCTATAGATTCATCTTGGGATCGCATGTAGTAAACAAGTAGGCACTTGGCTCCAAGTTGTTTGACATATTTTTTGAATGCTTTTGATGGATTTTCATTGACAAGAACTGCTTTGTCTGAAAAATCACCTTGAAAATTCTCATCGACAAGTTCCAAGGATTTCCATCCTTTGGTTGAGTTACTCCCGAAAAGAACACTGGTCTTACACGATCTAAAGGAGTTTATGAAAACTCTTGGACTGTCAATCCACAACTCGGCATCCTTTATGTTCCATACCATCGTCGAGTTGAAATTGCCAAACTTGACCCCACCTGTTTTGTATTCGAGTACATCAATCTGTTCGCGATCAATACCCCATTCAAGTAGCATTTCAATTAGTCTTTCCACAAGGTTTCTGTATTCATTGCTGCCCCTTGCTCGGTGGAATGAGGAAATGAACCTGGTTGTCTCAAATACCTCATACTCGTTGATCATCGCCACGCCTCCCTGACAGAATTGTACGCCTCAGGATCATTTCGTTTGCACAGCGAGGTTTTATTAGAGTTTTCTTAAAAAGTAGAACATATAACTTTCAAAGTCGGACAATTATAGTGAACGGAAAAATTCACGGAGGTGATTCGAGTGAAAAAGGTGATGGTACTAACGGTCAGTCTGGTTTTAGTTGCAGCGCTGAGCTTTGCAGGAGCTTTCAGCAAGGGTTACGGAAACATGAGGCAAATCAACAAGCAACTTACTTACACTGAACTCATTAAGGCTTTGGATCTTTCGAAGGATCAAGCCCAGCAGCTTCTGAGTGTCATTACAGAGACAAAGCAACAACTCAGTGATCTTGAACAGAACTATAAAGCCTTGCTTGAAAAGTCAAAAGACATGACACTCAATGAGTTTGCAACTCAAAGGCGTGAACTGAATCAAAAGCGAGCAGAAATACTTCAAGAAGCCGAAAAGAAAGTCGCAGACATACTAAAAGTATCACAGCTTGAAAATCTCAGGAGTTATTACTTCAACAGATTTAGAGATTATGCAAACCAATTCCAGCAAAGGCAGCAAATACAGCAAGCACCAGCAAGGCCTTTTGGTAAAATGAACCAGATGCCTAGGCCATATAACCAGCAAGTGCCTATGCACGACAGATACATGAACAGATCTTTCAATCAGCAGCCGGGAACAGGGTTTAGACTTGCAGTTCTCTTGGACGATGATTTTGAAGAAACGTTGAGAGCATACCTCCAGTAACCCCCCCACCCCCTCGAGTGCGCCGGCGCAAGCCGGCGCTTTTTGATTTGGAGCAATCTTTCCCATCGTTGAATAGTATTCAACTGACGATATTGAGACCATATTTCTTAGCCAGTTGCACCGCTTCGATGAATTCTGCGTTTGTGATTCTTCTTGAGAGTTCAGGATATTCGTACGCTCGGTAGATCGGATGATATTGCTTCATTATGTTAACAGGTATTTCTCTACTCACCGATGAAATTACTTCACATACCTTTTGAGTTGTTGAAAGATTGTTTGGCAGAACGAGATGCCTCACAAAAACACCGCGCGTTGCTATTCCATTTTCAACTTTCAACGGTCCGACCTGTCTGTACATCTCTTTCAGCACGTCTCTGACTACTTCAACGTAATCACGAACACCAGAGTATTTGAGAGCTATATCATCATTCGCGTATTTGAAGTCCGGCATGTAGATATCAATTATTGATTCTAACAGCTGAAGTGTTTCCACCGACTCATATCCACTACAGTTGTAGACTATTGGTATGTGAAAACCACTCCTGATTGCAATTGACACAGCTTCAAGTATCATTGCAATTTGATGCGTTGGAGTTACCAGATTCAAATTATGGCAACCAAGAGATTGAATCTCGAGCATGATGCTGGCAAGTTGCTCAACCGTTATCTGTTCACCATTACAAAGCTGGCTTATGGTCCAATTTTGACAGTACACACATCTCATGTTGCAACCAGTGAAGAACACCGTGCCAGAGCCATTCTGACCAACCAAGAAGCTTTCTTCACCATAATGAGGACCATAACCTGAAATGAAAGGCAAATCCCCAACTCTGCACGCACCTACTTGGCCACTCATTCTGTTTACACGGCACTTTCTTGGACAAATGTCACAGGTGAACATTTTTTCGTACAACATCTTCGTTCGTTTCTCAATCTCAGAGATGCTCAATGCAAGATAAGATGATCTCATAGCCTCACCGCTCAAGATTATACGATCGTTTATTCTTTTACGATGCAAAGTAAAAGACAGAATAGGCAGTGCCATGAGAGGTCAAATTACAGTGAACAGATGCGGGGAACAGCGGATTCTCCAAGTTGAGTCTGTGTTAATGTGGTCAATGAAAAATCGGTCACTATATTTCGTCACCTTTTTCGCAGGGCAGATATGTTGTAGAATTCAGATATGGAGGTATTGAGATTTGGAGAGAAAAATATATCTGAAAAAGCTCGATGTCATTGAGGCGCTTGAGTTGTTCAAAGCAAAACTTCAGGAAACTGGTTTTTTCGTTCCGGAAACGGAGACCATACCTACGACAGAATCTCTCAAAAGAGTCCTTGCGAAACCAGTTTATGCTAACAGAAGCGTGCCAACTTATAACAGCGCTGCGATGGATGGAATCTTCGTTAGAAGCCTTGACACAACCGGTGCAACAAAAACGAACCCCAAGGTTCTTTCTAAGGATCAATTCAAGTTCGTGAACACTGGAGGCCGTCTCGAACCACCTTTTGACGCCGTGATAATGATTGAGAACATCCACGTGATAGATGATGATCATGTCCAGATTTTTGAGTCAGTGCCACCGTTTCACAACATTCGTTTGATAGGAGAGGATCTTTGTGAGAAGGACATGATCTTCACGCGCTATCATCGCTTGAAACCCTACGATATTTCACTTCTTTTGGCTGCGGGTGTCTTTGAGTTAGAAGTTATTAGAAAGATCAAGGCGGTCATTATTCCCACTGGCGATGAGATAATTCCACCACAATGCGATCCTAATGATGGCAGAATACCAGAGACAAATTCCTCACTCATATCAAACTATTTAGATGAACTGGGTGTGGTTGTGGATGTACATCAACCTGTTAATGACAGTTATGAGTCTATACTATCTGCTGTCTCAAAAATGGTGTTGTCTTACGATATGGTTTTGTTGAATGCAGGTTCATCTGCAGGCAGTTTCGACTATTCTTACCATGTTTTGAACGATCTCGGTGAAGTTGTGGCTCATGGTTTGAATATAAGACCTGGCAAACCGACAATTCTATCTTTGGTAAACAGCAAGCCCGTCGTGGGTCTACCTGGTTATCCTGGTTCTTGCTACGTAGTCCTTGATCACATCGTTAAACCGATAATCTTTGAAAAATACAAAACTCTGCCGAGCAATGAAGCTGTTGTGGAAGCTGTCTCAACTCGAAGAATTTTCTCGTCGATCTCCGAGGATGAATTCATAAGAGTTAGTCTTTCAAGGGTAAAAGATAGATATGTCTTTGTGCCACTCAAGAGGGGCGCTGCGACCATGGAGGCTCTCGCCAAAATGGATGGAACCGCTGTCGTTCCAAAGGGTGTTGAAGTCTTAGATGAGGGTCAAAAGATCTCTGTGAGAACTTGCAAATCTATAGAGGAGATCGACAAAAATATTCTTTTCATAGGTAGCAACGACCCGCTGGTTTCTATTCTCGCAGACATGATTAAAGAAAGAGATCACACCGTTAGTATGAGTATAACCAATGTCGGGAGCATGGGCGGCCTCATGGCAATAGCCAAAGGTTATGCTCACATAGGTGGAATCCACCTTTTGGACCCCAATTCTGGTGAGTACAATCTCCCATATGTAAAGAAGTATTTGAAAAACTTCATACTTGTGAAATTCATAAGACGAAATCAGGGTTTGATTGTCCAGAAGTCAAATCCGAAAAGAATAGAAGGCATCGAGGATCTGGTACGCAAAGATATAAGATTTGTGAACAGACAAAAGGCTTCAGGCACAAGAATACTGCTCGACTACCATCTGTCAAGACTCGGTATAGACCAGTCGCAGATAAATGGGTACGATGATGAGGAGTTCACGCACATAAACCTTGCCCTGAAGATCAAGAGAGGTCTTGCTGATGTTGGTCTTGGTATAGCACCTGTGGCACAGATCATGGATTTGGAATTCATTCCTCTGTTCTGGGAAGAATATGATTTACTCATCTTACCAGAATTCATTGAAGATTCTCGGTTTCAATTGATAATGAATACGATACTTTCAGAATCTTTTCGCAACAATGCGTTGACATGGCAGGGGTATAATCTTTCAAATGTGGGAGAAATTATCAGAGGTGATTCGGTTGATTAAGTCGGCGGTACTCACCTTGAGCGACAAAGGGTTCACCGGTCAGAGAAACGACGAGAGTGGTAAAATCATCATCAAGATGCTCGAAAAGATAGACGCAATAGTTGAGTATTACAAGATTCTGCCGGATGAATTCGATTTGATAAGGGATGAACTCGTAAATCTGAGCGACAAAGGATATGATCTTGTGGTTACAACCGGCGGAACGGGCGTGTCACCAAGAGATGTTACACCCGAAGCAACTTTGTCGATCATAGAGAAAAGGCTTCATGGTATGGAGATTGCAATGATTAATGAATCTTTAAGGCATACACCCTTTGGGATGTTGTCACGTGCGGTCGTTGGTGTGAGAAAACAGACGCTCATAATCAATCTCCCAGGTAGTCCCAAGGCTGTGCAGGAAAATTTGCAGGTGATTTTACCCGTCATACCACACGCCGTAGAAAAGATAAAGGGATCAACAATTGACTGTGCACAAAAAATGGTGAAAGACAATGAGGGTTGAATTTCTCAAATTCGCGATGATTCAAGAGATTTACGAAAACTACGTTGCGAGGATTAAACCCATAGAGGAGATTGAAATAATCGAATCGGTAAATGCCTCAGGATTCGTGTGTGCCAAGGATATATATTCACCGCAAGACCTGCCGGGTTTCGACAAGTCACTGGTCGATGGTTATGCTGTAAATGCATCGGACACCAAGGGTGCCTCTCCGAATTTACCCGTTTTGCTCAAAATGGCTTTTGAAGTTCGAATAGGAGAAAAGCCGGATCGAACATTGAAGCCCGGTGAAACTGCTTGGATACCTACTGGTGGGGCTTTGCCACAGGGAGCAGATGCGGTTGTGATGGCAGAACACACACAGATCTTTGATAACTTCGTTGAGATCATGAAGGCAGTTGCTGTTGGCGAAAATGTGATGAAAAGTGATGAAGATGTAAAAGCTGGCGAAATCGTGCTTCAAAGAAACAGAAGGATTAGAGTCAATGATATTCAATTACTCCTACAACTCGGTATCACAAAGATCACTGTTTATAGACGTGCGAAAATCGCGGTAATCTCGACAGGTGACGAAATAGTCGAGCCGTGGCAAACGCCTTCCTTTGCTCAGATTAGAGATAGCAATACATACACTCTTGTTGCATGGTTGCGGGATCTTGGTTTTTCTGTTCAAAGAGTAGGACATGTAAAGGATGATGAGACCAGTTTACACAGAATGCTGGAAGACTGCGTTGATAAATACGACATCGTTGTGATAGCCGGTGGAAGTTCTATTGGAACTCGTGATTACACAGCAAGAGCAATTGAAAGAATGGGTAAACCCGGAGTTATTTATCACGGTGCAATGATCCAACCAGGGAAACCAACTGTCTTCGCTCTGGTGGGGCGAAAACCTATTTTGGGACTTCCAGGGAACCCCGTTTCGTTTTTCGTCAGCAGCAGGTTCCTTCTGTTGCCGGTTCTGAAAAGGCTTGAAAACGATGAAGATTTCATACCCAGACCTGCCGGACTGGTTAGACTTACCAAAAACGTGCCTTCTGTACAAGGTCGTGAACACTTTGTGAGAGTGAGAGTGAAGTTTGAGAAAGGTGATATTCTGGCAGAACCACTTTTCAGCGAAACCGCACACGTTTCGAACATACACCTCGCTGATGGAGTTGTGAGAATTCCATCACAGGTTGAAGGCGCATACGCAGGCCAACTCGTTGAATTCTACGCGTTCTGAAGGGGTGATCTCGATGTTCGGTCAGATATTCATGCTCGCGGTATTCTGTGTGACTTATTACTTTATACTCAGTAGCAAATTCAAAACTTCAGTGATGGTATTTTTGATGGGATTGTTCGTAAGCCTTGCAAGACTGGTTGCCAGTATGAATCTTGAGAATCTACCGCGTTTCATAGATTTCAACACAATAGGATTACTCACGGGAATGATGATAATAGTTGGCCTTCTGAAGGCTGCTGGGTTTTTCCAATATGTTGCAATAATGGCGGTGAAGCTTGGGCACGGACATGTAAGAAGAACTCTTTGCATAATAACCTTGACGGTGGCTTTACTTTCTGCCTTTTTGGATAATGTGACAACTATTTTGATATTTGCCCCGATACTGTTCTTCATCTCTGACGTTGTGGGTATTGATGCAACTTACTTGATGATCTCAACGATTCTTGCTTCGAATATCGGAGGAGCCGCCACAATGATAGGCGATCCCCCCAATATAATCATCGGATCAGCGAGTAGGTTGAGTTTTACAAGTTTTATCGTTCATCTTGCGCCGATATGTGTTCTGATCCTCATACTGTTGATACTGATCTGGTTCAAGAAAGTGCCGGCAGATAAAAACATGGAGGACAAATTGAAGCAAATCGCTGCTACCGATCCCAAAACGGCAATTGTTGATAAGAAGAAGACATTGGCGCTCTTGTTTGTCTTTGTTGCCGTGATAATTGGCTTTGCCCTTCACGAAGTTCTCAATTACGAAATGGCATTGATTTCTATGATCGGTGCCACAGTGTCTCTTTTGATCTTCGGTAAATCATTTGAAGAGGCATCCAAGGAAATAGAATGGGACACCCTTTTCTTTTTAGTTGGTCTTTTCATGATAACCTATGCAATGAGAGAAGTCAGGCTTATAGATTACATTACAAGAGTTGTGGGGGGTATTCGATCGCCATATTTAACTTTGACTGTTATGATCTGGCTATCTGGTTTTGCAGGTATGTTTCTAAGTGCAGTTCCCACGACCACTGTGATGATACCGGTTGTTCAGTCCCTGGTGAGTAATGGTATGAATACAAGTATGTGGTGGGCACTCTCTTTGGGGGTTTCTCTCGGGGCAAACGGGACAACAGTAGGGGCGGCTGCTAACATCGTGGGGCTTGCCTTGCTCAAGAAATACAGGAATGAGATTGTAACCTTTACATATTTCACTAAAAAAACTATGCCAGTGACGATTTTGATGCTCTGTTTGGTAAACGTATACGTGGCTTTGATGTATTACATGAGTTGGTGAAACGGTGCAGGAGATTCTCAAAGAATTTTCAGATTATCTTGCGCACATAAGAAGACTGTCTGATCACACTGTCACGGCATACCTGGGTGATGCGAGGCAGTTCATCTATTTTCTTACCGAAAAAGGATTGGATCTGAGGAATCTTTCACGGGAAATTGCAGAGGAATATGTCAAGATCCTTTCAAAATCATCTAACAAAAGGCTGGCATCTACGTCTATTTCAAGAAAGATCTGCTCTTTGAGGAGTTTTTTCAATTATCTTGTTTTGAGAGGCATTTGTAGTAGCAACCCATGGGAAAACATTAAGAACCCAAAAACACACAGAAGATTGCCGGATTTTCTAACGACAGATGAAGTACAAAGACTACTCGAAGTCTCTATGAAAAACAAACGCGATCACCTTGTTCTTTCATTACTATATTTCTGTGGCCTCAGGGTAAGCGAACTGTGTAACCTCAAAGTGGAAGATCTGTCTTTTTCGCCGGCTTGTCTAAAGATCAATATGGGCAAAGGTAAGAAGGACAGAATCGTTCCGCTGAACAGTCAACTGGTTTCAAAGCTTGAAGGTTACATTCAAAAGAGCGAGAGAGACTTTGCAGACTATCTCTTTGGCGATCAAATCAAATTACATCCAAGCACAGTTTTCAGGATTGTTAAAAGATATGCAAAGCAATGTGGCATAAATAAAAGGATACATCCGCATACACTTAGACACTCCTTTGCTACTCATCTTCTTCAAAGAGGTGTGAATATAAGGGTTGTTCAGGATTTGTTGGGCCATTCAAATCTATCAACAACAAGCGTCTATCTTCACGTCTTTGATCAAGAAAAGGTGGACGCTGTGAATAGACTCCTAAAGGAGGAATGATTATGGCGGGGAAACTTACACTTATAGTTGGCCCAATGTATTCGGGCAAAACAACAGAGCTTCTTTCTTATGTGGAAATCTACAGACTCGGTAGAAAGAGGACCGTTGTTTTCAAACCATCACTGGACAGCAGATATGGAACGAGTGTCGTGAAAACCCATGCGGGGCTTGAGGTAGAAGCGATCGCGCTTGAGAGGGCTCAGGATATACCAAAGTATGTGTTACAACCTGTGGATGCAATATTCATCGATGAGACTCAGTTTTTTGATAAGGATCTTGTCAAGATCGTTCGGGAGTTTCTTGATAAGAATATAAACGTGTTCTGCGCAGGACTGGATATGACCTTCAAACAAAATCCATTTGAGACTACCACGTTACTGATGGCTCTTGCCAATGAGATAATCAAGAAGCGAGCGGTATGTAACATGTGCGGTGAATACAACGCAACCCTTACTTATAAATTGGTCCAGGACGATGCCGAGATCGATGTTGGTGGAAAAGAGAAATACATAGCGGTCTGTAGAGATTGCTACAACAAGTTGATCGGTTCTAAGAGTATGTAAAGGGGGACTTAACTTGCAAGAAAGCGTTTTAGTGATCCCAAGCTACGAGGTTGACAATTTAACTGATAACAAGACAGGTGTAATTGTGGTTGAACTGGAACAAATTAAGAGAGTAATTGAGAAGAAAGGGAGATTCATTAAGCGTGATCTTGTTGAATATGATGAGAACTTCAGACAGGTTATACCATATGTGGTCATGCAGAGCGGTGATGAAATACTTCTTCTACGCAGAACAGAAAATCAAGGTGAAAAAAGACTTCACAACAAGTACTCGATCGGTGTAGGTGGTCATGTGAGGCTCGAGGATGGCTTACACCCTTGGCAGGCATTCTTGAATGGCATGAAAAGGGAGATAGACGAAGAAGTCAAAGCTCAGATAGTGAGTCTGAACTACATCGGACTAATAAACGATCTTGCCTCTTCGGTTAGTCGAGTGCATGTTGGCCTTCTGTATCTGGCCCAAGTTATCTTTGAAGGACTTAACGAACCAGACATGTTTGAGTACACGTGGGAGTCTTTGGACCAGCTAAGTGGAATCGAACAAAATATGGAGGGATGGTCATACCTCACCTTGTTGAAACTGAGAGAGCTTATGCAAAAGTAAATTTATACCTTGATGTGCTCTCAAAAAGAGATGATGGTTATCACAATATCGTAGGACTTTTCCAAACGATAGACTTGTACGATCTAATCGAGTTTCATATGACAGATGAGCCAGGAAAGATCACAATACAAACCCATGCGAATATCATGGGAATGAATTTGATAGAGAAGGCTTATAGAATCGCTTCTGAATACTATAAAATTGATTTTGGTCTGAAAGTGAGACTGTTCAAGAATATACCGATGGGTTCGGGTCTTGGTGGAGGCAGCGCCGATGCAGCAGCAACTATTAGGTTTCTTGCAAGGATTCTCAATATGTCAGACGAAGCAATGATGCAGATCGCTGAACGAGTTGGTTCTGATGTTCCGTTTCTTTTGAGAGGTGGGACCGCTCTTGTTGAAGGAAAAGGAGAAAAGATTACTTTTCTTGAACCGATAACAGGTTACAGCTTGAATCTTTTCTGTTCACAGGTCAGCATTTCAACCGCACTCATGTATCAGAAACTAACTGAAGACATGTACAATAAAGGACCCAAACCAGTTGAAGAACTGTATGAGGCTTACAGAATTGCGGATCTGCACGGAGTAAGATCTTTGTCCTACAATATCTTTCAGAAGATGGTCTGTGCTGAACACGCAGAGGTAAAGAATAATCTTGACAAAGCGTGGACCGAAAATCCAATAATCGCAATGATGACTGGTACAGGTTCTTGTGTCTTCTCCGTTCACCGCACAGGTGGAAGATACAAATTCATTGCCGGTTCGCCCAATAGCCTATGACCGCCGCTCCGAAAGCACCAGTTAAGACTGGCTCAGGTGGGATTTGAATCTCGATATTGAGAACTCTTTCGAGGGCAACCTTGAGTCCTTCGTTAAGCGCGACGCCACCAGTCAAAGCCACAGGTTGTGTACCTTTTATTCGTTCATACATCGTGCCGACTCGCTTTGCGATGGCTTTGTGGACTGCGTAGAGTATGTCTTCTCTTGTATGTCCCGAGGCCCTGAGCGAGACTACTTCCGATTCGGCGAAGACAGTACAGACACTGCTGATATCGACTTCATTTTTGTGTTCCAGCGATAACTTGCCTATCTTCTGGAGGGGTGTATCAAGAATATTTGCCATGACTTCAAGAAATCTACCTGTACCAGCAGCGCATTTATCGTTCATGGCAAACTCGACGACTTGACCATCCTCAACCCTTATGACCTTGCTGTCTTGTCCACCGATATCGATTATTGTCTTGACTTTTGGCAAGAAAAAATGAACACCTTTGGCGTGACAAGTGATCTCAGTTACGCGCTCATTTGCGAAATCAAGTGACGCTCTGCCATAACCAGTTGACACAAGATAGATTTTGGAACGTGGCACTTTGAATTTCGCCAGCACCTCTTCGTACAGCCCTTTTGCTGTCAAAACTGGATAAGCACCTGTTTTCACAGTATTCTTGTACAAAGGTTTTGCCTGTGCATCAAGAACGACGATCTTGGTGGTCGTTGAGCCACTGTCGATTCCAACGAACAACTCGAATCTTTCTGGGATGCCATTCTCTTGGTGACTCAAGAGTTCTATCAACGCCTCAATTCGCGTCTTCATCTGAGCATTGGCAAGAGAGGTTAGATCATCTTCTACAACGACAAATGGAATCTTGGTTTTTCGCAATTCCTTTTCGTCAAAGCTGTAGAAATCACAGAACTTTATCGTGTGCAGGACTATCGCTTCTGGTTTTGTTGTGTCTATCAATTTGGATATATCCCTCTTGAAGGCCGATCTCATGCATACGAGTTTCTTGTTCAAAATTCGGTATGCAATGTTCTTGAACACATTACTTCTGTCAGGTATTTGTGAAATCATCGAATAGGGACCTGAACAAGTTCCATTTATGGCATATCCACCGCTTTCTTCAATTATCTTAACTATGTTCTCCTCTACGGGAGCACCCAGAATCAAAATGGGTTTACCTCTACGTTGTGTGGAACCTACCCATTTTTCAGATATTATCTGTTCGTACAGTCTTTTTGCCTCATTCAAGTCCTCTCTCAGAGTTTTTTCAAGTAACGCCATTTGCTTTTGAAAGTCACTGTGTACCTCGTAAAGTTTTTCATCGCTGACGTTACCAAACACAGCTTTCAAAGATCTCCAGAGTATTTTCAAGTCGTCCGACAGTCTCGAAACGGCTTCTTCATCGGAAGTCACTGGAACATGAAGTTCGAAAATCTTGTTCGTCAGTTTAAGAAAATCTGATGTTCTTCTACTCGAATCACAGGAATCGATCCACACGAGGACATCATTCTTGTCAATGGAAGCTACAGATCTTCTGCACAAAGAACACAGGTTCGGGCTGAGTCTATCGAATTCACAACCAGTGTTTTCGATTCTTCGAGATTGTATGCCAAGTGCCTTGAAGAACTCAAATGGGACCAACGGACAATTGTAAACGATCATTTTATCATCTCCAGGAAAGCCTCTACTCTTGTCCTGTACTGGGCAGATGACTGGTTGGTGTGATCAACGGCATCGCCGTCCAGTGAGAGGAAAGGTATGCCGAGCTGTTCGAATTTCTCTTTGAGAAGAAAAATCGACCCTGAGGATTGTTTACAGCCCCAATGACTGAAGTGTACTACACCTTGCACTTTGAAATCGCTTGCGAGTTTTGTCACAAAAGCAGCCCTCTTTGAAAGGTCTCCTACCTCAGGGTTTCTCAAAAGTTTCTGTGCCAGAGATTCAATAGGTCTTTGTGGATCTGGTTTCCAGTAGAACCAGTCCCACTCGAACTCGCTTGTCGCAATTAGAAATCGAGAATTATTTCCAAAGATACTGTACAGATCGTTGTCATAGTAAGGCGCAAGATGAAGCCAAAGCAGTCTTGTTTTGTCGTCTTTCGATGGTTTTCTTTCTTCTGAAAGTGCCTTGGCTGCGTTCAACAACTGATATGGTCTCAGATGAAGGGCGTACAATACGTTTACGTGCTGATAAAGTTCCATTGAGATTGGGTTCTCACAGAGTTTTGGATATTCTTCCATGAGCATATCCAATGATTCTTTCTCCATCATAAGGATTTGCTGGAATTTTGAGTAATTGAACCTTTTCTTGAGTTGATTTTCCAGTGAATAAATTGTCTTCTCAAGTTGTTTGGTGAGATAAGACTGGTTTTGCGGATTGTCTTCTCTTGGAACATCGATTGCGTATAGAGGTATCGAGTTCAATGATGAATAAGTCGTAAAGACTGGGATATTTCCATCGCATAAGACGTTTGTGGTTCCAACAAGTAGTGGTTTTGGTAGAACATTGAGAAGTGATATTCCAATTCCTGTTCTATGAAAAGTGCAAAGGTTCCTACAGATCCCAAATGCCTCAGCCTTATTGATCGCCAGATCTTCCAGGAACATAGAGGCAAACATACCGGAAAGGCCTTCTGCTGAAACACAGTTCAAACCGAAGGCGAACAGGATTTCGACCGGGAAGAACATGTTCACCCAAGCCGTTTTCTTACCATTCACAGCACCACAGACGGCATCCAAAGCGAGATAATCGGTCCAGCTTGTGAAAGTGTTTTTTGAAAGGGCAACTATCCTTCTTCTGGTGAGTTCAGCGCTAAGACCCAGTCTGAGCAGAGTCCTAACTGTTGCAGGTTTGTGAGAGTATTTTCTCAAAATCCTTCCAAATCCGACACTTTTCTTGCTCATGCTCACCTCCGAAAATTGCCAAAAAACAGTATACAATATTTTGTAGACGTGATAAAGCTTGGAGGGAAAAACGTGTGTGGAGTGTTTGGAATCGTCTATAAAGAACAGAACGAGAACCTTGGAGAAATATTGACCGATGCTGCGCGCAGATTAGTTTACAGAGGTTATGATTCTGTTGGGATCTCTGTGATTAGCAAAGATGGCGGAATAGAACTTCGTAAAGACGTTGGAATAGTCGATGAAGTGAGTGAGAGATTGAATTTCAACGAACTCAAGGGTTTTAAAGGAATAGCCCAGTTGAGATGGGCTACTTTTGGTGTGCCATCACAGAAAAACGCGCAACCCCATTATGATTGTGACAAAGACATGGTAGGAGCTCACAACGGCAATATTGTGAACACACTTCAGCTAAGAAAACTCTTTCTCGACGAAGGACATACTGTAAGAAGCGAGAATGATGGTGAGATCGTTGTTCATGCGATAGAGAAATTCTATGACCAGTATAGAGACATGAACTTAGCGATCAGAAAGGCTTCGGAACTGTTAAAAGGAGATTTTGCGTGCGTCATTGCGCGTGCAGACGACGAAAAGATGTATTGCATTAAACGTGGGTCGTCACTGTATTTGGGAATTGGAAAGGACTTTGTCTGCGTATCTTCAGATTTGCCATCTATCATCCCACTGACAAGGAGAATAGTGCCGTTGCGTGATGGCGAATATGTGGAATTCACATGGGATAACTTCACAATCCGTAGCCTGCAGTCAGGAGATCCAATTGAGAGAGAACCTCAAATTATGGACATATCTTCTGAAGCGACCTCAAAGCTCCATTATGAGCATTACATGATAAAGGAAATCTACGAACAGCCTGAGAGGGTTTCTGCTTTGCTCCAATTTCTAAAATTCGACATGGATCTCAGTCGATACGTGAATATCATATCTAAGGCAAGACACCTTTTCTTAGTCGGAGCAGGTAGTTCATACCACGCGTCACTTGTTGGGAGCTATTTGTTCAACAAATTGGCGAAAAAAGTGGCAATAGCATGTGAAGCGGGGAGATTCATAGAAAACTACGCAGATTCTATAAGGCAGGAAGACGTAGTTATCCTTGTGTCGCAAAGTGGCGAAACAAAGGACGTAATCAATGTGCTTAACGCTATTGAGGGAAAAACAACGATCCTGTCGATAGTGAATGTGATGGGCTCAACGGTGATGATGAGGAGTCTTCTGAATATACCTTTGTGTTGCGAATTGGAAATCTCTGTGCCGGCAACGAAGACTTTTGTGAATCAACTTGCAACATTTTACTATCTTGCCTCTAAGATGAGTTTCGATGATCAGTATCTCAAAGATATAAGGACAATTCCCGATCTCATAAGAAATGCTCTGCAGATGAGCGAGCCTCAAATACACGAACTGGTCAACTCGCAAATAGATTTCTCAAATTCGTACATGCTGGGATATGGTATAACTCACGGAATTGCTCTTGAAGGGGCATTGAAAATAAAGGAGGTCGTTTATAACCATTTTGAAGGGCTATTTTCATCTGAATTCAAGCATGGACCTCTTTCATCGGTTGATGAAAACTGTCCAGTATTCTTCGTCACACACAGTGCGCAGGCAAATGTAATTATCTCACACATAAACGAAGTGACATGTCGAAGGGGTCTTGCCATAGTGTTGAGTAACAGATCTGAGGAGATCTTCTCAAATGCTACTAAGATCATCGAATATCCAGATTGCCCGTGGTATCTCTCGCCTTTTGTTGCTGTTGTTCCTCTGCAGCTTCTTGCCTATCATCTCTCGATCAAGAATGGAAAGAACCCAGATCTGCCAAGAAATCTATCTAAAACAATAACTGTTGACTGAGGAGGTGCTTTATGCCGATCTATCGTTATTATTGCGAAAAGTGTAAGAAGGAATACAAAATGCTTATGAGCATGAAAGACCAAGATCCAAAATGCCCTGAATGTGGTGAAAAGATGACAAAGCAGTTGCCAAGAATTCAGGTAAAAAGCCACGGGAGTTCTTCCTGCTCATCAGGTAACTGTTCAGGATGCAGTGGGTGTTCTTCATAATCGATTGTGAGGAGTGAACAGTGTGAAGGTAAATCATGAAGATCTGGTTTACAAATGTCCATATCTGCCCGATTTTAACACAAGTGCAGAACTTGAGCCAATAGAAGGATTCATAGGACAAGAAAAGGCAAAGAAGGCAGTTGAAGAAGCACTGAAAATAAATGAAAAGGGATTCAATGTATTCGTTGTCGGTATGCCAGGGACTGGCAGGAGAAGTTTTGTGACGTCCTTTCTTGAAAAAGAGGCAACTAAGATGGCTACTCCCAACGACTGGGTGTATGTCTATAATTTCTCTAATCCATCTGAACCAAGAGCCATTTCTCTCGACCCTGGGAAAGGCTCACAGTTCAAATCCGATATGCAGAAACTTTCAGAGGAAGTGATCGAGTCCATTGAGAAAATATTTGAGAGTGAAGATTATGCGGCGAAAAAGTCCGAGCTGGAAGATGACTACATGAGCAAGAAAAGTCAGCTGTGGGAGGAGTTACAGCAGAAGGCAAAGGAACTTGGCTTCTCGGTTCAACTGACTCCGACGGGGGTTGTGAGCGTCCCAATCTACGATGGAAAGCCTGTCACGCAAGAGGTGCTGGATTCCTTACCGGAAGATGTAAAGCAAGTCTTCAGTGAAAACAGCAGGAAACTCAAGCATATAATAGAAGGTACACTTTACAAGTCGAGGAAACTCGATCGGGAATACAAAGATAGACTCAGGGAACTGGACAAATACGCTGCACTGTTCACAATCGGGGCGCTTTTCGATGAGATGAGAAAGCAGTATGACTCAAACTACGATGTGGTTCAGTACTTGACAGATGTTGAAAATGACATACTCAACAACCTGACTGATTTGAGAAGCGAAGAAGCTGAAATAAGGCAGCTTTACAAAAAAAGGTACTCGGTGAATTTGATAGTGGACAATTCACATACTGCAGGTGCACCTGTGGTATACGAAAGAAACCCGACCTATTCTAATTTGGCAGGAAAGGTTGAATACTACAGTCGAAGTGGGATGCTCTTCACAGATTTTACATTCATAAAAGCCGGGGCATTGCATCGGGCAAATGGTGGATTCTTGATACTCGAAGCGGAGAGCCTGCTCAGAAATCCGTATGCTTGGGAATATCTTAAAAGAGCACTTCTGTCTGAGGAGATATCCATTGAGAACCTGGAGAGTGCACTTGGATTCTCAAACATAGTCTCCCTAAGGCCTCAGCCAATACCACTGAATGTCAAGGTTTTTCTGATTGCATCTCCAAGGCTTTACTATTTGATGTACACCTACGATGAAGATGTCAGAAAGTTGTTCAGGATAAAGAGTGAGTTTGACTGGGAGCTTGATGTAAACGAAGAAAACATTAGGAAGTACCTTGGGTTTGTCTCGTCAACTTGTTGCAGATATCAGTTATCACACCTTGATAGAAATGCTGTGGAAAAAGTACTCTGGTATTCCGCAAGACTCGCTTCGGACAAGGAAAAACTTTCCGTCAGGTTTGGAGAAATAAGCGGATTGATAAGAGAGGCATGTAGCATAGCGTCCAGGGACAACCACAAGGTCGTTCGCGAGGAAGATGTGAAAAATGCGATAGAACAAATGGAAGAGAGAGTCAATTTGATTCAGCTCAAGTATGATTCACAAATAAGGGCGCACGATCTGATGGTTGAAACAACAGGAAGGAAAATAGGCCAAGTCAATGGATTAACGGTTTTTGATCTTGCTGATCACAGTTTCGGAATTCCTGTGAAGATAACGGCAAGAGTTCATTTAGGCAAACCTGGTGTTGTCGATATACAAAGAGAGGCTGATCTAAGCGGTAAAATTCATAGTAAGGCTGTTTTGACGATCGAAGGTTTCTTCGGAGAACGATATGCACAACACGTTCCTCTTTCTATAAGTGCCTCGCTCAGTTTCGAGCAGGTATATGGAATGATCGAAGGAGACAGTGCCTCTATCGCCGAGGTCGTCGCACTCATAAGCGCAATCGCTAAGATACCGATAAATCAGGAGATAGCCGTGACAGGTTCTATGAATCAACATGGAGAGGTACAACCGGTTGGCGGGGTAACTGAGAAGGTTGAAGGTTTTCACAGGGCATGCAAGTTGCGGGGCCTGACAGCAAATCAAGGCGTAATTATACCAAAGGCAAATCTGAAAAACCTCATACTCAAAGACGAGGTCTTGGAGGACATAAAAAGCGGGGCGTTCCACATCTGGGCTGTAGAACATGTAGACGAAGCCATAGAGATCTTGACAGGCAGAAAGGCTGGTAAAATAACTCGTTCTGGGTCATATCAAAGTGGCTCGGTGAACGATCAGGTTGTCAAAGCTTTGAAAAGGGCCAAACAGTTGGCTGAAGGTAAGGTCGTGCAAAAGAAAAAGAGAAAAAGGAAATGATATTCAATGGTGGTTCTTTTCAAAGTTCATCTCGGCTATGGACTTCTGCAAGTACAGTGGTTCGATCTGGTGAGGCTCGACTGTGTCTTTGGTTTTTGCTTTCAATAAGACTTGCGTTGCCAAGATCTGACCGTTTATGATTTCAAATTCATCAGAACAAATCGTCCCAAAGTTTTCAAAATAATGTTTCGCATCACCAGCAATGAGTGGATCATTGAGGCGTTTGATGAATTCTTCGGCAGACTTGATGTCCATGATGCAAGGACTTAGTAGTTGATGGTTTTGTTTATAGCTTGAGATATACACATATCCTTCCCTTGCCCTTTTGCTGATGACTATTTCACCCCGATGGTAGGGAAAGTTTCTTGCGATGAGCTCCGATGATACCACAGGGACGACATGCTTTTGTAGCGAACAAGCCATCCCTTGAATGAATGCAATCCCTATTCTCAAACCTGTCAAGCTCCCTGGTCCTATACCGCATCCGAAACAGTCAATCTCTTGGGGCGTTCTGCCTGTGCAATTGAGAAATTCTCTTGCAAGTGTGCCAATCACACTCGCGTGCTTCTCTATTCCTTTGTACGTAAGAGTCACAATATCTTGTTCGTCTGTATAACATAACACAAGTGCTTGAGAAGAACTGTCGAGTGCGAATATTCTCATAATCTTCCTCCGATGAACTGTATCAACTGAGAGGGTTGTTCACATGATACGAAAAAGATTGAATCTTCGGCGTAACTGTCAAAGATTAGATCGTTCACTTTGAAAACAACCTTGTCCGTCTGTGCAAACCTGACTGTACTTACAAGTCTCTCCAAGAGTTTGTTGTAACTTTCTTCGACTACTGAATCCTTCAGGGCCACAAAAACGATCTTGCCACCATTTCGATGGTACGAGACAAGAGTATCTATTTCAAAATCATTCAGAGTCATGGACTCGGCAAACCCACCTTTCTTGGGAAGGGCTATGAAAAGCCATGGTGTGCTTGGAATCCTCTTCAAATAAGTGGTGCTATATCTAATTTGAACACCCAGTTGATTCAAATAGCTCTCCACGGATTTCCAAAAATCTCCATACGCGTTCTCGTGTGACTGATCTATGGTTACAGCATTCTTTTTGATCTCCACTACACCTGTCTGTGCCTTTTGCCCGTTGATCGCAATTGTGATGTTGTGAACTCCCGCGGGTAAGTTTTGAAATTGCAACACAGTCTCCTTTTTTGTTCGGGCTTCGACGCTCACTCGCAGTGACTGAGATTGATCTCCTATGAAAGCTTGCAGATCGCATTCGGTGGATTCGTTGGTGGTGTTTATCAGATCGAAGAACAGTTCGGCTCCATCTCCAAAAGGATTCGCCCTGAGATTAACCACATAAACCTCGCCATGTTGAACCCATACAGGGGCAGTGATCATTTCGTCCCAGTCTTTCTGGATGACGTATAGAAAATACCACTCATATCCATCTTGAGGCTGACAGACGTACTGCGTTTTGAATTCATTTGAATTTATCCTCCAGGTTTTCAAATCACCACTCTGTGAAACCAGTGTTGCCTCGTAGAATGGTTCATCGTCCTGCAGTTCAATTTCAAAAACCAGTTGCGTGGCATCTTTGAGAATTGACCCCATCCACTGACCGTTGCATTTGAAAACTATCTTTGCGGTTCTGTCTTCACTCGCATAAACTCGTCTCTCTCTCAATGCACTCATGATTGACTCATAGGTGAGTGAATCTGCAAGTATCACCGTTCTGGTATCATTGGCAGAACCCCAATTTGGTCTGTGGTTATCCTGATTAGCGGTTGCTCCCACATGCCATCCCTTGTTCAACGCCAGCTTGTAGTTGGAATACATCTCCTTTGTTATCGTTCTGTTTGAGGTGTTCCCATTGCCTACCTCAATAAGGTTGATGTAGGTATCTGCTTCAAGATCGTAATCAAAATCGTAGAAATTGCCGTAGGTCACTCCAGGATGATTGAACTGTGCCAAGGCTTTGTTCTGAACAATCCACTTGTAAAGGGCTTTCAAATCGGATTCGTTTCTGTCTGTCCAGTTCTGCGTTCCATAGACATTTATATGTCCAACTCCACCAGTCCATTCAAAACCCCACAGAGCCACAAATTTTCCGTTTTCCGTGACTTGCTCTGCCATCGATTTAGTCAGAGCCAGTTTATCTGTCCCGTTTACCTTCTGCCTGAAATAATACGCGTGATCTGTTACACCTTGGATATGAACATACTTTTTTGCATATTGATATGCTTCAATTGGGGTACCCTGACCATCTGAAAAGCTTGTGTGGGCATGAATGTTGGCAAAGTAGAAGTTGTAGGAGAACGCAACTAAACAAGCGAATATGAAATAAAGGGTGATCAGTTTTCTCATCTTTCCACCTCTTCACCTTGTCAGAATCTGTCTGAGAAACCTTCCCGTGTGAGAAGATTCGACCTTTGCAACTTGTTCTGGCGTTCCACTGGCAACCACATAACCACCATTATCGCCACCTTCTGGTCCAAGGTCTATTACGTAATCAGCATTCTTGATAATGTCCAAATTGTGCTCGATGACGATCACAGTGTTTCCCTTATCCACGAGTCTGTGCAAAACGTTGACCAATTTCTTCACATCTTCAAAATGTAGTCCTACCGTGGGTTCATCGAGAATGTAAACTGTCTTTCCCGTGGCGATCTTCTTGAGTTCTGAAGCAAGTTTTACTCTTTGAGATTCTCCACCGGAGAGTGTCGTGGCGGGCTGTCCAAGTTTTATGTACCCAAGTCCCACTTCGGCAAGCAGATTTAAAGTACGAAAAACGTGCGGGACATTCCTAAAGAACTCCAATGCTTCGTCGACGGACATTTCAAGAATTTCATGTATATTCTTTCCTTTGTATCTAACCTGGAGCGTTTCCTCATTATAGCGTTTGCCTTTGCAAACCTCGCATTCGACGTAGACGTCAGGTAAAAAGAGCATCTCAATCCTCACAAGGCCATGCCCTTGGCAGGCCTCACACCTTCCACCCTTGAGATTGAAACTGAATCTACTTTTGTCGTAACCTCTCGCCTTCGCCTCTGGTGTCATGGCAAAGAGTTCTCTGATATCATCAAATACTTTTGTGTATGTTGCTGGATTGCTCCTTGGTGTTCTTCCTATCGGGGATTGATCGATGGCGATCACCTTATCGACGTTTTCCATACCCTCAATTCTTTCATGTGCACCAACTGGCAGTCTTGTTCGATAGATCTCATTCATCAATGCTGGATAAAGCGTGTCGACTATGAGCGATGATTTTCCAGAACCAGAGACACCTGTTACACACACAAGAGTGCCAAGCGGAATCTGAACTGTTACGCCTTTCAGATTGTTGTGTTTCGCGCCGACAATTGTCAACACCCTGCCATTTCCGGATCTACGCGTTTGTGGACAATGAATCTTCTTCAGACCAGATAGATATTGACCGGTGAGAGAATCATCGGGATTTTCTATCAATTTGTCTATGGGGCCTGAGTAGACAACACGGCCGCCGTTCTCACCACCCAGTGGACCAAGGTCGACTATGTAATCGGCATTCCTTATGACTTCCTCATCGTGTTCAACTACGATTACGGTGTTACCCAAATCTCTTAGTTTCTTCAATGTGTTTATCAATCTGATGTTATCCCTTTGATGTAGGCCGACCGTCGGCTCATCAAGCACGTAAGTCACTCCCGTGAGACCAGACCCAATCTGCGTGGCGAGTCTGATTCGCTGGGCTTCTCCACCAGAAAGAGTGTTTACAGTTCTTGAAAGTGTCAGATAACCAAGACCAACATCTAACATGAATCGCAAACGCCTTTTGATCTCTTCGACCAATTCTCCAACGATTCTGTGTTCCCTTTCTGTGAATGACGCCTCAAGATCCGAAATGAAATCATGAGCCCTCTCTATCGTCATCTGTGTGAAGTCGATTATGTTCAATCCCTTTATTGTTACCGATAAAGCCTCTGGTTTGAGTTTTTTCCCACCACAAACAGGGCACGTTCTCTGAACTATGAATTTTCTCTCGATCCATTCTTTGATCTCCTCTGATTCGGTTTCTCTGTATCTTCTCTCGAGGTTATTGACAATTCCTTCGAAGTCGCCATACCCATACATGACTGCCTCTTGAATATGCTGTGGCAACTCGCGGAATGGAATGCTCGTAGAGCCGCCGAGCAAATGTACCAGCTGTCTTATTTGTGATAGATAGTAGCCATCGTTGTGGTACGGTATGATTGCACCTTGATCTATACTCCATCTTTCGTCGACAACCAGTTGTGGATCCACCTGAAGGTTGTAGCCAAGCCCATGGCAATTTGGGCACGCTCCATATGGGTTGTTGAAAGAAAAAAGTTTTGGGTTTATCTCAGGAAGACCAATGTTGCAGACTGGACACATCATGTGCTCGCTGAAAATCAACTCTTCATTTGAATCGATGTTTCTTATCAGGACAAAACCAGAGCTTTCACGAAAGGCTATTTCAATGTCATCGGCAATTCTGTGTCTCTCATCTTGTTGCAACTCCAATCTATCAATGACTATTCTTATGGTATGCCTCTTATTTTTGTCGAGTTCATCTATTTCTTCAAGCCTCACAATCTGGCCATCAACTTCGGCTCTTACAAAACCTTTTGCGATGTATGAGGCAAACTCTTTTTTGAAAGTACCCTTCTTATCAGTGGCTACAGGGGAAAGTATGTACAACCTTGCTCCAGGTTTGAACTTGGTGAACAGGTCTTTCACAATCTGGTCTACATCCTTTTTTTCGACAGGTCTTCCACACGAAGGACAATGCGGTTCACCTATTCTTGAAAAAAGCACCCTCAGATAATCATAGATCTCAGTGGTTGTACCGACGGTAGAGCGTGGGTTGTGAGAAACACTCTTTTGATCAATCGCAATTGCAGGTGAAAGACCTTCGATGGAGTCCACGTCGGGCTTCTTCAGTTCACCAAGAAACTGGCGGGCATAGGTCGATAATGATTCCAGATATCTTCTCTGACCTTCAGCATAAATTGTGTCCATCGCGAGGGTGGACTTCCCAGATCCAGATAAACCTGTAACCACTGTTATTTTGTTTTTCGGGATTTCAACGGAGATATTCTTGAGATTATGTACCCGTGCTCCCTTGATCTTTATGGAATCTATCATTTCACACCTCATTGAGAAAAAACCCCCCAGACTTTGGGGGGCATCTTTTGGAGCGGGCGACGGGTTTCGAACCCGCGACCTTCTGCTTGGCAAGCAGACGCTCTACCGCTGAGCTACGCCCGCAGCCCTGGGTGCGAGAGGTGGGACTTGAACCCACACGAACTCATCGTCCACTGGATTCTAAGTCCAGCGCGTCTGCCAGTTCCGCCACTCTCGCTCTGGTGACCCGCCCGGGACTCGAACCCGGGACCCCCTGATTAAAAGTCAGGTGCTCTTCCGGCTGAGCTAGCGGGTCGCCCAGGCAACAGTGCAATCTGATGATAGCATACCACTGTTCATTTTTCAAGTACCTAATCAGCGGCGAGAAAACCTTAACAATCTCATAAACTGTTCTTCCATCTTCTTTGAGTCTGAGAGCATCCTCTCTCTCACATCAACAGGTTTTCCCATCACTCTTGCAATGGCCATAGCTATACTGCTTGGTTCTTCGCTGGTATATCCTTCATAGTTGGGCAGGTACTTTTTCATGAACCTCGTAGCCTTTGAATTATTTATGGCAATGAATGGCACTCCAAAATAGGCTGAAATGAGGCATCCATGCATTCTTTGTGAGATCACTATCGAAGAAGAGGCGATTGACTGAATGGGATTATTCGAGAGCTCAATTTCAGGATACTTCTTCGACAGATTCCAGGAGAGCCTCTGATCTTGTGGACTTAGCGGTGCCAGAACAAATTTCTCAACACCAGCGTGTCTGAGAAAACTCATTATCTGGTGAATTTCTGTTGGTGATTTCAAGCAGAAGGTTGCTTGAGGTTTACGGTCGATTTCTATGTTGTTGTTTTCCAGTGCCATGGGTGCGAGATCTGTTCCATCAAAAACGTTTTTGCTGAACCTTTTCGCGTATCTTGCGCTGACACAGTCTCTTGCGATGAAATACACTTTTTTCCGAGAAAGTAAATACCTCAAGATCATTCTTGATAGTCTTCGCTTAACAGGTCCCAAACTGTTTGCAAGTAATATAACTGGTTTACCAAAGAATATCGACAGTCCCACTATGGACGAATAGTATATGAAACTCCTCAAGCTCGTTTGGTCCTGAAATATACCGCCACCACCGCATATCACATAATTGCTCCGTAGAATGGCATTGATGATAGAAATGGGGTCGAACCTGTTAATCGGATAGATTTGCTTCTGCTGGTAATCCTCTATTCTGTTTTTTGGAACGAGCAGGTATATTCTATCAAAACGAGCCTTTTTGAGAAGATTGATCGTCGCTTGGCAAAGAAGTTCGTCTCCAAGGTTGTCGTATCCGTAGTATCCAAAAACTAAGGCATTTTTCAAGGAAAAACATCCCTTTCCAGAGAATGATTCATTGAGATTATACCAAATGGGAGGATCTTAATGATTCAAAAGATCAATGAAAGGGTTTTTGTGATAGGAAGCGAAGGATCTGCTAATGTTGTGGTGGCAGTACAGCCGAAAGGTGTAATAATAGTGGATACTTCTCTGTTTTCAGAGAAGGCGCAGAAGATCCGTGATTTCGTGGAGAATGTTTTGAAAAGAGAGATACAGTTCTTGGTGAATACACATTACCACCCGGATCACACCTTTGGTAACATCGTTTTCGAAAACAAGTCAATCATCTCTTCAAGCCTAACGCGAGAGAAGATCATGCTCATGGACGAGCACTATCTTGAAAATCTTCCAGCGTCTGGCAAATTGGTGCCTGCCACCGCCACATTCGAGGACGAATACAGAGAAGGCCAAGTTTTCATCAAAAGAATGGGAGGTCACACGCCCGATTCTTCGATAGTACTCTTGGAACAGGAACGAGTTTTGATAGCCGGTGATCTTGTTTTCAACGATTTTCACGCTGAGATCGTTTCGGATAGTGACTTAGATGCATGGTTGAGTGCCTTAGAGAGCCTCAGGAAGTACAGAGTCGACTGGGTCGTTCCTGGCCATGGAAATTTTGCGGACAAAGGTTGCCTGGATTCGATGATAAGATATCTCAAGAAAATCCAACGTCTTGTTGATGGGACCATTACCTACGCGGAGATATTATCAGACGAGAACTTCTCAAAGAGGGGATTTCCCGAATTGTTCTCTTGGGGTCTTGAGAATTTAGTGGCTCAGCGAGCAAAATGAAAGTATTCATCAACATTGCTATTTAAGGATATTCTGTCGATCTTTATCTTTATATATTCATCCTGGTTTTTGTTGGTTATGGTGAATTCTTTGATGAGCCCATCTTTTATTTGCATCTTGAAGATAACTGGGTCTGCAGACCTTCCAACAACGAGAGCAGACGGTGCTATAGTGACGGTGTCACCTTCGAATTTCGTTATGACGACAGGCGTTTGGAGTAATTTCAGGACGCTCTGAAGAATTTCAAAGAAATTGGTAATCGGTATATCGATATTTTCCATATCAAGATACCCTGGGTATGAGAAATAAAGCCGTTTTGTTCTGCTTATGTAGGCAAAGGACAGTTGAGAGATCACGGATGGTTCTTTTATCAGCAGATAAAAATCTTCGAGGTTTTTTATCGCCAAATCACCCTTCATTGAAGACTCCTGGTACTGTCCATTGTTCTTCACGTGCATGGATAATTCAAACTCAATGAATATGTCTCTCGCGCCGGCAAAATTCTCCACAAGATCAAAGACGGGATTTGCCACTGCAGTGAGCGCGATTGATAGAATCAGCAGTATCGTTATTCTATTCATCAAATACCGTTTGTCTCCCTTATAGAATAAACTCTTTGTTTTGGACTTACTATCTCCGTTATTCTAACACCGAAATTCTCATCTACTACAACGACCTCTCCCCTTGCTACGAGCCTGCCATTCACGAGTATGTCAACGGGCTCACCTGTGAGTTTGTCCAGCTCTATAAGTGAACCAATGTTCAGCTCAAGGATCTGTTTCAAAGTCATTTTGGCACGTCCCAGTTCAACCACTACCTTTAAAGGTACGTCCAAGAGTAACTCCAATTTCCCTGAGAACTCGGATGGTGGCGCTACTGTGGTTTCTTCTTTCTTGCTGAACTCTTGAAATTGTACTGGTTGTACCTTGACTTTTGATTCTTCTTTCTTTGGTTTTGCTTGTTCACTCGCTTGTGGATGTATTGTATTGTAAATATCTTTGAAAAACAAAATTGGAGCGAGTAACATCATCGTTGAAGATTTGCCGTTTTCAAGATCAATACCGTAGGTCACACATACCAATATCTGGGCGGGATTGAAAATCATCATTGGCTCGGTACCTTTTTTCAAAAGAGAAACTTTCAAATTTGCGATTGAAACCTTTTTCTTGGTTTTCTCAGATAGAGAAGTAGTTGCAGCTCCCATCATTTGGTTCATGGTTTCGGTTATAGCACTAATCCTAACTTCATCTAATTCAAAACTCTCAGGTTCGCCCGAGCCACCCATCATCATATCTGCGATACGTGCGCCCAAAGATTGTGGAAACAGGAACAATAAGCCACCTTTTACCCCATCGGCAAATTCTACTTCAGCACTGACCATATCCTCATCTATCGATTGAAGCAAATCTTTCAGCGTTTTACTTGATATATCCCTGACAGAAAACCTCACTTCCCTTCCGACAACTATCCCAAGTGCGACAGTAGATGAGCTCATTATTGTATCTGAGATATCGGCTATTATTTTCTTGTCCTCATCTGTTAGATCCTCACTCAGTCCTTTCAGAAGTTCATTGAGTTCATCTTGTGTGAGAAAATCACTGTTCATCTTCCTCCACCTCCGGTTTGAAGATCCGGGTTATCCGGACAGCCCTATGCCCCTTGAAGACGCCGGGTTGACCCACGAACTTGGCTTTTCCGTGAACTTCGACCATTACCTCGTCGTCTTTATGAGTTCTTAACCGTATGACATCACCCACTTCCAAGTCCAAAACTTCCTTCACAGTTAGAATGGTCTCGCCAAGGATTGCAGACAGACTGATATTCATCGTTTTGATATTCTGTTTCAGATCTTCAAGTGTCTTTTCTGAGACTTGTTCTCGTTTGGTGACAAACCAGCTTCTTGAGGTCAATCTGTCCATAAAGGGTTCGGTCAGGGACGAAGGCCAGCACACGTTCAAAAATCCTTCGGTTTTCCCTATGGTGACAAACAGGGACACTAAAAGCACCATCTCGTTTGGTGGCGCGATTTGGACAAACTGAGGGTTGTTCTCGATACTTTCGATACTTGGTACGAAGTGATAAACATCACTCCAAGCTTGGGCAAGGCTGGTCAGTATATTTATGATTTCTTTCCTCATTATCGATATTTCTATGTCAGAAGGCGTACGTTTTACATGTGGAATACCAGGACCACCAAGGATCAGATCCAATATCGTGTAAAAGAGTTCGAGATTCATTTCAATGATGGCGTTACCAACAAATTCTGGGGCATTGAAGACCACGATGAAAGACGGCGTTGGAAGTGACCTTATGAATTCTTCATAAGATATTTGATCTATACTCGCAAGGTTTATATTTGTGAAGGTACGCACCCTTCCCGATAGATATGTGGATACAGATCTTGCAAAGTTCTCGTGAATCATATCAAAGACCCTTATGTGCTCTTTGGAGAATTTGCTTGGCCTTCGAAAGTCATAGGGCTTTATTTTCTTTTCCTCTTCTTTTTTGATCTCCTCTATTGACACTTCCCCAGAACTAACTGCTTGCAACAATCTGTCTATTTCTTCTTGACTGAGGACATCGGTCACGCCATCACCTCTCATTCGACGGAACTGATGGCCTTAATGTAAAGATAAACTGTAACTACACCGAGCCGCTCTCTATCTCCAGTGAAACCCGTCACCTCATTCACCATTGCTCTTAGCTGCTTTTTGAGAAGTTCAATACCCGCAGCAGTATTAAGTTCAGATTTTTCTTTGCTGAGGAAAATCAACATCAGGCCGTCCATGATCTCATCATGCTTGGTTGCGATCGCTGCTCGACAAGCATCGCTTGCCACAGTAAAACTCAGTGAGTCGATCACCGCTACCTCTTTACCACCCTTGAGCATGAAGGTAGTGTAAGTTCCTGATTGTATGACCACAGCTTTAATCTCCGTTGGTGTCGTCGTGGTTGTCTGCTGCCTTTTGGTGTCAAATTCGTTCCTAAGAGCATGATGGTTGCCACCGTTGCACCTACAGCTACAACTGCTGGTATGATTATGAGCATTAAAATGCCCCCGAGTCCCTTTTTCTTTTTTTCTTCGTCGGCCATTGGATCACCTACTTCGCTTTCTCTCTCTTTATAAGTATATCAATCCTTCGATACTCATTTCTTAACTGAGCTACGCGAGCAGAATACTGCTTGTTCAACGAAGCCAACATCTCGTTGTATGCGTTCTGATCAATCTCATTTTGCTGGTATCTGATAGTCGCGAGCTGTTTCTCATTTTCGATGTAATTCTCTAATGCCTCTATCTCTTTTCTTATCGACCAATCTCCCATTCCTATTGGGTAGAATCTCTGCTGATCATAGAAATATTCTGGGTCAAACCTGCCTGCCCTGATATCTGCCAGCCGTTCGATGGACCTTCGCTTTTTGAGTTCTTCAGTGAAAAATTGGACAACACTCGAAGCCCTTGCTGAACTCAAATGCCAGTTTGATACGTAAATGGAATCTTCTGGAACAGGCTGATCATCAGCGTAACCATAGACTTGAAGAACATTTGTCGTGTGTTCTATGATGACTGATCCGATTTTTCCTAACAGTTCCTTGGCTTGAACAGTCAATTTGGCTGTTCCTGGGGCGAAAAAGGCCATATCTTGCATGATAATGATCGTTCCTTCATCTCTTTCCTGAATCGTTATCTTTCCTTTGTATTCCTCGGCTATTCTTATCAGTTCCTGGTAGACTCCCCTCTGCGATGTAATCAATGGCTCCTCCGACAAACTCTTACCACCTGTCAGAACACTCGGTGGCATGCCCGTCAAGGCTGATTTCAACCCAACCACTACCTGCTGGAACTTTCCAGGGCTTATGGTTGCCATAGAGAACAGGAGCACAAAAAAGGTTAGTAACAGAGTTACCATATCACCGTATGTGGTCAGCCAGCTACCTTTTGGTGCTTCAGGCTGTTTCTTCTTCCTTGGCATTAAGCGGTTACCTCCTGAGTTGCCGCCTCATAGGCTGTTTTTTCCTGAATGTTCAAGAATGATTTGAGCTTTTCTTCCAGCACCCTTGGGTTTTCTCCTGCCTGAATCGAAAGAACACCCTCCAAAATCATTTGTTTTTGTCTCAATATCTTGGTGGCTCTTCGACCTATCTTCTCACCCATAGGCAGAAAGACGCTGTTAGAAAGGATTGAACCATAGAAGGTCGTTATCAACGCCACTGACATGCCTGGACCAAGCGTTTCTGGGTTGTTCAACGTCTTGAGCATCGCTATCAAACCTATCAGTGTGCCAATCATTCCATAGGCGGGTGCGAAGGCACCAGCTGAATCCATCAAAGCCTTCTCAGCCGATAGATCTTCTTCGATCAGATCCATTTCCGTTTCCATCATGCTTCTCAGCAGATCTGGGTCTGTTCCATCAATGACAAGTTGGACAGCTTTTTTCATGAATGGATCTTCTATCTCGTTCAGGTTTTCTTCAAGCGACAGAAGCCCTTCTCGCCTTGCTTTCTCGGAAAAAGAAACCAAGGTTCTAACAAGCCCTATGTTGTCAACCTTAGGTTCTTTGACAGTCGAGAGCATCACTTGAATGATCTTGAAACTTTTCTCCTTTGGGTGCGACGCAATCGTGGAAGCCAATGCACCACCAACTGTGATGAACAGCGACGGCAAATTGTAATAGGTCATCAGCGAGGACTGGTTTGAAATAATGCCAAAGGCAATCATTCCGAACGCCAAACCGATTCCGAGTATTGTCGATATGTCCATCTAATCACCTACCTACTGCCGAGGTAAATATTTCAAAATATCAAGCACTGGATAGGCTTGCTTTTTGTATTCTATCACTTTTGATACAACTTCTTCGACTCTCTCCTGCACAATGTACTTTCTACCATTGAAGAGCGTGATAGTGGTGTCAGGCAATGCCTCAATTGACTCGATCATCTCGGCATTTAGAACGAACTGTTTACCTCTCAAATGAGTAAGCCATATCATCAGAGCTCACCTTATCTTCTCAGTGCCACAAGCTCACCCAGAATCGTATCAGCCGTTGTTATGACCCTTGCATTCGCTTGAAAACCACGCTGTGCTATGATCATCTTTGTAAATTCTTCGGCAAGATCAACGTTCGACATCTCAAGTGCACCCGGTATGAGTGTACCTCTTCCGCCGCTACCGGCGGTGCCTATCTGTGCAAGTCCACTGTTTGCAGAGACAACATAAAGAGAATTGCCAATGTCTGTGAGGCCTGCCGGGTTGTTGAAGACTGCCAGCGCTACTTGTCCAAGAATGTCTGTCAAACCATTGCTGAAGGTGCCTATTATCTCACCGTTCTCGTTGATGGCAAAAGATTGCAGTGTTCCCAAGGCATTTCCATTCTGATATGTGAATGCCGCTGAATTACTACCCGCAAACTGTGTCAAGGATGTGAAATCTATGTTTGCCTGCACCGTGCTATCTCCCATGTGAGTAGCATCAAATTTGATAGTTCTCAACTCTGTGTCGCTAACATCAAGTGTACTGCCATTCCAGGTGATTCCGTACATACCGCTGATTCTTCCAGATTCGTTGAAATTGATAACTCCACCAACATAGTCATTCGTTCCATCACCACTCTGGCCGTTGGCATCAACATAGCTTATGGGTTCACCACTTGCTGTGTAGGCCCTCCACAACCAAGCATTCTGCATATCCTCAAATTGTCCTATTCTTGTGAATTCAAAATAAACAGAGTATGGATTTCCAAGTGAATCATACATCTGAATTGCTGTGATATATTTTGGACTTTGGTATTCAAGTGAGGAGAAATTGGACGGGTTATCTGACTCGTAGAATCTTGCTTCACCAGCGGTAGGAATTGATATGTTTGCATCTCCTCCGAGCGCAACTTCATCTCCAGCACTCTGGCTTCCAAAGATTACAAAGTATTTCTGTCCGGTTGCTATCCCTGTGGCACTAATGGTAAAGTTCCCACCGGCCACAGGCACATTGTCTTTAAAGATCACTTGTCCATTTTCATCTTTAACTATTGTGTAGTACGTTCCATCAGCTGGCACGTTTCCTCCAAAATCATTCTGCGTGAGTTGACCATTTGCAGTTGCATCTGCCTGAAAGGCTGTGCCAGAATTGACAACTCTGCCGAATTCATTCAGTACCATGAAACCAACAGCTTTGACTTTGCCATCCTCTCCATAGAGATCCCAGGTGTAGCTCTGCGAGGTGGTAAATGGGTCAGTCTGTCTGATGAAATCGGCACTTGTTCTTGAGAAGACAAATCTTACGGTGTAGTCAGTATTACTCTGTGTATCAGCAACGGTCATTGAAAATGGTATTGGTCCAACCCTTGAATTAAGGTTTCCTCCAATCGTGGCGGCTGTGGTTGCATTTGCAGGCATAGTCATTCCAGCACTTATTACTATGTCGCCTATGGGTTGGTTCGTGTCGACATATCTTGTGCCGGTCGTTGGGTCTTGGATCGCGCGCCATCCTTGAACCTTCAAACCTGTGGAACTCTGGATAAAAGTTCCGTTCATGTCCACATCAAGTGAACCAGCGCGTGTGTAGTAATACTGTGTTCCATTGCTGAGCACAAAAAAGCCGTCACCTTCGATCGCAACGTCGGTTTTTCTACCAGTGTTTTCGAAGGAACCCTGCGTCATTATCTTGTCTATTGTCGCAAGTTGTGAACCTAAGCCGATCTGAATTGGATTGGTCCCACCCATGTTGTTTTGCGGGCTTCGCGCTGCTTTCATCGTTTGCAAGAGTGCTGTTTGAAAAGTCACGCGAGAGCCTTTGAAGCCGACAGTGTTGACGTTCGCTATGTTGTTGCCAACAACATCGATTGCATACTGGAAATTCTTCATTCCTGCAACACCGCTGAACATTGAGCGCATCATGTATTATCACCCTCCTCAGTAATCTCCACAATTGAAGCAAGAGGATATTCTCTGCCACCGATATAAACGTAGATCTGGTTGTTTCTGAATTTGACCGACTCGATTTTGCCACCTTCAATGCCACCGATTTCTGTTTCAGTTCCATCTGAGTTGATCTTTGAAACAACGTAGGTGTAAACTCCATCCTTTACCTGCAGACCGCTGCTATCTCTCGCATCCCATACGTACGCGTGAGTCCCCGCATCGAGGGTGCTCGAGGTGGCTTCCCTTATTAAATTCCCATTTGAGTCGTAGATTCTCACTACAACTGGTGCGGCTATATCTAAGTCAAAAACTATACTCTCCGCCGTACCATCCTTAACTGCTATTTGGTTTGTTTGAACGGCGGCGTATTTTCCTATCAATGAAGCAGCTTGTGCTTGAAGTGCACCTTCTTGGAGCGACAAGAAATCCTGAATCGATTTGGTCATATTTGTGATCTGTTCTAAGGTTGAAAACTGCGTGAGCTGAGCAATGAACTCTTTGTTGTCCATGGGGTCGAGCGGGTTTTGATTCTTCAATTCAGTGATCAGCAACAAAAGAAATGCTTCTTTATCAAGTGTATTACTTGCTTTTCTTTGAGAAGTTGTGTAGGTGGAGTAAGAATAGTCAATCGCGTTTATCATCTTCATTCACCTCCTCTTGTTGATATCTTTTGTGCCTTCTTTCGTTTTGATGTTGATTTTGTTCATGGTCTTGATCTTTGTACAGTTGATCTTCCTGTGCCTTCTGAGTTGTTTTCACATCGATTTGTTCTACCTTGAACCCGAGTGCGTTCAATCTTGACATGAGATCCTTCGAACTTTTCTCGATCATTTCTTTAGTTTCATCGGTTGCAACCTTTAGGGTAATCATCAGTCGATCCTGCTGCTTGAGGATCTCGATCTCCAATTTCCCAAGATTTGGTGGCGAAAGGTCAACGGTGGCTTTTTCGATCGAGCTGTTTTGCATTTGCCTTATTGTTTCGGCGATTGTCTGGATGTTTGAGCTTTTTTCCTGTTGTTCTACGCGAACCATTACCGTTTCGATGGTCTGCTGGAGTTGCTGACGATTCTGGACCGTTTGCTCATTTTCATAAGTCTTGCGGGCAAGTTTAGTGTTCATCAATTCTCTAATCTGTTCTGTTTGGTGTAGTTTTTCCGGTTGTGGCTGCTGAATGATCTGAGGTGAGTCCTTCTTCAGATCTCTTGCTATCTCAAGCTTGAAGTTCTCTATCTTTATCGGTTGAGATGTTTTTAACTGATCCGGTAACTCCCTCTTGATCTGCTTGAATTGTGTGAATTCACTTGTGCTGTCTTGAATCTAGATGATGGCATTTCTGATGATCACCTGAGCCTGTCTGACCGTGATAGAAGGTGTTTGAGAAGTTGTTGGCGCAACAGAATTCTTGCTTGCAATAAGATTTTCAACAATTACACCACTTTGCTGAGTGCTTTTCTGTGATCTCTCTTTAGTTTTTTGATTATTCTCCGTCGTACTTTGAAGATTTGACTGGGATTGAGAGACGAGAGATTCAAGAGTGTTTCTTGAAAGCACTATTTTCTGTTGGTCTTGGGACTCATTTGTTATCGATTGCTGCGATGATCTGAGATTGGCTTTGGTCGACTTTGACTCAGAATCCCTCAATGTTTGAATATTTTTCAGTGTCTTTGAAGATTCAATGTTTTGCTCCTGAACGATCTTGTAAGAGACCTGCGGTTTTAAATCATTAGTCTGAAACTGGGTTTTTGCGTCATCGCTTAAAACAGTTCTGGTTGGTTTATCCGCTGTTATGTTCTGCTCTTGCAAGTTTTGCTGCACTGGCGCTCTCTTATGTGAAGGGTGCTGCACAGTTTGCTGAATCGTTGGAGCACCCTGCTTGATCTGATTCATCTGCGTTATGACTGTTTGATCTGGATTCATGGCGTATTTATCTTGAATTGATGAGGTTTGCGTTCTTGGTTGTTCCGTGGAGCTATTTTGGACATTTGTTTTTTCAATGTTTTGTGAACTCTTGTTGTTCTGAGTAATCTGCCAAGTGTTTTGTTTCTGCACAGTCTGACTCATTTGATCTGATGCTGAAAAACCATCTTTTGCTTTTTTCATATTCATTGTTTGAGAAGATCTATCTAATGATTGATTCTCTTCATTTGATCTTGTGGCAACTTTGCTCGAGCTATCAACGGCTTGATTATCATTGGTGTTTTTGTGTTGAACGAGTGGTTTCTGAATGGTCTGAGCAATTTGTTGGTTTGCCAACTTCTCCTGTTTGCCAGAAGATTGGACTGTTGCTTGCTCTTGATCTTGTATCTGCGAATCTCGTACATTTGCCAAATTCTTGAAGTTCTGTGTGTCTGTTTTGATCGATGTCGATTTTATGGTTTCAGTTTTTGGTTTTTCATGGTCTGTTGACTGAACCTTTAAGAATTCCCCCTCATCTTGTTTTTGTTCGGTTTTCTGATTGTTCACAGGCTTTGCTTTGAGATCAGTTAGCACTTTTTCCTTCTGAATCTGCTCTGATTCAGCATTATCTTTTTGAACTGACACAACCGCCGGCTGAGGCAAGTTTTCTGAAGAGATATTTTTGATGGATTCAGTTTGTTTTGCAGTAGTAGTTATCTGAGCAGAGGACTTGGAATCTTTGGCTCCTGTGTTATTCGCATCGGTTTTTTTCTGATCTTGTGTACTGGCAAGGTTCACAAACTGAGGTGCATCAATCTGACCCTGCTGCATCTTGACTTTCACCAATTGCAAGATAGCAGCAAAGGACACAGAGGTTGAGGATTTTACGGGTTTTTGCTCTGAGAACTCGCTGTTTGAAACTGGTTGGGTTGTTATAAATTCACCCCCTTGATCACCAGTTTTTGGAACAACTGCGGCTTTTGATCTTTCAGTTTTTTGAGTATTTCCTTTGATCGTTCATTTTTCAAGATGGAGAGTATTACCATTACCGAATTCTCATCTAAGGAGAGAGAGTCGATCATCTGAAGTATCTGTTCGTCGGTGAACTGGTTCAAAGACTGTATTGAAAGGTCTCGGACTATTTTGGCATCAATCAAGAGAGATAGTTCATTTGTAATCTGTTTTTGCCTTTCGGCAAGTTCACTTTGCCTTCGCTGCAAATCCTGGAGTATATTCTCGATCGATGCTATCCTATTCATCACCTGGGCAGCCTTTACGGGATTGAGTTTGCCAAGTTCGGTGAGCACGTCTGCCCTCAGGTCGGACGATAGACTTGCAATGGCTGCCGCAACGGAATCAACTGTATAAACATCGCTCGCAAGGACTGG
>JAKPGA010000003.1 GCA_029551145.1 Thermotogota bacterium | reverse complement strand
CTTACGAGCTGCAAACGCCGTGAGAACAACTTCTCTGATCTTCGCCGATGGGTATGTCACGCGCGTGATTTTGACATTTGGATACATCTTTTCGAATTCCTGGATGTATCGCTCTTCCAGCGGTGTCCTGTTTGGGTCTTCATGAGTCCATACAATTATCTCGATTTGGGCCGCAAAGATAACAATTGCCAATGAAAGGACCATAACCAATGTAACCCATTTCATACCAACTCACCCCCTTTGGAAGGATTATCGCTTCCACCGATATTATAGCCTTGTCAGATTTGAAATCAAAGCAAAACCACATGTTCTATTCGATTCTCTATTCAGAGAAAATACACCACGTGTTTCGAAGATGCGCTGGATACATGTTAATGGCAAGGAGTAGTGAGGCTCTTGTTTCTTAGCGACATTTGTAGTAATAGTATATAAGAGAATCAATCATAAACTGAGAGTAGAGGTGTTCAGCATGAATTTTCTGTTTCTTGGTCTTGAGTATTTTATATCGTGTTCGATTATTCTTTTTGCCACAAAATATCTGAAAAAAGAAGGGGTATTTGTTGCACTGGCAACGTTGATAGTTGCGTCAAATATAGGTGTTGCAAAACTTTTTGATCTTTTTGGCCTTCAGGTAACCGCGGCAAATATGAGTATGGGCATGGCATTTACGATATATTCCATAGTCACAGAGGTCTTTGGTCAGAGAGAAGGTAGAAAGGCCGTTTGGATTGGTTTTTTCGCTCAATTTGCCTTCGTGCTGCTTGGACTTGTTTACGTGGGATATGTTCCTTCGCCAGATGATATAGCACAAACATATCTTTCGAGAGTTTTTGCATTGACACCAAGAATAGCCTTAGCAAGTTGGAGTGCCTACATAATCTCTGGATATTTCGCAGTTTGGTTGCACGACAGACTCAGAAGCAGAACTAAGCTGTGGATGAGGAACAATATCGCAACAAAACTTGGGCAGATAGTTGACAATTTCATCTTTGTGAGCCTTGCTTTTATTGGTATATACAATTTCAAAACTTTGCTTAATATATACTTGACAACGACAGTTGTTGAGTTTGGTCTGGATTACATAGACACATGGGTTGTTTACGTATGTGTATCTATGCTGAAGAAGAATTCACAGGTTGCAAAGGCATGATGGCTTTTTCAACAAATGAGTTTGCGTGGTTGGGTTTTTAAAATCACTGTGGAGGTGAGAAGGTGCAGTTAGAACAAAGGTTGTCAGCAAGGGAAAATTTGTTCCACAAGGTTGTGGTAGCAACAGTTTTTGCGATGCTAACAGGTCTTGCAGCTCAGGTGAGAATTCCTGTTCCCTTCAGCCCTGTACCCGTCACGGGGCAGACATTCATAGTTCTGTTGTCTCCGCTGTTGATTGATCGATGGTCTGTTCTCAGTCAGATCTTGTACACCTCGCTTGGGATACTTGGAGTCCCGTGGTTTTCTGGACACAGCGCTGGCTTGCAAACGCTGCTTGGGCCAACAGGTGGTTACCTCTTGGGGTTCATCGTAGCCTCTTTTTTCATCAGCCAGGGACTTCAGTCGGGTAAGCACAGATCTTCGTCAGCAGTTGTTCTCAGATTAGCCATCGCAAACTTCGGTCTCATATACGGTTTTGGTTTGACACAACTCTATCTATGGTTCGCAGGAAAAGGTGTACATATAAGCCTGTCAAGGCTTTTATCAATGGGGTTAATACCCTTCGTATCAGGTGATCTGATCAAGATACTTTTGGCGTACAGTACTTATTCTCTGTTCAGGAAAATATCAGAGTGAACCCTGTGGGGTTCACTCCTCTACTGGTTCAAAATCCTCCTTGGAAGCACCACAAACTGGACAAACCCAATCATCGGGAAGATCTTCAAATGGTGTTCCGGCTGCGATATCGTTGTCAGGATCTCCTTCGGCTGGATCGTAGACATACCCACAAATTATGCACCTGTACTTCTGCATCTTCATTCCCCCTCTGAAAAATATGATATGAAGAGTTTTTCAATCGAACTGATTCTACAGCATGCTTTGTTTTTGCTACACT
>JAKPGA010000002.1 GCA_029551145.1 Thermotogota bacterium | reverse complement strand
CTTACGAGCTGCAAACGCCGTGAGAACAACTTCTCTGATCTTCGCCGATGGGTATGTCACGCGCGTGATTTTGACATTTGGATACATCTTTTCGAATTCCTGGATGTATCGCTCTTCCAGCGGTGTCCTGTTTGGGTCTTCGTGAGTCCATACAGTTATCTCGATTTGGGCAGCAAAGATAACAATTGCCAATGAAAAGACCATAACCAATGTAACCCATTTCATGCCAACTCACCCCCTTTGGAAAGATTATCGCTTCCACCGATATTATAGCCTTGTCAGGTTTGAGATCAAAGCAAAACTACATGCTCTGTTTGGTTCTTTACTTCAGGAAGAGTACATCAAGTGTTTCGAAGATGCACTGAACACATGTTAATGGTAAGGGATGCAAAGGTTCTTGTTTCTTAACGATATTTATAGTATAAGAGAATGAGCCGTTCACAGTGAAAAGAGGTGGTTCAGATTGATGAATCTTTTTGTTCTTGGACTTGAATATCTTGTGTCGTGTTTGATCATTCTTTTTACCACAAAATATCTGAAGAAAGAAGGAATATTTGTCGCACTGGCAACGTTGATAATTGCGTCAAATATAGGTGTTGCAAAACTTTTCAATCTTTTCGGCCTTCAGGTGACCGCGGCGAATATGAGTATGGGTATGGCATTTACGATATATTCCATAGTCACAGAGGTCTTTGGTCAGAGAGAAGGTAGAAAGGCCGTTTGGATTGGTTTTTTCGCTCAATTTGCCTTCGTACTGCTCGGGCTTGTTTACGTGGGATATGTCCCCTCGCCAGACGACATAGCACAAAGATATCTTTCGAGTGTCTTTTCACTAACGCCAAGGATTGCCTTTGCAAGTTGGAGTGCCTACATAATCTCTGGATATTTCGCAGTTTGGTTGCACGACAGACTCAGAAGTAAGACTAAGCTATGGATGAGAAACAATATCGCAACAAAACTTGGCCAGATAGTTGACAACTTTATCTTTGTGAGCCTTGCTTTTATTGGTATATACGATTTCAAAACTTTGCTTAATATATATTTGACAACGACAGTTGTCGAGTTTGGTTTGGATTACATAGACACATGGGTTGTTTACGTATGTGTATCTATGCTGAAGAAGGATTCACAGGTTGCAAAGGCATGATGGTTTTTCCAATAAATGAGTTTGCGTGCTTGGGTTTTTAAAACCACTGTGGAGGTGAGAAGGTGCAGTTAGAACAAAGGTTGTCAGCAAGGGAAAATTCGTTCTACAAGGTTGTGGTGGTAACAGTTTTTGCGATGTTCACTGGTCTTGCGGCTCAGGTGAGAATTCCTGTTCCCTTCAGCCCTGTACCCGTCACGGGACAGACATTCATCGTTCTATTGTCTCCGCTGTTGATTGATCGATGGTCTGTTCTCAGTCAAATCTTGTACATTTTGCTTGGGATACTTGGAGTCCCGTGGTTTTCTGGACACAGCGCTGGCCTGCAAACGCTACTTGGGCCAACAGGAGGTTACCTCTTGGGGTTCATCGTAGCCTCGTTTTTCATCAGCCAGGGACCTCAATCGAGTAAGCACAGATCTTCTGTAGCTGTTGTTCTCAGATTAGCCATCGCAAACTTCGGTCTCATATACGGTTTTGGTTTGATACAACTCTATCTATGGTTCGCAGGAAAAGGTGTATATATAAGTCTGTCAAAGCTTTTATCAATGGGATTAATACCCTTCGTATCAGGTGATCTGATTAAGATACTTTTGGCGTACAGTACTTATTCTCTGTTCAGAAAAATATCAGAGTGAACCCTGTGGGGTTCACTCCTCTACTGGTTCAAAATCCTCCTTGGAAGCACCACAAACTGGACAAACCCAATCATCGGGAAGATCTTCAAATGGTGTCCCAGCTGCGATATCGTTGTCGGGATCTCCTTCGGCTGGATCGTAGACATACCCACAAATTATGCACCTGTACTTCTGCATCTTCATTCCCCCTCTGAAAAATATGATATGAAGAGTTTTTCAATCGAACTGATTCTACAGCATGCTTTGTTTTTGCTACACT
>JAKPGA010000072.1 GCA_029551145.1 Thermotogota bacterium | reverse complement strand
CTTGCAAAACTGCCACATTTCTGTAAACGCTCGGTACCGGTATCTTGGTTCTATCAGAGATTTGATACACAGTCAAAGGAATATCTGAATTTTGCAGAATTTCAAGTATCCTTTCGCCTGTCTTTGTCAGATGGTGTTGATTATCGTTCATAAATCATACCCCTTGCAAATATGATAATGATTATCATTATCATTATATAGGAGCATACAAAGACTGTCAATACAACTACTTACAACGAGTCACAGCAGGATGTGCTGACTTTTCTCCCTACAAGATGATACAAAATACAGAAGGCCCAGATAAGTACCAAGTAAAAGTTTTCATTGGTTTTGTACTTCAAGATTCAGAATGCCTATTAGATTCATACAACTACGGTTACATATTCACCCAAAACTCAGCAAAGTATAGCCTACCGCTTTCATCACCTGGCAGTTTTTCGTTTTGCCTTGCTAAAGCATTTTTGGTGTGAGTGTCTGTATGAGAGAAAACCATAGAAGGTTCTGTGTTAAGTTTGCAGATCAACTATCGCCCAAAATGCAGGTTTTGGTTGATAGTTCTCATCGAAGAGCAATGGCCAGTTGTTCCTTCTAACTGGAAAACCTCTCAGCCAAGAATAATCGTCCTTCAATCCCCAGAAGGTGACGTTGTCTATCACGTGGCTGTATTTTTTGTAAACTTGGAACAGCTTTCTGTAGAACTCTGCCTGCTCATGTAGAAGTTCGGTGGGGGCCGTTTGATACTTGGTCACGTTATCTCTGTAGATATCCACGTCAAGTTCAGTGATTTCAATCACTATGTCAGGTATGGTGGCAAACAAAGCTATTGCCTGTTCAATCTGTTCTATACTTCTTGCCAAGCTTAGATGCTGCTGCATTCCTATGCCATGAATTGGTACACCTTTTTCTTTGAGGTCCTTGACCATGTTGTATATGATATCTCTCTTTCTGGGTTCAAATTCGTTGTAGTCGTTGTAGAACAACAATGCTTCTGGGTCTGCCTCGTGAGCAAACTTGAAAGCAAGTTCTAAGTAGTCGGGTCCTATTATTTGATACCACAGACTCCTTCTCATTCCATCTGGCTGGTTCGAATCAACTGCCTCGTTCACTACATCCCATGCATATACTCTACCTTTGAAGTGTCCTACCACTGTGTGGATGTATTCTTTCATTCTCTCTATCATTGCTTCTCTGCTGAGTAAATTCCCTGAATCGTCCCTGAAGAACCAATCGGGTGTTTGGCTGTGCCAAACCAATGTGTGACCTCTGACAACAAATCCATGTTGTTGTGCAAACCTTATGTAGCGATCCGCCATCGTGAAATCACAAAAGATCTTGCCATCGGCTCCTCTTCTTAATATGCTCTCTGGTTTCATTTCGTTCTCTGCCGTCATACTGTTGAAATGTTTTGTTATGAGCTGCACATCAAGAGAGTTACTGAAAACTCTCACAGGCAATGCAACGCCTATTTTGAAATAACTCGAAAAAACTTCCTTCAGGGACGGTATTTCGGAATCAGCATAATAAACCGTTGCAAACAACGTCATTGTCAGAAAGATCGCAACAAAGACTTTCATTTCATCCACCTCCAGTTCAAAAATTCTTGAAATTCAAGACCAAACTTTCTCTTTCTAATATCCACCACTTTTCTTGATTAATTTGTCCACCTTTTTATCAAATCAAGAAGCTCTGATCTCCCTTTCTCAAAGCTTATTCGACATCAGGCTAATGTTAAGGCTGCCAAACAGGCAACAGCAGTTAGCAACAAAAAAGCACTAAGATTAGAAATCTCACTCAGCCGTCTTTGCATGAAGACATCCCACAATTGCTCAAAATCATCTGCGCTCTTTAACACCTACTGCTCGAATCTCCTTGTTACTGTCATCAAACCTTCCAAAGATGAATAAATCTCTCTGAAATAAAGGATAGCTTCACCATAGGTTTTTGACCAATCAGGGTCTGGCGAGAAGACCCTTTCGACTTTGTTCCACTCTTCGACCGATACACCATCTGCCATCCCGGCAAGCATCGCTGCACCTATCGAAGCTCCTTCGTTTTTTGTTAGTTGTTCGAGTTCTATGTTCAAAGCACTTGCAACTATTTTGATCCAAAGTTCACTCCTTGAACCACCGCCTGTTACTTTTGCCGTTCTTGGGACCGAAACCAAACTTTCTATGGCATCTTTGCAATCCTTAAGTGCAAAGGCTGTACCTTCCAGAATTGCTCGAGTCAGAGTCTTCTTGTCTGAACTTCCGGAAAGGCCAAAGATCACACCACGAGCATCGGGATTTCTATGGGGAGTTCTTTCACCGCTCAGATAAGGCAGGAAAAAGACCCCGTTCTGACAAGGTTTTGTGTCTTTGAGTTCTTCTATCAGCGTTCCCACATCATGATTGTTTATCAGACGTGAAAACCAGTCAAGTGAAAAGGTTGCAGATAGAACCACTCCCATATGGTAGAACATATCCTTTACAACATGTCTAAAGGTGTGCACTCTGCCAGTTAAATCGGGAGCGTATTGTTTGTTCGTCAATATAACTGTGCCACTGGTACCAATGCTTATTACCATAACATTCTCGGTGAAGGCGTTCATACCAAGTGAAGCGCAAGCATTGTCAGCTCCACCAGCGACGATGAGAGGCCGGAATTGAAACCCGACCTCTCTCGCCACTGCCCCCACCATGGCCCCAACCACGGCCTGCGATGGTATGACCTTTGGTGGTTCTATGTGCGAGTCGGAAAAGATTTTGAGCGCATCTTCGTCCCAATTGTTTTCTTTCACCGAGAAAAGAGATGTGCCTGAAGCATCGCTCGGTTCGGTGCAGATCTCACCGGTCAGTTTCCAAGCTATGAAATCCTTCGGAAGCAGAAAAGTACTGGCTTTCTTGTAGATTTCGGGTTCGTGATTTTTTACCCACAACATTTTTGGTGCGCTGAAACCAGTGAGTATTGGATTCCCAAGTCGCTGAATTACAGCCTCTTCGCCACCAAGGAGTTCTGTGATAATCTTGGTTTCTTCAAAACAACGCTGATCGTTCCACAGAATAGCTGGTCTCAGAACATTGCCGTCTTTGTCCAACAAAACGAGGGAATGCATTTGTCCGGTGAGTCCTATGACCTTTGTTTGTATACCAGTTTTTGAAAGTTTGGATAGCAAAATCTTGACGGCAGACCACCAGTCCTGTGGATCTTGCTGATACCAACCAGGCCTTGGAGAACTTATGGAAAGCTCCTGTGAATCCTTGAAAACAATCTTTCCCTCAGAATCCAAAACAATCAACTTTACCGAAGTTGTTCCAACATCTATCCCGGCGTAAATCTTGATCATCCCCAACTACTTTACAGTAGTGAGAATATAATAGTTCAGCATGGCTTCAAGTTCTTCTTGCTTTCCAGAATCAGGCACAGTGACCTCTTTGTCCAAAATGTATTGTTCAAGTTCTTCGAAGTTGGTTTGGTTGTTTCGTATCTTCAAACCTATGCCGTTGTTGTAACTTGAGTATCTTTCTTCAATTATCCTGTCCATCTTGCCTTCTTTGACTATTCTATGAGCGATCTTGAAACCGATCGCGAAGGTGTCCATCGCCACAATGTGACCTACCACCAGATCACGCAAGGTGTGAGAAGCCCTCCTTGGTTTTGCATCGAAATTCAAACCACCTGTTGTGAACCCGCCAGCCTTGATCACCTCGTACATCGCCAGCGTTGTTTCATAAATGTTCGTTGGATACTGATCAGTGTCCCATCCAAGCATCCAGTCACCTTGATTTGCATCTATACTGTGAAATTTATCGCTGATTCTTGCGTATCTGAGTTCGTGTGCGAAGGTATGACCTGCCAGTGTTGCGTGATTAGCCTCAATGTTGAATTTGAAGTATGGGTCTAAACCATAGCTCTTCAAGAACGCTAAACAATGTGCCGCGTCAAAATCATATTGATGTTTCGTAGGTTCCATGGGCTTCGGCTCGATCATAAACTGCCCTTTGAAACCTATCTTTTTTGCATACTCCACAGCCATGCCTAAGAATCTCGCGAGATTGTCAAGTTCCAGTTTCATATCGGTGTTCAAAAGTGTTTCATAACCTTCTCTACCACCCCAAAAGACATAACCCTGTCCACCGAGTTCCTTGGTTATCTCGAGGGCTTTTTTGACCTGTGCAGCAGCAAAGGTGAAAACTTCTGCCGATGGTGATGTCGCGGCACCTTGACAATACCTGGGATGTGAAAACAAATTTGCCGTTCCCCACAGGACTTTCAGGTTGGCTTCTTTCAATCTCTCCTTAAGGTATGAAACAACTTTGTCAAGGATCTGATTTGTTTCCCGCAAAGTCTTTCCCTCTGGTGCTATGTCACGATCGTGAAAACAGAAGTATTCAATTCCCAGTTTTTCGGCGAATTCCACAAGGGCATCTATTCTCGCGTAAGCTCTGTCTATGGAATTGGTCAAGTGATTCCATTGTCTGTCGAAAACACCTTCACCGAACATATCGTTGCCTGCCCCAACAAAGGTATGCCAGAAAGCAACTGAGAATCTCAAGTGATCCTTCAATGGCTTTCCATCAATTATCTCGTTTGGATTGTAATATTTGAAACTCAGTGGATTTGTGCTAATTGGTCCTTCATACTCGATTTTCGGAAACTCCTTGAAAAATCTCATATCTACCACTCCTTTTCTCAGTCACCACAGACTGGTGATTCCTCGATGAAACTAAATTTGTAGACCGTTTTGTGATTGTAAAGTTCTCCGGGTAACAACAAAGCTGATGGGAAATTCTTGTGATTTGGCGCGTCTGGGAAATTCTGAGTCTCCAAGCACACCCCGGCGAATTTGTTGTAGATCCTACCCTTCTTGCCACGAACACCAGAAAGGTAGTTTCCAGTGTAAAGCTGTAGACCTGGTTGTGTTGTGTAGACTTTTAAAGATCTACCTGTTTTTTTCTCGATCAACTCTGCTGCAAATCTCAGATCGCCAGTTTTACCTTTCAAGACGAAATTTGAATCGTAGCCCACCAAGCCTGTTTTGAGGATCTCTTGTACAGCCTTACCGATCATTCTTGGTTTTCGGAAATCAAACAAGCTACCTTCTACAGGTCTTATTTCACCGGTTGGGATCAGCCCTTCATCCGCGGGAGTGTAAGAATCTGCATTGATCATGAGATAGTGATCCAAAATAGTGTCTTGGGCAGACAAATTGAAATACGAATGCTGAGTGAGATTGACAATCGTTGGTTTATCGGTAATTGCCTGGTATTCTATCGATAACTGGAAATCATTGAGTCTGTAAGTGACGGTGACATCGAGATTCCCCGGAAAACCCTCCTCGCCATCTATACTTGTGTATTTTAAAACCAGCGTCGCACCATTTGAACATGGCTCGTCGAAGAAAGCATCGAAAACTTTGGTGTGAAAACCTTCGAAACCTCCATGCAGAGTGTTGATCCCAGTTTCGTTCAAAGGCAACTGATAAATATTTCCATCAACAGAAATCTTTCCACCTGATATCCTGTTGGCATATCTGCCGATCACGCTACCAAAATAATACTTGGAGTTCTGTTTCTCGTATTCTTCAAGGCTGTCAAACCCCAGAACGACATCGACCAATTCTCCATTCTTGTCGGGTACCCATAGTTCTCTGATCGTTGCACCGTAGTTGATGATCTTGCAGATCATGCCACTTTCTGATTTCAAAGTGAATTGATAGATTGGGATTTTCTTTGAAGTTAGACCAAAGAACTCTCTCTGAATCAGCCCATTTTGTGATGTCTTCAAGTTGTCATTCCTCCTAAGAGTGTGTGGATTTCTAAAATGAGAGAAATTCGTTCAAAACCACCAATCGATTATTTTGGTCATGATTAATCATAGTATTTATACAGTTGCACCAAATAAAAAGTCAAAGAGCAAAATGCTTAGATAAGAGCAAAGAACGATCGCTAAACCAAATTAAGTTGAGAATCTTCTTCTTTGCTCCTTATTACTTCCAATATCTTTCCCTTTCTTTGCGAAATATTTTCTTCTTTCTGAGAATATTCATTTTCCTTTGGTTTGTCAACATGTCAGCTAACCTTAGCCAGAAATAGAAATGTTTCTTTGAGAAGTTTGTTGGGCCAAAGACCTGAATCTCTTGTAGTTTGAGCGAAAACCAAATCACGTTCGAAATCTGAGTAACAGGGCGTTTTTCTTGCTTGTGCATATGCTTACGACTCAGATCTTGCTGTAAATACAAATTGTCTGAAAGAGCGAAAGGTACCATTCAATCAAAGGTTGATCATCCCGAACGATGCCTTTGATGATCTCAGCTTTTAATAATCGTTCGTCATTTAGTTATAATATCTACTAAAATCACTGAAGATGGTGTCAGAAAATCGGCTTTTGTTGGTTTTCAAAGAATCGGGAGGGATTAATGGTGAAGATAAGCATAGTTGGTGCTGGAAGCGTGAGATTTGCCCTTCAACTTGTGGGTGATATTGTGCAAGCACAAGAACTGTCAAATGCCAAGACTGAAATCTGCCTGATGGATGTTGAAGAGGAAAGACTCAACGCAACCTTTGTTCTGGCAAGAAAATACGCCCACGAACTCGATTCCTCAGTTAAGATCGAGCAGACTCTTTCTTTGGACAGAGCGATAGATGGCGCTGACTTCATAATAAACACGGCATACCCTTACGATAAGAGATATTTAAAAGACGGCTACGAACGTTGGGATCGTGTTACCAGCATAGCCGAGAAACATGGTTATTACAGAGGTGTAGACAGCCGCGAGTTCAACATGGTCTCCACCTATTCATATGTCCTGGCATCTTATCCAGATGTAATGTTGGCATTGGAAATAGCAAGAAAGATGGAAAAATTGTCTCCGAAGGCTTGGCTCATGCAAACTGCAAATCCCGTCTTCGATATAACACAGATCGTAAAGAAAATGACAAGCGCAAAAATCGTGGGATTTTGCCACGGCGTTGCTGGTTTTTACGGCGTGTGTGAAGCGCTCGGACTGGATCCATCGAAAGTCGACTGGCAGGTTGCGGGAGTCAACCACGGCATCTGGCTAAACAGGTTTATGTACAACGGACGAAACGCCTACGAACTCTTGGATGAGTGGATAGAGAAATGCTCAGCGAACTGGAAATCCGAGAATCCTTGGGATGTTCAACTTTCACCGGCAGCCATCGACATGTACAGATTTTACGGGATGCTTCCTATTGGAGACGCGGTGAGAAATGGCAGTTGGAAATATCACTACAACCTCGAGACCAAGAAGAAATGGTATGGTGATTTCGGCGGCATCGACAATGAAATTGAAAGACCAAAGCTTCACGAAAGTCTAAGAAAAATGAGAAAGAAGATGTTGCAGCTTGCACAAGAAGTACAGACCAATTCGAAATTGGAGTTGACGAAACTTTGGCCCGAAGTCTTTCGTAAGGGAAAAACCAGTGGAGAGCAGCATATTCCGTTCATCGTGGCAGTTGCATGCAATAGGAAGACCAGATTGGTACTGAATCTTTTAAACAACTCTGTTTTGGAAGAACTTCCCAAAGATTTGGTTGTGGAGGTTCCCGTTTGGGTGGATCAAAATGGTCTGCATCCAGAAAAGATCGATCCTCCTTTGACAGATCGCATTGTGTATTTTTACTTGTATCCAAAAATAACAGCCATGAAGTTTGCCTGTGAGGCTATCATTTCGAAAAATAAGAATGTGCTCATCGAAGCTTTGATCAGAGATCCAAGGACAAAATCCTATGAACAGGCAATATCCGTTCTCGACGAAATCATGAAAGAGCCCTTCAACGAAGATATGAGAAGATATTTCAACTGGTGAGAAAAGGAAAGGTTATGAAATCAACCAGAGAATCCTTATAGTATCTTGATTTTTGGAAAAAAAGCAGAAATAGGAATTCCACAATTCGAGTTCAGCGAGCTGTTAAACAAAACATCTTGCAAGAAAAACTCACCGACAAAGGTGTTATCACGGCTGAACTTTTCAATTTTGAGCTCATTGACAGACGCTAAGGAACGATAGGGATATTGAAAAGGAAGTGGCTCTCCGTGGTATATGATAGACAAAATCGTGCCTGCTTGTTCACAAACAATCAAAGAATATCTGAAAAAACCAAGACTTGAAGATATGAAGATAATACTAACCAACAAGAAGACAACCATTGCACCCTTTGTAACCGACAAACAGGTGGAGGTGATTTCACCGATAAATGAAATAGACGGCGTGAAAAAACATTTCAAAGGAATACACAGGGGGTTGAGAAGATGCACGTTGTCTTCAGATGGTACGGTGACGAATTCGACACAATAACCCTCGAACAAATAAGACAGATACCGGGAGTTGAAGGCGTCGTTGGGACACTCTTAGATATAGAGGTCGGAAAGGTATGGCCTTATGAAAAGATCATCAAACTGGAAAAAAGGGTCCAACAAGCCGGCTTGAAACTGGAAGTGATCGAAAGCGTTAACGTTCATGAAGACATCAAGCTTGGTCTGCCAACTCGAGATGAGTACATTGAAAACTATAACCAAACGTTGATAAACCTTGCCAGAATTGGAATAAAGGTAGTTGTGTACAACTTCATGCCTCTTTTCGATTGGGTTAGGACCAATCTCCGCAAAAGGCTGGATGACGGTTCTCAAGTCATGGAATACGAGCACAGGTTTATCGAGGGACGCGGACCGAAAGAACTCATCAAAGAGGTTAAGAGTGGCTCACAAGGCTTCACATTAGCTGGATGGGACTGGTCAAGGCTTGAGAAACTCAGCGAACTACTCGAACTTTACAAAGATCTTGATGAAGAAAAACTCTTCGAAAACCTGGTGTATTTTCTAAGAAATGTTATACCCGTTTGCGAGAAAATCGGAATAAAATTGGCAATTCATCCAGATGACCCGCCATGGTCTGTCTTCGGACTTCCAAGAATCGTCACATGTAAGGAGAAGATCGAAAGAATACTCAATGCTGTTGATAGCCCTTGCAATGGTTTAACCTTTTGTACAGGATCGCTTGGTGTGAATCCAAAAAACAATCTTTTGCAGATGATCAAGTATTTTGGACAAATTGGCAGGATTCACTTTGTCCACTTGAGAAACGTTAAGATCACGGCGGAAAAAACCTTCTATGAAACAGCTCATCCTTCGTTTTGTGGTTCTTATGATATGTTCGAAATTGTCAAGGCGCTACACGATGTAAACTTCAACGGATACGTTCGTCCAGATCATGGCAGAACGATATGGAACGAAAAATCAATTCCTGGATACGGCTTGTATGATAGAGCACTTGGAACAACCTACATAATCGGTCTGTGGGAAGCCATCGATAAAATGTCTGCAAGATTGATATAGGTGTGAATGGTGCATTTGATCGTTAGTTTGCTTTTCTGCGGATTAATTATTTTTCAGAAAGAAAAAATGAGAAATTCAAAGAAAACGGCAAATTTTGAAAGATTAGAAGAGTTTTGTTCAACAAGAATCAGCATTTTTCTTGATAGCAACGAATAACCCCGACTAATCGAATTTGCGTTCTGCGTGCAGTAAAGAATAGAATAAAAAAGATCTCAGACGGGAGGGGTGTGTTAGCATGAAAAAGTTACTTACGGTTTTGTTGTTCTTCTCCTTAGGCTTGATCGTTTTCGCTGAACTCACTGTTCCAAGGAACGAAACACTCATAGTGAACCAGCTAACCGGTCGTGTCGGAACACCTGGAAACTTCAACCTGTGGGTCGGTTGGAAATGGTCTGATAGGGGATTGCAAAATCTGTTGCTTGAGCCTTTGTGGTGTGTCGAATATGCAACCGGTGAAATTATCAATGCGCTGGCTGCAGAACCACCGATTTACAATAAGGACTTCACCCAGTTAACCATCAAGCTCAGAAAAGGTGTCTACTGGAGTGATGGAGTACCATTTACAGCCGATGACGTAGTCTACATGATTGAACTGTCCAAGAACACAGCAGGTTTTGCGTACAACTCGCAGATGCAAGAAGTCAAAGAAGTAAAGAAGATCGATGATTACACAGTCCAGATTGAACTGGTAAAACCAAATTCGAGGTTCCACACGTACTTCCTCGACAGATGGGGTGGTTTCAGGCCTTTGCCAAAGCACGTCTTCGAGAAGGTCAGCGACCCATTGACCTTCGAGTTCAACCCACCTGTTGGAACTGGTCCATATGTCCTTCACAGCTATGATACTGGAGGATATTGGACTGTGTGGCAGAGAAGGGATGACTGGCAGAGGACACCAACTGGAATTCTTTATGGCATGCCACAGCCAAAATACGTTGCGGTGATGACCTACGGCGGTCCTGACAAGCAGGTTCTTGCCATGGCTCAACACCAGCTCGATGCGGCAGACCTCACCATGGAAGCCTTAAGGGCTGTCTTGATGAGAGTTAGCACCACCAGAGCCTGGAGAAAGGACTACCCATGGACCGTTAACATCGATCCGTGTGTCACTGGCGTCACTCTGAACAACATGGTTGAACCATACAACAACAAAGATGTTAGATGGGCGTTGGCACTGGCAATAGACATAGTCGAATATGCTGGCAATGCCTTTGACGGAGCTGTAACGATAAGCCCGATTCACATACCACTGACCAAGTCATATATGGACACATATTTCACGAGAATCGAGGACTGGCTGAAGAACTTTGAGATCGATATCGGCGATGGACAGAAATTCAAGCCATATGATCCAAATGCTGGGCAGAGACTTGCTGAGTACGCTAAGAAGAGAGGGTATCCAGTTCCAAAAGATCCGAATGAAATCAAGTACATTTTTGGTCCTGGATGGTGGAAATACGCGCCAGATGTAGCAGAAAAGCTATTGATCAAGAATGGATTCAAGAGAGATCCAAGGACACGTGGCTGGTTGCTGCCTAATGGTGAACCATGGAAAATAACCGTCTACTGCACGAACACAAATCCAGCTCACCCAGCCTATAGGAACGCCTTTGCCGTAGCGCAGGAGTGGAGGAAGTTCGGTATTGATGTGGATGTTGTAGTTTTCGATACCCCAACGGTTGTTCAGCAGGGTAACTACGAAGTGAGTTCAGATTGGCCAGCCGCAGAGCCTTGGGGCGGTCACCCAGATCTCTATCGCGTTCTGGATCCATTCAACTCGGCATACATGGTGGCAATCGGAGAAAACGCTGCTTGGGGTAACTATTCAAGATGGACGAACCCGAAAATGGACAAAATCATAGAATCTTTGAGATTAACAGACTGGAACGATACGGAAAACATTGTAAAGCTTGGTTTGGAAGGGCTAAAACTCCTTATCGAAGAGATGCCAACCATTCCAACATTCAACTATCCTGGTGTTGTAGCTTGGGATGAGTACTACTGGACAAACTATCCTGGAGCCGAGAACATGTACTCGCAACCATATCATCACTGGCCCAACCTGAAGTACATGTTACCATTCCTCAAACCAACCGGTAGGAAATGAACCACTTGATGAGTTGTCAAAGCCGGGGGGCAACCCCCGGCTTTAGTTGAAAATAGGAAACTGGGTTTAGACAAAAATAAGATCGAGGAGGTAAAGATTCTTGAACTTCGTCAAAAGATATCTTCTTCCAAGGCTGATAATTTATTTCTTGGTGATTTTCATTGGAATAACAACGGTCTTCATCATACCTCGTCTTCTGCCAACAGATCCTGTTTTGCAAACCATTACTCGATTGCGAGCACAGGGAGCTTATATGGATCCAGAATCAACGCAAAGAACTATCGAAACGCTTCAGGAACTTTTTGGTCTGAAAGGAAGTCTTTCAGATCAGTATGTGAAATTCTGGCAAAGGCTATTCAAAGGAGATTTCGGTCCATCGTTTTTTCAGTTTCCAACTCCGGTGATGACTTTGATAAAGCAATCGCTACCGTGGACCGCTGCTCTACTTTTGACCACAACTTTGGTGTCATGGCTTCTGGGAAACATTCTGGGCGGATTTGCAGGTTATTTCTCCAGCCGAAGATGGGGAAAGATTCTGGACTACTTTGCCATGGTGATAAGACCTATGCCTTATTACATTCTCGCTCTCGGACTTCTCATATTGTTTGCCTACGTTTTCCCGATTTTCCCCTTGGGCGGTGGGTATACTATTGGAATGCGATTAACCTGGAGCTGGAATACATTTCTAACCTTGTTGAGACATGCTTTTCTCCCTGCTCTCTCGTTGCTTCTCATAGGTATTTTCGTTTGGTTTCAAGCGATGAAATTGGTTGTTCAAAGTGTGAAAACCGATGATTTTGTAAAATACGCAGAAATAGGGGGCATAAAGTCCAACAAGATTGCCAGAAAGTACGTTATAAAGAATGCAATGTTGCCACAAATAACAGGATTGGCACTTTCTCTCGGACAGATTTTCAGTGGTGCGTTGATTACCGAGATGGTTTTCTCCTACCCTGGTCTTGGGACATTGCTTTATAACTCCATTTTCACGGGAGATTACAACTTGCTTATGGGTATAACCGCTATTTCAATCCTTGTAGTCACGACAAGCATTTTGGTAATAGACCTTCTATATCCTTTGTTTGATCCAAGGGTCAGATACAAATAAGGAGTGAGAAGATGAAGGTACTGAAAGACTTGCTGAGGGATGGTAAATTTGCCTTTGGCTTTTTCGTTTTGATTTTCTTGATCTTTCTTGCTTTTCTGTCATTTTTTTCACCTTATGATCCCTACAGATGGAATGTTGTCCCAAGAGATACGCCTCCTTCGTGGTCACATATTCTCGGAACAACATCAAGAGGTCAGGATGTGTTCTGGGAACTGTGTTTTGCGGTGAGAAACTCTCTTGCCATGTCTCTGATAGCAGGTGTCTTTTCCAGGATTATAGCTATTTTGGTTGGAATGGTGGCTGGTTACAGAGGTGGAATGGCAGACAGGTTTCTCATGTTTCTCAGCGATTCCTTTCTGGTATTACCTCTTTTCTTGATAATCGTGTTGATCGGTTCTATGGCAAAGGCTCGGTTGAGCTTGGTCTCCTTGGGACTTCTCTTGGGCGTTTTTGGTTGGGCATGGGATGCGCGGGTTATCAGGTCACAAGTTCTAAGCCTTCGTGAGAGAGATTTCACGTATACTTCACTCTTAAGTGGTGCACGTACAATGTCTTTGATTTTCAAAGAGTACATGCCATTCTTGACACCATTGGTGTTTGCGACATTCATTGGAAATGTGTCCTGGGCGATAGGTATGGAGATAACCTTGGCGATACTCAATGTCTTCAGAATCGAGATTCCAAGCCTTGGCACGATGCTTCAGTGGGCTCTGAATTACCAGGCACTGCTGCTGGGCTACTGGTGGTGGATCGGAACACCTGTTGTCACGTCAGTCATGTTGTTCATAGCCCTTTATTTACTATCTATCAGCATAAGCGAATATTTAGATCCACGCATGAGGGTACAGAGAATAGGTAAAGCATGAGGTGATGAGATTGCAGACGGTTATCTCTACAAAAGAATTGAAGTCTTACTATGTTCTTGATGTTTTTGGTAGAGAAAAGGTGGTAAAGGCTGTCGACGATATAAATATAGATGTGTATGAAAACGAGATATACGGAATAGCCGGTGAAAGTGGTTGTGGAAAATCAACCTTGTTGAAAGCCATCTTCGGGATAATTGATCCGCCTCTTCGACTGATCGCCGGAAAAGTCTTGTATTTTCACAACGAACAGGTCTACGATCTTTATTCTTTGAATTCAGACTCTCGTCGCAGTTTGAGATGGAAATTCATTTCATACGTGCCACAGGGTTCAATGAACGTGTTAAATCCCGTTGTTAAGATAAAAGAAACCTTCAAAGATTTCTTGGACAGTCACCTGAAGGGGAAAACAAAAAACGAATACTACGAAATGGCAAAAGAACACCTGACGAACTTAGGACTTCCACCAAAGATACTCGAAGCATATCCTCATCAATTGTCCGGTGGTATGCGACAAAGAGTTACTATAGCTCTGGCAACGCTGTTAAACCCAAAGATTATCATAGCCGATGAACCAACAACTGCCCTCGATGTCGTGACACAAAGGGGCGTTATTCAACTTTTGAGAGATATTCAGTCAACTTTGATGAATACAATTGTTCTCGTGACCCACGATATGGGTGTCCAGGCAACGATGTCCACCCGAATAGCGGTCATGTATGCTGGGAAAATCATTGAAGAAGCACCAACTACAAAACTCTTCCAGGACCCGAAACATCCGTACACAAGATATCTCATACATTCTCTCCCCAAGTTTGGTGATAAGTCCAAACGAAGCAGCGCTCCTGGCAGCCCACCATCGTTAGCGGCACTTCCACCTGGATGTGCTTTTCATCCACGGTGTCCATATGCCCTTGAAAAATGCAAGAGTGAAATACCAGCACTGAGAAGCTATGAACCGGACCATAAGACCGCTTGCTGGTTGATGGAGGAAAGATAATATGAAAAAACTCCTCGAAGTACAAAATTTAACGAAGATCTACTCGATGGGGAGCATCTTCTCCAGGACTAAAATAACTGCGGTAGAAGACATTAGTTTCACCGTTGGTGAACCAGAAATATTCACTTTAGCCGGAGAAAGTGGCTGCGGAAAAACTACGACAGCAAAAATCATCCTCGGCTTTGAAGAACAAACCTCTGGTGCTGTCATGTACAAAGATGAACCTATCAAAAACTTGAGACGAGGCGATAGAAACAAAGTTCTCAGGGAAATCCAGGCGGTTTTTCAGAATCCGTTTTCAACCTTCAATCCCCTGAGAACAGTCGACAGTTACTTTTACGAAACACTTATCAATTTGAAGATTGCTTCCAATAGGAAAGAGGCGGAGAAGAAAATCGCCGAGAAGCTTCAAGCCGTAGGATTGTCCTTTGAAGAATTCAGCCAGCGTTATCCAAGTGAGTTTTCCGGTGGGCAGTTGCAAAGGCTTTCCATAGCGAGGGCATTGCTAACAGATCCTTCATTGATAATTGCTGACGAACCCGTGTCAATGGTTGACGCATCATTGAGAATGTCTATAGTGAATTTGTTCAAAGACCTGAAAGAAAGGTATGACGTGAGCGTCATCTACATAACTCACGATTTGACCACCGCTTATTATATAAGCGACAGAATGGCCGTAATGTTTCGCGGGAATATAGTTGAAATGGGTCCTGCTGAAGAGGTACTCTCGAATCCCAAACATCCTTATACGCGTCTTCTCAGAGAATCTGTTCCGGAGCCTGATCCAGAGAAACAATGGACTACAAGGGTTCATCTTGCTGAAAGTGAACACGAGGAATATCTTCAAACTGGTTGCAAATTCGTCGCAAGATGCCCGTTGGCAATGGAGAAATGTAGAAAGCTCACTCCACCACATTTCGAAGTTAATGGCACATCAGTGAAATGTTTTCTCTATGAATAACTTTGGAAAGGGGGATCATTGTGGATTTGTACAGAGATTCATCACTATCGCCAAAGGTAAGAGCAAGAGACTTGTTGTCCAAGATGACATTGGACGAGAAAATAGCTCAACTTGGATCTCTTTGGAGTTATGAATTGCTCACTGAGGATGGCAAGCTCTCTATTGACAAAGCAAATTCGCTTATGAAGCATGGCATTGGGCAAATTACACGCTCGGGTGGAGCAACAAACTACGAGCCGTCAGAAGTGGCGAAACTGGTCAACGAGATTCAAAAGTTCTTGGTGGAAAAGACACGCCTTGGTATCCCTGCCATAATGCACGAAGAATGTCTGGCAGGATACATGGGGTTGGGAGCAGCGATCTTCCCACAACCAATAGGTATGGCAAGCACCTGGGATCCTGAACTGATCCAAGAAGTTACATCTGCCATCAGAGAGGATCTTAGAAAACTGGGTATCACTCAGGGTCTTGCACCTGTTTTGGACGTGGCAAGAGACCCGAGGTGGGGTAGAACAGAGGAAACATTTGGAGAATCTCCCTATCTTGTCGCAAGAATGGGAGTAGCCTATGTAAGAGGTTTACAGGGTGAAGACGTTAAAAAGAAAATTGCTGCCACGCCAAAACATTTCGCTGGTTACAGCGCATCCGAAGGAGGCAAGAACTGGGCACCCACGAACATACCACCAAGAGAACTGAGAGAAGTCTTTCTGTATCCATTTGAAGCGGCTGTAAAGGAAGCAAATGCATTGTCGGTTATGAACTCTTACAGTGAAATCGATGGAATCCCGTGTGCTTCCTCTCGAGAGTTGCTAACCGACATTCTGAGAAAACAATGGGGATTTGAAGGCATCGTCGTCTCAGATTATTTTGCCGTAGATATGATTAGAGGCTATCACAAGATTGCCAGAGACAAAGCCGAGGCAGCGAAATATGCCTTGGAAGCAGGAATAGATGTAGAATTACCAAAAACAGACTGTTATTTGCATTTGAAAGATTTAGTCGAAAAAGGAATTATCAGCGAGCAATTGATAGATGAAGCTGTTCTAAGAGTCCTAAGCATGAAATTCATGTTGGGTCTTTTTGAAAATCCATATGCAGAGACAGAAAGTAATCTTTCAGACCACAGACAAGTCGCTTTAGAGACAGCACGAAAATCAATAGTTCTGTTGAAAAACAACCAAGTTCTGCCTTTAAAAACAGGCACCAAAATAGCTTTGGTTGGACCTACTGCAAATGAAGTGAGAAATCTGCTCGGTGATTATTCTTATCTGGTGCATATAAAAACACTACTGGCAAATATAAATCAAACGTTCAACGCTCCAAAGTTCAATCTAAAAAGAGTCGAGGAACTCGTTGAAGAGCATCTGAAGAGAATACCAAGTATACTTGGTGAATTCACCAAGAGAGCCGGGGAAGTCTACTACGCAAGAGGTTGCGATATAACAGATCCTTCAAAGGATGGATTCGCAGAAGCCATAGAGGCTGCGAAGAAAGCAGATGTAGTTGTGGCTGTTGTAGGTGATCGATCAGGGTTAACGATCGAATGTACCAGTGGTGAATCGAGGGATATGGCGAATTTGAAGCTGCCGGGTGTTCAAGAGGAATTCATATTGGAATTGACAAAGGTGGGTAAGCCAGTGATAGTGGTCTTGGTAACTGGTAGGCCTTACTCTTTGAAGGCTTTTGCTGACAAAGTAGATGCCATCGTTGAACTTTGGTTGCCAGGTGAGATGGGTGCTCAGTCACTCGCAGAAGTTATCTTTGGAGAAGTGAATCCAAGTGGGAAACTTCCTATCAGCTTTCCTGTTAGCGCCGGTCAGATGCCCGTGTTCCACTACGTTAAGCCATCTGGAGGTCGATCTTGTTGGCATGGAAACTACGTGGACGAAAGCGTAAAACCCTTGTTTGCTTTTGGTCATGGTCTTTCTTATACGGATTTCTCCTACTCGAATTTCCATGTCGAGCAGGAAGTTCCCGTTGCTGGTACGGTAAAAGTCAGAGTTGACGTACAAAACATCGGAAAGGTTTACGGTGAAGAAGTTGTTCAGCTTTATGTCTCAAGAGAATTTGCGAGCGTCACAAGACCCGTAAAGGAACTCAAAGCCTTCCAGAGAATTGCTTTAAAACCTGGTGAGAAAAAGACTGTGATCTTTCAAATGCACACCGATGTCTTGGCTTACTACGACAGGGATATGAAACTTGTAGTTGAGCCAGGAGTTTACAAGATAATGGTTGGCAGTTCTTCGGAGGATATAAGATGTGAAGGTTCTTTCTCAGTCTCAGGCGAGAAGAGATTGGTTCAAGACAACAGAATTTTCTTCACAACTTCGAATGTTATATGAGAAAAAGCGGGGTTCACACCCCGCTTTAATGATCCGTATTGATGACTTTATCCAAGTACTTTTCAATCGCGTAGACCGCTGCTCCTACCAGATTACTCGAAGGTTCGGTGAAGATTGTCGGTCGTATCCTCAATTGTTTAGTCGCCATTTTCAATGCTCTGCTTTTGACTACTTCATCTACCTTTGCAAAGTACCAATCCGGTGCTGATGAGAGAGAGCCACCAACTATCACAAACTCGGGGTTCAAAGCGTTTACAATGTTTGTTACACCGATAGCCACGTTGTAAGCATGGTTACTAAGAATAGACTTTGCCCTTTCATCACCCAGCTTCGCCATGTTGAGAAGTTCCTCAAATTTGTCTATATGGTTGTTGCCATTGAGCAAACCATATTCCTGATTAGCCCATCTGATACTGGCATATAGTTCCCAACATCCCTTACTTCCACAATGACAAGATTGTTCAGAATCGATAGATACAACCATATGACCGAATTCCCCAACGGAGAAACTGTTACCTCTCACGACTTTCCCATCTATCATTGCGCCTGTTCCGACTCCTTCTCTGACAATTACAAAGACTGCGTTATCCACGCCTGCCAAATCTGTTGCGTATCTCGCTTCGGCAAGCATCGATAAATTTGCTTCGTTATCAGCCAGTATGTCAAAATCACCGTTAAAGAGTTCATCGATCCTGACGTTGTACCATCCCAAGTTAGGTGCCAAAATGATTTCTCTTGTTTCACAATTCACAATTCCCGGCACCGAGAATGACACCATCTGGAAATCATAAACACTCCTCATGACACTGACTTTTTCTCTTGCCAATCTAAAAAACTCTTGAGGAGTTTCTGGTGTGTTGAAAGACGGTACTAAGTCTATCTTACCGTTTAGAAAAGCCACTCCCAAAGAAGTTTTTGTCACACCTATATCGAAAATAGCCGCAACAGGCTTTTCACTCAGACTTAGGACTTCACCTTTTCGACCCGGCTCGGATTTCTCCTCGTACTGGATCACAGAGATGATTCCATCCTCCATCAGCTCACGGATCAACCTGGTAACGGCACTTGGCACCAAGCCAGATTCACGCGACAAACTTGCCCTTGTCCTTGGACCAGTCGCGATGAGTAGTTCTACCAAATTCCTTTTGTTTCCAATCTTCATTGAGATATGATTGTGCTTCATGATATCGCCTCACTGCCTCTCAGAACCTTCTTTATGATGATTTTAGAACAAGATCACCTCAGACATCAAAACTAATTGGTATTATTTCTGAGAAAGAATCATTACAAAATTATACTAAGAAAATCTGATTATCTGAAAAGCAGTGATTAGATTGAAGTGCCATCTAAGAAATCTTTCTGTGCATTCTAAATGGATTATCATCCTTTTTAAAATGTATAGACTCATTTCTTAATAGCATTACGCTGAGACTTCAGACCTTGACAGAAGAATAATTCCTTTTCATCCAGATGAGTGCGGGCATTGAGACAACAAGACTGCTCGTTGCCAAGATCGCAGAGACTACAAACACCCAGTGGTATCCAATTCTCGTTGCAACATAAGCAGAAATAACGGGTATAAAGATTCTGCTGAAGATATTTAAGCCTTGGAAGAACCCTTCCCAACGTCCGAGTTCTCTTGGCGCTATATGCACCTTTATAGTCTCCCTTGCTGGAAACCAAAGTATAAAACCAATTCCCATGATTACGTGTGAAGCAAAAAACACGTATACGTTCGGTATCAACCACAACACAAAAGATAAGACAATCAGCATGATACCTATCGCAAAGTTCACCGATGGATGACTCTTGATGAATTTCTTCCAGAAAATCGACGATGCAACAGCGGCAGAAAAGATCATTTCAAACAAGAAAGGCGAAGAACCCCCAAGTTTGAAATAATCGATCAGATAGTAAGAAATCACGAGAAAACTTGCGAAATTGAAAGCAGTATTACACAGATACTGATGAAACATGATAGAAAGGAAGGTGCTGAGATTGGTGCTCGCTACGACGTGCCCTTCAGGTACTTGCATTCCATTGCCTATCCTTGGCAGTATCTTCAAATAGGAGAACGCGTAGAAAACATTCATACAGAAAACCATGAAAAACACAACCCTGAGAAATCCCTGTCCACTCATAAATGGAGAAAGCAGAAAGACAAAGACAAAATAGGATACCGTTTTTAAAAACTCGGTCATGAAAAACTCGAATGAATATATACTTTCTCTATATTTCGGAGTGAAGATAGCCCGCTCGTACATAACTTGGCAGGGATAAAAGATGTCTGTGAAACTTAAAAACATCTGCGCTATGGCAAAACTCCAGAGACCTTTCGAAGCAGCGAAAATTAGAGAACCAACGGCAAATGAGGTTCTCGCAAAGAACAGCCCATAGTTGACTGATATTCTCTCAAATCTCTTACCGAATACATAAGCCAAGATAGCCTGCACAATATAGGAGATACTGAACAGCCACCCCAGGCTCTCCATAGAAATATTCATCAACTTCCCAAGAGTTGGAGCGGCGATAATTGAAGAAAAGGAGAAACCAGATATGCTTATGAACAAAAGGTATTTTCTGACATCCCTGTCAAGATCTTTCCAGCGCATTCTATCACCATAGAAAGTTTATATTACTAACTTCGCTGTTTTACCCCAGATTCCTCAATTCACCAAGCCGTAATTTCGGATTAATCAGGTCTTCTCCTTATTTCTTCAACCTTCATTGACGAATATGAATCAACGTGGTAAGATTATCGTGAAAGATATAACGATAAAAATATCACGAATAGGTGGTCTCATGATAGTGAAGGTCTGTATGGGAAGTTCATGTCATTTGAAGGATTCATACCGAATAGTTCAGAAACTGGAACAGATGAAGCAGAAGTACCCAGACATAGTGATTTATGGTTCTTTGTGCTTTGGCAATTGCTCCGAGGGAGTCTGTGTTGAAATAGACGGAAAACTTCACAAGCAAGTCAGTCCCAAGAATATCGAACAAATCATCCTGGAGGCGAAAGATGAGCTTAATCATTTCGAATGAAGCAAGCTGCATGTATTGCTACAAATGTCTCAGGAACTGTCCGATCAAATCTCTGAGCTTCAGTGATGGCAGGACAAAGGTAATTGACGAAGAGTGCATAGAGTGTGGCACATGTATACTCGTATGCCCGCAGAAAGCAAAGAGTTACTCAAAGCACATCTCACAGTTCGAACAACTGGCAGGAAGACCATTTCTTGTTTCGATTGCCCCATCCTTCTTTGCACACTATGATCAACCTTACAAAGTAATCTCTCTGCTGAAAAAAATCGGTGCCATAGTTGTTCAAGAAACTGCTGTCGGAGCTGAATTAGTCTCCAATGAATACCTCAAAGAATTCTCAAAGGATAAGACCGTTATCACAACAGCCTGTCCTGTTGTTGTAAACCTGGCAGAAAAATATTATCCAAAGGTGCTTGAATACCTCGCACCCTATCTCTCACCCATGGCAGCTCACTCGATATTCATGAGAGAACGCTACGGAGATTTCCCAGTAGTTTTCATAGGGCCGTGCATAGCCAAAAAAAACGAGAAATCCCAAGTTGATGTGGTTCTCACCTTTGAAGAACTTGACGAATTCATCGAAAAGAACAGATTCGAAATCGATGAACTGGCAGATGAATTTCCTACAGAACCATATCCAGATAGAGCAAGGATGTACCCCACATCAGGAGGCATAAACCACACTGTAAAAGGTAACTGGCAGAACCATCTTTCTATTGAAGGCCTGGAAAATATTCAGAGAATCTTTTCACAGATTGAAACAATGAGCACGGGCTTTTTCATCGAGGCATCTGCATGCGTAGGTGGTTGTATCGAAGGACCGGCTATCAGAAAAGATTTGAGCGTACTTGAAAAGAGAAAGAGGATTTTGAGACATATTCAGAATATGAATGGTCTTGGCAGCAAAATCACTTCGCATCCTTCAATGAATCTCTCAAGGACCTTTCAAAACAAACAGATCTCACTCCGCGTTACCGACAAACAGATCCAAGAAGTCCTCAAATCTCTTGGCAAAGACGATCCAAGAAAACAACTGAACTGTGGTGCCTGCGGATACGAAACGTGTAAAGACAAAGCCGCTGCTGTAGTCCTCAAAAGGGCAGAAAAGGAGATGTGCGTGACATACCTTGTCGATAAGTTGAAGGCTGCCACCAACAGAGTAGTTGAAGAGTCACCTAATGCAATCATCATGTACAGGAACGGCACCATTCTTTACAAAAACAAGTCCGCCGAACAGCTCCTATGGGACATACCCCAATCGCAAATTGAACATTTCCTGAAGGAGATATCATCACATTCAAATCAGGTCTACGAGATTCAGTCGAAGGGATTCTTTTTCATCAAGACCTTCAAACTTCCACAGGATGCAAGTGAAGTACTCCTGTTAGTTGATATGACCAAAGAAAAACAACAGGAAGAAAGACTCAAGATCATAAAACAGGAAACATTCAGCAAGATAGAAGAAATGCTATCAAAACAAATGAGAATCGCCCAGGAAATAGCAGGTCTCTTGGGAGAATCAATTGCAGAAACAAAGAGTCATTTTGTGGAACTCAAGCGATTCATGGAGGAATAAAATGCTCACCTGTCAGATTGACTTTGCGAAGAAGAGCAAAGAGGGCGAAGAAATCTGTGGCGATTCTATATCTATCAAGAGAGATCAGAACAAGGTTGCCGTTAGTGTTTCCGACGGACTTGGAAGTGGTGTGAAGGCAAGCATTCTTTCTACTCTTACCACATCTATGGCAACCACGATGCTTTTCAACGGTGTACCAGTCGATGAAGTCTTTTCATCTATATTGGCAACGCTACCAGTCTGCAAGATCAGAGGCATAAGTTATGCGAACCTATGCTCTGTGGTCTTTGATGCCCAAGACAGCACGTGTTCAATAGTTGAGTATGAATTTCCCGTCACACTTTACTTTAGGAACAAAAACTTGATAAACCTTGAAAGGCGAATGGCTATCGTTGAAGCCAGAGAAATTTCGATCAGCAAGATTACTCCCTTAGAGGGAGATCTGATCTTCATAACGACCGATGGTGTTTCACAGGCTGGAATGGGTACAGAAAACTTCCCACTTGGTTTTGGTTTGAAAAATATCATTCGCGAAATAAATGTCCTGCTCCAGAACAACATTTCTCCTAAGAATATAGTGGAACACTTGATCAAACTGGCTCGAAAACTGGACAGAGGTACTCGTGGAGATGATGCCCTCGCAGCCGTTGTGCAGTTCAAGAAATTACAGGTGATAAATCTGTTCGTTGGCCCACCACAAGATCGATCAAAAGACGAGGAATTGGTCAAAAGCTTCATGCACAAAGATGGCAAAAAGGTCGTATGTGGTGGGACAACAGCACAGATTTTTGAAAAGGTGCTCAAAAGAAAAGTCGAACTCGACCTGAGATCCTTCTGCGAAGATCTTCCACCAATTGGAAAGATGGAAGGAATCGATCTTGTCACCGAAGGCATAGTTACCCTGACCCACGTCTTTCGCTATCTCAGTGGTCAGCAGGAAAGGTTAGTCTATGGCGCAAATGCATTGGCAGAGATGTTGCTTGAGGCAGATCAAGTGAATTTCTTTGTGGGAAGGGCGATAAACCCCGCTCATCAAAACCCACTTTTCAGTCATGACATCTCTTTGAAGTTCAGATTGATACACGATATAGCTCAAATTCTAAAAGAAAAGGGAAAGATAGTGAACCTTGAATATTTCTGAGGAGGTGGGCGAATGGAGAGAAACTTCCAAAAAGTCGAAGAGATCTTGCAAAAGCACGGATACAAGAAAGAGAATCTCATTAGAATTCTCCTTGACGTTCAAAGACAGTACAGACACCTACCAGAGGACATCGTCAACTACATAGGTGTTGCTCTGCAAATCCCGCCAGCAAAGATCTTTGGTGTTGGCACTTTCTACGCACAGTTCTCCTTGAAGCCAAAGGGAGAGTACACGATTTTGCTGTGTGATGGGACCGCTTGTCATATGGAAGGATCTACTGCCTTGTTGAAGGCCATTGAGGAAGAGCTGAACATAAAACCAGGAGAAGTTACAAAAGACCTTATGTTCAGTGTCGATCAAGTTGGCTGTCTTGGCGCCTGCGCTCTGGCACCCGCAATGGTTATAAACGAAGAAGTTTATGGAAACTTGACGCCAGAAAAGGTGAAACAGATAATCAGACGACTGAAAGAAGAAGGTGAGAAAGATGCTCAATAACATCAACCAAGCAATCGAGTTCATAGAAGAACAAAAGGCAAAAAGACAGAAGAAACTTTCGAACCTTTCCATCTACATCTGTGTTGGTACTGGATGTACAGCAAAAGGCGCAATGAAGATATATGAACAATTCAAGAAGATTCTACAAAGAGAAAATCTCATCGGTTCGGTGAAATTGTCAAAAATCGATGAAGATGAAAATCCTCTTAGAAAAACCGGTTGCTGTGGAAGATGTTCAAATGGCCCTCTTGTGAATATACTGCCCTACGGTTATTTCTATTCACATGTAACGGTCGATGATGTTGAAAAAATCATCGAAAAGACCGTTAAACACGGCGAACCAGTTGAAGAACTGCTTTTGGTTGACCCTGCAACGAACAAGCGTGTCAAAAGCCTTGAGGATACCACCTTGTACAAGAACCAGAACTTCTATATCATGGAAGACATTGGAAAATGCGAATGCGACAGTATAGAAGACTATATGGCAAGGGGCGGCTACAGTTCACTGTTAAAGGTTCTATCGCAGATGAATCCCGACGAGGTAGTCGAAACTGTGAAAGCGGCGGGACTCAGAGGTAGGGGCGGCGGAGGTTTCCCAACTGGGCTCAAATGGGAGGCTGCAAAAAAGAGCAAAGCAGAGAGAAAATTTGTTGTCTGCAACGGTGACGAAGGCGATCCAGGGGCATTCATGAATAGAACTCTGCTTGAAAGAGATCCGCACTTAGTGTTGGAAGGCATGATCATTGCCGGTTACACAATAGGGGCGCAGAAGGCTTATGCATATATCAGAGCAGAATACCCCATCGCGATCCACATGTTCCAGAAGGCCATCGATGATGCGAAAAGGTTTGGCCTTCTTGGCCAGAACATCTTGGGTACAGGTTTTTCCTTCGATGTTGAGATAAAAGAAGGCGCAGGTGCCTTTGTCTGTGGTGAAGAAACTGCACTGCTCTCCTCCATAGAAGGTAAACGAGGGATGCCAAGACCAAGGCCACCTTTCCCAGCACAGTCAGGTTTGTGGGGATACCCAACACTGATAAACAACGTCGAAACCTATGCTAATGTCCCAAGAATCATCAGAGATGGTGTTGAAAAATATAGAAAGCTTGGTGTTGCCAACTCACCAGGAACAAAGATGTTCTCGGTCACAGGTCCTCTAAAGGTCACCGGAATCATAGAAGTGCAATTTGGAACATCCTTGAGAAAGATTATCTACGATATATGCGGTGGACTCGTCAACGGTGAAGATTTCAAAGCAGTACAAATAGGCGGGCCATCAGGTGCATGTCTTTCAAAGGAGTTCCTTGATATGCCGCTTGATTACGACACATTGAAATCCGCAGATGCCATGGTTGGCTCAGGTGGAATCGTGGTGATAACACAAAGAACTTGTATGGTCGAGGTCGCGCGGTTTTTCTTGGATTTCACAAAGAGAGAATCGTGTGGAAAATGTATACCCTGCCGCGAGGGAACGATGCAGGCTTACACAATTTTGGAGAAATTCACTCAGGGCAAAGCCACAAAACAAGATCTTGACAATCTCGAGTTTCTTTCAAAACTCATCAAAACGACATCACTCTGTGGTCTTGGAAAAACCGCTCCCAATCCAATAATAAGCACGCTTAAACTTTTCAGAGATGAATACATATCTCATCTGAATGGAATATGCCCGAGTGGTACCTGCACTGCCTTCAAAAAGTACGTTATCAACGAACAAATCTGTAAAGGCTGTGGTCTTTGTGCGAGATCTTGCCCACAGAATGCGATAACTGGAGAGCGTGGCAAACCCTACGAGATAGACCAGAACAAATGTGCGAAGTGCGGGCTTTGTGTTGATAAGTGCAGGTTCAAAGCCATAGAAATTGCTTAGGAGGTGAGAAGATGAAAGTCTTGGTGAATGGCAAAGAAGTTGAACTGAAAAACGATTCGAGAAATCTTCTTGAGGCACTAAGAGAAGCCGGAATAGAGATTCCAAATCTATGTTATCTATCAGAAACATCTATATATGGTGCTTGCAGAATGTGTTTGGTTGAAATAGACGACAAAGAGATCGTCACCTCCTGCACAGTGAAACCGCGTGAAGGTATGAAAATCAAAACAAACACTCCACAGATACACGAACTCAGAAGAGGTATTTTGGAATTGATACTTGCAACACACAACAGAGATTGTACAATCTGTGAAAGAAACGGGAGCTGTAAACTTCAAAAATATGCCGAGGAATTCGGAATAAGAAATGTGAGATTTTCTCAGATAAAGAAAAACACAAAAGAAGATAAATCATCACCGATAATCAGAGACAATTCAAAATGCATCCTCTGTGGTGACTGTGTCAGAGTATGTGAAGAGGTTCAGGGCGTAGGCGTCATAGACTTCGCATATCGTGGATTTTCAACGCAAGTTGCCCCTTCTTTTGAAACAGAGCTGTCAAAAACGGAGTGTGTATATTGCGGTCAATGTGTTGCCCACTGTCCAACAGCGGCTTTGACTTTTAGAAACGATCTTGACAGACTCTACCAAGCACTCTCTTCATCAAAACATGTAATAGGCATCATTGCACCAGCCGTGAGAGCCGCTATTCAGGAAGAACTCTCCATGGACTCAGACACAGCAATGGCAGAGAGACTGGTTGCCTTCTTGAAGATGTCAGGTTTCGCGAAAGTCTTCGATGTTGCTTTTGCCGCAGACCTTGTGGCATACGAGGAAGCGCATGAATTCTATCAAAGGCTTGTCAACAACGAGAGAATGCCACAACTGACATCTTGTTGTCCCGCATGGGTTAAATACGTTGAACAGTTCTATCCCGAATACGTTGAGAATCTGTCCACGGTGAAATCTCCCCAACAAACACTCGGGACAATCATAAAGAAAATCTATTCACAAAAGGTTGGAATAAACCCGCAGGACATAGTAGTCGTTTCTTTCATGCCGTGTACTGCCAAGAAATTTGAGGCAGAAAGGGAAGAACATCTTGGAACAGTTGATTTAGTACTTACAACAAAAGAGCTTTCACAGATGATAAAGGCAAGCGGTATCAATCTGAAACAGATAACACCGGAGCCATTTGACAGACCTTTTGGCATCTCTTCTCAGGGAGGATTGAACTTTGGAAAAACCGGTGGTGTATTTGCCACAGTAGTTGAGGTTATGAGAGACGAAATAGGTATATCAGATGAAAAGTACAGCGATCTCCAACCTGGAGTGAAATCAGCCACAGTGCGACTGAAGGATGGAAGAACCGTCAATGGTCTTGTTGTTTTTGGACTTGCCAACGCAAGAGATGTCATGAAAAAAGTCATAGAAAAGGTTATCGACGCAGAAATAATAGAAGTAATGGCATGCAATTATGGATGTATCGGTGGTGGAGGTCAGCCATATCCGAATGATTCAAGAGTGAGACAGAACCGCGCAAAGATATTGAAAGAAACAGCTGGCATCAAGGCAATCCAATCACCAGTGGAAAACTACTACCTACAAAAACTGTACCAAGAAGACTTTAAAGACGAACACAAGCGACACATGATTCACACAACGTACAAAGCCAGAAAGAGAGTTGAATCAAATGACATCGAGATACTGCCACTGCCAAAAGAAGATAAGACAACTGTAAAGGTCTGCCTTGGCACTTCTTGTTACATGAAAGGATCTTACAAGATACTCTCTCAACTCGTAGAATCTGCTAAAAAAGAAGATCTTGGCGATGATATCGAAATAGTTGGAACCTTCTGCTTTGAAAACTGTGGCAAATCTCCAAACGTCATGGTAAATGATAAACTAATCTGTGAGGCAACCTTTGAAAAAGTCAGAGAGGTGTTGAAGGAGTGCCAGGCCAACAAGATAAAGAGCCAATCGTGATACCAAAACCAACCCTGGACAGACTCAAGTTGTACCATAGGCTTTTGAACGAAATCGAACAGAAATACATATCGTCCGATGAAATAGCACAGAGAGTTGGCACAAATGCAGAACAAGTGCGAAAGGATCTGACATATCTCAAGACAACGGGGAAACCAAAGGTAGGATATGATGTAGCACAACTACGTCAAGAACTCGAAGAACTCTTCGGTGTCAAAAAGACGACAAAGGTGATTCTGGTTGGAGCTGGCCACCTTGGCAGCGCGCTTGTGAACTACCCAGGTTTTGCCAACTACGGGATAGAGATTGTAGCGGTATTCGACAACGATCCAAGAAAGATAGGTATGTTCATCGGCGAACTGTCGATACTGCCTATGAAAGATCTTGCAAGAGTAATAAAAAGATTCCGAGTCGAGATAGGCATTATTTGTGTCCCGAAAGATTCTGCTCAGCAAGTTGCAGACATACTTGTCTCCAATGGAATAAAGGGAATTTGGAACTTCACACCGGCGAGACTCGTAGTACCTGACGATGTATTTGTCGTTGACGAAGACATGAGCCAAAGCTTGTTGACACTGAAGCATTTCTTGGAAATGAAAAAACAAAAGATGCAAGAATCTCAGCGCGGTTGAAAAAGAGTGTGACCTTACAATGAAATTGACTGATCTCAACTCAACACTGTCGGCTTTGTACATGATGCGTAAAGATCATCGAGTACCAAGAAAGTCAAAAATTCTCATAGCCATAGCAGTCGGTTATGTGCTCAGTCCGATAGATCTAATACCTGATTTCATACCGTTTTTGGGACAACTCGATGATTTACTGATCGTACCAGCGCTGGTTGGCTTGGCGGTGAAGTCTATACCAAATGAGGTTATGGAAGAATACAAAACAAAGGCTCGACAAACCAAATTGACCAAAAGACTAAACACAATCACCTTTGTGATCATTGTCGCTTGGATTCTCATAGCGGTATGGTTGCTTCGCATCATCTTGAAGTTGTTGTGATCGTGTGCACTGTAATATCATATTCACTTTTCAGACACTTGAAAAGTACCAAAGCTTTGATACAATTTACTCAAGAGGCTGTTCCGGCGTAGCTCAACCGGTAGAGCGGGTGGCTGTTAACCACTAGGTTGGGGGTTCGAGTCCCTCCGCCGGAGCCATTTTTATTT
>JAKPGA010000001.1 GCA_029551145.1 Thermotogota bacterium | reverse complement strand
TAACAAACTATGTTCTTGTAGAGTTTGAAGAAATCGATAGCACAAACCATCTTTACAAAGTGAGCAAGGTTCGGGTTGATCAAGATTGGAAAAACTTTACAGTTCCGAAGAATATTTCTGTAACTGATCTTGCAAACAAAGGATTTGCGTTCTTCAGAATCGATGATGACAAAGTTGTCGACGCGAGAGTTATCTATCCATGAAGGGGGGATATGAATGAGGAAGACTTTACTGGTGGTTTTGGTTGTAATAGTTGCGGCAATGAGTTTTGCAGATATGCAACTGAAGAATGTGATAATAGTTCCAAAACCAAGTGAACTTGAAGTGAAGGTCTGGCTCAACAAGCCTGAAGGTGCTGTTTATCAAGTGAATGAGTCTCTGAACATCTATTTCAAAGCCAATAAGAGCTGTTATGTGCTGATCTACGATATTCGAACCGACGGGAAGATAACGCTGTTGTTTCCAAACAAATATGATTCAAACAACTATATTGCACCGAATGTGAACTACAAGTTGCCCATCTCAAACCTGTACTCATTTAAGGTGTCACCACCAGAAGGCAAAGAGTATATTCAGATAATAGCCTCTACAACCTTTCTTCCGATCATTCAGCAGCTCAAAAGTCTTGGTACAACTCAATCTTTCCCGCTTTTGTCAGAGGATGCAGAGAATTACGTGCAAAAACAGATCATTCCTTATCTGTCAGGTGAATGGGCGAGCGATATAACTTATTTCTACGTTGGCAAAGCTGCAAGGACTGGCATAGCTCAACTTGAATCCAATCCAACGGGTGCCTATGTGTACGTAGACGGAAAATACATTGGAAGAACTCCGGCGCGGGTTGAACTCGATGAGGGGCAACACTTCGCAACATTCTATTGGCAGAATGACGTTATCACAGAGACATTTTTCATAAGAGCGGGGCAGACCGTTGTCGTGACAGGCAATTTCGCGAGAAAGACGCTACTTAATATCACAACGAACCCGACCGGTGCGCAGATTTTCCTTGACGGCGCTTTCATAGGTGTGAGCCCAATTCAGGTTGAGGTGCAACCTGGACAGCACACGGTTCTGGCAACAAAGGCTGGCTATGTTCCAGCTCAGCAGAGTTTCAGTGTTGCAGCGGGTGAAACAAGATCTATCAATTTGAAACTCAATCCAGAACAGGCAACGCTGAATATCTTCACGGTGCCAAGTGGAGCTTCGATTTACGTTAATAACCAGTACAGAGGCACAGCGCCACCATCCGGTTTGAATCTCAACGTCGCCCCTGGCACATACACCATAACAGCAAGACTTTCGAATTATCAGGACGCCTCTTCAATAATCACCGTCGATCCGGGTGAAGTCAGAAGGGTTGATCTCACTCTGATTCCAATAATCAGAAAGGGTACTTTGAATATCTTCACCAATCCAGTTGGTGCGACTGTATATGTTGATGGGAACTACGTTGGAGTATCCCAAAGCAGTGGGCTGAGCATTCAGGTCGATCCAGGTATGCACACGATCATCGCTCAACTTGCAAACTATCAGGAGACCAGTGTAAACGTGAACATTGGTTCTGGAGAGACAAAAAGAGTCGATATCACACTCATTCCAATAGTCAGAAATGGTATTTTGAACATCTTCACCAACCCTGTTGGCGCGGCGATCTACATCGATGGAAGTTACTGGGGTACAGCTCCTTCAGGTGGCCTGAGAGTAGAGGTCGACGCGAATGTCGTGCATCAAGTTGTGGCAACTTTGACAGATTATGAAGATGCTTCGGTGAATGTTCAGGTGTCACCTAACGAAACAAAGACAGTCACCTTGACGCTTCAACCCATACAGAAGGTTGGAACTGTCAGCATAAACTCTTCGCCGAGCAATGCACTGATCTATATAAACGGTTATCTCAAAGGTGTCACACCACTCAAACTTGATCTTGACTACGGAACATATCAGTTGGTGCTCATCAAAGGTGGTTACTACGCCGAAGTGATAACTCTCAAGGTGGACAAGAAGACTGTCTCGATCAATACCACGTTGAGACCAATTCAATGACAAAAGGGGGCTTTTGCCCCCTTATTATTCTTTAACATCGACTATTGAGGCAGAAGGTATGCCTTCGAGGAATTTCCTTTCAAAGTCCTGCCTTTTTAGATCTCTCACCTTGATAACAACGCTGTATTCTTCTTGTGATTTTTCGTAAGTAGTGACGGAGATCAAATCTCCACCGCATTGATACATCAGATACAGTATCTTTGATAGAATGCCGGGCACATTCTGTACGCGAAAGACATACCTTATACCTTTCTCACGTGCGCCAAGCATGTTGATGAAAACTTTGAAAATATCCGACTCTGTGATTATGCCCACTAATCTTTCTTCCTCAAGAACCACAAGCGAGCCTATCTTTTTATCCGACATGATCTTTGCCGCATCCTCTATCGGTGTGTTTGGGTGAACATGAACAACATCCTTTCTCATAATCTGTTTCACTTTCAGCTTGCTTAAGAGCGTTGTAAGTTCCCAGACATCGAGGGTGGTCGCTTGAGAAGGCGAGGCAGACAGCAAGTCCTTTTCTGTGATGATACCAACAACTCTCTGGTCCTTGACAACAGGTAGTCTTCTTATGCCTTTTTGTCTTATGATCTCCATCGCTTCAGAGAATGACGCCTCTGGTGAAACAGTCACTACCTGAATGGTCATGACGTCCTTGACAAACACAAAAACACCCCCTGCAAGAATAGTACTACAAATTGGGGTTATCTGTGAAAACAGGTTGCTTTACAGATGACAAACCACAAAATAAGGACCCAAAAGGGTCCTTATTATTTTAATGTATTTCAGAAAGATGTGTCAAACTTACGGCATCATCATTCCAAGTACTCCGAGAACGGCTCCAACCGCTCCAACAAGGATTCCTATCAAAGCGAAGTTATAGACATCGTCTATCTTCTTTGAGAACTCAACGGTAGCAGC
>JAKPGA010000059.1 GCA_029551145.1 Thermotogota bacterium | reverse complement strand
GGTTGAAACATATGAGTACATGACGAGACGATTTATCGATATCTTCTATCCAAAAACAGAACAGGTAAAGGGGGTTGTCCTCTTCGCCCACGGTGGTGGATGGATAAGCGGCTACAGACGTCAGCCTAACAACATGTCTTGGTATAGATTCTTGGTATCACGTGGATTTGTCGTTGCCGCCATAGGCTATGGAAGAGGATACATAAATGACATAGAAAAACTAGTTGAAGAGCTCATCGCCGCTATACAGTTTCTGAAAAAAATGATACCCGATCTTGCTGAGAAAATCTCTTTGATGGGACTGTCCGCAGGTGGCCATCTCGCACTGCTGACTGGCTTGAGATGCACAGAATCTGTGGACAAGATTATCGCTTACTATGCGCCTTGTGATCTGATGGATATCTGGCAATCCGACTCGCTCTTTGCCCGCTTCTCAGCAATGGCAACGATCAAAAGACTACCTTCAAAGTCAGAACAGGTCTACGAGAAATATTCACCTGTGAATTATGTGGGTCACAATTGCAACAGGATTTTGCTGGTTCACGGCATGAAGGATTCCGTTGTCCCATATATGAGTTCTGTGAAAATGTTCAAAAAACTCAGACAGTACGGCTGCAAAGCACAGTTGTTGCTGCATCCTAACGGAAACCATGGTTTTGAGTTTGTGCTGAAAGACCAAAAAACCGCCGAAATACTTGAAAAAACCGTAAGGTTCTTGGAAGAATGAGCAGACTTTCCCAATCTTCAGATTCACTGAGCGAAAACCCCGATAACTTCATTAAGGTAATTTTCCCATGACTGAATTCCACACGTACTTTCATAAACAGAAGCTGAGCTTTCATGCCACAGTACTCAACTCTATATGAGAAAACCAGAGAAAATCAAAGTAATCCTGTGATAGGAAAAGAAAAGGCATCCGCATTGAACAGTTTTCTTTACACATAACTGAATTACGACAAAACACAAACTTGATATGATCATTATAAATCATTTATAGTTGGTATTAGTGACTATAAAATGATCGAAATTGATCTAAAAGTGTAGGTGATTCTTTTGGGACGTCAAGAGCGCTTGAAGGCAATTCTGAGTACCCTGAGACAGTCTGGTCAGATCTCAATCGGCGATATCTGTAAATCTCACGGCGTATCTACAATTACAGCCAGACGGGATCTTGATATTCTGGAATCGCAGGGCTTTATTGAGAGAACTCGCGGTGGAGCCACTATCAAGAGCATAGCCGGCGATTCACCCTTTTTCAAAAACTTGGACATTCAAAAACAAGAGAAGGAACGGATTGCGAAGAAAGCCGTTGAATTCGTGGCAGATGGTCAAGTAATTGCTGCTGGCGGCGGAACCACTGTCTACTATGTAATGAAGGCTTTGGAAAGTGCTCCTATCCGTGCTCTGACCATTGTGACAAATTCCATTACAACTGCTTGGGCGATCATAAACCTTACAAAGCCTTTTAATCTCATACATTCTGGAGGAACAGTTAGGCAGGGATCATTTGAATGTATTGGTGAGTATGCGTCAATGCTATTTGAACGTATGTATTTCGATTCTTA
>JAKPGA010000026.1 GCA_029551145.1 Thermotogota bacterium | reverse complement strand
CTAAGATTTGAGGTTGCACAACCAGACTTGGCCTGCCCACCGGTTCGGGAATCTGTTGCTGAATTTCTGCCATGAAGACCGTACCAAAACACAAAACAGCCAGAACGATCCATTTCAACCTTTTCATGATAATCCCCCCTCAGATAAAAGATGATCCCTGATCATTAAAAAACAATTAGAGAAGTCACTGAATGAGGGTACACAATACTCAAATCTCACTAATCATTTTGAGAACACTCAATAGGAAGATGTCAGTCAAGTGTGAGTAAATGATCTTGAGCCTGTGTGGGTTGATGTGCGAGTAACTACGTGGTTTCGTTCTGTGTGGCGCGCTTTGATGTTGTTTTCATTCAATCAATAATAGATGAGTGGAAATTGTTGGCTCAACTTCTGTCCAAAGACTTAGAATCTTTAACGAATCTGTTACTTTGCGATTGTTCAACAATTTTTGACTTATGATAAAAAAATCATGAACGAGGGATAATTGTACACTCAGTAGACATCTTGCACTCTCACTGATTATCTTTGGAGGTAGTCTCAATGGACGCCTCCAAAATTTGAGGAGGTGGAGCTATGAAGAAACTTCTCATCTTTGTCTTAGTCTCACTAATGGTGGTGCTGGCGTTTGGAAAAACAAAACTCAGGGTTGCGAGTTGGGCAGGCGCTGAGGAAGCGGCGCTGGACGAGAAAATCCTGGCAGAATTCATGAGAACCCATCCCGATGTAGAAGTTGTCTACGAACCAATACCGCAGGATTATTATCAAAAGATTTTGACGGACATAGCAGCTGGGACACCACCAGATGTGTTTCTCCTTGATGCGGAGATGGTCCCGAGGTATGCGGAAGAAAAGCTACTTTTGAACTTGGCACCATACTTGTCGGGATTGGCGACGGAAGGAGCATTTGGAGCGAATCTACCAGACTATTTCGAGGTACTTGTTGACATTTTCAAACTTGGTAAAGCCGTATACGCTCTGCCGAAGGACACAAGCCCGGTCGCTGTGTTCTATAACAAGAAGTTATTCGACAAGTACGGAGTAGCATATCCGTCGGAGAACGGTTGGACATTAAAAGAATTCCAAGAAGCAGTTTCAAAAATTGCTAAGGATACAGATGGAGATGGTAAAAACGATATCTGGGGATTTTCATTCCCAAGTTGGGTAGGTGTTGGTGTACCATTGCTTTGGGCTGGTGGAGGAGATGTATTCTCACCTGATTTCAGTCAAACATCAGGTTACCTCAACAGTGAAGTAAATGTCAGAACATATGGTTTCTACGTTGATCTTTTGAAAAAAGGTTATGCACCCAGCCCAGAAGAGGCATCAGCCCTCGGTGGCGCGTCATCGCTCTTCTTTACTGGCAGGGTAGCGATGGTCACAACTGGAAGATGGTTCTGGATCAGTGTCAAAAAGCAGATAGAGCAAGGTGCACCTATTGATGTAGGGATAGCACCACTTCCGCGTGGCACGGGGGTTGAGAACGTCACTGTGACCTATGCTTCTGGCTGGGCTGTTCCAACAAATGTAGCGAACAAGAAACTTGCCGTTGAACTTGCAGCGTGGCTATCAAGTGAGTATGCACAGAAGGAAAGATGTTTGATAGGTGGTCTTGCAATCTCCGCCAATAAAAAGATAGCCCAAGAACAGGGCAACGCAAGTCCGATTGACGGAGCTTTCATAAAAATGTTGAGTTATGCTAAAGTGCCTGTCGGTTCCAAGACAAAATTCTATAGGCCACTTTTTGAAAATGTCTGGGCTCAGGCTGTAGACAGAATTCTTATCAAAGGCGAAACAGTGAAAGAAGCCTTTGACTGGGCCGCTCAAGAGATTGATAAGGCAATAAAAGAGGGTAAGGTCGAGTGATCTGAGGAAGGGGATTTCCCCCTTCCTTATTTTGTCGTTGGAGGGATCTGGTTTTGAGCAGAAAGACGAGACTATACATTATTGCAGCTGTTATAATCTTTGTTTCTGTGCTTTTCGTGGTTTTTGTTTCGAACTTTGAATCAAATGTTATGGATTATAAGAAAGTCGTTGAAACCGATGTCTCAAGACTTTCTCTGTTTGGTTTTCGAAGCTTTCTTGGTGAATTCGAGAAACAAGTGTCTCAGTCTTTGATGAACGAGAACATAAGTGTCCCGAATTTGAGCGCTTTGAATCAGAAACTCTCTCAGTTTTGTTCTTTCGTGGTGTGGTTGGACTCGGACGGTAATGTGGTTGAAGTATTTGGTAATCCACCCCATGAAGACTTGTACGAAGACAATATGATTCAGGCTGTGCTGTACGAAGACTATGGTACTTTCTACACAGATTTGTACGCTTTGGATGACGGTCTACAAATAAGAACTGTAACTACTCTCAGGTCCTCTGAAAAGAAAGATTTAGTTTTCGTGGCAGGGAAAAACCTTTCGAAAGAGTCTTTCACCAAGCTGGGTCAGTTGGTTCAGAGAGCTGTTTTCTTTGTATCAAGAGATGGAAAGACTTTCGGTGAAGCATCGCCTATAGATGAAGGCCTTCTAAGGAAAGCTTCTGAGAGTCACAGACCAGAGGTAGATCTAACAAGTGATTCAAAAATGATAAGTGTTGTACCGTTTTTCGATTTTCAGGAATGGAATGTGAAAGGTTTCATAATAAATCACTCACGAGTAGAACGATTCAAAAAAGATGTTTTTCAACTAAAGATTGTCGATCTGTTCTTATTCTTTGGCTGTGTGATTCTCTTAATAGTTGGGATTTCGATCGTCGCAAGACGGAATAAAAAAGCACTTTACATCCTGACGATCTTTTCTGTACCGCTGTTGTTGATGATTTTTTATGGTTATACCTTTCAAGTACCTGGTGTTTTGCAGAAAGAATACTCGGATTATGTGCACGCGGCTGCCAGAGTGCTGGGGGAATTTGGAAGAATTTGGCTTGAGGATGGTCAAGTTGAAGGTATCAAGCAGATTCTGAATGTTCAAGTCCTGTTGAGTAAAAATGAAAGTATCGTCTCTTCTACTCTCAGAAAAGAACTGTTGAAAACTATTGGAAACTGGGTAGCAGTCAAAAAAGTTGGTGATGTGGAACATGGGGAAGTTCTCGTGAACAAGGTTCCGTACACATATTGGAGGTTACGTTCAAATCAGCAGGTCCTCGATGTTGTGAAGGAGAAGACACCCTTAGTAAATGCTGCTACGAAGATTAGATTCTCCGGAATCATAGCAATCGTGATATGCTTGACATTCGTTTGGCTACTCGGCTTTTCGATCAGAAACGCCGATCGACCAAGGCTCTTGAGAGCCACTTTGATAGGTTATATCTTTTTAGCTCCTGCTCTTATTCACCTAATTTGGTGGGCTGCTGGACCTGTGGGCTTTTCATTCTTTTTGGCTTTCCACAGATGGAATGTAATAGATCCCGCGAAACCTTTTGTTGGATTAGATAACTTCAAGGAATTGTTCCGGGACAAACTCTTTTGGAATGCCATGAAAAACACTGTGTTGTTCTCACTGCAGGTCCCGATCGGCATGTTTTTTTCTCTGTTGTTGGCGATGGCAGTCAATCGACCTACCAGAAGTATGGCACTTTTGAGAACAGTCTATTATCTTCCAGCTGTTACCGCCGGCGTTTCAACAACTATAGTTTGGAGATGGATTCTCAACAAGGACTTCGGGATTTTGAACTACATACTTGGCATATTCGGTATTCCTAAGATACCGTGGCTGACATCACCCAGAACAGCCCTGATAGCCATAATGCTTATGAGTATTTGGCAGGCTTTGGGGAGTCAGATGATAATCTTTCTTGCAGGTCTCCAGAGTATTCCACAGGCATTCTACGAAGCTGCGAGCATTGATGGGGCGAACGGATTCCAGAAATTCAGAAAGATAACACTTCCACTTTTGAAACCAACGAGTATTTTTGTTCTGGTGACCAGTGTCATAGGATCCTTTCAGGTTTTCACACCGGTATATGTATTGACACAAGGGGGGCCTCTGAGAAGCACAGACGTTGTCTTCTACCATATATGGGAATCTGCATGGATAGAACTCAGAATGGGATACGCTGCTGCCCAATCATGGATGTTGTTCTTAGTGTTGGTGGTTCTGACCTACTTGCAGTTTAAGCTTTTTGGTAAAGAAAGCTGGCAACAATACTTTTGACGTTGGATGGTGGTCGACTTGAAAGCAAAAAAAGAAATTAGAGGAATCTTGTTTAAATTTCTCGCAGTAGTCATTCTTGCAATTCTTGCTGCTTCAACTTTGCTTCCGTATATCATAATGGTTTCGTCCTCTCTGATGGCGCAATTCGAGATATACAACTTTCCACCGAGATTTTTCCCGTCCAGTCCACGATTTCAAAACTATGTTGAGATGTGGAAATCTCAGCCGTGGGGTCGATACATCTTTAACACTGTTTTCGTTGCTGCCTGCGTTTTAGTAGGCCAGCTCTTGTTGGTATCAATGGGAGGATATGCACTATCAAGACTCAACTTTCCAGGAAGGGATACCATGTTCAAGATATTCATAGCTTTCATGATGCTTCCAGGTGTAGTTACACTCATACCTGGGTTCATAATACTTCGCAGTTTGGGATGGATAGATACTTACATGGCTTTGATAGTCCCTTCGCTTGGGAATATATGGGGTATGTTCTTGACGAGGCAGTACATGCTCACATTACCGCAGAGTTTGGAAGATGCTGCGAGGATAGATGGAGCATCGGAGTTCACGATTTTCTGGAGAATAATACTGCCACTGTGTAAACCCGTACTTGCAACTGTTGCAACGTTCACCTTCTTGGGTACTTGGAAGTCTTTCCTGTGGCCTCTCATTGTGACAAGAAGTAAGGATATGAGAATGATAGAAGTTGGAATAGCTATGTTCACGACGCAGTACACAATAGATTATCCAATACAGCTTGCTGCTGCGACTCTGTCGTCGATTCCTTTGATTGTAGTTTACTTCGTGGCACAAAAATGGCTGCTTCAAGGTATCAAGCTTTCGTCAGGTTACGAAAGGTGAACAATAGAGCCATAGTGTAGATGGTTTGGATTTTTGCAAGAATAGTGGAATGAGGGATCTCGCTGTAACCAAACTAAAGCGCCAATGTCTAAGCCGTTTGTGCGGTAGAAGAATGTAGAATTGTATGTAGAGTAGTCTTGGAAACGCATATGTGCTTACTCAGTAAACAGGTATTCCAAGACAGAAAGGATGTTTTCACGCATAGTTTGCTTCTGGTCCTTGTCTTGTTGATGTTACCATTATCGTTATTTTTCTACTTGTCCAAAGTACCTTGTCGAGGGCATAGAACTAACAGGCATGAATAAATGTGAGGTGGTTTGTATCAAGAAAATCGAAAGGACTGTGAAAGAGAGAAAGTCTGTCCTTGTTGCAGAGGCTATAAAAAAACTCATCTTGGAAGAAGGAATCGACAAACTGCCGGGTGAGTATGAATTGACCAGCAAATTCGGAGTGAGCAGAACTATTCTAAGAGAGGCGCTGAGAATACTCGAACTTGAAGGCATCACCAAGACTATTCACGGTAGTGGCACATACGTCTTGAAGAAAAATGGTATGAGCCTGTCTTTTAGTATTCCTTTGAAGGTTCATTCTGACGATCCGAAGGATGTACTGGAACTGCTGGAAGTACGAAGGTGCTTAGAGAGTGGCGCAATAAGGCTTGCAATTTCAAATGCTACAAATGAACAACTAAACCAACTGAAAGCAGTCTTCGCAGATCTTGAAAAATCCATAGAGAACCACGAGAAGCTCGCCGAGATGGACGAGAGGTTCCACAGAAAGATATTCGAAATTGCGAACAACAAGATTTTGAAATTGACCTTCGAAAATTTCTTCTCGGTCCTCGGTATTCTCTGGCGATTACCGTTGGGTTTGAAAGATTTCGGTGATAGAGGTTTACCGTATCACAAAGAAGTTTGTGAGAACATTGTGAGAAGGGATCTTCAAGCAGCTTTGGCTGTCTACGATAAGATCATCGATTTGGATATAGAAGATGTGAAAAACTACATTGCATCCCACGAGGTAACGAAGAATGATAAGAGCGGTCAAAGTTAAGCCGAAGCTGTATCTGGAGAGTTTTGGTAAGAGAGCCTGTACGATGGGTTATTTGAGACAGGGACTCGAAGTATGGAGTTGGCCTGTGAAAATCCTGAGTGATTTAAAAGTTCAGGTGTGGATAAACAAAACTCTGGAGACTATCCAGCTGGACCAGTAGGTACGTTTGGTCTGAGTTCCAGAAAAAGAGGTGGATCGAGCGTGAAGGTTTACTTACTTGAAGCCGAGAGCCAACGCGTCATTTTGAGGAACGTCGATCTGATTCAAGATATAGACTCAGCCGACCTTGCCTGGTTTCATGGGGCGTTCGACATTCGAGCCGTGTCGAAGATGCTTGGAAAAATCCCCATGGTCTTTTACGGTGAAGCCGCGGCGTCGTTCACCGAATTGATCGAGGGTGCATCTCAAGTCAGACGGCAGAAAATCATCAAGAGTGACGATCCATGGGACAAGAGAGGATTTCAATCTTACAAGTATCATCCCGTGTTCGAACAATTGCACGGTGGTTTCTACAGTTACATCGTGCTGAAAGAAACAGATGAAGACGTTTTCTACTACAATGGCCAAAAGGCGAAGGTGATAGCCGTTGAAAAGAGATACATCTCCGTGATCAAACAGAATTCGATCATCTGGGAGTACGATGTAGAAGGAAAAAAAGTGCTCTGCATAGGTGGTTATTTAAATTTTGAAAGTTCACACATTGCACATTGCGTTGATGAAACGCATAAGTTGGTCGAAAACGTGCTGAGGTATTTGTCTGCACCGACTTCATCAGGATCGTACTGGTCAGACTGTTCGAACGATTCAAGGTTGGATCGAACTTTGAAAATAAACGACGTTGTCCTGTATCCAGTCGATACAACGAGGTTGAAACCACCCACCTTTATTGTTCACGAAGGCACAGGTGACGATTACAACAATCTGTGCGGAAGAAGGATACTGGTCAATCTGAGGGAGAACGGCACGTTTGATGAGGTGTGGATTCATCCCTTCAGATTCTTGAAAAAATTACACATCAGCGTTGATGGAAAACGTATTGAGGAGTACAACGTGTTTCACCGCATCTATCCAGACAGAGTGGTTCACGATGCGGACAAATTCAGTATGATCTCATTCGTCAGTCTGGAGAAACCACTCCTGATGATCGAAATAGACTTCAGAGACGATGAGCCACACAAGGTAGAGATAGAAGCTGAGATCGATACACGCATCATGTGGCCGTTCGATGATGACTACAACTGTGGAAGGTCTTTCAACTACGACGAGCAGAGAGGACAGGTGCTGGTCCGAACGAACGACGGATCGTTCTCGGGTTTTGTGAAGATCGATGCATCGGCAAGGATGAGTTTCACAGCCGAGAAAGAATCCGTCCTGTTCAGGATCGTCACTCGAAAAAGCGATTCTCTGTGTCTCTGCGTTGGAGGTTTCATGGAACAGGAGACTTTTCCAAAGAGCGTTGATTTTACTGAGGAGCTGAACCTTTACGCTGAGTTCGTAGAAGATTATCTGAAAAAGACCGTTCAGATAGAGTCGGATTGTGAATCGTTCGACAGACTCTATGAGTTCGCCAAGATCGGTACCGTGAAGTTTCTGGTGTCCACACCACGTATCGGTGAGGGGCTCGTCGCTGGGTATGCGAACAGCAAACCTGGCTGGTTCTCTGCGAGGCCTGGATACGCCTGGTACTTCGGCAGGGACAGCGAATGGGTGAGCTTGGCTCTGCTCGATATAGGCGATTGGGAAACGGTGAAGAAGAACCTGGACCTGTTGATGAAATATCAGAGGATCGACGGAAAAATCTACCACGAGTTGACCACGAGTAATGTTGTACACTACGATGCGTCCGATTCCACACCTTTGTTTTTGCTGACGTTTTACAGGTACGTTGAGCACACACACGATGTAGAGTTTCTGATCAAAAACTGGCCGAGCATCGTCAAGGCGTTTCATTTTTGCCTGTCGACAGACCGAGATCAAGATGGCCTGATTGAGAACACGATCGACGGCCATGGCTGGATCGAGGGCGGAAAACTCTACGGTTCTCACGCTGAACTGTATCTGAACGCAATCTGGCTCGCCACGGTACGTGGAATGAAAGAAATGGCGCAGATGGTAGGCGATACTGAAACAGTCGAGCGAGCGGAACGAGCGCTGGAGAAAGTTTCGAAAGCGATGAGAAAATTCTACGATGAACGAACGGGACTTTACATGCTCGGCATAAGGCAAAACGGAGAAAGGCTGAATTACTTCACGGTGATGACCGCGGTGGCTGTGTATATGGAAGCGATGGATTTTGAGGAGTCGAAAAAGCAGGTTCTGCCTTACGCCACCAGTGACTTCTCCACGGACTGGGGTGTGAGGATCATCGGAAAGAGTTCCGGCTTGTTCAATCCAAACGGTTACCATGAAGGAACCGTCTGGCCACTGTTCACTGGATGGGTGAGTCTCGCAGAGTTCAGGGCTGGTGCCACGCTGAGTGGTTTTACGCATGTTTTGAGCAATCTCGTGTCTGCGAAGCACTTCGCAAAGGGTTACATCAGTGAGGTCTATCACGGCGAATTCTATAAGCCTTCCGGCATATGTCCCCATCAGGCCTGGTCTGAAAGCATGGCCATCCAGCCTCTGATCGAAGGCATGATCGGTTTCAAAGCGCACGCTATGGAACAAAAATTTGTGATTTCACCGCAGATTCCGTGGAACATTGGAAAATTGAACGTGAAGAACTTGAAAGTTGGCGATGTGTCGGTGTGTCTGAACTTTCAACGTCAACAGATCGGTGAAAACCGTTGGCGGGAAGAGTACCGAATCTCCTGTTCAGATCAGTTGAAGATAGATCTTTCCGTATGGATACCAAAACAATCGCAGAACCTTTCTATTTTGGGGCTTGATCCAATCTCACCGATTAGAAGTTTCGATGGTGTGTTCAGCACCAAGCTCGAGTTTGGCAAGAAACAGTGTGACTCTATGAAAGTTGTTGTCGAGTACGATCTACCCTTTGAACTGCACGCCGTTGAACCGGACCCGTCGCCGTTCAGCTCGTCAAGTACCTTCAGACTGGTCTCGGTCGAGAGATTGGATAAGGGTTTTGAAATAAAGGTGGAAGCATCTTCCCAAGAAGAACTGTTGGAAGGACTGTCCCAGGTTCTCAAGCTCTCTTCGAACTGCAGAATGAAATCTGTGAAGCCTTCTGAAACCAAAGAAAGGTTGTTCTCGGTGATACTGGAGCAGCCGTGAGAGGTGATGAAGTTGGGTTTCCCCTTGAATTCGCGGTTCAGAGAGATCGAGCTGGGGCGAATCAAGCCACTCGGCTGGTTGAGAAAGCAGTTAGAACTCCAGATGGAAGGTTTAACTGGTCATCTGGATGAGATCTGGCCTTACGTGGGCCCAGAGAGTGCCTGGCTCGGTGGCAGTGGGGACGATTGGGAACGCGGACCGTATTACTGCGATGGTCTGGTGAGTCTGGCTTACCTGGTGAACGAGTCGTGGTTGATCAAGAAAGCTGAGAAATGGATAAATTCGGTTCTCTCAAGTCAGACACCCGAAGGCTCCTTCGGACCGAGGAGCAACCTCGACTGGTGGCCCAGAATGGTCATGTTGAAGGCACTTACAAGCTATCATGAAGCCACCAAGGATCAGAGGGTCATGGGTTTCTTGAGGAACTATTTCAAATACCAGCTGGTCGAGTTACCATCTCGGCGATTGTCAGACTGGGCCTGGGCGAGAGGATTCGAGAATCTCGTGTCGATCTTCTGGTTTCATGAGAGAACTAAAGAACCTTTCTTGCTGGATCTCGCTAAGTTGATCATCAGTCAATCGATCGATTGGTCGAAACTTTTCGAAAACTTTCCTTACAAGGAACCGGCCGAAAAGTATCTTCCAAAGGAGTTCATGGAAAAGCTGAAATCTTACAGAGGCTGGCCCAAGATTTTTGAAGATCCATCAAAGGTCGGTCTCACGAAAGAAGAGGTTGAAAGATTCTTCTTCATCTATCACACCACGCATGTTGTCAACGTCGCGATGGCTTTGAAGGAACCTGCGTTGAGGTATCAGCTCGAAGGCGATGAACGATACAGAAGAATAGCTCTAAAAGCCCTCGAGGAAATCATGAGACACCACGGACAGCCGAACGGTATATTCAGTGGGGATGAACACTTGAACGGCAGAAGAACGACCCAGGGCACGGAGCTCTGTGCTGTGGTCGAGTTCATGTTCAGCATGGAGAATCTGTTCAAAACCTTTGGTGAAGTGATCTTCGCAGATTATCTTGAAAAAGTAGCCTACAACGCTTTGCCTGCCACGATAAGGCCAAATTTCTACGCGCATCAATACGATCAACAGGTGAACCAGGTGCTGTGCAACATCGCACAGAGAAACTGGTACAACAATGATGAAGATTCGAACATCTTTGGTCTCGAGCCGAACTTCGGTTGCTGCACCGCCAACATGCACCAAGGTTGGCCCAAGTTCACCAGGACTCTGTGGATGAAAGACGAGAACGATTGTTTCGTGACTGTGGCCTACGCACCGTGTGCGATGAGGTACGATTTCAACGCGCAGGAGCGAGTCGAAATCGTTGAGGAGACGGATTATCCTTTCGAGGACGAAGTAGGTTTCTTCGTTTCTTCCGATAGAGATATTTGCATCATGTTAAGAGTACCTCATCGATCAAAATCTGTAACGGTTTTCGTGAACGGAGAAGAGCAAGAGTATCGGAATCAAGATTTCATCGTGCTCAATGTGCCAAGAGGAAAGAACAGATTGACCGTGCGTTTCCAGTTCGATGTCGAGATCGTTTCTTGGTCCAATCACACGGTGTACCTTCAGAGGGGTCCACTGGTGTTCAGTTTGCCGATAGAGGAAGAATGGAGAAAGATCCGCGGCACTGAGCCGTTCGCGGATTACGAAGTGTATCCAAAGAGCGACTGGAATTATGGTTTGATCCTTTCGGATGACATCTCTGTCAGTAGAAACTCTGTTCCGAAAGATGCTTCACCGTTCTATTCGAACGTTGTACCTGTGAAGCTTCATGTGAAAGGTTTTAAAGTGCCGAATTGGACCACACTCGACGGTTCGGCGGCCGATCCACCGAAGGTCAACCAGAGAGATGTGAAAGACTCGAAAATCGTTGGGTTGGAGTTGGTTCCATACGGCTGCACCACCCTGAGGATCACCGAATTCCCGTTTATAAAAAAAGATGGGGGCGATGGGAATGTCTGAACCTTCCATATTTGTTTTGAACTGTCTCAACAGTCCGAAAGCAACTCTCAAACCGCTGCCACTTGAGCAGGTGCGGGTTGATGGTTATCTTGGGAGTTACCTGAAAAAAGCCATTGAGGTGACGATACCCAGCCAGTACGAGCTTTTGGAGAATACGGGAAGAATCGACAATTTCAGACGGGCGAGTGGGAAGATCAAAACCGATTTTCAAGGCTACTTCTTCAACGACTCCGACGTTTACAAGTGGGTCGAAGGTTGCTCTTATTCCTTGTTGTACGTCGAAGAAGAACAGCGTGAAAAATTGCAGAGTATGCTGAACAGAGTCATCGAAGAGATTGTTGCAGCTCAAGATGAAGATGGTTATTTGAATACTTTCTTCACCTTTGAGAAGAAATCTCAGAGATGGACAGATCTGGCGAACATGCACGAACTTTACTGTGCGGGTCATTTGATCCAGGCAGCGATCGCTCACTACAGAGTGACTGGGGAGAGAAAGCTCTTAGAGGCAGCCATAAGATTTGCAGATCACATAGATGGTGTCTTTGGACCTTCCAAGAAGAGAGGAACATCTGGCCATCCAGAAATAGAGATGGCGTTGGTGGAACTTTTCAGAGAGACGAAGGATCCAAAGTATCTGAGCCTGGCAAACTATTTTGTACTTGAAAGAGGCAACGGTTTTGCGGGAGGAAGGGAATACACTGTAGATCACAAACCCTTCCTCCAACTGGAAGAGATGACTGGCCATGCCGTGAGGATGTTGTATCTGTGCTGCGGAGCGACAGATGTGTATCTAGAGACGGGACAAAGTGATTTCTTCGACACGTTATCTTCGCTCTGGGAGAACATGGCTACGAAAAAGATGTACGTCACGGGCGGTGTCGGCTCCAGGTACGAGGGCGAGGCCTTCGGTGAAGTGTATGAACTTCCAAACAGAAGGGCTTATGCAGAAACCTGCGCAGCGATTGCGAATTTCATGTGGAACTACAGAATGCTCTTAGTGACCGCAGACGGTAAATTCGCCGATCTCATGGAGCAAGTTCTGTACAACGGCTTACTCTCGGGCGTCTCGATCGATGGAAAGCATTATTTCTACGTGAATCCCCTCGAAGATTTTGGAAAGCACAAAAGACAAGAATGGTTCAAATGTGCGTGTTGCTCGACCAATCTCGCGCGTTTTCTGCCCAGCCTGCCTTCGTACATCTACACGAAGAGTGACAACGCGATCTGGGTACATCTGTACGAACAGAGCGACTGTGAAACTTTCATAGCAGGTAAAAAGGTGAAGTTGACCCAGACGACGGACTATCCCATCTCTGGGCTGGTCGAGATGACCTTGACAGTTGAACAGCCCGTTCGTTTCGATCTGATGCTCAGAAAACCTTCCTGGGCAGAAGATGTGCAGATCAGAATCAACAATGAGCAAGTGAAAAGCGAGATTCAAAAAGGATACATCAGAATATCAAGAGAGTGGGATCGTACTAACAGAATTCAGCTCTCCATACCGATGAATGTGAGACTGATTGAGAGCCATCCGTACGTGAGAGAAAATGTGAATAAAGTTGCCCTGTTCAGAGGTCCAATCCTGTTCTGTGCGGAACATGTCGATAATCCGAACATCGATGTCTTGACCTTTGCTGTGGATCCAAGATCTGGTTTTGAAGTGCAGTTGAAAAACGATCCAGTGCTTGGTAAGACGCTCTTCATACAGGGGTCAGGACACCATGTTCTAACACATGAACAGCTCTACAAAGAGTATTTCGCTGGTAAGGAACGAAAATCTGGGGGAATCACCTTGGTACCATACCATCTGTGGGCGAACAGAGAGGCAGGGCCCATGGTGGTCTGGCTGGATTTGAGATGATTTTTACGTGTGTATGAGCCTTTGATTTTTTCGAAACATTGTCCTTTGCTCTTGATTTTTCCTGATGGTGTAGTAAAATATTTAATGACACAAGCGGGTGTAGCTCAATGGTAGAGCATCGGCCTTCCAAGCCGAGGGCTGCGGGTTCGAATCCCGTCGCCCGCTCCAGCGCCCGTAGCTCAATAGGATAGAGCATCGGACTTCTAATCCGAGGGTTGTGGG
>JAKPGA010000061.1 GCA_029551145.1 Thermotogota bacterium | reverse complement strand
ACCACTCACAAATAATGTTCCGTCAAGTGCTATCGCAAATCCCCCTTGGAAAGAATCAACATCAAAGATCAGTCTTTCAGAATAATAGTTAGACAAACTCACCTTGACTACCGATCCATATTGACTCGCAAAGTACATGTTCCCATCGCGGATGACAGCGCTAGGTCGGACAGAAAAATCTGTTTCAAGGACTATGGTCTTATCGAAAAGATCAGATTTGTTAACTCTTATCAGTTCTCCTTCAGTATCGATTATGTAAAGGTAGTCCTCGTATAGAACAGGAGCAGAATATAACCTCGGATAGATTGAAGAATCGGAAATTTCATAGCTTGACTTGTCTGGATAGATATGTATTTTTCCATCGCTACTGGCAAAGTAAACCTTACCTGTGGTTTCGTCCACAACAGGAGAGCACCAAATCGGTTCGGTGCTCACATTTTCAACGATTTCATAGTTTTGTGGATCTATGACAAAATATCCAACCTGCGAGCCAATATAGATATTGCCATCGGTTCCCACGGCAGGAGAAGAGTACACAGACCCATCGAGTTTTATCTTTTTCAGAATGCGCAATCCTGTCATCATCTCGGTAGTGAAACTCCATACATCACCAACGGTACTTGCTCCTTTGTTGTCTTTTGCCACTATCTTCAACAATATGTGGTGTTGTAATTTAATGCGTTGGCTTGGTAATTTGTGCTTGTATGGTTACTCTTCAACAAGGGTGGATTAGAATTAGTGCCAAAGTAGATATCAAATGTGAGTGTATCGCCATCTGGGTCTGAACAAGTCCAGCTCAATGTTGGTGTTATATCTATCCCGCTAGCTCCATTAGCGGGATCTGGGTTAGCTGGTTTGGTCGGAGTACTGTTTTTTCACTGCTGGTGCGGGCGCTGCACACTGAAAAAGAAAGAAGACGACCAACAATATCTTACTTACTTAATAAACCACAAATACTTTTTCACGAGTATCGACCCCCTGAGATGTGAAATCAACAATCACAAGTCCTTTATAATTCTTCATGCTGAAGCTGCTCTGAATATCCACTGAAAATAAGTCATTTACTTGCAATCTGTCGCCGTGGAATCAATTGCAGTAGTTTCTAAGACCAGTTTCTCTATTGTTAACTGTGCACCAAAGGACCAAAATGTTCGGTACAATACAGTTGTTATTCTGTGGCAGGAGTGGTACAAGTGAAAGATTATAAATTGTTGTACAAGGTCTTTTTCACCTTTTTGAAGATATCCACCGTTACATTAGGTGGAGGATATGCGATGGTTCCCGTCATGCAGTGGGAAGCGAAAAAGCTCGGATGGGTTACGGAAGATGATTTTTACAGGGATCTCTCAGTTGCTCAATCAATACCCGGCCCGATTGCGTTCAACACCGCTGTCATGATTGGGAAGAGGGTAGCAGGATCATTTGGGGCTTTTTTGGCAGGGTTGGCTATTGTCTTGCCACCTTTTTTTGCGATAGTTGCTGTTGCAAGCCTGATTAAGCCCTTTTCAAACAACATCTATGTTCAGGGTTTTCTCAAAGGTTGCTATGCTGCTGTTATAGGTCTTGTCTTCAATGTCTTCTACGGTCTTGTGAAACGACAGAAATGGGACTTTTTCAGACTGATTGTTGTGTCAGTGGGTATCATACTACTTGTTTTGAATGCTTCTTTGCTCATCCCTGTTTTTCTTGCTGTTGTCGGCACTTTGTATTTGAAGGGGGTAGAGTAGGTGTTTTTGAAGCTTGTGATGATTTTCTTAAAGATAGGTTTCTTCGCCTTCGGTGGAGGATGGGCGATCGTAGGAATTCTGAAA
>JAKPGA010000025.1 GCA_029551145.1 Thermotogota bacterium | reverse complement strand
CTAAGATTTGAGGTTGCACAACCAGACTTGGCCTGCCCACCGGTTCGGGAATCTGTTGCTGAATTTCTGCCATGAAGACCGTACCAAAACACAAAACAGCCAGAACGATCCATTTCAACCTTTTCATGATAATCCCCCCTCTAATAACAGATAATCTCATGGTCATTAGAAAGTGATTAGAAAAATCCTTGAGCGAAAGGGGTGACACAGTTGAATGTTAACGTCACATCTTGAAGCATTAACTATGGGTGAATATCGATGTTTTTTGAAGTAATTTGAAGCAAAAGGGCGTGAGCGTGAAAATATGACGAATTTTTTCTCAATTACACCGAAATATCATTTCTCATCTTTCCTGTTTGGATTAATTAATACTTGAGGGGCAATTGCCAAATGTTATAACATTACAATGTACTACTATATTGCGGGGAGGTGTGTTTATGAAAAAGTTGTTGTTGCTTTGTCTCGGTGTTTTGCTGGTTTTCGGCACGGTTGTCTTTGGTGCTTACGAAATTGCGTTCATAGTCAAGGCAACGGATTCTGATTTCTGGCAGTACACCATCGTCGGCGCAAAGAATGCTGAACACGATCTACAGGGTCTCGTGAAGGTTACTGTTTATGGGCCCCCATCAGAAGCAGATATTGACAAACAAGTTGCCATCGTCGAAGATGTAGTCAGAAAGAAACCAGATGCGATAGTGATATCTTCCACGAGCTCGCAGGCAACTGCTCCAGCTCTCAACAAAGCGTTCCAGCAGGGAATTAAGGTAATCCTTATTGACAATTTTGTTTATGACACTGGCTACAACTCTTTCTTGGCAACGAATAACAAAGTCGGTGGTGGGCTTGCAGCAGAGAAAGTAGTTGAGCTGTTGAAAAAATCCGGCAAACAACTGAAAGGCAAAGTAGGTCTTATCAGCTCTATGGCTGGTGTTCAAGTTTTGATCGACAGAGACGATGGTTTTGTTGCGAAATTGAAAGAGCTTGCCCCCGGTCTCGAAATACTCCCAACCAGATACGTTGACAACGACATTGCGAAAGCAGCGGCTGCAACAGAAGATTTGATTACTGCTTATGGGAATGACCTGGTAGCAATATTCGCTGATAACAACCATACTGGTGATGGTGTAGCCAGAGTGATTGAGGAAAGAAAGCTTCAAGACAAGATTATTGCAGTTGCGTATGACTCGGATCCTCAGGAAGTAGAAGCACTCAGAAATGGCAGTTTGAAGGCTTTGATAGTACAAGATCCACATGGAATGGGATACAAGGGTGTCATGTTTGCGTTCATGGCTATTCAAGGTGAGCCACTTCCACTTTATTTCGATACCGGAGTGTATGTAGTCACAAAAGACAACATGGACAATCTAAAGTGGGCTCTTGACCCATTCCAGAGAAAGAGATATTGACGAAAATCAGATCATGTCAGGGGGGTAATCCCCCCTGTTTATTGTGGCGCAAGGAGTAATTAGTTAAAGAATGAGAGGAAGAAAGTCCATATGGAGAATTTTCAAATAAACAAAATCTTTGATAGTACTTTACTAAGACCAGATGCCACCTGGGATGAAATAACCAAGTTCGTTGATGAGTCGGTTAGATATAACGTTCGAGGTATAGCAATCCCATGGTACGCAATGAGATACGCCTCGCAAAAGGTTTCAAACACTGATATAAGACTCATCGCTGGCATAGATTTTCCTTTTGGCTACAGTCCGTTAGAACTGAAGCTCAGAGAAATAGATTATTATCTGTCCTTCGATGAGAGAATCACAGACTTTGATGTGGTCGTTAACATATCAGCGGTCAAGTCAGCAAGTTGGGATTATGTGAAAGAGGAAGTCAGCGTGGTATCCCAACACATCAAAGATCATGAGCGAACATGCAAGATTATTGTAGAGACCTGCAGATTAACAGAAGATGAGATCGAAAGAATTTGTGAAATTGTCCTGCACAGTCCCGGAGTTGATTATATAAAAACAGGAACAGGCTTCGGACCAAGAGGTACTACCTTAGGCGATGTGAGAATAATTCGTTCCATTGTTGGCGATAGAAAAAAGGTAAAGGTGTCTGGCGGTGTTAGAACCTTGACACAGGTTGAAGAATTCCTCAAGCTTGGTGTTAGTCTATTTGGTAGCAGTTCAGCAACGCAGATTATAGATGAATTTACCACAAAACAAGGGGGAAGTAATCGATGCAGGAGTTGCTGAGAGTAGAAGAGGTGAGTAAGTCCTTCCCTGGGGTTCGAGCCCTGGATCAAGTTAGTTTGACAGTCAACGGTGGGGAAGTCAGAGGGCTTGTTGGAGAAAATGGTGCAGGCAAGTCAACTTTAATAAAGATAATCACAGGTGCATATGAAAAGGACTCGGGAAAGATTTATTTCATGGGCAAAGAAATAAAGAAAAACGATCCGATAACATCGATACAACTTGGCATCTTTGCTGTTTATCAAGATGTGATGATCGCGCCAGACGTGAGCATAGCCGAGAATTTCTTCTTAGGCTCTCACCCAGGCCGTTTTGGCGTTGTGAACTGGAAAAAGATGAGAAACGACGCAAAGAAATTCTTGGATGAGATCGGTCTAAATGTCGACGTACGCTTGGACATCAAGAATCTTAGTCTGGCACAGAAAGAAATGGTGACAATCGCAAAGGTATTGCTCCGGAATCCAAAACTGATCATTTTTGATGAGCCAACCGCAGTTCTAACGGACAATGAAAAGAAATTGCTTTTCACATTGATAAGAAAACTAAAAGACAATGGAGCTGGTGTTATCTACATATCCCACAACTTGGAAGAGGTTTTCGAGATCTGCGATACAGTTACGATACTCAAGGATGGTAAATTAGTTGGGACTTACAAAGTGCAGGAAATTGAAAAGGTGGAAAACCTTATTCCGCTGATGGTTGGGCGAAAGATAGAAGATATGTATTTCAAGCAGGTTGTTGAAAAGGGTCCGGAACTTCTGAAGGTGGAAGAACTGAATGGCTCAAGGTTCAAGGACGTGTCTTTCGTGCTTCACTCAGGTGAGATTTTGGGATTCTACGGACTAGCTGGCGCTGGAAGAACAGAGATTGCAAGGGCGATCTTTGGTGCGGATAAAATTCTCTCAGGTTCAATTTTCGTAAATGGGCACAGAGTAACCATAAGAAATCCAAAAGATGCGATAAATCTTGGTATAGGATATCTTCCGGAAGATCGGAGATTACAAGGAATCTTCCCACCGCAAAATGTTGAGTTCAATATTGATATAGTGAATTACCGTGATTTACTCCGCAGATTTATGTTCTTTGTAGATCACAGAAAGGCAAGACACCTTTCAAGTGATCTTGTTGAGAAATTGTCCATAAAAACTCCTGGCATTGGGTACCCTATATATCAACTGAGCGGTGGAAACCAGCAGAAAGTTGTGTTAGCGCGATGGCTTAGCCGCTTTGCAAAGATTCTGATATTGGACGAACCAACGAATGGGATAGATGTTGGAGCAAAGGCGGAAATCTACAGATTCATCAGCGAGGTTGTGAAGCAGAGTAAGAGCGTGATTTTTATTTCTTCATATCTACCTGAATTGATCGGAATTTGCGACAGGATATTGGTCATCTCCAATGGGAAAATCGCTGGAGAATTGTCCCGTGGAGAATTTTCCGAGGAACGTTTGTTAGCGCTTGCTATGAAATACGCGATGAAAAAGGAGGATGTCGCGTGAAAGGCAAAGCAAGCTCGAACAAAAGAACGGTGCTGGGTGAGAAAAACCTGTTGATTATCTTTGCTGTACTTGTCGTATTACTTATATTTGCTACAAAGGGTACCTTTCTGTCATTTGGAAATATCACAAACCTGCTCAGACAGACCTCGATAAATGGGGTAGTTGCATTGGCAATGCTCTTCGTCATTGTGACTGGGGGTATAGACCTATCGGTTGGTGCAGTGGTTGGACTTTCAGGGATGGTCTTCGCGATGCTGACTTCTTCAAGATTGAATTACCAATTCTCTTCAACAGCAGCTGTGGTGATTGCCCTTGTAGTTTCCGTGATGGTTGGTGCCGTGAATGGAGCGGCTGTTTATGATCTGAAAGTTCCTCCGTTCATAGCAACGCTCGGTGTTATGACCTTCGTAAGGGGATTGGTGATGTACATATCTTCTGGAAGGATGATAACTGGTATACCAAGCAATTTTGTGAGTTTCTCATCAGAGACACTCTTGGATATGCCAAAGCTCGTTTGGCTTTGGTTAGTAACGGCGCTCATTGTTGGACTTTCTTTGAAGTACACAAGATTCGGGAGAAATTTGTATGCACTTGGGAGCAATAGAGAGGCTGCTCGATTGTCTGGCCTAAACATGAGACTGAATTACTATGGTGCGTACGCTGTTTCTGGATTGTTGAGCGGTCTGGCTGGAATCATGCTGGCTTCAAGGCTGGCGGCCGGTGTCCCTACAGCCGGTCAAGGCTACGAACTGGATGCAATCGCTTCAGTTGTCATAGGTGGAGCGAGTTTGAACGGAGGAGTTGGTACGGCCTTGGGGGCAGTTATAGGGGCTCTATTGATCCAGACACTGAGAAATGGAGGTAATCTGTTAGGCGTCGACCCGTTTATTATGCAGATGGCAATAGGTTTGATAATCGTTGTTGCGGTGTTCTTTGATCAGTATGTCAAAGCGGGACGAAGGTGAGTCAATGAAGGTATATATAGATAGTTGCAATGAAGAGGCATTATCGTTGGCAGAGGGTATAGGGATTGGCATCACAACCAATCCTTCGATCGTCTTGAGAGACAGATATGGTGACAATCTGCTTGGTTTGATCCAAAGATTAGCAAATTCGCGCATTCCGACGATTTTTTTCCAGATAGAGAACCTGGAAGAAGAAATAATGAAACATTTAGATCCAAAAAGATTTATCATCAAGATTCCATGGGTTGTTGAAAAATACAGTCTGGCAACCCTGTTGAAAGAAAAAGGTTTTAGGGTTTGTGCCACGGCTACCTACGAAATATCACAGCTTGTTTTTGCTCTCAACTTTGATGTTGATTATGTCGCGTTTTATTTTGACCGAGCAGAGCGAAGGGGTATAGATCCACGACAAAGATTAAGCTATTTCAAGCAAGTTATAGACAATTCTCGCGAGAATACAAAACTCATTGTCGCAAGCTTGAAGACAGTTCAGCAAGTGATTGAGGCTATCGATTGTGGCGCCGATGAGGTTGCTGTCCCATTTGATGTATTCAAGGAATTTGTCAAAGTACCTGAGTATGTTGAGCAAGATGTGAGAAGATTTTCAGAAGATTTCAGGAAAATCCTTTCGGCATCTTCCGTGTGTGATGGGAGGACATGTCGATGAATAGGGTTGCCATATTCGGGAGCTTCGTTGTAGATCTGACTGCCTTTTCTCCTCATATTCCTCAGGTCGGTGAAACGGTTTTTGCCAATGTTTTCAAGTACGGACCAGGTGGTAAAGGCTTCAATCAGACTGTTGCTGCCAAAAAAGCGGGGGCCGATGTGACATTCATGACCAAGATAGGGCGCGATATGTTCGCTTCGGTTGCTGAAGAGGCTTTCACACACTTTGAGTTGGACAAATCTTATTTGCTCAGATCATCTTCTCAAGGGACCGGTGTTGCTCTTATCATTGTTGATGATAATGGAAGAAACGCAATAGCAGTTGTGCCAGGTGCGTGCAATGATATATCAATCGAAGAAGTACGCATGGGCATGAAAGCATTTCAAGAGTGCGATGTTTTCATCGCACAGTTTGAAGCAAATCTGGATGCAACTTTTGAGGCGATGAAGATCGCGAAAAAATCTGGTGCAACGACAATTCTCAATCCTGCCCCCGTGAGAGATTTCGATAGAGAATTGCTCAGATATGTAGACATCCTGATCCCAAACGAAATTGAGGCAGCTCAACTGGCAGGTATTCCCTTGGACGGAACTAACGCCTTGTCTGAGATAGCCTCGAAACTTGAAATGCAAGTTGATACGGTTATTATCACGCTTGGTGAAAAAGGCGTTTTCTGTTCTAAGGTCAGTAAAGAGATCGTCCCCGCGGTAAGGGTAACCACAGTTGACTCAACGGGTGCGGGAGACGCCTTTGTCGGTGTCTTTGCATCTTATTATTCGAGGGGAGTTCCTTTGAAGGATGCGATAGACTATGCCCGTGTCGGAGCTGCAATTTCCACCACCCGAATAGGCACCTCTCCATCAATGCCGGCGAAGGATGAAATAGAACAACTGTATTTGCAAACGATTTGCGCAAATGGAGTGATGCTATGAGTTATGTTTTGGCTTACGACCTTGGGACGACGGGCAACAAAGCGACTCTTTTCAGAAGCGACGGGCATTTAGTGGCAAGCTTTTTTCATTCGTATGATACCTATTTTCCCAATGTCAATTGGGTTGAACAGAACCCCGATCAATGGTGGGAATCGATTGAAGTTACAACGCACAAGCTTCTTGAGCAGTCCAAGATTGACAAGGACGAAATAAAGGCGATCAGTTTCAGTGGGCAGATGATGGGTGTAGTTCCAATAGATAAAGACGGCAATCTTCTGAGAAATGCCATAATATGGGCCGACCAGAGGAGTATCGAGCAGGCTTCAAGACTGGAGAAGATCGGAAATCAGAAAGTCTATTCAATGACGGGATCCAGAATCACTCCAACATATTTTGGTCCAAAGATCGCATGGATTAGGGACAATCAACCAGAGATTTATAGAAAGACATTCAAATTCCTTTTTGCGAAAGACTACATTATTTTCAGGCTCACGGGCATACCTGGGACAGATTTTTCGGATGCTTCCATGTCCAACATCTTCGATATGAAAGAAAAGAAGTGGTCTGAAGAACTTGTTCAGACACTGCAAATAGACATCGATAAACTTCCCGATATCTCATCATCTTTAACTGTGGTTGGCAATATTATACCAAAGGTCGCAGCACAAATAGGCCTGTCACCCAAAACGGTTGTCGTGCGTGGAGCAGGAGATGGAGCAGCAGCCACTGTCGGCGCAGGTGTTTTTGATTCGAACGAGGCCTATCTCTATTTGGGTTCGTCAAGCTGGATCAGTACATGTGATGAAGAGCCCTTCTTTGACCCACAGGCTAGGACATTCAATTTCTGCCACCCCGTACCTGGTTTCTATTGCCCCACCGGCACAATGCAAGCTGGTGGTGCTTCCTACCAGTGGGCCAAGAACACATTTTGTGACCTTGAGGGTAAGGCAGCCAACGAATTGAACTTGGATGTCTATGCTCTACTTGACGATCTGATCGATAAGACTTCACCAGGGTCCAATTCATTGGTTTTTCTGCCATACCTGTTAGGTGAGAGAAGCCCACGCTGGAATGTAAATGCAAGAGGGGCTTTCATAGGACTATCTATGGTTCATACAAAGTCAGATTTGCTCAGAGCCGTTCTTGAAGGAGTGACTTTTAATTTGAAGATAATTCTTGATATTTTTGAAAAGGTCGGTGGATTTCGTTTTGAGAAAATAAGACTCATCGGTGGTGGGGCTAAGGGAAGAAACTGGAGACAGATAATAGCAGACATATTCGGTAAGATGGTGACTGTTCCTGAATTCCCAAGTGAAGCCACCTCTGTTGGAGCAGCTATTTGCGGAGGGCTCGGGGTCGGTTTGCTAAGCATTGACGATGCCAAGGAATTTGTCAAAGATATCATCGTCGTCGAACCGCGTCTGGATTTCAAGGAAAGGTATGACAGGATGTATGAGATTTTTGAAAAGTCGTACAGCGTGCTCACAGAGGTCTTCGATTCTCTTTCAAAAATCAGATGAAATAGGAATTTGAGACGGGAGGGGATCAATATGAAAAAGAAGGGGATACTCAATAGAGATTTGTCTCACTTGATAGCACTGATGGGACATGGAGACTTTTTGGCAATCGTAGATTCTGGTTTCCCAGTGAAAAACAGTTCCTGTGTTGATCTAAGTCTTGTAGCTGACAAACCCACAATAATCGACGTTGTGTCACCAATAGTTGAGGAATTGGAGATAGAGAAAATAATCATGGCTGAAGAGATTAAAAAGATTTCTCCAAAATACCATGAGAGGCTTCTGAAAGTTTTTCCAAAGGGAATTCAGATTGAATATGTGCCTCACGAGAAGTTCAAGAATATGGTGAACAACGAAGCAAGAGGTGTGGTAAGAACGGGTGAACAGACATCGTATTCAAGTCTTATTCTGGTTGGAGGAGTAACCTATCACGGAGAAAAATGAAAGGAGTGGTGTGATGAGATACAGATCCACGAAGAGATTTCCGCTGAACGCTTCGGTGGTAGGACTTGGATGCTGGGGCCTTTCAGGGCCATCGATCTGGAAGGATTCAAATGATTCGGATTCCATCAAGATAGTTCACAAAGCTCTGGAAAGTGGCATAAATTTCTTTGATGTAGCACCTGTCTATGGTTTTGGCCATGCTGAGGAAATCCTGGGTAAAGCTCTTAGAGGTTTTGCAAGAGACAAAGTGATAATTGCGACAAAGTGCGGTTTGATCTGGGATGAACAAAAAAGGATAACTAGATGCCTGAAACCTGAGAGTGTCTTCAAGGAAATCGATGAAAGCCTGAGGAGGCTGGGAACGGATTATGTGGATTTGTACCAGCTCCATTGGCCTGACCCAAACACACCAATAGAAGAAACAATTGACGCACTGCTCGAGCTCAAGAAGGCCGGAAAGGTAAGATTCATAGGCTTGTCGAATTTCTCTGTCGATACTGCTCGGCGATTACTCGAACACATAAGTAGCATGCAGGGACTCTATAATATGTTTGAGAGAAATGCTTTGAGTTACCACAATATTCCCCTTGAATACAGAACAGAAAGGGAAGTTCTCCCGTTCTGTGAAGAGAATGACCTTGCGTTTTTGCCATACAGTCCTTTGATGCAAGGGGTGTTGACCGGTGATATCGATTACAATGAAAAGTTCACAGATGTGAGGGCGGCAAATCCCAAATTGGTTGGTGATAATTTGAGAAAATACATAGCAATTGTGGAGAAGTTAAAAGCGATTGGATCAAAGATCGGCAAGCCAGTGAATGAGATAGCTATGAACTGGTTGATAAAACATAGGCCAATAACATCGATAATTGCTGGTGCTACAAAACCCGAACAGCTTGAAGAGAACCTCAAGGCTCTTGATTGGGAAATGGATAATGAGCTTTTCAACGAGATAGAAGCGATCGTCTTAGAATCGGGAATCTTGACTTAGTGATTTTTCACATAGGAGGTAAGAGCGTGATTCCTTTCTCTCCGGATATGATTGAAAGAGAGAGCCCAATGCCACTGTACTATCAGGTGGAGAAGATACTCCATGCGTGGATAACCAAAGAGCTTAAGCCTGGAAGTGTGATACCAGGAGAGAAAGACCTTTGTGATGCCTTTCAGGTCAGTAGGAGTGTGGTAAGGCAAGCTCTCAGTGATCTAACCAATAAAGGTTTGATAAAGCGTTACAGAGGCATCGGAACCGTAGTTGTGCAACCCAAGATAGATGAGCATCTTGTCTCAACTCTCACCGGTTTCTATGCTGACATGATCTCTCAGGGGATGAAACCGAAAACGAAGGTTCTGCAAAAAGAAATTAAAAGAGCTGATGAAATTCTGGCACATTATCTGTCGATCAAACCGGGTGATCAGGTGATTAAGATACACAGGCTACGGTTTATAGAAGAAGAACCTATATTGTTGGTAACAACGTTTCTGCCGCTCAATATCTTCCCCCAATTACTTGATGAGGATCTCGAAGGACAGTCACTGTATTACCTTCTGGAAAGTAAATACGGAATCAAGCTTGCTTGGGGAGAAAGAACTATTGAGGCGATTAGCGCTGACAGTCAGGATGCCAAATTTCTGGGAATAACCAAAGGTGACCCTCTGCTGTTTTTGAGGAGCATCACATATACCGAGCAAGATATACCGGTTGAATACTACGAGGCAAAACACAGGGCAGACAGGGCACGTTTCATAACACGCCTTTTTAGAACACCAATTGACAACCAAAAGATTGCCTCAACCTTTGACCATGAGTTAAGACTCACCAGATATTTCGCTAAGAAATTTCAGACTTTCTCTTAAGGAGGGAATAATCGATGAAATTCAGATGTGTCGTCGATGGAGAATTGGTAGAATCTTCCTCGGGTAGGTTCTTGGAGGTGAGAAATCCTGCTAATGTTGATGAGGTGGTCGGAGAAGTACCTGCAATGACTGCCGAGGAAGCGCAGAAAGCTGTTGAATCTTCTTTTGCAGCATTCAAAACTTGGTCAAATCTTTCCCCAATCAAGAGGGCTGAGATCATAAAACGGGCGGTTAAAATTGCTGAAGAAAGGTCAGAAGAAATTTCACGTTTATTGACTCTGGAAAATGGTAAGACGATCAAAGAATCGCGTGAAGAGTTGAGAAGTTCTTTAGAATCGATCCGATATTTCGCTGAGAGTGTACTGAATATATTTGGTGAGACATATCCTGTCGACAAGACTGATAGACTCAGCATTACCTTAAGGCAACCAGTAGGAGTTGTATCTGCGATTGTTCCGTGGAACTATCCTTTGTTGCTCTTGTCTTGGAAAATCGGGCCTGCCATTGCTGTAGGGTGTACTGTAGTTGCCAAACCCTCTCATTATACTCCTCTATCAACGTTGAAACTGTCTGAATGCTTTCTTGAAGCAGGCATACCAAAGGGAGTCCTGAATGTCTTGACGGGTAAAACGAATGAGATTGGGAAGATACTCACAGAACATCATTTGATATCGAAGATAGCCTTCACAGGTAGTACGAGTGCTGGAAGAAACATCATGATTTCTGCTGCAAGTACGGTAAAAAGACTCACACTTGAACTTGGAGGGAACTGCCCGCTCATAGTCTTTGAAGACGCAGATTTAAATGCAGCAGTGAAAGGAGCAGTGAGAAGATCGTTTAGAAATGCTGGGCAAGTCTGCAATGCGATTAACCGTATATATGTTCACAAATCGATCTACAGAGATTTCGTAGATTTGTTTGTACAAGAGACAAAAAGGATAAAGATCGGCAACGGCTTGAGAGAAGATGTCGAAATGGGACCTCTTACTACGAAAGAAGGCTGGGAAACTGTTGAACAGTATGTTAAGGAGGCAACATCGAAAGGCGCAAAGGTTCTGTACGGTGGGAAGAAACCCGCTGGAGATGAGTTCGAAAAAGGGTATTTCTATGAGCCGACTGTTCTGGTGAATACAGATCGCACGATGAAGATCGTAAAGAATGAGGTCTTTGGTCCAACGGCCCCGATAATGTCATTTGAAAGCTTTGAAGAAGCGATTGAAAAGGCAAATGACACTGAGTACGGGCTTGTTGCGTACGTTTACACAAAGGACCTTTCGAAGGCATTGAGAGCTGCCAAGTTGATCGAAAGTGGTACTGTTGGTATTAACAACGTGTCTGGTGGAGAATTTGCTTACCCATACGGTGGTTGGAAGCAGAGTGGATTTGGTGTGGAAAACTCTCATCACGTCTTCAACGAGTACCTGTACATCAAACACGTGAGAGTGGATTACTGAGATGTGTGTTTATTGAGTAAGGGATCAAGACAATATGAAAGGAGGAAATGGCGCACCTTAACCGATGCCGGTAAGATGATGAGACCATTTGATGTTCTTTTTGATCTTGCAGAGGGTAAAGTGAATTTATTGGGTAACAGAACAGTTAGAAGGTACAGCGATGTGAAACACATATTTCATGAGATCGACCCAAAACTGGAGAGAGAAAATCCGATCATATACGAGGTTTTTGAGGCACCCATCGCTGAAAAAGAGGGAGATCTAATGTTTTTGATAACACTTCTCTATCCAGGAAGAGTGAAGAATGAATTCTTCATGACAAAAGGGCACTATCACGTTTTTGAAAACACAGCAGAGGTTTATCTTGGTTTGAAAGGTAAAGGACTTGTGCTGTGCCAGACAAGAAACGGAGATTTTGAATCGCACGAAATCTGTCCCAACAAAGTCGTATACATACCGCCATACTGGGCGCATAGAGCCGTCAATACCTCTTCTGAACTATTGGTCTTCTTTGGTGTTTACCCAGCCCACGCTGGGCATGACTACAAGAGTGTTGAAGCAGAAGGATTTAAAAAAAGGGTTTTCTTTGAGAACGACAAGATCTGTATTCGATAGAAATCGTTCACACATATTCTTCTTTTACAGCGAGACAACGCGGTCGTGCAAACGCAGGCTTCGCGGGTGATTTTGCTTTGCTCTTGATTTTTCCCGATGGTGTAGTAAAATACTTAATGACACAAGCGGGTGTAGCTCAATGGTAGAGCATCGGCCTTCCAAGCCGAGGGCTGCGGGTTCGAATCCCGTCGCCCGCTCCAGCGCCCGTAGCTCAATAGGATAGAGCATCGGACTTCTAATCCGAGGGTTGTGGG
>JAKPGA010000044.1 GCA_029551145.1 Thermotogota bacterium | reverse complement strand
ATAGGTGGATGCGTGCTGAAAAGGTCTGCGAAGAAACCTTCTTTGTTGTTGATATTTCTCTTGAGCGGATCTGAGATAAAAAGGTGAGCCGTCGCGACGGTCGCACCTTTGACCTTTTGTTTGGCTTTCTGGGTTTTTGCTATCTTTCTGAGTGCCCCCGAAAGACCTTTCGGGTTTCTTGTCAATTCAACTGCCTTTGCGTCGGCAAGGTATTCACGGGCTCTTGAAACAGCAAAGATCGTGATTCTCCCGATGAAGGAAAATAAAGTTGCAGCAAGCGCGATCACCAAGAGGGCAAGAAGAATGTACGCCGTGCTGTCGCCCTTTCCCTTCTTCTTTGAAGTTGAGCGCCCAGAGCCAGACCAAGCCATAAACTTCAAAGCTCTCCACGCGAATAACTGGACCAAAACCATCGTGCCAAGGATCGCGCTGATCGTGGTCATCAAAAGCGTGTCTTTGTTTAATATATGACTCACTTCGTGCGCAACAACACCTTCGGTTTCCTCTCTGTTCAAGTTTTTCAAAAGCCCACGTGTAACACACACCGCGCTGTCTTGCTGTTTGAAACCAGTCGCAAAGGCATTGATATTCTCGTCTTCCATGACATAGACCTTTGGAACGACTGTCAGTCCTGCGGCAAGTGAGATCTCTTCAACGATGTTTTTGAGCTGCTTTTCCTCCAATTCGTTCAAGTTCACTGGTTTCGCACCCACCGAATTCAATACCAGCGACGCACCAGCCTGAGTTCCAACAAGAACCTGAACGGAAGCTATCAGTATCAAAACAACCGTACCAACTGGAAAACTACCAAAAAGACCATCGATTATGATCCCCAAAGCTGACATCATACACATAAAGACGAGAATCAAAAGGTATGTCTTTCTCAAATTCTTTTTCTGCAGTACTAAATAGTCCATGAAACCACCTGCCATTCACAAGGCAAGATCAAATACGACTCGGTATTGATGAAATTACTACACGTTCAGAAAGTCAGATCCACTTTTGGTGTTTCCTTTTCACCTGCGGCCGCTTCAAAGAATGGGAATGGTTTGAATCCAAACATTTTTGCAACCACATTGGTTGGAAAGACTTCGATCGACGTGTTGTATTTCATTGTGGTATCGTTGTAAAACTGCCTTGCATAGGTGATCCTGTTCTCCGTACTTGTGAGCTCTTCCATTAACTGACTCACTTGTTGATTTGATTTCAATTCCGGATATCTCTCAAAAACTGCAAGCAGGCGGGACAGCGCACCGGAAAGTTCTCCTTCTGCCTTTATGCGATCGTCTATCGATCCACCTGACACAGCCTTCGCACGAGCGTTTATAACTGCCTCCAAGGTCTCTTTCTCGAACTTCATGTAGCCTTTCACCGCGTTCACTAAGTTTGGAATAAGATCGTGCCTTCTTTTCAGCTGAACATCGATCTGGCTCCAGGCGTTTTCGACGCGCTTTTTCCTCGAAACGAGCGAGTTGTACGTTCCAATGAACCAGACAACCAGAACGATCACTATCGCAGCGATGATTCCAGCAATCAACATCTTTACACCTCCTACTGTTCAATCCTAACACAAAACAAAAAACCCCGGCCGAAGCCGGGGTCATTTGAATCTCACGTTTTCAGAAGCCCACGCTGACCTTCCAAGCAACCGTGGCTGTAGGCTGTTTGAAATCGATAGAGACCTTGTGGGTCAGCAGCTCGCTCGTCCATGTTGCATACGCGCCGAGTGAAATGTCAGCAAATCTAGTCAGAGTTGTTGGCAGTTTCACATAAGCTTCGAGTGTGACAGGCAGGAGAACCGTTGTCTTAAAGCTGGCACCGATTGTTTTGGGACCTTCGAAGTAAGCTTCGCCAGAAAGTTTGTCGATTCCGAAGCTCACACCGAACTTGTAGTTTGGCAGCATGGCCATTCCGGTTTGATTTGGATCAATGCCGAGGTTAGCGTAACCACTGAGTGAAGCATTCTCGATGCTCAAAGCCTTCGCAAGATCAATCGTTGCGTCGAGTCCGATCAACGGGAACGAACCAGCGCCGGCAGAAACCACACCACTTGCGAAAGCTGTCAGGGTCACAAACGTGAAGCTGAGTTTGTTGTAAACATCCGCATCGACCAGTGTACTACCACCGGGGAAGTAGACGAAAAGGCTCAGATCGTCCTTGACATCTCCCGAAGCGATGGCAAAGTCAAGCGCGAACGCTCCGCCGCTCTTGCCGCTCTTTTTAACATAAGTAGTGCCCCTGCTCAGAGTTCCAAGTCTGTACTTGACTGAGAACGCATCAGATGTGTAGATCTTTTCCCAGACATAAGCGCTTGATACTCCAAAACCGCTGAAGCTAACAGAGAATCCCGTCTTCTCACCGGTGTCGCCAGAGAGAACTAGCCACACGGATCCACCGGAGTCGATAGTCGGCGTTGCCGTACCTGTCGAAGTGTCAAACTTAACCGAGAGTTCTGCCCATGCACTTCCAGAGATGCTGACCGCTGCAAATGCTGCGACTGTTACCAGTGCCAGTAAGACCACTAACAGTTTTTTCATACTTTTACACCCTCCTTCACCTTTTAAGATTGGTGTTAATTTTACCCCAAATGGGGTTCACATTGCACCCACTATCATGGCAGCAACAGCTATAACTATTGCACCGATTACAGCTCCTGTAAGGGCTGCATTTGCCTTTGAAAGTTCATCGATCTTAGCTATGAGTTCAGTTTTCACATTCTCAATAGAAGTTGTTGTTTCGGCGAACCTTGCATTTGTGTCTTCTCTGAGAGAGAACAGACCTTCACGGAGTTCATCCAGCTGAGAGTTCACACTGTCGAGCTCATCAAGAACGTAGTTGATCTGTTCATCATGCATTGCTGTGAAATCATTGAAGCTATTTTCAAGACCCGCGAGCTTTGATTCCAGTTCGCTGAACCTGTTTCCACATTCTTGCTTCAAAGCCTCGATTGCCTTTGCGTTGGCATCGATGCCCTTTGCCTTTTCTTCAAGCGCTGATACTCTGTCTGTGACTTTGTTGAGATTCTCCTGTGTTCTGTCAAGCTTGATAGAAATATAACCGAGTGTCATAACTGCGTTATCGAGTGTTGAACTCAGATCTCCGATCTTCTCTTCTGCTGCCGCGATCCTATCACCTTGAGCTGTAACCTTTCCGGTCAAATCCTTCAAGATGTCCTTGATAGGCTCAAGGGCAAGGAGTTTCTTTTGAACAGCCGAGACTCTTTCATCAAGCTTACTAACAACCCTCTCAAGAGCGGCGATTTTGTCAAGGGCAATGGCATCGGCAGCACCAAGTTCAGCAAATTTCCCCTCGCAGTTCTTCTGAAGGTTCGCAAGTGCTTCGTACAGTTTGATGACGTCTTTATCGTGGATGTTCACAGTCTGTTTGAGCATCTCAACGGTCCTGGAAAGGTCTGCAACCTGCGATTTAATAGAAGCGAGCTCTCCAGAGGTTGTACTCATCGCGTTGACCTTTTGCTCAAGTTCGTCAACTTTTTGCACTGTAGCGCCAAGTTTCAAGCTGATTGCGTCCAGAACTTTGAGAACATCGGAAATGTGTGGCGCGACTATCTCGGTTTCGATTAAACCAATCAATCTGCTGATCATCGCTGCTTCTTCGTAGCGGGTAATATTCCGATCTCCCTTGAAAGTGCCATCGGGATAACCAATGACAATTCCCTTGTTCTTCAGGTGTTCAACGTATGGGTAAGCCCAGTGCGTCTTGGGAACATCAGGGAACATCCCCGCAGCCATTACCCCTACTGCTATGAACAATGCCAGGACTGATAGCATGAGTTTCTTCATAGCTCCAACCTCCCTTCATATTATTTTCGACGGTGGGATTATTCCTCCCCCCACTTTTCAAAGACCAGAATGACGATCACGATGGATTATAACACTGCTCAGCACCAGAAATCAAGGGTACAAATAAGTCTACTGTTTAGTAAGTCTGAAGAACTGTCTTTTGCCAACTTTCAGAATTCTCTCTTTGTCCACAGAGATTTTAGCATGAATCTCTGTTATCTTTTCATCGTCCAATTTTACTCCGCCTTGAGCTATAAGTCTTCTTGCTTCACTTTTACTCTGTACAACTTGCAACTTCATGAGTAATTCTACCAATTCAACCTCGTCTTTGTCAAGTACAACAACGGGCATTTCACTGGGCAGTTCTTTTTTTCTAAAGATCTTCACAAATTCATTCTGAGCATCCTCTGCTTGCTTTTCTCCGTGGAAGAAGCTGGTTATCTCAAAAGCCAACTTCATCTTAACATCCCTTGGATTCACAGATTTGTCCTGAATGAGTTTTTCGTAATGGTCTATCTCTTTTTGCGGCAAATGTGTCAAAAGTCTCATGTATTTGATTATCAACTCATCTGGTATAGACATCAGTTTCCCATACATGTCAAACGGTGCATCGTTGAAGGCAATGTAGTTTCCATAGCTCTTGCTCATCTTCATCTTGCCATCAGTACCCTCTATAATGGGCATCGTCATGACAACCTGTGGTTCCTGGCCAACTTCCTGCTGAATCCTTCTCCCAACGAGCAGGTTGAAATACTGGTCGGTCCCACCAAGTTCCACATCGGCTTGGATGGCCACTGAATCGTATGCCTGAGCCAGCGGGTACAAGAATTCAGCTATGGAGATGGGAATGTTTGAAGAATACCTTTTTGAAAAATCGTCCCTTTCGAGCATTCTCGCGACTGTGTACTTTGAAGCGAGTTTTATCACATCGGCAAAACTCATCTTCGAGAGCCACTCGCTGTTAAAGCGAATTTCTGTTTTACACCTGTCGAGTATTTTGAAAGTCTGCTCTTCATATGATTTCGCGTTGTATCTCACTTCTTGTTCGGAAAGCATTGGGCGGGTCGAGTCTCTGCCAGATGGATCGCCAATCTGAGCGGTGAAATCACCTATAATTAGAATCACCTGGTGGCCAAGGTCTTGAAACTGCCTCAATTTGAACAAAACAACGGCATGACCCAGATGAAGATCGGGCCTTGATGGATCGACACCGAGTTTCACTCGAAGCTGTTTTTTTCTCTGAAGCTTGCTCAAAAGGTCTTGCTCATCAACGAGGTCTACGGCATTTCTCTTCAAGATCTCAAGTTGTTCTTTTGGTTGCATTGCATCACCTCGACATGAAAAATGCGGTCAAAATACTGCTCAGAAAAAAGGCTATGCTCAAACCAAGAGTGATCTTACCTGACGTGTCAAGACCCTTTTTTCTGCCAAACATGGTGTGCAAAGCGCCAGAACCAAATGCACCTCCAAGTTCTGCAAATTTGCTCATCTGCTGAAGAACCATGTAGATCAACCCTACGCTGATCAATGAGTGAACTATCATCATGACAGTTTTCACCACGACACCTCCTTCTTTGTTTATATTATCATATATCAAAAAAGCGCAAATCAAAACAAGTCAAAATAGATCGTGAAATTCATATACATTGGTCTTAGATTGTTCAAGAAACTACGTTTTCTGGTGAGCGATCTCCATGGTAACGGTCTTCTCTCTGGTCTTTAGAAGCTTTATTAGAAAAGGTATGCCGCGCGTGAAAATCAATCTTGGAGCGGTGTAAACTGAGTAGTAGGCTTTCACAAACAGTTTCTTGAGGTCTTTGCTCGAGAACTTTGGGTGATCAAAGACAAGGTTTGTCCCATCGAAAAGCGAAAGATCCTTGACACTGATCTTTTCTTTCAACTTTTCATAGAGTCTTGTTCCGGGATATGGTGTCAAAATGGAGAATTGAACGATCTGAGCTCCCAGTTTTTTCGCCATCTGAACGGTTTTTTTAATTGACTCCTTGGTATCGTTGAGTGCACCCATTATGAAGCTCGCAAAAAGGTCGATCTTGTATTTTTTCAGAAGTTTCGCTACCTCAAGTGCTATAGAGCTTGAAAGTTTCTTTTCATACTCATTGAGAACCTCATCTTCGGCACTTTCAAAACCGATGAAGAGCATCTTACACCCAGATTTCGCCATGGCCTCGAGCAGATCTTCTTTGCCGAGTAGTTCATCAGCCCGTGAAAACGCCCACCAACTGAAATCAAGGCGATTCTTCATCATTTGCTCGCAGAGTTCGATGGTTCTGTGCTTTTCGATTGTAAAGTTGTCATCAAAAAAGATGACAGAGCCATAACCGAGATCTTTAACTCGCTTCAGCTCTTCAATGACATTTTCAACACTTCTTTTTCTGATCACTCGTCCCATGAACTGTGAAGCACTGCAAAACTCACAGTCAAAGGGGCAACCACGCGAAGTGATCACACTGGTTGCGGGCTTTCTGTCGAATTTCGTTCTGTACAACTTCGAGTTTTCTCTGTCTGGCAAGGGCAAATGATCAAGGTCCTCTATTAGCTTAGCTGGCTTTGCGAATATCGTGCCGTCTCTGAGATAACAAAGTCCATCGAGCAAAGGATATCTTTCGTTGTTTTGAAGCGATTGAACAAGTTTCTCAAAGGTGTATTCTCCTTCACCGAGGATCACATAATCACAGACCTGTTCTGTTAGAATTTGTTCGTATTCAGCGCTCACATGTGGACCGCCAAGGACTGTGATAACACCCTGTGCTTTTGCAGTCAATGAAATCTCTCTTGCAAGGGGAAATCTCACCGTATCTGTGGAGACACCCACGATATCAAAATCTGAGTAATTGAAATGCTTCCAGTCAAAGCTCTCCACATTCATGTCAATCAATTTCACAGAATTTCCAGCGTTCTTCAGAACTGAGCTGATATAGCAAAGTCCCAATGGCGGATATACCGCACCCAAACGGTAATAATAGCCACTGTTCATTGGGTTAATAAGAAGAATTCTCACACCTTTGCCCCCTTTTTACCGATGATCTACAAATAAACAACATATCGATTGAGTAACTTTGTACGTGCCGCTATTAATTATATTATATATTCTGTAAAGAAAAACAGAGTGCAGACTCAAAACAGGTCAATCGATGCCTTAATGACATTATGATCTGTCACATAGATATCTCTTTCAGAAATTTTAGTGCCTGTGCCACCCAAGATCTTGCATTTTGATTCGGAAAGGAGGTTACAACTCAAATCCTGCATTTAACTGTGTAGCTCATCAGTTTGTCTTAAGGACATGTTGTATAATTAAAAAGGTAGGAGGTTTCAAAGATGGCGCGTTCTGAAATTGCTCAGAAAGTTGATAAATTGGAGCAAGCCATAATGGAATTGGTCTATTCACAGAGAAAGACTGAGATGCAGATCCAAAATCTGACTGAGCAATTCGTCTCCTTTCAAAACGAGGTTCGCGAGGCAAATCGAAAAAGAGATGAAGGTATGGAACAACTGAGAAAAGAAATGATAGCCTTTAAGAATGAAATGGCTGAATTGAATAAAAAGAGAGACCAAAGCATGGAGGAATTCAAGAAAGAAATGGCAGAACTGAATAAAAAAAGAGACCAAAGCATGGAAGAATTCAAAAAAGAGATGCTCTCCTTTAAGAATGAAATGGCAGAGTTGAATAAAAAAAGAGACCAAAGCATGGAAGAATTCAAGAGAGAAATGGCTGAACTGAACAGAAGAAGAGAACTCGGTCTCGAGGAGTACAAAAAGAAGGTTGACCAAGATATACAAGAAATGAGACGCCAATGGGGTAACTTGGCCAACAAAATGGGTACTCTTGTGGAGGATATCTTTGCACCATCGATACCGCAAGCGATTAAGAGATATTTTGGCTGCGATCCAGATACGGTGATTCAGCGATACTACACACGCGATGGCCATACGGAGATAGAGATCGACTTGCTTGTACTGTGCAAAGCTGAAGGTAAAGCCTTTGTCACAGAAGTCAAGAGCTCCCCAGATCGAGTTAAGTACATAGAAGAATTCATTCAAAAATCAAAGATACTGAAAGACCTCGTTCCAATATTGAAAGAATACGAAATTGTTCCCATATACGCGGGCTTGAGTTTGAACGAAAACACAGTGAACTTGCTGACAAGAAGCGGTATCTACGCAATGGTTTTGAAAGGTGATATCTTGGAGATCGTCAATTTCGACCAAGTCAACAAGTGATCCACCATGATCGACCACTTCAACACTCCTGTGCCTGCATAGAAGTGTGCCAGTATCTATCACCCAAATAAAAAACAATGGGCGATCTTTTGATCGCCCTGAGTGAAGCTTTATAAAGTTAATCTATGTGTCAAAAGGAGGGTGGGGGGTCCTACTCATGTTCCACATCTTAGACGTGGTGGTTCGAAATTAGGTTCAAATCAGTTAAGTGACAGTATTGTAAACACATGGGAAGTTGAGAGTTATTCAGAACAAATTCCTCAGAACTTGTGAATTTGGGTGATTTGAACAGAAGGATGGTAGTAAAGCAAAGAAAAGCCGAACAGCTCACCAACATGATTTGATAGAAGTACTGTGCGTCCGATCACCACATTGGGTTCGTGAAGCGCGAGATGTTTTATCACAACTCTTGGAGGCTTCACGAGTTCTATTTTGTCCTGCACTATCGCTGAATTCAGTTTTTGCACGCAGAAATCCATTGGATGAACATTGTCCTGTGACTGTAGAAGCGTGAGAGCTGTGGGATTTTTGACCGGATCTACGAAACATCTCTCAAAACACGTGCAAGCGCTTTCTTTGTGCCATAATATTTCGAAGGACAGAACGGGAAAATTCTTGTTGAAGTAATCACATTCTTTTGGAACATTGCTCAGATTTCTGCGCAGAAATTGAAAACTCCAAGAACTATCGACCAAACCCAGTAGCTGTGTCTTCGGTGCAAAAAGAACGAAGGTGCCGCGACCTTTTACTCTTTTCACGACACCTTCCTTCACTAATTTCTCTATGGCCATTCGTACAGCCTGCCTGCCAACACCATAAAGGCTTGCCAGATGTTTTTCGTCGGGTAACCTGTTGTCTTTTAAATAATGACCATTTTCAATCCTTGTTTTGAGATCTTTGTAGATCGATTCAACCGAATAACTTTTCTGCAAAGTTATCAGTTGTCCTCCTCTTGGTCATGTTCGTGTTCATGCTCTTCTATATCTTCGTCATGTTCATGTCCCTCTACATCGAGCATGCCCCTGAGCTCGTCATCCTTCTGCAGGAGTTCGTTCCAAGCTGTCGATACCTTCTCAAACTCCTCTTCAGTTTCTATCGAATCAACGAAGAGGTCACCATTCTCATCTTCCTTCACCTGGAATGGATAGATTTCGCCAAAATCTGTGATCTCACCTTTTTCATCAACCATTATTTCCTCGCACACCCAGTATTTTTTGCCAGAATCCTCGATTTCCGCGAGCAACACAAAATGGTGATCGACGTTGTCCTCGTCTGTGAGCACGAAAACCTCGAAGTCCTCTTTTTGCATAATACCAGCTCCTCAAAAGTAGTCTTGTAAGTCCATCATACCATAAAACGGCGCAAATACTTTGATTTTGAAAGACAAAAAGATAAACAACAAAGAAACAATTTGACAATGAATGGCTGTGTGGTAAAATAGTTTCGAAGTGTATCGAAATAATTTTGACTGCCTATCTGTCTACATTAATTATTTTACACCAGAGGTGAGCGTAGATGAAAAAGATTCTTGTACTGATGATAGTTGTTCTCTCTGCTGTTGTCAATGCTTACAGTGTGGCGCTTCTCATAACGGGCGAGGTAGGAGGAAATGCAATCTATGAAATGATGGTCCAAGGCGCAGTAAGAGCTTCAAAAGACTTCGGTTTCGACGTGAAAGTGATAGAAGGAGGCTACAACTCATCAAAGTGGGAGCCGCTACTGATAAGTTTGGCGTCAACTAAATCGTACGACTTGATAGTAACTTTCACAGAGGGAATGCCAAAAAGTGTTGAAAAGGCAGCCAAGATGTTCCCACAGCAGAAATTCGCACTTATAGACGGCATAGCGCCAAACCTTGCAAATGTCTATTCACTCGGTTTCAAGGACGAAGAAATGGCATACTTGGCAGGCTATTTCGCAGGTCTTATCACCAAGAGTAATCTTCCAGGTGCAAACAGCGAATTGAAAATTGGAATGATCGCAGGCGACATTTATCCCGCGATGACCGAAAAGATGAAACCTGCCTACGAAAAAGGGGCGAAGAGTGCTGACGAAAAAACAGAGATCTTCTTTTCCGTGGCAGGTAGTTGGGCAGACCCAAACAAAGGGTATGAATTGGCTCAACTTCAATTTTCACAGGGGGTCGACGTCATTTTCTTGGTTGCTGGTGGCACCGGGATCGGTGCGATTAAGAAAGCAAAAGAGCTTGGCAGATATGTGATCGGCGTTGACTCGAATGTTATCTACTTGGCACCTGATGTAATTCTTGCCTGCGTGCTGAAAAGGGCAGACATGGCGATCTACGAGGTACTCAAAAAAGCCTATCTGGGCAAACTACCCCTTGGGCACAGCGAGAGATGGGGTATTAGAGAAGGGGCGATTGGTTTTACCTTCGATGATCCCAGTTATCTGCAAAATGTACCCGAGCAGATCAGAGAAAAGATGATCGATCTGTTTGAAAAGGTAGAACGAGGGGAGATTACGCCGTTTGGCGACTAAGGTGGAAAACTGTGTAGAAATGAAAGAGATTTACAAAACCTTTTTGCTAAATCAAACCAAGGCGTTGAAGGGTGCAAATCTTTGTGTCAAAAAAGGCGCCATTCATACCTTGCTTGGTGAGAACGGTGCGGGTAAGACTACTCTGATGAGGATTCTGTGCGGACTTGAAAAAATGGACAGTGGGAGGATATTTGTCAACGGCAGACATGTGATCATTAGAAACCAGCACGATGCACTGAATCACGGCATAGCAATGGTACATCAAAATCTCAGTTTGATAGAGGATTTTACAGCATTGGAAAATATCGTTCTACAAAGGACGCCTTTGAAATTCGGCGTTTTTGTAGATCTTGACCAAGCCAGAAAAAAGATAGAAAGACTGATGGAAAACAGCGGTATCTTTGTTGACTTAGACAGAAAAGTTGCAGGTCTATCAGTCGCCGAGAGACAAAAAGTGGAGATATTGAGAGTTCTGTATCTTGAAGCAGAGATTTTGATATTTGATGAGCCAACTTCTTACCTGAATGAGATAGAATCTGACCAATTTCTGAGGACGATACGGAAACTGAGAGACTCCGGAAAGACAGTTATTTTCATAACACACAACGCACAAGATGCACTCAGTGTGTCAGATCAGATAACGGTACTGAGAAATGGAACCACTGTCTATTCTTCAGAGGATAACAATCCATCTCTGGCAGAGCTAACCAAAATGATGGCGGGAGAGACACAGATCTTTCGTAGACAAAATGTCCATGAAAGTGGGAAGAATCTTATAAGTATTGAAAATGTGGTTTTAAGAGAGAAGAAAAGAGTAATCGGGCCTGTTTCGTTCCAAATAAGAGAAGGGGAGATACTGGGAATAGCTGGATTTGATTCTTCAGGTGCAGTCGAACTGATGGAGATACTGGCTGGTACAAGAAGACCTTCAGATGGCAAAATAATCTTTCTAAAAAAGGATATCACCTTTCAGAGCATAAGTGAAAGAAGAAAAATCGGCATTGGCTACATTCCCCAAAAGAAGATTCAGGTCGGGCTTTCAACGAAACTTTCTGTTGCTTACAATTTGATTGTGAACAATTACAAGAAATTCTCCCGTGCTGGCTGGCTCAACCATAGAAAGATAGAAGAATGGTCCAACCAATTGGCGAGGGAATATGAAATCAAAATCTCATCTGTCTGGCAACCTGCCGACACTCTTTCTGGTGGAAACATGCACCGTGTTGTGATAGTCAGGGAATTGAAGTCAAAACCAAAACTATTGATAGCATGCAACCCAACGGCTGGTTTGGACATGAAGTCCACGGATTTCGTACACAGATCGTTCTTAGAACTGTGCAATCAGGGTTCATCTATTCTCATTTACTCGAATGATCTCGATGAGATATTGAAGATATGCGACAGAATCTTGGTGATGTCAAAAGGCAGATTGGTGAGAGAATTCAAAAACACCTATACACTGACAAAGGATAGATTGATCGAGGCGATGCTTGTTCATGAAAGTAAACCGGCGTTGGCTTAAAGTTTTTCTTTTCACCTTAGTAGTTGCCTTTATCTGTGGTTCAGTGATAATATTGACTACAAGCAAGAATCCGCTCACGGCGATCAGGTGGTTTTGTCTTGGTCCTGTGAGTAACACATACTTTCTTGGTAACATGCTGAGTGGCTCGATTCCACTTGTCTTGACTGGATTGGCTGCGGTAATTGCCTTTTCAGCCGGCACATTCAATCTTGGCTTGGAAGGACAACTGTATTTTGCGACATTCTGCGCGACCATTGTGGCACTTCATCTTGAGGGATTGGTCAGAAGCTTTTCCATTCCTCTGATTTTGTTTGTAGCCTTCATCGTTGGGGGATTGGCAGCAGCCTTCAGTGGCGTTCTGAAGATTCTGTTTAGAGTGGACGAGTTGCTGTCATCATTTCTGATAGGACAGGCTCTGATCTATATCGCCGACTACTTTCTGAATGGTCCTTTTAGAGATCCATTTGCCGGTCTTTCAGCATCGAAGTATATCAGTGGTTCAATGATGTTTTCAAAGATACTGCCTCCTTCAGATCTTCACAGCGGTGTTTTCGTAGCAATCGCCATTAGTGTAGTGGTTTACTTTGTTTTGCGATTTTCAAACCTTGGATACCAAATCAAAGTGACTGGTTCGAACCACGACTTTGCACACTACGGGGGAATAAAGGTTCACTGGGTCTGGCTTGTTGCACTTTTTTTGAGTGGAGGTATGGCAGGTCTCGGTGGAACCATCGATGTCTTGGGCGTCCACGGACGCATGATGAAGGGTTTCTCCTTTGGTTATGGTTTCAATGGAATAGCCGTCGCGCTGATCGCGAGAAACAACCCTATTTCTGTCATACCTTCCGCACTGCTTTTTTCATACCTTGAGGTAGGGGCACAGGTCAGTTCGATCATGGCAGATGTCACACCCGAGGTTTCGAAGATTGTTCAGGCAACGATATTCTATCTGATCACTGCAGAGTCACTTGCGGATTTTCTCATAGGGAAGAAGGTCGCAGCCCATGGTCGCTGATATCATACATTCAGTGATTTCTGCAGCTGTACCGATGATTTTCGCCGCATTGGGGGGAACATTCACACATTTGGTTGGAAAACTTAACATAGCCCTTGAAGGCATGATGCTCACCTCGTCCTTTGTGGCTATCTACGTCGCAGATAAGACATCAAATCTCTTTTTGTCTTTGATAGCCTGCTTTGGTGCGTGTTCTGTTTATGCAGTGCTACTCATCATTGCAATCAAACTGAAAGCAAATATCTTCGTTGCTGGCTTGGCAATCAATCTTTTTTCGAGCGGATTGACCAGTTTTCTCATGGCTCATCTTTTTGGTTCGAAAGGCACAATTGTATCTCAAAATGCACCTATCCTAAACAAGATAGAACTGCCAGTTTTGAGTCACATTCCCTTCCTTGAAAAGATCTTGAGTGGCTACAACATTCTGGAATACACGGCCTTTGTGCTCATATTTGTTTGCTATGTTTTGATCAACAAAACAGTAATTGGATACAAAATAAGGGCAGTCGGAAAAGACATGAATACTGCGAGGAATCTCGGCATAGACGTTGACAAGATGACAATCACGAGTTTTCTGTTGAGTGGCATCTTTTCGGCTCTTTCTGGTGCAGTTCTATCTTTACCGATGAGATCTTTCGTGACAGGAATGAGTAACAACCGCGGTTGGATAGCGCTTGTTGCCGTTATAATTGGTGGTGAAAGGATATTCGTAGTTGTTCTGTTTTGCTTGATTTTTGGTTTGTTCACCTTCCTATCAAATTTCCTGCAACTGATTTCGAAAATCCCTGTGGAGCTTTTGATGACTATTCCGTATATTTTCACAGTTCTGATGATGGTACTGTACGCTTATTCAACGAGAAAGAAGGCGGGGTAAGAATATGAGCGTCGTGAGTGTTTTTCAAAGTTTGAAGGATTTATTACCTACTTTGAGTGATTCACAACAACGAATAGCGCAACTTGTGATCGAGCAGCCGACGAGAATTCTTCAGATGAACATAGTCGAGCTTGCCAGATTTTGCCATGTTTCACCTTCCACGATTGTAGAGCTGTGCAAAAAACTCGGCTTTTCTGGATACAGAACCTTCAGAATTGCGATTGCGCAGGAGATAAATCTGCTCCAGACTATGAGGCCTGATCCATCAAGAATATGCCAAATAAACAGAGATTTTCTTGGATTTGTCTTTTCAGAACTCAAGGAATCAATACAACTCATAAGTGAAGATCAGATAAAGATGGCAGCAGAGACTATTCTCAAAAGCAATGTGATAGAGATTCTTGCCTATGGGTTTGATGCAGTCGCGGGGAAGGACTTGTTCTTAAAGTTGAAAGAGTTCGGCTTTCAAGTGAATTTCTTCGACAACCCGTTTTTGCAGAGTATCTCTGCTGCACATCTCGGTGAAAGTGGATGTGCCGTGGCTATTTCGAGTAGCCATTCTTCAACCGATCTTCTTGACTCTATAGCTTATTCAAAAAACTCTGGTGCGAAGGTTATCGCAATAGCATCACCTGCTTCGAAAATCGCAGAGGCATGTGATATATTGTTACCAACATACGTTGAAACTGAGGTTCTCTCTGAAGGTGGTTTCTTAACACGTTATCTGCAACTGATCGTCGTTGACCTTGTGATCTTGAAGATGTTCGAAATCGACAAAGAAAAACTCCAGCAGAGATATAGGGATTTTGAGCAAGTATTGGCTTACAAGCGAAGGGGAGATAAAGGTGTCTTCTGAACTTTTCGCAGCAGTAGACATAGGTACGACCAATGTCAAAGTTGCGCTCTTCGATCAAGAGGGCAACAAGTCCTTTGATTTTCAGCAAAGATGTGCCCAGTCACCGAGAAATGCCGCGCACGAGATCGAACCTGACAGATGGTGGAAGGCGGTTGTTCAAGCCTTTCACACAATGGACGAAGAGCTCAGAAAAAGAATAGTAACAGTATGCGTGACAGGGCAAGGTCCCACGATAGTGCTCGTTGATAAGAATGGAAAAACCCTTGGAAAAGCTATCACGTGGCTGGACAAAAGAGGGTACCAGAACATAAGTTCAATAATTCAAAGAGGTGTCGATGAACAAGTCGCCACAGTTCTCTGTAATCTTCTGGCGATCAAAGACACAATAAAGGAAGCATATCTGATCCAACCGAGCGATTACATAATCCTCAAACTCACTGGTATGATCGTGAACGCAACCTTCCCGTTTGAAGGTTATCTGCCATGGAACCAGAATGTTCTGAGTGGCTTTGGTCTGGACAAAACCTTTTTCATACCTGAGATGGTAGAGGCTGGAACAATAATCGGGAAGATAAATAAAACGGCATCAAAAACCCTTAAGATCTCTGATGATGTTCAGATAGTCGCCGGATCACCTGATTTCGCAATGGCACTCATTGGTACTGGCGTACTGGAAGATGAGATGCTGTGCGACAGGGGTGGCACATCACAGGGCTTGACTCTGTGCAGCAAGCAGAGACTCCCTTGTAAAGGTCTTATGACAACACCGTTTTTCATAGCAGATCACTGGAAAATAAGTGCTGTAATGACAACAACTGGAAAAGCTTATGAGTGGTTCTCCCAAAATATCGCCCGTGCGAGGCTTGTTGGGCTATCCCAGCTCATTGCGGTGAAGAGGCCAACAAGAGTGATTTTCCTACCCCATCTGAACGGTGAGAGAAGTCCGTATTGGAACAAAGATCTCAAAGGCGTATTCTTTGGACTCTCCTTGAAAGACGACTGGAGATCACTTTTGGTATCGGTCATCGAGGGTGTGGGATATGCTATGAAGCACATCATAGGAATAATGGAATCTTGTGGATACAGTATAAAGAGCATCAGGGCAACGGGTGGTCAGGCAATGAATGAATTGTGGAATCAAATAAAGGCCGATGTCTTGGGAAGAGAAATTGAAATACCTCAAGTTTTCGACTCTGAGTTGCTTGGCTGCGCAATAATCTCGATTTCAGCCTTGACTGGAGAGAACTTCGTTGATCTGAGTAAGAGAATCGTCAAGATCTCAAAGGTGTTTTTCCCATTGAAAAGCAGGCACAATGAGTATGAGAAGCTCTTCGAAGTCTATGAGAAACTGCATGAGCGCAACATGGATCTGTTCGGAAAGCTGTGATCATTCAAAACTCGAAAAGAAATTCACAGCCGCAGAGGCATTCGATTTTGGATTGTAGCCTCCTTCTTGAACCACAAGCGTCGGCAACTTAAGCTTTGAAATCTGTTTTGCGATTCTCGCGTAATCTTCATCTTCAAGATCGAATTTGCCGACCGGGTCTTCTTTATGGGTATCAAAACCAAGCGAGATTATAAGCACGTCGGGATAATAGTCTCTTATCTCTCTAACAGCATAGGAAAGCGCTTCGGAATATCTCTCCCAATTCGCATGCGGAGGCAAAGGCAGATTCAGATTGAAACCCTCGCCTGGCCCTTCACCGACCTCACTTTCTTTGCCACTTATCCAGGGGTAGAAAATCTTTGGGTCACCGTGAATAGATATGTAGTAGACCAAGTCAGTGTTGTAGAAAATCTCCTGAGTACCGTTGCCATGGTGAAAGTCGAGATCAAGTATGACTATCCTATCCGTTCCTCTTTTGATCAAATAATTTGCGGCTATCGCAGCGTTGTTGAAATAACAATAGCCTCCACACAGATTTCTTGTCGCATGATGTCCCGGTGGTCTCACCAATGCGTACACAGTATCTGTACCGGACTCTACAATCGACGCCGCCGTTAAAGTTACATCCACAGCCCTTTTGGCAGTTTCGAAGGTGTTGTGAAGGATAGGCGTTCCGGTGTCAAAGCACATGTCATAGCCGAAGACTTCAAGTATGTACTCTTCATTTTCAGGTGTAGAGGATGATTTTGCCTTTAACCATTCAACATAAGATTCTTCATGTACCATGTAAACATAATTAGCAGGAAACTTGCCCGGTGGAGTCAGATTGTCAAACCCATGTAAGATCATTGCCTCTTTTATTGCGTCGATTCTTTCTGGTTTTTCAGGATTTTCTATGAACCTCCCATTATCGATTTCTTTGGTTGGTCTGTAGTTCGAGTGAAGAGAGTCATAGACTATCTTCATTACTCCATCTCCTCGATCTTTCTCACACGCTGTTGATGTCTTCCTCCTTCGAATTTCTCACTTAGAAATACTTCAACTATCCACTGTGCCAGTTCGCTGCTTATAAGCCTGCCCGGAAGTACAAGTACATTTGCATCGTTGTGCAGTCTTGCCAGTTTCGCCATTTCTGGAAACAGACAGAGCGCCGCACGTATGCCTTTGATCCTGTTCGCTGCGATACTCATACCGATACCAGTACCACAGATCAGTATTCCAAAATCGGCCTTCTTGTTTTTGATGTCGTCTGCGACCTTCCTGGCAAAATCTGGATAATCTACGGCATCCTCGGAATAAGTACCTTCATCCAGAACCTTGAAGTTTCTCGATACCAAGAAACCTTTCAACGCCTCCTTGAGTTTGAATCCGGCATGGTCTGACCCAAGGGCTATTTTCACCCTACTCACCTTCCAAGAACAGTTTCAAAGATTGTTCAACGGTCTCGCGAATCAAAAAGACTGAGTCGAGTGATGTCATTTTGAAAATCCTCTTCAGGTTGCTTTCAAGCCCACAAAGCACCAATGCACCACCATTCATTCTGCAAGATCTCTGAAGACTTATCAAAACACCGAGCGCAGTACTGTCCATATAGTTGACCTGTGACAAATCGAGGATGATGTTCACCCTACCTTGTTGCAGGTATTTGTTTTTGATCTCGTCCTTGAAGCTCATGGCGTTGCTCATATCGAGTTCTCCATTTGGGCGAATTATCCAAACGTTCTTTATGTTAGTCACACTGTACAGTTTCTCATCCATAGATCCTTATCACTCCCACTATTCTTCCGATTATCTTCACTCGTGTTGGATCTATTTCTATTGGCTTGAGCTTCGAGTTTGCAGGTTGGAGAATCACCCTGTCTTGCTCGATGTACACTCTCTTCAAGGTGCTTTCATTGTTATCTATCAGCACCGCTGCTATGTCACCATTTTCGACAAATTCCTGTTTTCTGACAACTACATAATCTCTGTCGACTATGTGTTCTTCTATCATGCTGTCACCTTTTACTCTCAGCAAGAAATGCTCAAAACCACTTTTAACCATACTTAAAGGCACTTCGACAAGCTCGGTTGGATTCTCTATCGCCTCGATTGCAGTCCCCGCAGCGATGGTTCCCACCACGGGTAGTCGGACTGACTCGGATCTACCCAAGATCTTTATGCTCCTTGCCTTCCTTCCCCTGGTGATATAACCCTTTTTCTCCAGGGCATCAAGATGAATCATCGCACCTCTGGGAGTTATGCGAAAGGCTCTTGCCACATCCCTGACACTTGGAGGATAACCATGTTTATCCACATAGGAAAGGACAAAGTCAAGAACCTTCTTTTGCCTTTCTGTCAGTTCCTTCATGTGTCAAACACCACCTTTAGCATTATCTTACCTTCTTTTTGTACAACTTTCAATTCGTGATACGTGAGAGCCTTCAACTCAGTGCCGTGAAGTTCAAAAATAGTAGCAAAATCAGAACGCAGAGAACCGTCGATTTTGCAATCACATGGAAAGAGTCTCTGTGCGTCTATCATGTATATCCAGTCGTTAACTGTGTCAAAAACCATGTCTTCGATTTCTTTCATTGGATACTCTTTTTTTAGGACGATCTTGCTGCTGAGTACAGGTTTGTAGTTATCCTTTAAGATTTTGATCAAATCATCGAACAGTGATTGAAGATCGTCACAGATCAACTCGTACCTGAGATCTGCCGTGTGGTCTAACTCTCTGTACATGATTCTACCACCGCAAAATGTGAAACTTCATCGGACTCCGAGAGTTCGACGATTTTAACTCCCCTGGCTGTTCTGCTCAGTAAACTCACAGTAGAGACTTTGAATCTTATAGACTGACCGTTCTTGGTCATGACTATCACATCAGAATCGGGATCGACCACCACATCTATTCCACACAGTTGGCCAGCCTTTTCTACTCCTGGCATTGTCTTTATTCCAATTCCACCTCGAGATTGTATCCTGTATTCACTCAGAGGAGAGCGCTTCCCAAAACCTCTTGCCGTTATCGTGAGGATCTCACAGTTCTGGTCTGGAATATTCACCATTCCCACCACTTCATCTGTCTCTCTGAGCCTGATACCGGTGACACCCATTGCACTTCTGCCCATCTGTCTGACTTCTTTGAGTTGAAATCTTATCGACATTCCGTGTTTTGTTGCGAGGATTATGTGATCGTCTTCGTTGCGAGATAGCGTTGCGGCAACAACAGTATCGCTGTCTTGGAAGGTTATGGCTCGTATACCTCGGCTTGTGACATTTTCAAATTCTTTCAACGGTGTCCTTTTTATCTTCCCGTTCTTGGTCACCAGAACCAGATCTCCAAGCCATTCGTCAAAGGAAATCATCGTCAGCACAGACTCGTCTTCTTCAAGATTTAGATACAACCGCACTGGTTTCCCTTTGCTGTCCCGTCCAGTTATTTCTATTTCATAGTTTTTCAATAAATACGCCTTACCTTTCGAGGTGACAAACAAGGTCTGCGAATGTGTCTTGCTTGTGCAAACGGTTAATATTTCATCGTCCTCGGCTGTTCTGACACCGACGACTCCTTTTCCGCCACGTCTTTGGCTGCGATAATCTTTTAGACTTGTAGACTTTAGGTACCCTTTTTCGGTCAATGTGATCACTATTTCCTCGTTTGGTATCAGATCTTCAGGCATGTACTCCAAATCTTCGGCTGCGTTTTGAATCTCTGTCTTTCTTTCGTCACCGTATTTCTTCTTCAGTTGCTCAAGCTCTTGGTACATCACGTCGTAGACTCTTTCATCACGGGTGAGAATATCTTTGACATCTTCGATTTTCTTGATCAACTGGGAATATTCATTCTGCAGTTTTTCAACTTCCAGACTCGTCAATCGACCAAGCCTCATATCAAGAATGGCTTTTGCCTGTTCTTCAGTTACAGAAAGTGTTTCAATCAAATTCTTTGTGGCGTCATCGCTGTCCTTGCTGGTTCTGATTATATCCACCACCACACCGAGTGCCCTCGCAGCCTTCATAATACCCTCTACAACGTGTGCCCTTTTTGAATAAACACTCAACTCAAACTGAGATCTTGCTCTGATAACATCGTATCTGTGCTTTATAAAAGCTTTGAGTAGCTGAACCAGGTTCATCAGCTTTGGCTTTCGATTGTCAATTACGAGCATTTGAACACCGAAGGATACCTGCAAAGATGTGTGCTTATACAGATTGTTCAGTATGATATTGTAATTGGCGTTTTTTGGGAATTCTATAACGATCCTTGTACCACGCTTGTCCGATTCATCTCTGATGTTCTTTATCAACATCTTGGGATTTCTCTCGGCGTATGCCGCTATCTCTTCAATCAACGCAGCCTTACTGACATTGTAAGGTATCTCAGTTATCACTATGCAGTCATATTTCTTGCCCTCTTCGAAATCAACTTTGGCTCTAAGAATTATCCTGCCTTTTCCCGTAGCATAAACCTCAGGCAATTCGCTTGCATTGACTACAATCGCACCAGTTGGAAAATCTGGTCCTTTTATTTCTTCCAAAACCTCGGAGATCGTTGCGTTTGGATTTCTGATGAGTCTTTGCACGGCGTTTATGACCTCTTTTATGTTATGAGGTGGTATGTTCGTTGCCATACCAACCGCTATGCCATTTGCACCATTGATCAACAGGTTGGGTACCTTCGATGGCAAAACGACCGGCTCGTCGAGTGTGTCATCGAAGTTCTTCATCATCGGGACAGTTTCTTTATCAAGATCCTGCAACATCTCTTCGGCAAGCTCAGAGAGCTTTGCCTCGGTGTACCTCATCGCCGCAGGTGGATCTCTGTCAATCGACCCAAAGTTTCCTTGACCTATCACCAGCGGGTATCTCATTGTGAAAGGTTGAGCGAGCCTTACAAGAGCATCGTAAACAGAGGCATCACCATGGGGGTGGTACTTTCCCAGAACCTCACCGACTATCCTCGCGCACTTTTTCGACTGGGCGTTGTGGGTTAAGCCAAGTTCGTGCATAGCATAGAGAATTCTGCGCTGAACAGGTTTCAACCCGTCACGAACATCGGGAATCGCACGCCCGATGATCACGCTCATCGAGTAATTCATGTAAAGTTCTACAAGTTCTTCTTCTATATTCTTTGGGAGAACATCTGCCACCTTTGGACCCTCCTATGAAATCGTTGCACCTGGTGCAATATCTCCGTCCACAGTCAAAACTCTGAGATTGACACCATCTTTTGCTGCAAGCAGCATTCCCTGTGACTCAACACCCATCAATTTCGCGGGCTTGAGATTTGCGACTATGATAATAGTCTTGCCAACAAGAGTTTCTGGTTCGTAGTACTTAGCGATGCCAGCGACGATCTGTCTTTGCCCAAGCTCGCCAACATCAAGAATGAGTTTCACCAGTTTGTCGGACTTGGGTACTCTCTCAGCCGATAACACCCTCGCAGTTCTCAGTTCGATTTTTTTGAACTCATCAAGGTCTATAAGGTTTTCCATCTTTGGTTCACTCTCCTTTTTCTCAGAAACGAGTTCTTTTTTCTCAAACAAAGGTTTTCCGTGAGTTATTTTCACGGGTGATCTCAAAGTACCCCATTCATCGAAAATCTCCTTTGAAGGTTGTGAATCAAAGCCAAGTCTGGATAGAACTTCCTTAGAGGAATCAGGCATTATTGGCGAAAACATCACAGCAACTTTCAACAGAGCTTCGCACACATTGTACAGGACCGTCGCGAGTTTTGAAAAGTCCCGTTGTTTTGCCAGAACCCATGGTTTTCTCTCATCAAAATACCTGTTTGAGAGCATCAAGACCTCCAAGATTTTTTCGACAGCCTGAGTCAATGAGTACTCGTCCATCAGTTTTTGATATTCTTTGATCCTTCCTTGAACCTCTTCCTTGAATTTCTCATCGATTTGGTCAGAATCGGCAGGTGCAGGCAAGGTTGAAGAATAGTGTTTTTCAATCATCGCGAGGGTTCTGTGCAACAGGTTGCCGTAGTCATTTGCAAGATCTGAATTCAACCTGTTGACAAGATTTTTCTCTGAAAAATCACCATCTTTACCGAAATTTATGTCCCTGAGCAGATAAAACCGCAGAACATCGTTTCCATATTTCTCAACAAAGTACGTTGGATCGATCGCGTTACCCAGAGATTTGGAAATCTTCTGGCCATCGACCGTAAGCCAGCCGTGTGCAAAAACAACCTTTGGCAAAGGTAAGCCGACGGACATCAACATGGCAGGCCAGACAATCGAGTGAAAACGGTTTATTTCTTTGCCTATCAAATGAAGATCAGCGGGCCAGTATCTGTTGAAATTCTCCAAATCCGATGGGTAGCCTATGGCTGAAATATAGTTTATCAACGCATCAACCCAGACATATATAACGTGTTCTGGATCATCTGGCATTGGGACTCCCCATTTGAAGGTCGTTCTTGTGATACTCAGATCCTTCAGTCCACCCTCAAGTATCTTAAGCATCTCGTTTCTTCGGAAATCTGGCTGGACAAACTCAGGATGTCTCCTGTAATGATCTAAGAGCGCACCTGTATACTTTGAGAGTTTGAAAAAGTAATTCTGTTCGCTTATGTATTTGAGCTCTCTACCACAGGAAGGACAAACTCTTTCAGTACTTATTTCGTCTTCATTCCAATAAGTTTCACATGGCACACAGTACCAGCCTTTGTACTCACCTTTGTATATGTCACCGTTCTGGAGCATTTTCCTCACGAAGTACTGAACCACCTTCATGTGATTCTCATCTGTTGTTCTTATAAAACCGTTGTTTGTAATTCCAAGTTTGGTCCAGAGCTTTTTGAACCTCCCCGCTAATTCATCGCAAAAACTCTGAGGGTCTTTGCCGAGTGCAGTTGCCGCTTGAAGAATCTTCTGGCCATGTTCATCTGTACCAGTTAGAAAGAAAACATCGTAACCCATCAAGCGCTTGTAACGTGCTATTATGTCAGCAACTATCGTTGTATAAGCGCTGCCAACATGGGGATCAGAGTTGACATAGTAGATCGGTGTAGTGATATAAAACTTCAGAAAAATCACCTCCGTTGCTGTTTTTATTCTACCGCATTTTCATTGCCAAGAAATTTCGAGTTGTGTTGAGTTTTGTTTATGAAAACTTCACAGCCTAAATGGACTGTTTGAGATGACCTTCTTTTCCCAGCGCTTGGTGAACCATTCTCTGTTTGTAGTATGAACAGGGAGTATCAAATCCGGGTTCAGATCACTTATTATTTGTTCAAGCTTCTCAGCTCCGACATGACCAGAAGCGTGAAATTGTTTTGTGAATCTAACCTGACCGTCTTCAGTGACTTCAAAACCATGAGTCTTTATACAGAACCGTTTTGTCCAATTACCAAATCTGAGAAAATCCATCTGCTGTTCTTCTGTGTATGCTTCACTTGTTGAATGAATGTAAATAGACCCTCGCAATATCTCTTCATCCAGATCGAGTATGTTGTGAAAGTCCCAATACCCGGCAGCGATCATGTAACTGGATGGTCGTGAATTGATAGCTTCTGGCAGTAACAGGATTCCTTCACTTCTTGCTTGTTCCATGACAGTTCTTTCAAGTCCTGCAAAGGTTGTCTTAGCTGTGTGATACACCTTGAGATGCTCTTTTTCCCGATCAGATAGATTCCAAATTGGTTCAATCGCACCCATCGTCACAAGGTAGGCATAGTCCTTGGGCATCAAAACAAGTAATCTGTCAGTTTGCATGGCGATCTTCAAGAAACTCATCAATCTTTCAAGGTGCTTCACAGAAAAATCAACTATCACAAGTTTGTTTGTGCTTTGTACAAGTTCAAGTGCACTTTGATAGACATCTTTCTCGTTGCCAGAAAAGCTCGTTTCCCTTGCAACGGTAGTTCCTTCAACAATCAGCAACAGTGGACGCTTATCCTTGAGAAAATCGAAAAATCTTTCTGTACGCTTCGAAAGGGACAGCCTCTTTTCGCCCAGATTTTCCCTCCAGAAAGACTCCTCGTCAGTGGTCTGTGGTCCTGTCCGAAAGTCACCAGTGTACGCAACCCACCAGTCATCGACCTTTGCCACCAAGCCTGCGGCGCCGATAACCGAGTGATAGACAGGTAAAACATGCAACTCGTCTTTCCAAAGATCATCAATAGCCAACTGAACAAAATAATCTGAATCTACTGCTGAGGAATCGTCGTAGTTGCTGTGAACACAGATCTTTCTTTGAATGAATGCCTTTTTCTCTGTCTTGAGCACATCCGGTCTGTATATCCCCTCTTGCTGAATCCTTAGCCTCTTTCTCAGATAAAGTTCATTCCAGACCTCCTGCCTGATCTCTGCGTTGGCCTTTAGTATCGCGAGAGTTTCGTTGGTGATCAACAAAGGTATGTTTTCGCTTATCAAACCACTGAATCCGGTATGATCCTCATGACCGTGGCTCAGAAACAAAAAACGAATCTTCTCGTCACTGTCAAAATGCGGTGGTTCAAGATCTCCTCTGTAAACATTGAGCTTTGGTAACAGGTCAAGTTTGAGAAGATCGTGCAGAATTTTTCCAGTCCTGGGTCTTAAATACTCTTCAAAATACAAAGACCATCTGGAGAAATTCAATCCAAAATCCAGCAGGAAACCGTCATTAGAATTATCAACAACCAAGATCTTGTTACCACCTATGCAATCAAATCCATCCAAGACTTCTATCTTCACTTTGCCTTCCCCCACATTTGTTGAGCAGACTATTTATAATGTTACAACATCTTCAAATGACCGATCACAAAACAGCCGTATATTGAGTTCTGTGATCTGAAATTTGAATGAAAAAGATTACCCACTCATCCTGTCTAAGGTATTCTTTGATCGATCAACTACGATAGTTGCAGAATGGATTTGAGAAGAAGATACTTGAAGCAAAGAACCGTTAAGTAGATCGAAAAAGCAAGCTTTTGCGAACAACGCGGCGCAAGACAAACAATAAGCAGAGAATTGAATGAAAAAAATAGATAAACACCCAAATCAAGCAAAGATGGTGAGAAGTCAGACTTGATTGTGTGATAACTTAATATTACAATTTTTCGAAGAAGAAAATAATATGCAAGGGGAATTCGAATGAAACCTTTTGCCTTTCTCGCAGTTTTCGCTTTAGTTTTCACATTTCACAACTTGCTTCATCTATTGCGTGCAATGAAATAGTCATTGCGAAATCGTTGATTGAACATCTTAGCATCTGAGAAAATCTGAACCTTTGGGTTGACCGAAGATCGAAGAGTGAACTGGAAAAGACAGAACATTAGCCGATTCTACAGATGTATATTTGTGATGATGTGAAACGCTTGACAGAGATATGATCGCAGATTCTTAACAGATTTACCAGTGAATTCTTGCTGAAGAAAAAAGAATTAGGCAGTTTTCAGACCGTTCTTTAGCGGCGTGGAGGTGACATCATGGTTCAGTTTGACATGCCACTGGAAGATCTCAAGAAGTATAGACCGGAAAGATTCGAAGAAAAAGATTTCGACGATTTCTGGGAACGAACAATTGTACAGTCTAAAGGTTTTTTTCAACAACCAGTTGTTGAAAGAGTAGATTTTCATCTGGATAACCTTGAAACTTTCGACGTCACCTTTTCTGGTTACAAAGGTCAGAGGATAAAGGCATGGCTGATTTTGCCGAAATTCAGAACCGATAGGCTGCCTTGTGTAGTTGAATTCATTGGGTATGGAGGTGGAAGAGGATTTCCATTCGATTGGCTAACCTGGAGCGCAGCAGGGTATGCACATTTCGTAATGGACACAAGGGGACAGGGTAGTAACTGGATGAAAGGCGATACACCAGACTGCGAAGATTATCCGTCGGATCCACAGTATCCTGGCTTCGTGACAAAAGGCATAATGAATCCAGAGACTTTTTATTACAAAAGAGTATTCGTAGATGCATTCATGGCTGTAGAGGCTGTTAGTTCACTTGAGCAAATAGATCCACAGATGATAGTGTGCCGCGGGACAAGTCAGGGAGGTGGAATAGCCTTGGCTGTAAGCGCGTTATCACCGAGAATCAAAGCTTTACTCTGCAAGGTACCATTTTTGTGTCACTACAGAAGGGCTATTCAGATTACTGATTCTATGCCTTATGCAGAGATAACAAGATACTGCAAGATTCACGCGGACAGAATTGAAACGGTATTCAAGACCTTGTCGTATTTTGATGGTGTCAACTTCGCCGTTCGCGCAAAATGCCCTGCTTTGTTCTCAGTAGCACTCATGGATGACATTTGTCCCCCTTCAACGGTCTTTGCTGCTTACAATTACTACGCGGGCAGGAAAGACATCAGAATCTATCCGTACGATGGCCATGATGGCGGCGGTTCTCTCCATACACTTGAAGAACTGAAGTTCATGAAAACACTTATTGCGACGAGATAGTGAATTGTGTTCATCAAGGAGGGAAATGGCATTGAAGTATAACTCACCAAGGATAAAGGTTTTGAACAAGCAAAACATACTCAAGTTAATACATGACAACCATCCCATCTCCCGAGCCGAAATCTCAGAGATTACCGACCTCACACCCAGCAGTGTCACAAGACTGACGAAAGAACTGATCAATGATGGGTACATAAGAGAAAAGGGGAGTATCGGCAAAAACTCGCCTGGCCGCAGGCGAACATTACTCGATTTGAATGAAAACGCGTTCGTAAGTCTTGTGTTCGATCTGGGTGTGAATGTGACTACTTTCGGCTTGGGTTATTTCAACGGGAGAGTCGTTCTTGGTGGATCCTTTGAAACACCAAAGCAACACAAGGACTTTTTTGCGAAGGCAAAAGACATATACACCAAACTCAAGAAAGAACACAAGATTACAAGGATTTCTTTCTCTATACCTGGTATGGTAAACATGACTGAGAACAGAATCCTTTTAGCTCCAAACCTTCACTGGCAAGATATATCGATAAACAACTTGTTGGATGTAGATGTGCCCATCTTGGCAGACAATGAGGCCAACCTCTCGATGATGGCAGAGAAATATCATTCAAAAGATCTCAAGAAGATAAAAGAAGCTGTTTTCATAGTTATCAGAGAAGGCGTCGGGACGGGCATACTTTTAGATGGGAAAATCTATCGTGGGCCGTCATTCACGGCAGGTGAAGCTGGTCACATGACGGTCGATATACGCTCACACGAAAAATGCCATTGTTCCAATGAAGGATGTTGGGAACGGGTCGCATCGATAAATTGGGCGGTAGAAAACTATCAAGAAAAACTTGAAGGGAGAAATGCCATAGAGAGGTTCGCATCACTGAAAAAAAAGAAAGACAACAGAAAGATCTTTGAAGAGTTTGCGAGGAACATCGCCGTTGGGATAATCAATATAGTGAATGTTATGAATCCACAACTCATAATACTCGGTGGTGAGGTACAAGATCTTGGGGAGTATTTTTTCAACTCCATCGAGACAGAGGTCAAAAAAAGGGCACTTAGAGATGCTACGAAGAAATTGAAAATCAGGCCAACGGTCTTTGAGACTGTGAGTTCTAATCTCGTTGGCGCGGCTGTTTTGGCAATTGAAGATATCATTGAAAAAGTTCGATAGAACCGCATCGATTCTGAGTATCTCTGTCCAGTTTTAAGCATGATCTTTCCAAGTCAATAATCTATTTTAGTTTCACACAACGATGGTGTCTCAATAGATCATTGATAGATACATAAAGAGAAAAACAAGCACCGAATGTGGCTCATTTTCTGTGCATATGACAAGTAAACCGATTCTCAGTTGGTAACCATCTTTTGTTTAAAGATCAACGACTGTAAGTTCAAAGACCGCAATTTTCGCAGCTTCTATATGAATCAAGTAAGAAAAGAGAGAAAAGCGAAGATCATGGCAGAATTTGGTCAACACTACACGATTTCAGTCGAAATTGCAGAAAAACCAAACTTGATTATGCGAGAACGTAGGATTACAATTTTTCCAGGAAGGAAATAACAGTAAATGATTTCAGCTCTGTGGAGTTCTCAATACGAAACTCAGAAGAGTCTTGTTTTTCAAATTAAAAGAGCAAGAAATTGCGAGAGATTTATCGGAATTCTTTTATAAGCATTTTGCTCACAACAAACAGTATTGTTCAGATGAATTTTATTTTCGCTTTTAGATGATAAGTATTAGTATCGAACTCTTGTGTAGTTGTGGGGGCAAAGACAAAAAGCAGGAGAATTTGAAGGTGTCACAGATGTTTTTCGGTACACTTGTCTACATGTACCAACATCACTGTGAGAGCACGGATTTCTACTCATATAAGTTTACAGTCAACGGTTGTCTTTAGGGGGGAAAGAGCCTTGACAACACGAAGAAGGCAGAAAGGTTTCAGAGAGCTCGGACCACTCATAGCTTTTATGAGTCTTGCCATCTTTACCACCGTGTTGAACCCACGTTTTCTGACGGCCTTTAACCTACAAGCGCTTGGAAGACAGATTGCCATCTTTGGTCTGCTGGCCATAGGCGAAACATTCGTCATCATTTCCGGTGGTGGCGCTATAGATCTCGCTCCAGGATCTGTAGTCGCCTTAACAGGAGTTATGGTGGCATGGCTCATGACTCATGGAGTGCCTGTGTCTGTTTCTGTAATCTTGATTCTCCTGTTTTCCTTAGGAATAGGAGCGTGGCACGGGGTATTTGTCACAAAACTCAAGGTGCCGGCGTTCATAATCACTCTGGGCACTCTCACTATTGCGCGTGGTATGGCTGCTGTTATCACCAAGGGATGGCCCGTTATAGGTCTTCCAAACTCATTTCTCATAATCGGTCAAGCCGATTTTCTGAAAATCCCGATATCGGTTTGGACACTGATTATGATAACTCTGATCGCCGATTTCTTCCTCAGAAGGACGGTCTATGGCAAGCACTTAAGGGCAGCCGGTGGTAACGAAGTAGCCGCAAGATTTTCTGGTGTGAACGTAGATCTTGTTAGAATGATTGCTTTCATGGTCTCCGGTTTTCTGTCAGGATTGGTTGGAATAATAGTTGCTTCAAGGCTCTCCCAGGGACAGCCTGGCGTTGGAAACATGTACGAACTCTATGCTATTGCATCCACAGTGATCGGCGGGATAAGTCTCACAGGTGGCGAGGGAAGCGTTCTGGGAGCGATCGTCGGTGCCAGTATCATCAGTTTGCTCTGGAATGCTTTGGTGCTTCTTAACGTCTCTACTTACTGGCATAACGTAGTCATAGGAATTGTCATCGTCGTAGCAGTCACCTTAGACATTGTCCGAAGAAGGATTGCAAGTAGGTAGTTTTTCCAAAAGGAGGTAAGAGTATGAGAAAGTTGTTAGTGGTGTTGATGACACTGGTTCTGGCAGTCATGTCCTTAGCCTTAACAATAGGCGTCATAGGAAAATCTGTCCACCCATATTGGTCGCAAGTGGAACAGGGTGTTAAGGCAGCTGGAAAAGCCTTGGGAGTAGATGTCAGATTTTTTGTACCGCAAAAGGAAGACATCAACGCCCAACTTCAGATGTTGGAATCATTCATCGCCCAGAAATTCGACGGTATTGCCATTGCTCCTTCTGATCCAACCGCTGTAATACCAACGGTAAAAAAGGCACTTCAGATGGGAATACCAGTTATAACACTCGACACAGACTCTCCGGAAACGGGAAGGTATGTCTACATAGGAACAGATAACTATCAAGCTGGTTACAGCGCTGGACTCATAATGAAGCAGTTGCTTAACGGCAAAGGCAAGGTTGTCATTGGAACAGGATCACTCACCGCTATGAATTCTCTTCAGAGAATTCAGGGTTTCAAAGACGCCATAGCGGGAACAGAGATACAGGTACTGGACACTCTAAATGATGAAGAAGATGGCGCAAGAGCCGTTTCGCTCGCAGAATCCGCTCTGAATGCCCATCCCGACCTTGATGCCTTCTTCGGCGTCTATGCTTACAACGGACCCAGCCAAGCGCTCGTTGTGAAAAATGCCGGAAAAACAGGAAAGGTAAAGATAGTATGCTTCGACACAACTACCGATATCCTTCAGTACGTAAAGGAAGGAGTAATTCAAGCAACAATGGGACAGAGACCTTACATGATGGGATACCTCTCTGTGGCAACGCTGTATTTGATGAGTAAGATGGGCGTTCAGAATACACTTGCCATGCTACCAAAGGTTGAGACAAAAGGAACAATTGATTATGTAATTGATACAGGCGTTGATGTAGTAACACCACAGAACCTCGATGAGTATCTGAAAATCATGAAAGATCTCGGTATACCCATCAAATTCTAAATTCTAAAGTAGGGGGTAAATCCCCCTACTTTGTTCAGAGGTGGTGTCTTTGGAACTTTTGAAGGCAAAGGGCATCGTCAAAAACTTTCCTGGGGTTTTGGCCGTTGATAACGTTGATTTTGAAGTGAATGAGAACGAGATAGTTTCGATCGTGGGCGAGAATGGTGCCGGTAAATCAACATTGATAAAAATCCTTACAGGAGTCCTACAGCCCGACAGTGGACAAATCTTCGTGAACAACAAAGAAACAGGATTTCGTTCACCTGTTGATGCATTCGAAAAAGGTATAAGCGTAATCCATCAGGAACTGAATCTTTGTGACAATTTGACAGCAGCAGAAAACATATTTCTGACATTTGAAGTTGTGAAAGGAAAGAAAAGAACTCTCAGCAGCAGACTCAATGAAGATTACATGAGAAAGAAATCAGCGGAACTTCTTGATCTTGTAGGAGCCCACTTTTCTCCTAATGTTTTAGTGAGGGAATTGACTACTGCACAAAAGCAAATGGTCGAAATCTGCAAGGCATTGATCAAAGAACCGAAAATCATTTTCATGGACGAGCCAACTTCTTCTTTAACCATTGAAGAAACAAGAAAGTTGCTGGAAGTCATTCACATGCTGAAAGCGAGAGGAATATCGGTTGTTTTCGTTTCACATAGATTGGATGAAGTCACTCAAATCAGTGACAGAATCATCATTATGAGGGATGGAAAGAGAGTGGGAGAACTCAAAAGAGAAGAATTCGATATGGATACGATCATAAAGCTCATGGTAGGAAGAGAAGTTGAGTTTTTCCCGCGAGGAATAGAGGTCTTGCCAGGTGAAACAATTTTGGAAGTTAGGAATTTGAGATGGAAGAATAAAGTCAAAGATGTCTCTTTTCAGGTTCGAAAAGGAGAAGTTCTTGGGTTTGCAGGTCTTGTGGGGGCTGGTAGAACTGAAACGATGCTGTTGATTTTCGGAATAAATAAAAAAGAAGGTGGAGAGATTTTTATCAAGGGAAACAAAGTGAATATAGAAAAACCACTTGACGCAACAAGACTCGGAATTGGTTTGGTACCCGAAGATAGAAAGCTCCAAGGACTTGTTCTGAGGATGACGGTGAATGACAATGTAGTTCTTCCTTCTTTGCCAGTCATTAGCAACCATGGATGGGTTCTGAACGACCGAAAGGAAAGAGCGATATCAGAAGATTTCGTGAGGAAGCTCTCGATAAAAACTCCTTCTGTTTATCAAATAGCTGAGAATCTTTCCGGTGGTAATCAGCAAAAAACAGTTCTTGCAAAATGGCTCGCGACAAATGCCGAGATACTGATATTTGATGAACCCACCAGAGGAATAGATGTGGCAACCAAAGCTGAGATACACAGAATGATAAGAGAATTGGCGGCACAAGGGAAGGCTGTGTTAATGATTTCTTCAGAGCTTCCAGAAGTACTCAACCTAAGCGACAGAATTGTTGTGATGTGGGAAGGCGAAATCACAGCAATTCTTGACAACAGAAGCAAGAAGGTCACGCAAGAAGAGATCATGTACTACGCCTCGGGAAGGTTAAAACAGAACGGGGGTCAAGCATAATGAATCTATACATCGGCCTTGATGTGGGAACAACAAGCGTAAAGGGAATTCTAACTGATGAAAATGGGAAGATTTTACATATTCACAGTGAGCAATTGAAAATACTCACTCCTGAGCCTGGCTGGTCAGAACAAGACCCTCATGACTGGTGGAATGCGGCAAAGCAAGTTATAAAACAATTGTCGCAAAAAGCAAAAGAACATAAAGGGACAATTCGCGCAATATCGACAAGCGGTCAGATGCACAGTTTGGTAGTTCTCGATAGAACTGGCCAGGTCTTGAGAAAGGCAATACTTTGGTGCGATCAAAGAACATCTAAACAATCTGAAAGAATAACCGTTGAACTTGGTGGCGAAGAGAGTGTCCTAAAGATTTCGGGTAATCCCATCTTGACAGGTTTCACTTTGCCAAAGATCATGTGGATCAAAGAATACGAGCCTCAGATCTATGAGAAAATCGACAAGATTATGTTGCCGAAAGACTATGTGAATTACATGCTCACTGGTGAGATCGTCACCGAGCATTCAGACGCGTCTGGAACGATGGCGTATGACATTTATAGAATGAACTGGAGCGAGCAGATTCTCGAAACACTTAATATCTCGAAAACGGTCTTCCCAAAGATAGTAAAATCCAGTTCCTTTGTCGGGACGGTGAAAAGGCAGCTCGCGCAACAACTTGGTCTGGACGAAAAGACCACTGTTGTTGCCGGCGGAGCTGATAATGCCTGTGCGGCTCTTGGTATCTGTGTCATCGGTCCAGGCGATGTGATGATAAGCTTAGGAACATCTGGAACTGTACTTGCACCAACATTCGAAAGTAAGCCGGATCCAAAAGGAAGGGTACACTTTTTCTCCCACACCGTGCCAGGTGTGAAATACCACATGGGAGTCATGCTTTCGGCAACCTATTCACTCGAGTGGTTCAGAGAAAGGTTTTTACCACAGGACTATCAGACCATAAACGACGAAGTAGAAAAGATTCCAATTGGATCAAATGGCATTGTGTTTTTGCCTTATCTGAACGGCGAAAGAACTCCACACAGAGATCCCAATGCCAGAGGAGTCTTCTTCGGACTGTCTTCGTACAACAACAAATGGGATCTCACCAGGGCAATCTTCGAAGCTGTTGCCTGTGGTATAAGGGATTCGTTCGAAATAATAAAGGAGTTGGGTGTACCTATTAGAAATGTCAGGATAACCGGTGGTGGAGCAAAGAGCGATCTGTGGGTCAAGATGTTAGCTGACATACTAAACATCGACGTTCAAAGACCGGTTGTCAACGAAGGAGCTTCCTACGGTGCAGCGATCCTGGCGTTTTCTGGATTCACAGGTAAAGATCCCGCCGAAATCTCAAGAAGCTGGGTCAGGATAAAAAGCTCCACAAAACCTTCTGTTGAAAACAATGAGAAGTACCAGAAAGTGTATGAAAAATACAAGAAACTCTACGAGAGATTGAAAGATCTCTTCTAAGAAAGCCTTCTTTTCTGATTTTGTCTTCCAACACCCAATTGTTCTTGATTCGATCCTCCAAAAAAATGTAAAATAAAGCTGTACGAAATTCTAACAGGGGGTGATTTTGTGAAGCGTTTTGCTGTGATCTTTCTGCTAATGGCCCTTCTTGTTGTCTCCGTGTCTGCTAAAACCACCATAACGCTTTGGCATGCCATGAGCGGCGCAAACCTAACGGCACTGGAACAGATTGTCAAAGATTTCAACGCCACACATCCAGATATCGAGGTAGTTGCAGTTTTCACAGGTAGTTACGCAGAAACACTTACTAAAGCGATAGCAGCATACAGAAACAACACTCAACCACACATAGTACAAGTGTATGAAGTCGGTCTTCAGACAATGCTTGACAGCGGTGCAATCGTTCCCGTCTTTGAATTAGCAGAACCAGATTTCGACTGGGGCGACATAGTAGTACCTATTTTGAACTACTATTCCGTTGATGGAAAACTCTATTCGATGCCATTCAATTCTTCAACTGCTATCTTGTATTACAACAAAGATATCTTTCAAAAAGCCGGATTAGATCCAAACAAACCACCGACAACCTTCGATGAAGTCTTCGAGTATGGTAAGAAGATAGTCGAGTCCAAAGCTGCCTTAGGTGGTATAGCCTTTGGCTGGCCGGCGTGGGTTTTCGAACAGATGCATGCGCTTCATGCTCAATTCTACGCCAACAACGATAACGGCAGAAAGGCAAAAGCCAGTGAAGTATATTTCAACAAAGATTTCGGCGTCAAGGTTTTCAGCGAATGGATCAAGTGGGCGCAGAATGGCGTACTTGTTTACGGTGGAAGAGAATACAATGCCAATAACGCGTTCTTGGCAGGTCAAGTGGCAATGCTTATTCAATCTACATCTTCAGTTGGCTCGATAGAGAGCAAAGCCAATTTCAAAGTTGGTACCACCTTTTTACCAAGAATTCCGGGATATCCCAAAGGAAACTCCGTCATAGGTGGGGCAACACTTTGGGTAATGAAAGGCAAACCAAAAGAAGAATATAAGGCAGTCTGGGAGTTTTTGAAGTACGTCGCCAGACCAGAAGTGTCTCAAAAATGGCACAAGTCAACTGGGTACTTCCCAACAAGTAATAGCGCCTTGAAGGGATTGCTTGACGAAGGTTGGTTCTCAGAACATCCAAACCATCTGACCGCTTTCTTGCAGATCTTGAGTGGTATTAACAGACCAGAATCACAAGGTGTGAGACTTGGCAACTTTGTGGCGATAAGAGATGTTGTAGACTCCGCTTTTGAGAAGGCTTTACAGTATAAAGGACCAGACATAGAAAAGGTGGCAAAATCTATACTCGATGATGCTGCAAAGCAGTGTAACCAGATCTTGAAAGATTATATTTCGCTTTATGGTAAATAATATACTGGGGGGCAAAAGCCCCCTTTTTGATTCAAAATGGACGGTGATCTGAGTGCACAGTAAGTTCCCAAACAGAGTCATGCCATATATTCTATTGATACCATCGATAACGGTAATTGTGATATTTTTTCTGATACCAACAATTCGATCGATATATCAGAGTTTTTTCAGGGTATCGCCCTTTGGTGATCGTCGCATTTTCGTTGGTTTTGGAAATTTCTCAAGGCTTTTCAATTCACCGTCATATGTTGACAGTTTGATAAGAACACTGATCTTTGCTGGGTCTGTCGTTGTGATAGGTCTTATATTCTGCGTAATTGTCGCTGCACTGCTCAATCAAAGGCTGAGAGGAATGACTATCTACAGGACCTTTTTCATCTGGACCTATGCCATTTCACCTGCAATAGCAGGTACCGTCTGGGCTTTGATGTTCAACCCGGCTACAGGTCCTGTCGTCTATCTTGTCAAATTGCTCACCGGCAAAGCGATAAATTGGATGAACGATGGAAACCTTGCTTTGGCCATCGTGATCATCGCTGCTGTCTGGAAGATGATGGGATACAACATCATATTCTATCTTGCTGGACTGCAGGCAGTGCCCAACGAGTTACTGGAGGCTGCTGCTATAGATGGTGCCAATGGAATCAAAAGGTTTGTCAAGGTGACCCTGCCGTTGCTTTCGCCTATGACCTTCTTTTTGCTGATAATGAACATGTTATACGCCTTCTTTGAAGTCTTTGGACTGATAGACATCATGACAAAGGGGGGGCCAGGTAACGCGACAGAGATACTGGTCTACAAACTTTACAGAGATGGTTTCATAGCAATAGATATCGGTTTTGCATCGGCACAATCTGTTGTGCTTTTCATCTTTGTTACGATACTCACAGTTCTACAGTTTAGATATACCCAGCAAAAGGTTTTCTACGGCTAAGGTGATGTGCATGAAAACATACAAAAAGCAGAAAATTCAAGTGTACACGGTCCTAACAATTCTAACTCTGGTAGTGATGTTTCCAATCTACTACGCATTTGTCATGGCAACATTGAATTCAACAGAATCTTACAGTTATCCCCCAAGGTTCATACCCAGTAGTCACTTGTTTGAAAATATGAAGCAAGCATGGAAGAACGCGGGAATGGGACGATTGATGTTCAACAGCGCCTTTACTGCAACTGTAGTTGCTGTGGCAAAGATATGTTTCTCGATCTTCGCAGCTTTCGCTTTCACATATTTTGGTGATTTTAGAGGAAAGTACTTGTTCTTTGGACTGATCTTGATAACTCACATGTTACCACTCCCGGTGAGACTCTTACCAACATACGACATGATGAAAACTTTTGGCTGGGTTAACACTTATTATGCACTGACAATACCATTCTTTGCCAGCGCAACGGGTACACTTTTGTTCAGGCAACTCTTCCTCACAGTCCCGTCATCACTTGCTGATGCCGCAAGGATAGATGGTGCGGGACCAATGAGATTCTTATGGCATATCTTGGTCCCACTTTCCAAGACCAACATGGGAGCTCTTTTCTTGATAGAGTTCAACTACATATGGAATGAGTATCTGTGGCCACTTGTGATCACCACAACAAAAGAGATGAGAGTGGTACAGATAGGTATAAAGATACTCTTGGCATCTGAAGCTCAGGCTGCCGATTGGAACATAATAATGGCAGGGACAATAATGGCAATGTTACCGCCTTTGGCCATGTTGCTCATCTTTCAAAAGACATTCATGGAAGGCTTCAGCATGAAAGAAGAAAAATGACAGGGACGCTGATGCCAACCAAATTCATAAATCAAGGCAGTCGCACCTCATTGCGAACGAATAACAAAACCTATTCTCAATGATGATTTTTCTTTATCATAATTGATCTCGACCGAATTCACTAACATCGAAATGAGCATTAGATCCTCATCAGAGCCGTATTCACCTGCAAGTGGTAGATAGTAGTATGCCATTTCTTCATGGCTTTCCACTCTCAGATAACCCTCAAGAAGTTCTACATCCTTTTCAGTCAGTTTGACGGTAGATTTTATCAGAACAGAGATCTGATCTTTTGAACTATTTACATCAATGGTTAAGTTCTCAGCAGATCTTGAAAACAAGAATCTCATCAATTGCGCTGACAGTTTGGTGAGAATTTCGATTCTTCTTGGCATAGTTCTATTTTCCCTCCTTGCTCAGAACACGGATGAGCGGCACCAAGAACATGGCAACAAGCCCTCCTGCAAAGCCGTTATTATAAAGATTGAGCCCTCCATGCAGAAATCCTACATTGTTCACCACTGCGGTGTGTACAAAACCTGCTATTACACCCCATATTGGACCAAATTCGCCTGCGATCGGTGCGAGAGTTGTCCCAAAGAGTGCCGCTAAGATGTTGTTTGGTTCATTCAGAGCATACTTATTGGTCACAGCACTGATTGTGACACCTATCAAGATTGGCAACACATTTTTCGGATGTTTTCCAAATGCCGCGAAACCTACGACTGTCATAATGCCACCAATCGTTGGACCGTTGAGTTGATTTCCAGTCACGATTACGTACAAAGTCATCACAAATCCCATTACTCCCATGTTGATAAGCGTTATTGGGAAGCCTTCCAAAATGATGAAATCACTCACAAGTCTGCCGGAGTGTTTCATCAGTTTCTTGTAACCCTTGAATGATCTACCATTCAATTTCCAGCCGTAATATGTTAGGAGGAAGAAGATCAAAAACATGAAGACTGACAGCAGAAGATTGTTCCCACTTGACCAGACTTTTCTGGAAGGTATCTCATACCCGTAAGTTCTCATGAAAGCTGCCGCGATCATGCCAATCATTCCACACGTGAAGCCCACATTGTACAAATTATAGCCCTTGTGTGCCGTCAAGAAATGAGCGGCCAGATCGGTCAAGAAGAACCCAATTACAACTGCAACGACATATGACAGTATCACCTGCTTCAGCCCGCTGACTGGCAAGAAAAAGGCAAGCTGTGTCACAAGTGGTGCTATAGCTGTTCCAAAATACGACACATAGATATACCTTGAAAACGGTTCACCTCTATATCGTGAGTAAAGAAAGACTCCCAAAAGTATGGGCCACACATTGAAAATATTCTTGCCAAAGAGCGCAAAACCACCAACGGTGAGCACGCATGCAAAAGACAGTCCAGTAACCGGAAGTTTCAGTAATTGAAGCAAGAAGGTGAAGATAACCATCAACAAACCCGAGTTAACAAAAGCACCAGAAATGCCACCTATTTCGATGTAATCAGTCAGTAAGTAATCAGGCACGGTCACGATTTCTACGAGATTTCTCCACAATTGAACTGGATGCCAGAGTCCACCAGTCAAAAGTCCAAAGAGTATGAAAAAAAAGCCAACCGAATAGAGAAAAACGCGCCTCAGGAATTTTCTCTCCATACAAGACCCCCTTTTGTTTTTCTATCTCATTTATACCAAACTCAAATGGTTATTTGTTCCACGTTTTTTCTCAAATTCGATCCATCATGTCCAAAGAGTGATATAGTTGATTCAGATGGGGGTATCACGATGAATAAAAAACTTGTCGTTAAGGACAGAGAAAGGTGCATAGGTTGTTATTCTTGCATGTATGCGTGCAGTAGGGCATGGCACAACATCATTGGTATAGAGAAGGCCGCAATGAGAGTGAAAAACTACCCGGGAATCGAAGGTGCTTTCTCGGTTAGGGTTTGCCAAGGTTGCCTTGATCCAGAGTGCGCTCAGGTTTGCCCTACCAGCGCATTGAAGGTTTCAAAAAGAGGTTATGGGGTTGAACTGGATAAGGAAAAATGTACTCACTGTATGAAATGTGTTAGAGCCTGCAGTGCGAGTGCATTGCAGTGGGATGAGGAAACAAAACTGCCCTTACCGTGTCTGCACTGTGGAATCTGTGTTATGTACTGTCCGACAAATGTGCTACAGATGTCAGAGGTGAGGATCAATGTACAGAATGCTTGAGATAAATCTGAAGACTGGAGAGACAAAGGTTATAGACATTTCAGAACTCTTTTCAAAATTCATAGGCGGCACAGGAGTTTTGACTTATCTTGCCATCAAAGAGTTGACTAAAGAACTCGATCCTCTCTCACCACAAGCACCCATCTATTTTGGAATAGGTCCCTTCAACAGCTATTTCCCCAGTGCCTCGAAAACCATAGCGATTTTCAAATCTCCGTTAACGGGTGATCTTGGCGAATCACATGCGGGTGGGAGGCTCTCAATGGCTATGTTTGCAGCCGGGTTTCATGTGATCAAGATAACAGGCAAAGCTGAAAAACCTGTCTATCTTTCGATAGACAACGAACAGGTGAATTTGATACCTTGCCGTTCTCTGTGGGGACGAAGTGCACTCTCAGTAGAAAGAATTCTCCGCGAAAAAGAAGACAGTAGAAAAGGCAAAAAGAGCATACTCAGGATAGGACCCGCCGGAGAAAGGCTTTCACCGATCTCATCTGTTACTGTGGATGCTTCAAGGCATTTTGGGAGACTTGGGCTCGGTGCCGTATTTGGATCAAAAAACCTGAAAGCCATTGTCATATCTGGAAATCGATATGCTCCTATCACCAACAAGAAGGAATATCAGGCTTTCTACAATGAACTTTTCAAAGATCTTGCTTTCTCAGAAAATACCTACAAATACAGAGATCTTGGCACATCGGTCAACGTCATTCCACTTTCAAAGATACACAGTTTGCCAACGCGGAATTTTTCGCAGGGGTTCTTTGAGAGTGCCGAGAGGATCAGTGGGGAATTTTTCGCAGAAAACTTTCTCGCCCAACAGATATCCTGTTCACACTGCCCAATAGGATGTATTCACGTCGCTACACTCAGAGAGCTTTTCGCAGATCCACATATGTACAAAACAATAAAGGTTTCTTATGACCATGAACTGATCTATTCAATAGGTTCAAATCTGAGTATTTCACGTGCAGACGAGATTCTCAAACTACTACAGTTTATCGAAAGGCAAGGATGGGACGCGATAAGTATCGGTGTTGTACTGGCATGGGCAACTGAAGCCTTTCAGAAAGGGATAATCGGTCTTTCACACACCGAGAATCTTGCGTTGAGTTTCGGCGATAGCCAGACGTATCTGAGTGCTCTGGAACATATAGCGTCAGGTACAAACGAGTTTTACAGAGACCTTGAAAGAGGAGTGTATTATTGCGCAAAGAAATACGGTGGCGAAGAATTTGCAATGCACTTCAATAGAAACGAAGCACCTGGTTATATGACAGGACCAAATGCGTTCGTCGGCTATGCGGTTGGCGTAAGACATTCTCACTTGGACTGTGCTGGGTACAGCGTAGATCAAAAGTTTCTGGGAAGACAGCAGGACATAGAAAAAGAAGTACGGATGATGTATGAAGAATCACTTTGGAGAATGGTGACAAACTCTCTTGTCACATGCCTTTTTGCAAGAGGTACGTATACACCAAATGTCGTTGAAAAAGGTTTGAAACTTCTTGGGTATGATGTAGATCTGCAGTGGCTCAGTAAGGCTTCGCGACTCATTCATGGAATGAAATATGTTCTTAAAGAAAGACTCGGTTTTGATTTTTCGAATCTGAATCTGCCAGGGAAACTTACTAAGGTCTACACAGGCAGGGGAATGATGACAACTGAGGATTTCAAAGAAAGAATAGAGATCTACGAAAGGCTGATTTCACAGGATAAACAGATTGCTAAAGAACAAATCGCATAATCTTAACATATAGTGGTATACTCAATTTAAGGGGGCGATCTTGTGGGGAAGGTTCTCAAGGAATTCATGGCTTTTTTAAAGCAGTACAATGTCATCGGCTTGGCTGTAGCTATAATCATCGGTGGAAAGTTGAATCAGTTCGTGAGTTCACTGGTGAATGATCTTTTGATGCCTTTGATCTTCCAACCCGCACTCAGAGCGGCAAAGATCGAATCGATCGAGCAACTACAGTATAAAGCAATATACTGGGGAAAGGTTATATCGGCTGGTATTGATTTTCTCATAGTGGCGTTTGTCGTCTTCCTGTTGATCAAGGCAATGACAAAAACAACGGAAAATGTTAAGAAGAAAATTCAGGAAAAAGGTAATTGATCCTTCGTGAATTAACTAAATCTTCTCTGATTCACTTTTTTCGACAGGTCTCATCATCTCAATTAGTGATATCAACAACAAAAAAGTAAGGCGAGAACATACGCCTTAATCAAAAAAGGATCTCAATATAGTGTACGATGAACCCACCCCCTTGGTGGAAATTGTTGTGTTTTTTTACTTATCACTTCTGCAGATTAAAAAATCATTAGAGACCTGTGATTTTGCAGGAAAGGTACCTCAAGCGTTAAAGTCCGATCAAAACGATGATTAAGTCATTGACATTCGTTCCTGTGGGGCCCGTAACCAGAAGGTCTCCGATTGCCTTCAATGCAGTGTAGGAATCATTGTTCAACAACATCTTCAGTGGGTCGATATCAGTCGAACTCATTCTCTCACAGGTGGTACCATCAACAATGCCACCCGCTGCATCGGTGGGACCATCGGTACCATCGGTTCCAACAGCACAAATTACAATCTTGTCAAAACCGTCTATTTCAATTGCTGCAGAAAGTGCTAATTCTTGGTTTCTTCCACCCTTTCCTGTTCCCTTCACATGAACCACAGTTTCTCCACCCAAGATCAAGGCTGCTGGTCTACAAACTGGTCTGTTATTCTCGCGTACTTCCTTGGCAATAGATGCTATGAATTTACCTGCTTCCTTCGCTTCGCATGTGAGTGCAGTTGTCAGTATCATCGTGTTATATCCAAGCTGCGTTGCAATCTGTGCTGCCTTTTCGCAGGCTACTCTGACACTTCCTATCACATAACTTTGAACATTGAAAAGTTCCTTTGGTGTTTCTTCCTGAAGTTCTCTCATTATTACTTCATCTACTTGTATTCCGTGTCGTTCAATGATCTTCAAAGCGTCTTGACTGGTTGTTGAATCAGGCCATGCTGGCCCTGAAGCAATAGTATCGAGTCTGTCTTGGAGAACATCTGAAAGAATCAATGAAACAATTCTTGCGGGATATACCCACTGAGCAAATCTTCCACCCTTTACCTGAGAAAGATGCTTTCTGACCGCATTTATCTCAAGGATATCTGCGCCACTTCTCAAAAGTTGTTCGGTCAGGTCTTGGAGCTGTTGCAAGGTGACATTACCCTTTGGTTTCTCAAACAAGGCAGATCCACCACCAGATACTAAGAACAAGACGGTGTCTTTGTCAGTCAAACCCTGTACTGTTCGCAGAACCCTTTCGGTCGCCACGATTGTGTTTTGATCAGGCACAGGATGTCCTGCTTCGTAGATCTCAATACCGTCTATTTTTCCTTGACTGTGGCCATACTTGGTGACGACGATTCCTCTTACCACCCTTTCACCTAATACTTCTTTCGCACTCATCGCCATTCTCCACGCGGCTTTACCAATGGCAACAATTGTTACGTTTTCACCTATGTCGATCTGTTTGAGAATTCTTTCGACTGCCTTGTCGGGCAAAACATACTCGATAGTTCTATTCACTATTTGGATTGCATCTTTCCTAAGTAGATCTTCTGACATTTTTCACCACCTGATCGCTACTCTCAGAATGAATCACATTAGTTCTAAACAAAAATCTGCTCCCAACATATGCGCCAATGAGATTGAAGATCAAATCAAACATCGTGTCCTTCAGACCACGTTGCGCATTCACTCTGAAAAATCCATCTGCGGTGAACTCTGCAATCTCCCACAAAATCCCTGCAAAATTAGCAAGCAAGAATGCCTCGAAAATTGCTCTTTTTTCACTCAGCTCTGCTTTCCAAAACTTGGAATCACTCGACAAGACATAGCAAAAAAAGATCGCTACGCTGAAACTACCGAGAAAGTGCAATAACTTATCCCAAAATGGGAGTGTATTGTATAAACCAAGATACTGACCAAAGATCGAGTGAAGTACTACCTGACTTCTAAGGAGGCTTTTCAAATACTGAGGTACTCTCTGATCTGTCAATTTCTCATACAGTTCGGGTGAAATCCCACCAAACACGAAAACCAGATAGCCGATGACTTTGACGATCTTCACCTGCACTGCAGAAAAGATCACTGGAATTATCAGAGCAAGGACCAAGCATGTATCCAGTGGTGAACGAAAAGAATTCTTCAGCGTATCAGCATTGTTCTTCACTTTCTCACCCCATTGGTGATTATAACAGACAGGAAACTGCAAGATCATAATTGAAAGGCTGCCGAATGGCAGCCTTTCTCACTGTGCAAGGACCTCAGCCCAGGTTGTGACAGGCCAAGTGGTCTTGAAGAGTTCCTCGATAGCGGGCTTTGCCATCTCTCTAATTTGTTGCAGTACAGCAGAGTCTAACACGATGACCTTCATACCGTTTTTCTCGAGTTCAGCTATGATATTGCTTTCATTATCTCTTATCTTCTGTGTCGCCCACGAACAAACTTCGTCCATTATCGTTTTAACGAGCTGTTGATCGTCCTTGGACAGCTTCTCGTACGTTGTTTTGTTCATAGTAACCCAACCTACACCACACAAATGGTTTGTCAGAGTGAGATATGACTGGACCTCGTAGAGTTTGAAGGAAGAAATTTGGGTGAGATCTCCTTCGGATGCCTCAGCTCTGCCTTCTTTGAGCGCCTGGTACAGTTCTGTCAGAGGCACCGTAACAGGTTTTGCTCCAATCGCTTCCCATATCTTCACCCAAGTCGGTACGACAGGGAGTCTGAGTTTAACATCCTTCAAATCCTGCACACCGTAGATCGGTTTGTTTGATGTGAATTGCCTGTAACCACGGTATACAGTTCCAAGGCATATCATGTTACCCTTTTCTGCGACTTGAGCCTTTGCCTTTTCCCCAAGTGGACCGTTCCAGACTCTGAGGAAATGCTCATAGTCCTTGATGATAAAGGGTGCGTTGACGAAGAAATACTGGGGTGCAAATACTTCAACGGGCCGTCCACCGGTAAACTGTAAATCAACAACACCTTGAGCACATTGGTTGTTCACATCTTCTTCTGAAGCTTGACCTATGATCAATTCTACAGCGATTCGTCCATTGGTCTGAACCTCGATCTTGTTCTTGAACAGTTCCATGGCATCAGCCAGGACATGTCCTTTTTGAAACGGTGTAGCTGCCTTGAGTGTGATCTGCGCACTGAAAACAACCACCGAAAAGAGCAGTACCAGAACAAAGATGCACCTTTTCATCTGTGATCCCTCCTACCCAAAGGATTCCCCCGAGATACACCCCACACACGTTTTTGTGGGTTATTCAACTTTCACTTTCTTTTGAAGCTCAGCAGAGACATAAGCGGCGTAGATCACAAGAACAGTTTGCTTTGCAAGATCAAAGTTGGACACAGGTTCCCTACCTTCAATTACTGATAAAGCAAAATCCTTCATTTCCTGTGGATAACCTCTGGTCCAGAACTCGTCTGCCGATGGAAAGCTATAACCCGCTTTGGTTTCCAGCTTCTCGCAGATGTACTCGTCCTTCCAGGTGCTCTCATTTGGTGCAAAGGCAATCATCGAATCATTTGGAGTCATGTTGGCGACTACCATGCCATTTGATAGGTACATCTCCATTTTGTTTTTCACACCGCCAAGGCTCAGATCGGTCGAAAAAACCGTTGCCTTCGATCCATCTTCAAAATCGATAATTGCGATCGACCAATCTTCAACATCATCCCAGCCAGTTGCCACACAACAGATACGATCTTTCAAAGCCTCCATTTTTGTGAGAGAGGCTATCTCACCTATGACAGCAACGGGTTTTATCGGCCTACCATAGCGCAGGAGCCCTTCATAGTGTTTCATGTGCAATACAGCAGCTATTGGGTGAGACCCCAAGCGCATCAGACTTCCTCCACCAGATGTTCTCCACTTTCTCGAATAGGATGCTTGCGAACCCGAATGACTGCACTCAGCTCTCAGCTCAAAAACCACCCCTTCCGATGCTTTGAGCATTTTCTTCATTTTTTCCACAGCTGGTGCATAAACCCAGTTCTCTGCATACATGAACTTGATGCCGGAATTCTTGATTCTTTCTTCAAGCACCCCCACTTTCTCAATGACCTTCCTGTACATCTCTGATTTAGGTACTTCAACCCCCACCCTCTGTATCTGTCGATGATCTTCTCCATAATAACCAAGCAAAGGTTTTTCGCATATCACATGCTTTTTGTTTTCGCACGCACACAGAATCACTGCATCATGTAGATTTGTAGGTGTACATATATCGACGACATCTACCTCATCACTTGCACACAATTGCTCGAAATCGTCAAACACCATTGGAACACCGTGTGCCAAAGCAAATCTCTCTGCATTTTCTCTTCTTGAAGCACAAACACCTATTACTTCAACATATGGGTAATTTTCTTTGAAGGCTGCCATGTGAATTTTTGCAATGAAACCAGCTCCCACCATTCCAACGCGAACCTTTTTCACGCTGATACCTCCTACAAGACGAGTATGTCCGGCCGAGTGAATTTCACGCCGTTGATCTCAACTTCAATTTTTGGAAATACAAATGGTTTTGTTATCATGACAGGTCCAGAGTCGGTGACTATGAAACCATCCTCTGATTTGGTACCACTGATAGTTGGATTCCAACAAAACGCCTGGTTTCTCCTTACGATTTCTTCACAAGTTGGGGTAACCCTTATATCGCGTGCGTAGTATCCCATAGCCCCACCTTGGTGGTGAAGTTTCCACTCGGCAGGATAGCCAAGTTTCCTATATGTCTCGACTGCAGCAAGAACAGGAAGATTCATCTTCTCACCTATCTTTGTCTTCTCAATCATCACACATTCAATTTCCACATTTTGTCTGTATTGAGAAAGAAGATTCTGCGGTACCTTTCCAAAATACACCATACGAGTAACAGTAGTTATCAAGCCTTTGTACCGAGCATTGACAGAAACCATGACGGATTTCTCGACCTTTCTCATCGTTGGAATCGGATGTCGGTACAGTCTTGCCCTTTCGTCTGCTGCAACCATGAAACCCGTTGGGTCTATTCTGTATTTCCACAGTTCTGAACTGATTCTTCCGGCAATTTCCGCTTCTGAATCACCCGGTCTGGTGAACAGCAAAACGCTCTCAAGAGACTTTGAAAGTTTTTCTCCAAGATACAGATACCTTTCGATCTCAGAATCAGTTAACTCATATCTCAACCTGTTCAAATCAGCTTCTATGCAATGCAACCCCGCGATTGGTGTATCGGAACCAATTTCACCAGTTGCTATATTCTTTGCTATCTCCAACTCCTTGTTTTCAAACCATTCGTACTCAATCAATTCAAATCCAAGTCCATCTATCTCTTCATCTCTCATTCTCGGTGATTCAATGCGGTTTGCAATCACATAGCATTTGTCCTTAGTTATTAAAACAGATGTGACACCCATCTCCGTAGCGATACCAACCATATTCAAGCCACCCGCAGTTATCCAAGAGAAATTCGGTTGCTTCTTGAAAAGAACAGCGGAAAGATTTTTCTGATCCAAAAGTGTTCTCACTCTCTCGAGTTTTACATTCACTTCTTCTAACCGATTCATGTGCCAGTAGCCTCCTTTTTCTTAGAGGATCTGTAAGAACTCAATAAGCTGAGAGTTACTGACAGCATCGCGAGTATCAAAAGAGTAAGAGATATTGGCCGTTTAAATATGATTGTCCAGTCATTCTTCGAGACTAACAGAACCCTGTTCAGGTTTTGTTCAGCCTCAGGACCGAGGATCATTCCAAGGACGAGAGGTGGCAGTGGGAAATCACCCTTTCGCATTAGATAGCCGATGACTCCGAATATAAGCGCAATTGCAACGTCATGGATACTGTTTCTCAAAGAGAATGAACCAACCACACATAGGACAAGCACGATCGGCATGAGCACCCGATCACGAATCTTCAAGATATTCGGTGCGACGACGATAGAGGCAAATCCAACTATCAACATCAGAAATTGAACGATGAACCAACCTGCAAAAAGCGTGTAGATCATGTCTGGGTTGTGTGCAAACATCATGGGTCCTGGCCGAACTCCTATCAGCACAAGTGCTCCAAGCATCACCGCTGTGACTGCGTCTCCAGGTATGCTCAGAGCCAACATAGGCACCATAGCACCACCTGTTACCGCATTGTTAGCGGTTTCGCACACCGCAACACCTTCAAGTGCGCCTTGACCGAATTTCTCTTTGTTTCTCGACCACCTTCGTAACTCGTTATAAGCGAGAAATGTTGCAATCGTTCCTCCAGTACCTGGTATGACACCTATTATCGTACCTATGACAATCCCAAAAGCGATCGGGATCAAAATCGAACGAAATTCACTCCAACTCAGCCATATTCCCGAGACATTTCTCGTGACTTGTTCAACTTGGTGCTTTTTCTCGAGTCTCTGTATTACTTCCGAGACAGCAAAAACCCCTATGAGGACCGGCAAGAATTCGAACCCATTTTCAAGTTGTGGGATTTTAAGAGTCAAACGCTCTGTACCCCTTATATTGTCAATACCAATCATCGCAAGTAACAATCCTATCAAGCCAGAAATGGCTCCTTTCAAAAGACTTCTGCCGGAGACACTCGCTATGATAGTCAACCCAAAAACAGCAAGTGAGAAATACTCAGCTGGTCCAAATTTCAGAGCCAACTTCGCAAGGAATGGAGCTAAGAAAACCATACATACGCCGCTTGCAATTCCACCCATGAAAGAACCTATCAAAGCGGCACTCAAAGCCTTCCCTGCCTTACCTTGTTGTGCCAGTGGAAAACCATCCAGCGCCGTTGCAGCTGCGGAAGGTGTCCCAGGTGTACGGAGCAAGATGGCCGATATCGAACCACCAAACATCGAAGCACAGTACATACCAACAAGCATCAGAAGACCAACCTTCGGCGGAAGATAATATGTAAAAGGCAAAAGAAGAATTATGCCCATCGAAGAAGTCACACCAGGCAAGGCACCTACTACGATCCCACCTACAACCCCTAAGAGTATCAACATGAAATTCGATGGTTGCATGGCTACCTTTATTCCTTCAACCCAGTAATTCAACATCCTATGCACCCCTCAAAGAGAAAAATGAGGCAGAGGAACAAAAAAGATCTTTGAGAAGATATAATAGACAGCAATCGTCGTGCCAAGACTGAGCAGAATATTCAAATAGAATTTTCTCAACCCAAAGATATATGCCGATCCGAAGACAAAAAACGGTGTTAAATACAAAAAACCAATCTTGTCCAGAAGTCCTATATATGCGATGAAAATACCAACAAGTCCAAGAAAATTTCTGATGAAGTGAAGATCAATCTGTCTCTTGGAGGTCTCCATTTTTGATAAGAGACTTTTCAGGACAAGTCCAGCTCCACAAATCATCATTGCTATTGTGACAAGCCTTGGAAAATCCGCAGGACTAAGGCCTAACTTAGCTGGTTTTATCTTAAGGGTACTTGCAAAAAAAACAAATCCTAAAACTATTATCAGCAGACCAGAAAAAAGATCCGATCTTTTGACCTTCATCTTTCTCCTCCATAATCCTCCGCCCCTTTTACAGGGCGGAGGAAGACTGAACGTTTATTGTCCGTATTTCTCGCCGAGCTTTTTCGATTTCATCAAGTTCTCCCAGAATTGGTTTTGCTGTCTGACAAAACTTTGGAAAGACGCTGAATCCATGTAGCTCAAGACACTACCAAGCTCTTTGGCCTTCGCAAGGAACTCTGGATCATTCATGCATTTGTAGAAAATATCGTGAAGAGCCTTCACAGTTTCCAATGGTGTTCCTTTCGGTGCTGCTACTCCTCGCCACATACCAAGCCTGAAATCATAACCGTATTCCAATGCCGTAGGTGCGTCTGGGAAGATACTCAGTCTCGATGGTCCCATGACCGCGAGTACTCTCAGATCACCATTTTGAACATTTGAAACTCCTTCAGGAGCGGCTGCCATAACCGAGTCAACAACACCTCCAAGGAGCGCTGTGATCGCCGGTCCACCGCCGTTGTAAGGTACATGTACAAACTTCACACCAACAAACTCCTCAAACGCCACCGCAACAAGGTGATTGCCTCCACCAGCACCACCATTGCCCATTGTGATCGTCTCGGGATTTTTTCGAGCAGCCTCGATTAGATCGTTCAGCGTCTTATAGGGTGAATTCGATCTCACCAAGATGTAACTGGGATCGTTGACGATGTTTATGATCGGCAGAAAGTCATCCACGGTAAACTTGACTTCGCTCCAGTGAATCTTCGTTATGATGGGAGTTGCCAGCGAGATAAGAGTATAGCCATCTGGCTTTGCTTTGAGAAACTCCGTAACCCCTGTAACAGCACCTGCACCCGGTATGTTGTTGATCACGAGAGGTTGACCGTTTGCGTATTTCGGGAATACCGAAGCAATTGCTCTGAAGATCAAATCTGTTGCTCCGCCAGCAGACCATGGGACAATGATCTGAACAGGTTTTGTTGGAAAATCAGCAGCCAACGCCATGAACGGAAAAATCAGTGTGAGTAATAGAGCCGTCGCAATAACCTTGTTTTTCATTCAATACACCTCCCCGTTTAAAAATAATTTTTTCTTTGTTCATTCTATTCTACCATCCGCAAAAGAATTTTATCCGCTCAATGTTTCGTGTATGCAACCTTATCGCTATTTGCATTACAATTACATGTTTTATGTGTAACGATACCAACGTTTTGTAACCTATATACCTGCCAGAGGACAAAAAGCCATATTTTTTGGACGATCAAAAAGACCAGGTGAATTAGTTTGCATGTTCTTACTTGTACGGCAAGAAAAATCGAGGCACAAAAATTATACAAAGTGGCTGATATGAAATATAATAGAAATAGCCCGAAGATAGAAACCTTCCTCTTAGATATTTGACACGCCGTTGTTGTAATGAGTTTTAAGTTTTACAAAGTGGTATACTCTATGACAAGAAGGTGAGTGGCTGTGGCTTACTACAAATATGTCGCTGTCGACAAAACTGGCAAAAGGGTAAAGGGTACCTTAGAAGGTGACAACGAATCACAGATCATAGATCTTTTGAAGAAAAGACAGTATGCCGTTCTCAGCGTTGAGCAGGTAAGCAGTAGAAAAGAACACGTTTTCTTTGGCATCTCGCTTGCCGAGTTGGTGATTTTCTCAAGGCAACTCTCGACGATGGTTGGCGCAGGCGTGAGGATCAAAGATGCCTTGGCAATACTGTCGAATCAGGTCGTTTTCTCAAGCAAATTTCGCAAGATCATCACACATCTTGTTATTTCACTGGAAACTGGTTCCACTTTTTCCGAAGCCTTGAGAAATGAGAAGGTCTTTGACTCGATATTCATAAACTTGGTTTCAGCCGGTGAAGAGGGCGGTGTCCTGGATAAATCTCTCGAAAAGGCTGCCGATTTTTACGAATCTTCCAAACGTTTGCAGGACGAAGTCAAATCGGCGATGGCTTACCCAATATTTGTCTTGGTGTTCGCGATAGGCGTGATATTCATAATATCTTTTTACATATTACCGAGGTTGATCAGTGCTTTTGGGAGCATACCAACTTCTGGCATTATAAGCTTTCTCATGAATGTGAACAGATTTTTGAGTACCCACTGGCTTGGCTCAATAATCACAATCGTATTTGTTGTTGTGGGTTTTGTAATCTTCATGAGAACCAGATTCTCGGGCTATGTGAAAGACATCTTTGCGAATCTGTTCCCCCCTGCCGCCAAGTTGCGAAATATGATGGGTGTCGAGCGCTTTTGCAGAACTCTTTCTGTGCTGACCGGCAGCGGTGTCTTGCTGACAAAGGCCGTTGAAATGGCAGCTGCGGCTTCAAATAGTCCAAGAATCATGAAGAAAAGCAAGCAAGTGAGTGAGAGGGTAAAAGAGGGCGCGACTCTGAGACAAGCAATGATAGAAGCTGGAATCTTTCCGCAGATTGTGTACGAGCTCGTTGGTACAGGTGAAGAGACAGGAAAACTTGAGGAAGTGCTGGCAAAGGTTGCGGATTTCTACGAAGATCAGGTCAGAGTAGGTGTGAAAAAGTTGGTATCTTTGATTGAACCGATGTTGATTGCAGGAGTGGGCGGGTTCATAGCCTTTATGGCTTTCACGATGTACAGCACAATCTTCCAGTTGCAGCAGTCTATAGGAAGGTGAAGTCATCTGGCTTTGGAAGTACTTTTCAAGATCTTGGTAGCTCTTGGTTTTGTCTTGTGTATGACTTACAGTTTCTCGTGGATTGACAAAATAAGTGATCAGATTCAACCATATTACGTCAAATGCGCGATTTTCAAGGCACTTGAGTGGGTTAACGATGAGATACCTGGGACGGTAACAGTTGGACAGTACGAGAAAGGTTTGAGAATAAGGGCTGTACCTGTAGGAAATGGAAAACAACCAAAAACTCTTGTGATAGAATCTAACAACAATGCAAGGGTGAGGGGAAAGGATAACATGGCTATACTGATCTCGCCAAGCAGCGTTTTGAGGGCAGGAACTGTCGAAACAGATAGCTGGACCATTACACTACCACCTGTCGTGACAAAGATAAACATAAAGAGGTGATCGAATGCAAATATTTCATAAAATGATAACGGCGATAGACATAACAAATCATTATGTATCGCTGGCAAGAGGGAGAAAGTCAAGAGGTATCCTCCAATTAATACAAAGTTATTACACTGATTTGAAAAAGGATCAAGACTCTTCTGAAATACTTCAAGAGTTTGCCAGAAAGGTCAAACCAGATGTTGAAGACATAGTTGCTGTAAACTTTCCCAACGAGAGGCTTTTGTATTACACGATCGATGTTCCCCCAGGTTTGAAACCTCAGGAAGATGCCGAATACGCACGAACTGAGGTCTCAAGACTTCTGAACTTGCCAGCCAACGAAATCGTGGTGGAATCGATCCGAAACACGTTGAACAAGATGCTCGTTGTCGTGTCGCGCCAGAGGGACATAAATGAGACTGTATCTTTGATCGCACAAACTGGCTTCTTGGAACCGGATGTTGTCCTACCTGATCTGTTCAAATATCTTGAAATACTGGACTTGCAGTCACCTTCCACATCTGTTCTACTGGTCTTCACACCCGAATACGGTGCAGTCGTGATATTCCTCGCAAAGATTCCCATCGCAATAAGGACCTTCGCCTACTCAACTTGGGAATTGATAGATATCTTTGTAGAAGAGACCGGCATTACCCAGGAAGACATTCACAAGAAAATAGATGTACTCGGTTCAGCAAATGTTTCATCTCTGGCAAATTCGCTTTTGGCAGACTTACCGTACACCGTGGAACGCGAGATAATATTTCTACTGAGTACGGTCCTATCCAGCACCTCGATACGGGAGGTATCCAATTTCTTTGTTCTGTGCGATCCACCAGCGTTATGCGAGTTTTACACCAAGGTGTTCAACCAGTTTGAATCATTCCAAGGTAAGGTTCAGAGTGCCAAATTCTCCGTGAAAGGTAATGAAATCGGAATTGGAGTGCTTGGACTTCTTGTGAGGGGTGGTGCTGAGTTTGGAAAAAATAAACTTGTACAAGCGTAAGAAGCAGGTTCTGAAGCTGTCGTCTTTTCTGGTACTCGTTGCTGCTTTGATATCCCCAGTTCTCGCGGTTCGATTCACAACAGAATTCTACAAACAGTCTGTGATAGCCTCCCTGAGATCACAACACAGTTATGTTTTGCAGAAATATAAGATAGATTTGAAAACATCTGGACTCAAAGATCAACTGAACAGCATTGTCTTACAAAACCAGAACCTGAACACGCTGAGTAGAAAGTTGCAAGACAGAATAGACCAACTTGAAGCACATATGGTTAACTATACAAATGGCAGCAACCATCTCAAAGAAGTTCTAAAACTTTGGAGCAAGGACAAAAACGATTGGATGATGCTTTCACAGATCAATTTCGATGGTCAATTCCTGGTAACATTCTTTGAGCTCTACCAACCTGAAAGTGAGCCAACTGCAGAGAAAATCGTGCGAAAACTCGTGGAACTTGGTTACAAGGTGAACAAATTGACTGAATATGACACATCGATGAGCTTCCTTTCAATGAGATTGATGAAAACTATAATCCAGGGTGGTCGATAGGATGCCACGCAAATTTGCGATCCTACTGGCTGTATTGATTTTCGTTGGCTTGGCAGCCTATTTTGATGTTTATGATTATCTCAGATTCAATACGCTGGTCAAGAAAATAGACAGCGAATTGATAAGACTCTTGGAATATGACAAAAATGTCACAGCCAAAAGGGAATACGTCGATCTGTTAGAAAAAACTATCGAACCGAAGATCAAACTGAGCCAGATTAAAGAACTGGCACAAGAATTGAATGTAAGTTTCTCCGTTGAAAAAGATGGCACATATGTTCTATCAGGAGAAGTCGCCTCAGACGATTTTTCACAAATACTCACGAGGATTTTGAATTCTGCAAATGTGAATGTCAAATCTATGAGCGCGACAAACACTCTGAAGGTCCCGATCGACGTTCCTGGTGTAACAAATGAAGGATCAGTCAACTTCAAGATGGTCCTCACGGGTGTGATGGTCGAATGAACAAGAGAATTGTTGTGCTTCTGATCTTACTTGTCTGTATCTGGGGCGTAGCGATTTATTTTCTGTTCTTCTACGGGAAGGGGGCGAAATCACCTGTGGCTCAAACGCCTCAACAAATACTGCCGTTGAGAAGAAAGTTATCGGTTGACGACATCAAAAAGATATCCAATGCCTTCAGCACAAACATAGAGAAAGTAGATCTATTTGAGCCCTACGCATTGAACTTTGACAGAGAAAAGTTGAACATGAACATGTTATCATCAATAGAGCCTCTTTCAGACTACAAATTCTCAGGATACATAAAAGGAGAAACTGATAGATTCATCTTGTTGAGCGACGGTGCACGCACATATACAAAATCGCCAGACGATGTTTTGGATAACAGATATCTGATTTTGCATGTGACAAGTTTTGCTGTGGCTGTTCTTGATCTACAAACAGGAAATCTGTATACAATTAGGTAAGGGGGGAGCTCAGATGAAGAGAATTTTCGCCCTGTTGTTGATATTTCTCACAGTTGTTCTGATAGCAAGCGATATAGTCGGTATTGTCCCAAAGTTCGAAGACGGTAAAGTAACCTTTCAGATCGAAACCAATGCCAATTTGGATAAGAACAGCGTCTTTGTCGAGAAAAACGCTGCTGGTTCACTGATCTCGGTGCATTTGAAGAATGCGAACCTTGCGAACTCTCCTTTCTTCTTGCCTGTGGCATATGGACCCGTCGATTCATTGAGAGCCATAGGCACTTACCAGGGCTCACTGGTGCTTTTCCAGCTTCTGGTGCCCGCAGAGCCATCGGTTGAGATCACAGGAAAGACTTTGAAGGTGACCTTTCAGGGTTCCGCAAAACGTGTTGATCTGGTCCTGACGGCTGGAAGCGATTTGGAGACAGCGGTGAAATTCCTCGCAGAGGAGCTGAAAATGAACGTGGTTCTTTCCGAATCAGTGAAGCCGGTGAGACTGGCGCTGAAGTTGTCAAATGTGGCACCTGAAGAAGCTTTGAGAAATATTCTTCTGACAGTCCGAGTCGGTTCTGAACCGCTTGCTTACAGCTACATGCCGGATGGAACCCTACACATAGGTACGAAGAGTGAGATCTCAAACAGATTTGCCCAGTTTTGGGGCATCTACGAAGTCAAAGATCAGGATATCGTCGAAAAACTCCAAAAAATCCTTTCTCCAACAACAGTCATGAGCTATCTGCCAAACAAAGCCGTGTTGTTTGTGTATGGCGACACATATGAGCAGGAACTGATATCAAAGATACTCTCGGTCGCACCACCTTCGATTACAAGAGAGATTACGGTGACTGTGCCAGTCGAAGATGCTCAAAAACTTCTCAGCTCGTTGAAAAACGTTTACAATTTTGAATTCAACTTGGTTGAAGGGCTGGATAAGTTCATAATCTCTGGTGATTCCAAGACAGTTCAGACTGTCGTGGGCTATCTGTCTCAACTGGAAGAAAGATTCAGGAGAACTGAAGCCGAAATACCTACCGTTCAAGCGACGCAGACAGTTGAAACTCAACCACAGATCGTATCAAAACAATTCAAGGTGATCTTCCCGCAGGAAGCATCTGGTATACTCCAGGCAATTGGCCTTCAGGTAATTGAGTTGCCTTTTGGCGTTTTGGAAGTCAAAGGTTCAGAAAGTCAATTGCAGCTTTCGGAAGCAATCCTGCAGGATTTTGGTTTCACGGGTCCAGCCCAAATAGAGTCACTCAGTATCCCTAAGCAAATCCAAGAGAGGGTTGTTTCGTCTGTCGGCACAATTTTCGGTGTGCCGTCGTCTCGATTCGTTGAACTGCAGGAAGGTTTGTTTATCATAGCTCCATCTCAGATCCGAGAGGCTATCAAGAGCGTTGCATCTGAATTGACCCGTTTCTTTTATACACTGAAGCAATCTGAGGTCTTTTTCCTGAGCGACGAGCAGACAGCATCGCAGGTATCACAGATACTGAATCAGATATACGGAATAGAAAGCACCAGTGTTCAAAACATTCTCAAGGTCACGGGTTCAGAAGAGGATTTGAACAAGGCAAAGACCTTCCTTAAGAGTTTTGTCAAAGACAGATTTGTGAGAGCTGTCAATGTTAGGCTCGATGAGCAGGTTTACTCTGAAATGAGAACACTCATTGAAAACACAATGAATGTTAGAGTGGAAGCAAATCTGAAATCACTTGGGTTAGTGATGATTTCTTCATACGATCAAGAACAGTTGGAGAAAGCAGTCGAAGAGATCATGAAAATATATCTCTCGGTGAAACCTGTTCCTTTGGAGAAGATTGTAAGACTTGTTCCTTTGGTAAACGGTTTTCGCTTGGAAGATGCAAGATTGATACTCTCAAAGCTGTACGAAGTTGACGTAGATGCGACCAATTTGTTCTATGTATTGACAGGAGAGAAGGAGAAAATAGATCAAGCCGAGCAGTTCATAGAGAGAATCAGAAACTCATTGCAAAAAGAGGAAACATATGTGATGATTCAAATTCCACAAGGCTTTCAAGCTCAAGAGTTGACGAATATCCTTGGCAAGCTGACAGGTGTAGAGACATACACAGCCAACCAAGTGCTGATCCTTCAAGGTGACAAGAAATCTGTAGAAAAGGCTCAGACGCTGATAGAACAACTCCAAGCAACTCTGCCAAGGATTGTTGAGGAAAAGGCTGAAGTAGTCGCAAAGATTCTTGAATACAGAGAAGAGATACCCGTTGACGAATTCCAGAGCTTCTTGGAGTCCATAGGCAACAGCACAGTGATCAACGCATATCCCAAGCTTGGTATAGTTGTGTTTTCCGGTGTGTTTGAAGACGTGGAAAAGGCAATTGCAGAATACGAGAGATTTCATCAAACGATAAAGCAAAAGACTGAGAAACAGAAGGTAGAGACACAACCAATTCAGATAAAGAAGAATTCTGATGGAACGATTTCAATAAAATGCGATGATAAACCGTTGAAAGATGTCATATCTGCAGTAGTCGAACAGCTGGGAATCTCACTTGTTTTTGTCAACAAACCTTCTGAAAACATAACGATGAATGTGTCTTCTTTGAACTGGGAGCAGTTTGAGAAACTCATTCAAGAGCAGTACGGATATGCTTTCGTCGAAACCGAAAACGTGGTAGCCTTCATCAAACCTAAGCCAGTGGTCGTAGTAGATACAACACCGGAACAGAAATTCGTATACACACTTCCGCACAACCTCGATCGAGTTAAATCTCTGGTTGAGTTCTACGGTGGGAAGGTCTATGTAGACGATCTGAAAAACCTGATCATAATAACAGGTTTGAAAAAAGAAAACATGCAGCAAATCGAAGGTATGATACAAGACATTTCAAAACCTTTGAAACAGGTTGAGATCGAAGCAAGACTTGTGGACAGATCGCTCATAAAAAATCTTGAAAGATCCTTCTCTTTCAATCTATCTTTACCTTCCTCAGCAGTTCCAGAGATAAACCTGAATGGATCAGAATTGAGCATTACAACAAGTGTCATAAATATGTTTGACTATCAAAGGCTGCTTTCTTTCTTACCGAACGCTTCATTGACTGCAACAGTTAAGGCAAATGACTCAGATACTTTGGATAGTCTTTTGGCAAGCCCAAGGATCGTTACAAGTAGTGGAAAGGAAGCAAGAATACTGATCGGAGATAGGATACCGTATCAAACAGTTGATGCCGAGGGCAATATTATCGTGAACTTTTTGGACACAGGTATAGAACTGAGAATAACCCCGTATGTGCGAAGCGATGGAACGATTGATCTTGTCGTCTTTACAAAGGTCAGTAAGCCAACCTACTATCCGAATATAGATATACCTGGTGAGAGCACGCGCGAGGCTCAAACAAATGTGATTATAAACAATGGAGACACGTTGGTGATCGGTGGTCTAATCAGAGAAACACAGGAACAGAAATACTCAAAGGTACCGGTGCTCGGAGATCTGCCATTCATTGGGCAACTATTCAGAACCAAGAGCGAGGATACAGACAAACGTGAATTGGTGATCTTCATCACTGCGAAGGTGATTGATTGATGAAAAGATCGCCTGTCGTAGCTGGAAGTTTCTACCCCAGTTCGACTTTTAGGCTAAAAGATTCTATTGAAGAATGCTTTTTATCACCACTTGGACCTGGGTATCTTCCAGACAAAACCGATAAACCGCTTGAAAAGAACTTGGCAGTTATAGTACCACATGCAGGTTATATCTACAGTGGTCCGGTGGCTGCTCACGCGTATGTGCAGGTTGCAAAGTCAGGAAAACCTGATCTTGTGGTCCTCGTTGGGCCAAATCACACGGGCTTTGGTTCACAAATCGGTGTCTGGGATCGTGGAGAGTGGCTGACTCCCCTTGGAGCTCTCGAAGTCTGCGAAGATGCGGCACAGATATTTCTGGAAAACTGTGACGAAGCTCTTGTTGAGTACGAGGCTCATATGAACGAACATTCACTTGAGGTGCAATTACCCTTTTTGCAGTATCTATTCACAGAGTTCAAGATACTTCCAATATCCGTTTTTCCGGTTTTCATAAATGTGTGTCAGAAGATTGCCGCGGGCTTGGATGCTATCGCTGCGAGGTACTCATCAACTCTGTTTGTGTTCTCCACAGATTTGAATCACTACGAGAGTCAGGAAATAACAAAACAGAAAGATGAGACCGCGATACAAAAGATAGTAGACAAGGACCCTGTAGGTCTTTACACGGCGGTCGCAAAACAAAAGATAACGATGTGTGGTTTGTCATCAATTGCAGCTCTGCTGTTCATGAAGTCTTTTGATAAACCCAAGCTTTTGAAGCACGCAACAAGCGGAGATGTCACAGGTGACAGAGCCCAAGTGGTGGGGTACGCGAGCTTCATCTGCGAACAAGTTTGAAGAGTTCTTCAAGCTCTGAGATTCGAAGAACCTTACACATCAGCATATAAATAGCCATGCCTAACAACACAAGAACAATGGTGAAAAGCCTTGAGTTGTAATAAAAAGACAAAACTAACAACACAACTCCCATGACAATTGATGCACCAAGTATTCTGGCTGTGTGAAACCAGTCCAATTTTGGCTTGACCTTATAGGCAAGATAAAGCATCCCACAAAAGCCCGCTACAGATGTTGCTGCGGCGATTCCTGCCACGCCAAGCGATAATCCCAGTGCAAAATCCAGTATGGCATTAACCACAAAAGAGATAAGCGTTGCCTTGAATGGTGTCCTCATGTCTTTTTTTGCATGGCAAGCCCTTGAAAGAACAGCCATGATCGAGTAAAGTGGTAAACCTATTGAGTAATAAAACAAGACTGTGCTTGTTGTGATTGTGTCCTGATGGGTGAAAGCCCCATGTTGGTAGACAAGGGCAATCAATCTCTCACTTAGAATCATCAAACCCATCATCGATGGTATCGTCAAAAAAAGCGAAAGTTTCACAGAGTCAAAAAGGTGTTTTTCAAACTGCTCAGATTCATTCACCATCATTGGCAAAACTACGGTTGCCATCGCAACACCGAACACACCAAAAGGTAATTGGTAGAATCTGTTGGCATACTGCATTGCTGATACATTGCCGGGTCCAAGCAAAGAAGCCACGTTCACATCTATCAAAACGTTGAATTCCGAAACAGTCATAGCCAAAAGAGCTGGGAAGAACAATTTCAAGAATTCCTGAATGCCTTCAAAGCTGGGCTTGTATTTGAATCCAACCCTTCTTGCTCCAGGAACTAAACAAACGAACATGAAAAACCCGCCAAGGGTGAAACCCACAGTGGGACCGACTATTCTGGTATCAAAGACATTTGCGAACAATGTGCCTAAGATCACACCAACATTCATCAGCGTAGGCGAGACCGCTGGGATAAAGAAAATATTGTGGGAATTTTGAATCGCATAGAGTACAGCCCACAGAAAAATAAAAACCACAAAGGGCATACTTATTCTGGCCAGAGAGATCGTCAATCTCTTAGTCTGTTCGCCGGCACCACTCGACAAAAGCATGGGCACAATCTGTGGAAAGATCTCAATCAGAAGAGTCAACGAGACAGTAACGACTCCAAGTACTGTGATAACCGATGAGGCGAATTCATTGCTCTTGTTCTTCTCGTTGTACAAAGGTACAAAAGCCGAAGTCATCGCGCCCTCGGCAAAGGCTCGCCTGAGTAAAAACGGAAAGGAAATCGCAACCACGTAAGCATCAAACTCTATGCCCGCGCCGAATTTGTGTGCAAGCAGAACGTCTCGGAGTAAACCTGTTACTCGAGAGATCATCGTGGCTATGGCAAAAAGAGTGCCATATCTCAACATCTGTGTCATTTCTCATCTCTTTTCTGAGTATGCCTTTAGACCAAGGGCAAGTATCCTCACAGCGTCGCGAAGCTTGTCTTGATCAAGCACATAAGCAATTCTGATTTCATTCAATCCGGCGTTGGGTGTGGCGTAAAAGCCATCGAGCGGTGCCACCATCGTCGTCTTGCCGTCGACCTCAAACTCAGACAGCATGAACTTTACAAAGGTCTCAGCGTTGTCTATTGGCAGCTTCACGGAGACATAAAAAGCACCGTGGGGCTTTTTGAAAACGGCACCATCTATCTTCTTCAATTCTTCGTAGACAGCGTCTCTTCTTTGCTCATATTCTCGCTTTATTTGTTCTGTGTAATTATCATCAAGACCCAAAAGTCCAATTGTGGCATACTGAGATGTCATCGAAGGACAGAGTCTCGCCTGGGCGAACTTGAGAGATGCTTGATAAAACTCTCTGTTTTTTGTCAAGAAGGTCCCGATTCTCGCGCCACAGGCACTGTACCTCTTGGAAATGCTATCCACCACGATTGTTCTGTTAATAACTTTGTCGAAAGTCATCATCGACAAGGCTTTGTACCCATCAAAGGTAAATTCTCTGTAGACTTCATCGGAAATGATACACAGATCTTTCTCAAGGGCAACGTCAGCAATCGTCTCAAGTTGCTTTTCATCGTAAACCGCACCCGTTGGATTACAAGGATTCGAGAAGATTATTGCCTTTGTCCTTGGACCTATTTTTTCAATGAACGCCCTCTTTTCAGGTACTGCATAGCCATCTTCTGGGTAGGTTCTAACTGGTACCAACTTTATCCCGAGCTGTGCTGCAAAACCTGCATAGTTAGCGTAAAAAGGTTCAAGAACCAGTATCTCATCACCAGGGTCCGCAACAACTGCCATCGCAAACAAGACGGCTTCGCTTCCACCGTTTGTTACGATGATCTCAGATGAAGAGACACGTACACCGAATCTCTCGTAGTACCTTGTGAAGGCCTCGCGGAGCTCTAAGAGGCCCGCAGAGTGAGTATAAGCTACGACCTTCGGCTTGTAAGCCTCTGCATATTCAAAGTAAACGCTCGGAGTTGGAATATCGGGTTGTCCGATGTTCAAATAATAGATCTTCTTACCCTTCTTTGCCGCCTCTTCCGCAAAGGGTATCAATCTTCTTATGGGACTTGCAGGTGCTTGATGCGCCCTGATAGAAATATCCATCAACCTCGCCTCCAAATCTGCATTATGTGGAATTTCAAATACCTTGTCTCGGGTATATCAAGTAAAACCGGGTGATCTGCCGGTTGAGATCCTCTGTAAAGTATACACACCTGAACCTTACAATCATCTGCAGAATCCTGTAAAACTGCCTCAAAATCTTGCTCCGACAAAACTTGTGTGCAGCAAGAACTGACCAAAATTCCCGGTTTTTTAAGCGACTTCATCGCTCGAAGATTTATCTCTTTGTGGCCACGTTGGGCAGAGATTTTTGAGCTCGCAGATTTTGCAAAAGAAGGTGGATCAAGCACAACAAGATCGTATTTCTCTTGTGAAGATTCCCTTCTGAGCCAATCAAAGGCATTCTCATTGATCAGTTCATACCGTCCCCCAAAGCCGTTCATTTTCAACAACTGCTCCGCGATCTGCAAAGAACGTTCCGAATAATCAATCAGCTTCACGTGCTTCGCGCCGTATTTCAACAAATGTAAAGCGAAATTGCCGGTATATGCGAACACATCCACACACACCTTGTCTTTCGCATATGGCAGAATCGCCCTCGCGTTGAACCTTTGATCCAGAAAGGCTCCGGTCTTCTGACCCTTCAAATCTGCGGCAAGTGTGAGATCTTCAGATCGATAAAAAATCACCTCTGGTCCCGTGCCATAAAGCCATTGACAAACCTCATTCAATCCTTCCTTTGATCTCACGGGGGAATCTGATTTCTCATAAATCCCTGCCACGTCGAATTTCTTCAGTAGAACTCCCACAACCATGTCTTTTAGTTTTTCCATGCCAAGGGTATTGATCTGGATTACCAAATATGAGTCATACTTGTCAACGATCAAACCCGCGAGCCAATCGGATTCACTGTAGATCAATCTACAGGCATGCTCAGAGTTGAGTATCTGTTCACGTCTCTTTATCGCCTGCTCGATTCTCTCCTCCACGATCTGGCGGTCAGTCTTTGGTTGAGTTGTCAGAAGTCGGACAGTTATCTTTGATCTCGTGTTTATGTACCCACGCCCGAAGAATTTACCATCTTGGAGAAAAACATCGACAAGCTGTCCTTCCTCGAATTCTCCGTCTATCCTCGATATCTCCGTTGAATATATCCACGGGTGGTAATTTCTCTTGATTTTGTTCAAAACAATGCGCGCGCTAATCTATCCTCATCCTCTCGTACAACTTTCTAATACTCAGTTCATCAAATACACCACGTGTCCACTGCATATGCTTGGCTGTCAAGGCTCTCTTAACCCACGTTTCAAGTTCTTCATCACTCAATTGTAGCTCTATCTTCAGCCCAGCCGATTCGATGAATCTTTTGATATCACCGAAAATCTCTTTCACCTTTTGAACTTTCTGTGGAATTTCACTCTCTGCGCCATGTACGACTGCGTCGAGGAACGCCGCGGTTGCATCACCATGTCTGATCCCTTTGAAGGTACTCAGAGGATATCCAAGCACATGAGCAAGGGTTGTACTCGTCTGACTTATTACCATACCTGCCAGACACGAGGCAAAGGACATGGCTGTCCTCGCTTCGAGATCATTTGGATTCTCAAGAGCCTTCGGCAGGTTTTCCTTTATCAATTTCATCGATTCAACTGCGTACAAATCGGATATAGGTGTAGCCTTTTTTGAGAGAAAACCTTCCACCGCATGACAAAGTGCATCAAGCCCCGTTGATCTGGTTAGCGAAACGGTCATGCTCACAGTGTAGACTGGATCAATCAGGGCAATCACAGGAAAGATCGAATCGTGTCCAAAACCCCTTTTGAAACCTGTATCATCTGTGAGAACTGAGTACTGAGTTACCTCGCTTCCAGTTCCAGAGGTCGTGGGAATCGCTACTATGGGAAGCGCCGAAGAATACTTGTTAGAGTCGTACAGGTCTTCTACGCGCAGAGATCTGTTCCTCAGTAGAACAGCTATCGCCTTGGCAGAATCAAGAGGGCTGCCACCACCAACGCCTATGACGAAATCAAAACTCTGGGTTTTGCATTCTTCCACCGCCTGGCGGATCTGTTCAAAGGTAGGGTTTTCTTCTATTCTGTCATAGACATAAAACTCAATACCCATTGACTTGAGAGCATTTTCAATATCACTCAAAGAGCCATTGATTCTGGACGAGGTTCTTCCCGTAACAACAAGTGCCTTTGCACCAAAATTCTTGAATATCTCTTTGTTTTTTTCAACCACTCTCTGCGAAAAGAAAATCTTTGTGGGCATGAGATATTGCCACATCTTGGACACCTCCTAAAAAGAAAGTTTATCACCTTTTGGGAACTGTTTTTGTGAAATCAGATGCGCTATCCTTGTAGGTTCTGGCAATCTATAAGATGTACAGCATTTCATAACAAGATCAATCGATGAATTGATATCACTCATATGACCCGGTGATACAAATACAGGTTTTGATCCACTTTTAGTTCTAAGAACGGCACCGATGATTTCTCCGTCTTCGTCATATAAGTATTCATAACTTCCTTTCTGGTCAGAAGGCTCTTTGTAGCTGCCGTACAAATGAGATTTTGCAACACCTATTGTGGAAAGCTCCAGAAAAAGACCCATATGAGCCGCTATACCCATGTGTCTGGGATGAGCGATTCCCTGCCCATCAAACATGACAACATCGGGTTTTGATCGCAACTTTTCCCACGCTTTTAGAAAGGCTGGACCTTCTCTGAAGGCGAGTAAACCGGGAATATAAGGAAATTGAACCGGTGAGCTTTCTGTTACATATTCAACCACTCGCATCGTTTTGGCATCAACTACAACTATCACTGCGTATCCTTGATCAGGTTCTGGAAAGGATAGATCCACACCCGCTATTAGATTCACATTTGTTATAGGCATCTGTTTGAGCAGACCACACAATTTCAGTTGCTGCTCCTTTGCCTGCTGTGGTGTCAAATCCCACGAATGAAGTTGTCTCATTACTTGGTCACCATTACAATCGCATCATAAGGAAATGCCGGATAAACTCTATTTTCCGAAAGTTTCTTTATGACGGATAGATACTCCGTGAATGCATCTTGATCTGAGGATAGTCTGAAAACAAAATCATAGCCCGGATAGACCTTCTTTATGATCGATTTTATTTCTTCTTGCTTTGCTCTGTTGAGGATTATGACTGTGTCTTTGTTGGAAGTTATTCCCACGTCTTCCCACACAATTTGATTTGGTACAGCGTTGACACCTCGAGTCCACAGATCTTGGGATCGCGCCAGGAATCCCCTTGATTTATCTGAAGAACAGTTGATCAAAAGAATCTTAGGTGGTGACTTTGTCTCAGGCACGCTCAAGGACAGAAGAATCTTTTTGTAATCAGCAAGTTTTTGTGTGTCAACTACCACGTCACCGTCTTTGTTTAACAGATAGGGAAAGGATACAAAACCGATACTCATATTTCTTTTAAGTCGCAAGAACAGATAGATCAGCTCACCTATGTCAAGATTCATGGAGACACTCTTTCTAACACTCGAGAAGATAGACGCGATCTGAAAAACATCAAGACCTCTTGCCTTTTCCGCCAGCTTTATGAGAACCTCTTTCTGTCTCTCTATTCTCGCCAGATCGCCCATTGCCTCTCGGCGATATCTGATGTAAGCGAGCAATTGATCTCCTTTCATCTGATAGACCCCTGGTTGAAAGTCGATGTACAGATTCTGAACAGTGTCGGTGTATTTCATCGGTTCTTTTATCTGTATTTCAATCGGGCCAAGTTTGTCGCCAAGGTACTTGAAAACATCGTAGTTCACTATCGCGTATCCATCGATTTCAACATTCAGTAACTGTTCAAGTGTTGCTTCGAGACCTCCCACACCAGACTTCTCATACAAGGAGTTTATCTTGCTCTTGCCAATCAATAGATCTCTTGGGACATTGCTTATCAAGACCTTTCCTTGTTGATGATCTATGAAGATAATCATTATTGCGTCGGTTCTGACTGTTTTCTCTATGACAGCATCGGTTCCAACTACGAGCAAACAATACGGGTTTTTCTCAACTTTCTTATAGAGTATCTCGATCAACAACCTGCTGGGTGACAAGAAACTGAGTATCAGAACAAGAACGCCGACACATGTGGCTGAAAGTAGAATGATAAATGTGGATCTTCGCAGCTTCTACACCTCCAATGGAATTTTACCATTCAAAGTTGTACAATGTGTAGTGGTAGTGGAGTGATACAGTTGCTTTTCTTCAAACTGGCAGTTCTCATAATACTGAGTCTGGTACTCGTAAGAGTCGCAAGACACTCTATTAGAATCCAGAAAAAGCTGAGAATGCAGGTCCAGAAGACGCTCCAAGAAAAAGGCTGGAGTCGTTCGGCGGATCTCTACTATGGCAAAAGCTGGATAGCTGTTTACCAAAAACTGTTATACCGGCAGATAGTCCTTGTTAATGAAGACCTACTCACATTTGATGAACTGAGAAAGGCTGTGATAATGGCGCTTTTGTCAAATGTGAGTCAGATGAAGATATATTGTAATCAAATCACCCCTCATGCAAGAAAGGCACTCCACATGCTTTCGAAGTCTCGTAAGGTTCACGGGATAAAACTCGACACACGGGAGTCCGTGAGATGCTGATCGCACTGACTGTGGCATTTGTCTTAATCATTGTGTTGTTCTTAACTCTCAAGAGAAGGACATTAAAGAGATCTGATTTAGCCAAAAGATGGCAAAATGGCTTCAAGGATGGTTGGAGTTTTGAGCAGTTCATGACCGATCTTTTCAACAACTTAGGGTACAGAGCCGTAGTTACCAAAGGCTCACATGACTTTGGCGTTGACATAATCGTCAAAAATAGTAAGTGCACCTACGTGTTTCAGGCAAAGTACTACAGCAATTCGATATCACCGAAGGCACTTGAAGAAGCGTTGATGGCTGCTGCACTCTACGGTGTAGATAGAATTGGAATTGTCACGAACGCCGAAATACCCCAAGCTGTGAAGGACTTCGCCGAACAGATCTGTAAAAAGACCTTCGTCAAGAAAGTTCTTTTGATCGGTAGACCAGAGATAGAAAGAATGCTGAGAGGGGAAAAACTCATCTGAGGAGGTCGTAATATGAGAGATTACAGAGAAATCACACTCTGGAAGGACGTGACGCAGGAAGAATGGAATGACTGGCACTGGCAGTTGAGCAACCGAATAATGGACCTCGAAACATTGCAAAAGGTTGTCAATCTCACCGAGCAAGAAAGAGAAGGCGTGAAACACTCTCTCAAGTTTCTGAGAATGGCCATAACACCCTATTATGCGACTTTGATGGACCCAGATAACGCAAAGTGCCCAGTGCGGATGCAAGCCATCCCCACTGTCAAAGAACTCAATATATCGAGTGAAGAAATGACAGACCCATTGCACGAAGATGTTGATTCACCGGTGAAAGGACTAACACATAGATACCCAGACCGTGTACTCTTGTTGGTGACAGACCAATGTTCAATGTACTGTAGGCACTGCACCAGAAGAAGATTTGCCGGAGAGACCGATGCCCCACTACCAGACGAGTATTTGAACAAGGCAATTGAGTACATAAGAGGCAACAGCAAAATCAGAGACGTCTTGCTTTCAGGTGGTGATCCTCTGACCCTTTCGACCGAGAAGCTTGAAAATATCATCTCTCGAATCAGGGAGATAAAACACGTGGAGATCATAAGGATAGGTACGCGTGTCCCTGTTGTATTGCCGATGAGAGTCACCGAAGAACTGGTGAACATGTTGAAAAAATACCATCCGATATGGCTAAATACGCACTTCAATCACCCCAAGGAATTCACCGAACAATCGACTAAAGCCCTCTCAATGCTGGCAGATGCGGGAATCCCACTTGGAAATCAAAGTGTCTTGCTCAAAGGTATAAACGATTGTCCTCAAATCATGAAAAAACTGGTTCACGAATTGGTGAAGAACCGTGTCAGGCCATACTACATATACCAGTGTGATCTTTCCAGAGGTCTTTCACATTTCAGAACAACTGTTGCAAAAGGCATCGAAATCATAGAGTATTTGAGAGGTCATACCTCGGGTTTTGCGGTGCCAACATTTGTGATCGATGCACCTGGCGGTGGAGGAAAAATCCCAGTTGAACCTCAGTATCTGATCTCGATGGGTGAAAGAAAAGTAGTTCTTAGAAACTACGAAGGAGGTATCTTTGTATACCACGAACCACCAGAGTACAAGAGTGAGTGTGATGAAAATTATATTGAAGAAGACCGAAAGAGTGAAGACGGTGTTGCCTCGCTCTTGACAGGAAAAAGAAGATATTTGCTTCCACAAGAGAGCGATAGAATTCGGAGGTTGAAAGATTGGCAAAGGTGATATATGTCGTTGCCAATGTGAAAAATGCAGGCAAAACAACTATTGTTAGGCATTTGATAAAACAATTCGACAGTATTTGCGTTACAAGCATCGGTTTTGACGGAGAAGAAACCGATACCATCACGGGTTCACCGAAACCCTTAGTTGAGCTGAAAAAGGGTGACTTTGTACTAACCTGCGAGCGATTTCTCGACGGTTCTCATTTTGCAATAATCGAGGCGATCGACGAAAACCCATTGGCTGGCACAGTTTTTCTGGCTCAATCTTTGCTACCGACAGCTGTGATGATTGCTGGAGCAACTCCCAAGTCGATTGAGATTACATCTGCAAAAGATTGTTTTGAGACACTCGTAGTGGATGGAGCTCTGGACAGACTTGTACACGCTGGATTCATCGAGAACGCACACATAATCTTTGTGATAGGTTCACAGCAAACACAAGCACAGCTTCAAAGATCGATAGAACGTGTTCTGGGCGCATTTAAGATCCCACTTGCACCAGAGCATGTCAGAAAGAAATTCAAAGATTGCGATGGTGTTTGCGGATTGAAAACCAACGGCCTTTTGGAGAAACTCAGCCCATCATTGCTGAACAATGTTATCTCAAATCAGGAACGTTATGAATGGATTTTCGTTTCGGGTGTACTCTTAGAAGAAACTGTAAGAAGATACAGACATGTGAAGTTTTGCCTGTCAAATCCTTTTTCTTTCTTCGGAAATCCTCTGAAATTTGATAATATATATACAGTAAAGAGATTGAACTTAGACAGAATCTGTATGAATCTTTTCGACAGACCGTGGCTTGAAAAGGAAACGACGAGGATCGTAAAATCGTTCGGGTATGATCCACTGGATATACTCTCTATCAATTCTCAGGAGGGATGAAGATGAAAATCGTTGTTGAGGCAAATGAACTTTCCAATAAGATCTCTGTTGTTTCAAAAACTGTGCCGTCAAAGACTATAAAACCCATAATGGCATGCATTTTATTTGACGTCTCAAAAGAAGGCGCTTATCTGAATGCGACTGATCTGGAAACCGGAGTCAAAGCCCGTTTAGAGTGCGAATCTGACGATGAAGGAAGATTTGCAGTTGATGCGAAGATTTTCTACGAAATAGTGAGGACTCTGCCAACCGAAGGAAAGGTTCAGTTGAGTTTTTCCTCAGGTTTGGTCACTCTTGAATGTGGACGAAGCAAATTCAGAATCCCCACAATGGACCCAAGTGAATTCCCAGAAATCTCTTTGCCAGCGGAAGGATATGCTCTCAACATAGAAACTAAGACGCTCACCGAGATGATCGAGAAGGTCATCTTTTGTGCCGCCAAAGATGAATTCATGAGGAACTTGAATGGTGTCTACTGGGAGATTGGCAACGGCTTTCTCAGGTTAGTTGCATCCGATGGTTTCCGTCTCGCTCTAACTGAGGAGAGGCTCCCGACGCAAAATGAATCAAGCTTTTTGATATCGCTGAAGAGCATGAAAGAACTTCAGAGCATACTTGAAAGCTGTTCCGAAACAATTATAACTATTCACTACGACGGAAGGCGGTTGTCTCTGAGTACGCCAAACATCGAAACTGTAATGAGGGTTGTGGAAATAGAATTCCCAGATTACAAGAAAGTTCTGCCAAAGGCTTTCAAGAGCAAAGTCATTTTGTCAAAGAATGATCTGATTGAAGCACTCAGAAGAACGATGGTTATAGCAAAAAGAGGAAGTGAATCAGTCAAAATCGACCTCGGCGAGGACACCCTGACTCTGAGCAGCAGAAGCCCGGACTCCGGTGAAATGAATGAAGAAGTCCCAGTTAGAAAAGAAGGAGAAGACATAATCGCTGCCTTTAACCCTCTCTTTCTGATGGAAGCCCTCAGACATATCCACACAGACGAGGTCGAGTTCAACTTTGTGGATAGCACAAGCCCCTTGCAGATAAACCCAATGAATGTGGAAGGATACCTGTACATAGTCATGCCCATAAGGATCGTGTAAGAATGAAAGTAGCTTGCGAGAACATCAGTAAGTCCTTCTCGAATAAAAAGGTGCTCGAAGACATTACTTTTGAATCTGAAGAAAAATGCATAGCTATTCTCGGTGCCAATTCAGCTGGCAAATCAACTTTGCTCAAGATTCTCGCCACCATATTGAAGCCCGATCGAGGTACCATAAGAGTTGACCAGATCGATTTGATAAAAAGGCCGCAAAAACTCCGCGAGATACTTGGTTTCGTACCAGAAAACCCCGCGTTGTTGAAAGAACTCAACGTCGCTGAGAACATAAGACATTTTGCTGGCTTGAGAAAACTCAAAGTCAATCCAAACCAGATCATGGAAAGATTTTGCATACCATACACGAAAAACCCTGTCAGAACCCTGTCAAAAGGAATCCAGCAGAGATTAATGATCGCAATCGCTCTTATGACAAATCCAAAGCTTTTGATACTCGATGAACCAACCAGCGGCCTTGATCGTGAATCAAAAGAATTCCTTTGGAAACTTCTCATTCAGATGAAAGACGAAGGCACAACAATACTCTTGAGTACACACGATGAAGAAGAAGTACTTACCCTTGCAGACTATCTTGTGGTAATGAACGAAGGCAAGGTTCTTTTCAGAGGTTGCACGCGTGAAATCCAGATTGGTAAGTTCTACGCTGTTCAGGTTCAAGGAGCAGCTGATTCTCAGGAACGCGTTCTGTTTAACTTAAACGGCAAGACCGTACTGCTCACAAACAGTGAAGAGTTGCCACAGTTGATCAGTCAGCACAGAGTATTAAGTGTGCGGAGTATCGGTCTAAGAGAACTGGTCGAGCTCAGGAATAAACATTTGCTATGAAGGCTTTCGCGCTTTGAGACAATGGCTGAGTGAAAAAAGTAACCGGGTCTGAATCTTCCAAGATGATACCATTTTCCATGTACAGTATTCTGCAAGCCACACTTTTTGCGAAACTCACCTCGTGTGTCACCACCACCATTGTGTGACCCTCCATCGCGAGCTTTTTCATCACCTGATGAACCTCCCCAACTAATGTTGGATCGAGCGCTGAGGTTGGCTCATCGAAGAGTATGAGATCAGGTCTCATCGCCAAGGCACGCGCGATAGCCACTCTCTGTTTTTGACCACCTGAAAGTTGTGACGGGTAGCTCTGAGCCTTTTCGCTCAGTCCAACAATTTCAAGGCATTCCATCGCCGTTCGGTAAGCCTGCTCCTTTGACATCTTCTTGACCCTTGTTAGACCAAGTGTGATATTCTCCAAAGCAGTCAAGTGACTGAAAAGATTGAAATGTTGAAAGACGAAACCAATCTGTGATCTGATCTGCCTCAAAACCGGTTGATCATCGATCACTTTCTGACCCTTGAAAAAGATTGCACCGCTATCTGGTGGCACCAAATAGTTTATCGTTCTGAGCAGTGTAGATTTACCGGCACCCGATGGTCCCATTATGACAA
>JAKPGA010000037.1 GCA_029551145.1 Thermotogota bacterium | reverse complement strand
GCTGAGTTCAAAGAGCATGAAGTGGCTGAAGATGCAATAGATTTGATCGAAAAACACGGTCTTGTCGAGAGTACAATCGTATCTTCCTTTCATCATGATTTGATAGCGCGATTGATCAAAGAGTATCCAAAAATGAAATTCGGCTTTCTGATTGGTGAAGAGTTGAGAGACAATCCAATCGAACTCGTCAAGAATCTGTTGAAACACAATCCTTATTCAATGCACTTACCTCATCAATTAGCCGATTATCCTGATTATTTCAGCATCATATGTGATCTGGTAAAAAAGTGTGGTGCAAAGATCTTCATATGGACACTCAATGATCTACAAAAATACGAAAGAATCAAAGACAGAATAGATGGTGTCATCACAAACGAAGTTGATATGTTCGTAAAGCACCTAAGGGTAGAAGCTTGATAGAGTCCTCAGTAATTATCTATTTGCTGATGTGGGGGTGGATTACATGAAGTATCTGGTCTTTATCTTCACATTGCTGAGCGTAGCTTATCTTGGTTTCACTTTCAAATTCGATGGCTGGCTTGAATATGACTTTAAGCAGCCAACAGATCTGGTCAAATTCTCTGTAATAGTTCCTTTCATGGGAGCTTCTTTTACGGCAAGTGGCGGTTTTAAAAGAGACAATCAGGTGATTCCACCCTATGCAGATACTCTTTGGTACAACTATTGGTACTGGGACGAAGGTTTTCTTGAATGGGAAAACGATTACTTTTCAATTCAAGTTGGTGTCAAACATCATTCAGTTGGTCCCGGAAAGATATACAAATTATTCGTTAGCGAAAACGGTTTTTCATATCCGTCCTTTCGTTCCCAAACCCTTCGTTACCAAACCCTCGGCAGGTTTAGGGTTGATATACTCTGGGCAGGACTCAGACTTGTGGAAAACGGTTCAAAATCTGCGAAGGGTTTCAACTACAGATCACTTGTCTACTCACCCTTCGATGGTCTTGAGATAGCCTACGAAGAAAGTGTTTTGTATTTGAACAGATTCTTCGATCCGTATTATTTCTTCATACCGATACCCGCACCTGGAATACAGGAATTCTGGCATCTGAATGCACCTTGGGGATACCCAACATCTTTGCTGGATGACAACTCAATGGTCGGTGGCTGGGTGAAATATTCAGCAAAAAGCTATTCGGTGTACTCTGAGTTTCTCATTGACGACATAAACATGAACAGATTTCTGAATCCTGAGGGCTCTCAAAACCCAGACAAAATAGCTTTCTTGTTTGGTTTTTGTGGACAAAGCGGACCGTACACACTCACATTCGAAATGGCTGGTGCGACCGCCTTCACTTTCCAGAGGACTGCGACAAACAGGCCCTATGAATATGTGTATTTTGAAGATTCAAATCTTTCCATTGAACAAAACATGATCGGTTACAGACACGGTGAGAACAATATAGCCTGTGCGATCAGTCTACAGTATTCAAAGGACAGTTGGTCGATCAAAACGATTTACGAAGGACTGATCTATGGTACGAGAACACCTGACAAACCACGGCACGGTGGGAGCATTCCATCAGGTACTCACTGGCTGGTTGGAGATGTCAAATCTCAGTATTCGTTCATGACCAGAATTGCTTACAACTTCACCAGTTTTCTACCGTGGTTTGAAGATCTCACAACAGGTATGAGATTTGGTTTCGTCGGCGATAAACCATTTGTCGGTTTCGATCTTTCTTCTGCTGTTCTCATAAATCAATGAGGAGGTGATACCATGAAGGGGCTTGTGCTGTGCGCTGGAAAAGGTACCAGGCTCAGACCTTTGACCTACACAACAGCGAAGCATCTGATACCGGTGGCGAATAAACCCGTTATCGAGTATACACTGAATTTCATGAAAGACGCCGGTGTTACAGAGATAGCAATAGTTGTGAGCCCGGAGAACAAAGATCTGTTCAAGGAAGTTTTGAAAGACGGAAGTGAACTTGAATTGTCAATCGAGTATGTTGTTCAGGAACAACCAAAGGGCAT
>JAKPGA010000017.1 GCA_029551145.1 Thermotogota bacterium | reverse complement strand
ACTCCGCTCTAATGCCGGGGCGCCAGACTGACTAAATCACCACCATTCAATATTTCCAACTGCAGAAATCAAAAGTGCGAGGAAGCTTCCAGTGAGAATCAGTATTTTCCACAGTTTTTTCACAACAATCCCCCCTACGTCTCAGATTGAGACTCCGCTTTTAATCTCCGCTCCCCCGCTTCGCTCCTTTGAGATCGCACCCCGGCAGAATTATACTAAACATCTGTTAATTTTCTCTATTATATCACTCACACCTCTCTTTGTGATTGCTGAATAGGCGATCACATCTGTCCCAAGCTCCTGCCTGACCACCTCTATCTTTCTGGAGATTTCCTGATGACCCAACTTGTCCACTTTGCTCAAGACAACAAGAACAGGTACCCGGTAATACTGGCTCCACTCAACAAACATTTTATCATTTTCTTGTGGGGATAGTCTACAATCAATCAAAAGAACACTCAGTTTAATCTGATCATTTCTATTTTCAAAATATGTTTCAATCAGATTTTTCCAATGTACTCTCTCTGATTTAGATACTTCAGCATATCCATAACCGGGTAAATCTACAAAATAATACCTGTTGTTCACCTTATAAAAGTTGATCGATCGTGTCTTGCCTGGCCGCTTACTGACCTTCGCCAGTCTTCTGTTGAATAATACGTTCAGCAACGTGGACTTTCCTACATTGGATCTGCCCACAAAACACACTTCACCGTGCAAAGCCTGAGGAAAATCATCTTCCCGGTAAGCGCTGACAACAAATTCAACTGTCTTCACAAACATATGTTTCTTACCACCTCATCGATGTGATCGATGAACACAAATTCCATCTTCTCTTTTATCTGAGGCGGTATCTTTGAAAGATCTTTCTCGTTACTCTTTGGCAGTAACACTCTGTTTATTCCATATCTGTATGCGGCGAGGATCTTTTCTTTGATGCCACCGACCGCAAGAACTTTACCTCTCAAAGTTATCTCACCCGTTATCGCGGTGTCGTTTCTCACTTTTTTCCTTAGGGCAGATGATATCATCGCCACAGTCATAGTTACACCAGCAGAAGGACCGTCCTTAGGGACAGCACCCTCAGGGAGGTTCACGTGAAGATCGCTTTGCTGGAATAGATCTTTGCACTCCTGTCCACAAAATGATCTTGCAACGCTCAATGCAATTCTCGCTGATTCTCTCATGACTTCTCCTAATCTCCCAGTGAGAATCAACTCTCCTTTACCAGGCATCATCAGCGTTTCAACGATCATTACAGTTCCACCATACTCAGTCCAGGCAAGACCATGCACTGCTCCAATCTCTGGCTTTGACAGTGTCATGTCGCTTTGAACGAGTTCTTGTCCAAGATACTGCTCCACATCTTTACTGTGTATGGATACAGTTTTTTCGCCTTCTTCTATCTTGAGTACAGCCTTCCTCATGAGCCTTTGAAGAGATCTGGTTAATTGTCTTACTCCCGCTTCTCTTGTGTAAGAATGAATGACCTTTCTCACCGAACCCCGAGAGATTTTGAACTGTTTTTCATCGAGTGCGAATTCGGTCATCAGTTTTGGTATGATGTAATACCTGGCTATCGCCAGCTTCTCCTGATCTGTGTATCCTTCCAACCAAATGACTTCCATCCTATCGAGCAGAGCCGGTGGAATTGTGTGTGTAACATTTGCAGTCGTTATGAACAAAACATTCGACAGATCAAAAGGTATCTCAAGATAATGGTCGACGAATTCTTTGTTCTGTTCCGGATCAAGAACTTCGAGCAAGGCTGCCGCTGGGTCTCCTTGAAAACTCACCGCGAGTTTGTCGATCTCATCCAACAAAAGCACGGGATTTTTGCTCTGTGCTGTCCTAATCAGTTGGAGAATTCTACCTGGCATAGCACCGATATAGGTTCTTCTGTGACCCTTGATTTCTGCCTCATCTCTCAATCCACCAAGCGACATGTGAGCGAATTTCCTGTCCAATGATTGTGCAACAGCTTTCGCAAGAGAAGTTTTTCCAACGCCGGGTGGTCCAACAAAACACAGTATTGGAGCCCTCACGGACTTGCTTCTCTTTCTGACTGCAAGAAACTCGAGAATCCTTTCCTTTGCTTCATCAAGTCCATAGTGACTCTCTTCAAGAATTTTCTTGGCTTGCTTCATATCTTCTCGGTCTTGTGTCGAACTGCTCCAAGGCAAGTTTAACAGCCAGTCTACGTATGTTCTGATAACCGTCGCCTCGGCAGAGTATGGTGACATTTTCTCCAGTCTTTCTATCTCCGATGAGGCCTTTTTCTTGGCATACTCTGGTAATTGTGAATTCTCAAGAATTTCACGTAGTTGCGCTGTTTCAGAGTCCTTTTCACCGAGTTCTTCAGTGATTGCTTTGAGTTTCTCTCTGAGGAAAAACTCCTTCTGAGTTTCCTCGATCCTCTTTTTCACCTTTGAATCGAGTTGTCTTTCTATTTCAAGAATCTCGTTTTCGTGCAGTAGGATTTGAAGCAGTATTTCAAGTCTTCTACCTGGATGAAGTTCCTCGAGCAGCATTTGCCGCTGTTCCAAAGAGATGGGCAGCAGCGAGGCTATGAAATCTGCGAATCTACTTGGTTCAACAGTTTCAGAAACAGCGATCAAGGTTTCTTGAGGGTATCTCTGCGTGTAGAGTGCGTATTTGGAAAAACTCTCCCTCACGCTGCGTATCAATGCCTCGATTTTCTTAGTCTTTCTGTAGTTCACTTTCAAAATCTCGAGCCTTGCGATCAAAGGTTCTTGCTGAACTATTTCATAGACTCTTGCCCTTTCAAGTCCCTCCAGCAAAACCCTGAAAGTTCCATCTGGAAGTTGAGCCACTTGTAGAACCTTCGAAACAGTACCAACTTGATACAGTTGTTCAAAGGTTGGCTCCTCAATAGCTGGATCTTTCTGGTTTGTCACAAAAACCAGTTGCTGGTATGAATCTATCGATTGTTCGAGTGCCAACAGCGTTTTTTCTCTGGCAACATGAACTGGCATTACCGTCTGAGGAAAGATGATCATGCCATTTCTCAAGTGAATCAAAGGTAGAGTCTTTGGAAGCTCAGGGGTTTGAAGAGATTCCTTCGCCAATTTCTCCAGTTTTTCAAATCTTTTTTCCATTCAACCACCTCGAGACTATTCTTTCAACCAGGTCATCTTTTGATTCCATTTGCACGATTCTACCATTTTCGCAGAAATCAAAAAAGATCTTCAGGCAGTCTTTAGACCAGAAACCTTCGAACCTGTCAGCCCATTCGACAACCAATATTCCATCTTTTCTCTCGATGATCTCCTCAAGTTCCATGATGATCTCCGTGTCAAAATCTTCCAAGCGGTAGAGATCAACGTGGTAGACCAGAGAATGACCTTTGTAGATGTTGATCAACGAAAAACTCGGGCTTCTGACTCGTCCTTTCTCTATCCCCAAATCCTCAGCCATCTCACTTACAAAGGTGGTTTTTCCAGAGCCGAGTTGCCCGTAAAGCAGTACTATCTGCGATGGTTTCAGTTCCTTCGCAGTTATTGAAGCCAATTTGGACATCTCGTGTCTTGCAACGCAACCAAAGTCGTACCTCATACTCACTGATTTTCCTTGATTTTGCTCAAAATATCCACCAGCTGGTCATGGAGTAGACCGTTGCTGAAAAGATAGTTTCCACTTTCAAGAGTTGCTTTTCTTCCATACAGATCGGTTATTGTTCCTCCAGATTCTGGGACTATCACAAAAAGCGGAGCTACGTCCCAAGAATTGGCCCTTCTTGCCACAAAGAAGTCAAATCTTCCACATGCTACGTACGTCCCAGCTAATATAGCGCTACCCGTCATTCTCATTCTTCTCACTTTCTTTTCAACAGCGGTTATGAATGGACCTGTGAAGCCCACATAGAAGCCGACATTCCCTATGCTGTCCTTCAAAAGGGCATTTGTTGACACATGTATTTTCTCCCCATTCACATATGCCCCTTGACCTTTTACCGCGTAGTATGTTTCAAACATGACAGGATCATGTGCAACCCCCATGATGACTTGGTTTTTCTCGGCATAAGCGATCCCCACGGCAAAGGAAGGTAGACCATGGACATAGTTCATCGTCCCATCTATGGGATCTATAATCCATATCTTGTCTCCTTTTTCAAAAAGCCCTTCTTCTGCCAAAATCGCTTCACCGGGGAAATGCTCTCTTATTTCGCGAACGATCATCTGCTGTGCTTGCTTATCACAGTCGCTGACAAGATCCTGAAACGAACTCTTCTCGGTTACATTCAATGCGTGACCCCAGTATTGCATCAGATACAATCCAACCTTTCGTGCCAACTTTACGGAAAAATCAAGTCTGTCCATAGTTTAGACCTCCCGACAAAATAAGGGGTCCCTCGAGGACCCCTTTCTGTGGTGGGTGCGGCAGGGATTGAACCTACGGCCTCTTCCTCGTCAAGGAAGCGCTCTTCCACTGAGCTACGCACCCTTTCATTGTGAATTTTACCATACCAACTTTCTAAATTCAAGAGTTTCTTAGAATATGAATACGTTGAACAGGATTTTCATAAAGAATCTATATCCAGAGTATCTTGGTGATAAAACTATGGGAGCTGGAATTCAATCGGTATTACCCCCTTGACAATGAAATGTACATTCTGGTATAATGTAGGCAATAAAATTTACTGGGGGATTTTCTGTGAAGTATAGAATGGCTTCAAATCAAAAGGTGGCTCAATTTTCATACGCTTATTGGTGGTTTAGGGGAATGCCCTCTTCCAAGGTTCCCCTAATACCACTTGGTACATAAATAGGGGAATCTAAGAAAAAAGGTAAAGGAAGAGGGCATCCAAAAAGGATGCCCTCTTTTTTTAAAACTAACTTTTGGGGGTGTTGGTATGAAAAGGTTCATAACCGCCGTAGTCTTAGCGATTTGTGTTGTGAGTTTTTCTGCTGTAAGGGTTGGTATTACCCAAATTGTGGACCATCCAGCTTTGAACGCGGTCTTTGACGGAATTGTTAAGGCAATCGAAGACGCCGGCTTCAAAGTTGGTCAGGATGTGGTCATTGACAGGCAGAATGCGCAAGGGAGTATGCAAAATGCTGTGGCGATTGCCAAGAAGTTTGCCAGTGAAAAGGTGGATTTTGTTGTAGCCATTGCGACACCATCAGCCCAGGCATGTGTTCAAGCGATCACAGACAGACCCGTCATCTTCTCAGCGGTAACGGATCCCGTCGGAGCTGGGTTGATCAAGCAACTTGGCAAGAACACATCAAATGTCGTTGGAGTTTCAGATATGGTACCAGTTGCGACACAACTGAAACTCATAAGGAAGGTTTTCCCAAATGCCAAGAAAATCGGTGTGATCTACAACCCAGGCGAGGCAAACTCCGTCACATTGACCAATATTGCTAAATCAGCGGCGCCATCTCTCGAAATGACAATCGTTGACATTCCTGGTACTTCTCCAAGTGAGATGATTACTGCTTTGAACAGCATAGGACCAGATGTGGATGTTTTGTATATCGGCACTGACAATACCGCAGCATCCTCGATCGAGTCTATAGGAAGCGCGGCTCTAAGATTGAAGAAACCGATTGTGGCAGCGGACATAGACATCGCACGTGGTGGAGGTGTCATAGGCTTTGGTTTTAACTATTTCCAGGTTGGAGTCGAGACAGGACAGTTGCTTGTCGCTCTGCTGAAAGGTGCCAAAACGAGTGATCTTGAATCTCATGTGGTTGGTCCAGATTCACTGACTCTGTACATAAACCTCGATATCGCTAACCAACTTGGCATAACTGTACCATCAGATCTTCTTGAGAGAGCCAACATAATTGTCAAAGATGGTAAAGAGGTGTCAAGATGATCCCAATAATTGAACAAGGGCTTTTGTTGTCTTTGGCCGCCATGGGTGTTTATATATCATTCCGCCTCATTGATCTTCCCGATCTGACGCCCGATGGCTCCTATGTTCTTGGAGGAGCCGTCGCGGTCGTCCTCCTTCATTCCGGTCATGGGTGGGTCTTTTCAACCGTTATAGCTGTGCTTGCTGCTGGTGCAGCCGGCGCAGTTGTTGCATTCATAACGACAAGGTTTAAGATCAATTCTTTGCTTGCCTCCATAATGGTGATGACTGGTCTTTACTCGTTGAGTATCAGAGTCATGAATGCACCTAATCTACCGGTACCCAAATTCGATACGGGAAAGATCATGAACTATGAACAGATAGTTGGGAAAACACCCTTAGATGATCTGCTTGGTGATGTACCGGCGAGTTTCGAGGCCAGTGGTTTGAAGGCGGTGAAGATCCCGTTCACTAATTTGGGTGACGGACATGATCTTTTGATAATCTCTGCGATTGTTTTGGCATCGATTGTGATTCTCTCGCTGTTTCTCAAAACCGAATTTGGCACGATGCTACGAGGCTATGGCAGAAACCGGTTTGCCGTTAAGGTTTTGGGTGTCAATCCTGATCTGTTTGCCTATGTTGGATTGATCATGGGCAATGTTTTTGCGGGATTTTCTGGCGCATTATTCTCAATGTACAGTGGTTTCGCTGATGTCAACATGGGCATAGGAACTGTTGTTGTCTGTCTTGCAGCCGTGATACTTGGAGAGATTGTCTTTGGTTCTCGTCAGCCAATATACGGTGCCATCTTCCCAATTGTTGGAGCTTTGCTTTATCAATTTCTTTTGACCTTTGCGATGAAGTATGGGTACCGCATCGGCTTCAAGCCAAGTGACATGAAATTACTCACTGCACTTTTTGTCGTAGCTGTCATTGCAGCAAGAAGATTCAAGAAGAGTGAGGTGACCGTATGATTCAAATTGAAAATGTGACGGTCATTTACAACAAGGGGACACTGGACGAAAAGGTAGCTCTGAGAAATGTCTCTCTGAGGGTTGATGAAGGTGAATTCGTGGTGATTGTTGGATCAAATGGTGCTGGAAAGTCGACACTTTTGAAATTGTTGGTGGGCGATGTGAAACCGGCCGAAGGCAGTTGCAAAATCTTTGGAATACCTGTGATTTCTGAAAAGATTTTCAAAAATGCGAGCATAGTCTGTCAGGACCCAAACCAAGGAGTTTTTCCAAATCTCACAGTGGAGGAGAATCTAATTCTCGCACGCAGAAAGGGCATCAGAGGGCTTGGTTTTGGAAAAATCGATCCAAAAAGTGTTGAGCTGTTGAAGTCGACAGAAATGGGTCTTGAAGAGACCTTAAAAAGAAAAGCGGCGAAGTTATCTGGTGGCCAAAAGCAAGCCCTGGCAATAGTGATGGCAGTCTCTTCAAACCCGAAATTGCTACTGCTCGACGAACATACGGCGGCGCTTGACCCAAAGAGCACAGAGAAGATCATGGAATTGACCCAAAGAATAAACAAAGAGCTCGGCACCACCATCGTGATGATCACCCATGACATGACAATTGCAGAACAATTCGGCAGCAGTGTGATCGTGATGGAAGATGGAAGAATTTGCACAAAGATCGATAAATCGCAACAAAAAGTGATGGCTTCTCAACTCAAGGCCATGATAAGATCAACTGTGTTTACCACAACTACTTGAGTTGAGGGGTGGTTTGATGGACTCGCATACACTTGTTGACGCTGCAATGTCTTTCGGTACACCGCTTTACGTGTACGACCTACCTTTTGTTCTGCAGAGAATCTCAGTGGTGACTGAACTGTTCAAAGACTTCGACTTTCATCTTGCTTTTGCCGTGAAGGCGAATTTCAACAAAGACATTTTGAGTGCTCTTGAAAAATCAGGTGCGATGGTAGACGTCGTCTCCTTTGGTGAATACAATCAAGTTCGTTCTGTAGGTTTTACACCAGATAGAATAATAGTCAATGGGAACTGCAAGAAAAAGGAAGAGTTAGACAAGTATGTCCAGGATGGTGTTTTTTCTATAAATCTGGACAGTTATGAAGAACTTCTCAGACTTGAAACGGTCCTCTCGAGGCCAGCCAGAGTATCGATCAGAGTCAACCCCGATGTCGATGCAAAGACTCATCGGCATATCGCGACTGGGTTGAGGGAAAACAAGTTCGGTGTGGATTTTGATACAGCCTCTGCGATGATCGAGCGAATAAGGTCTAACAAGATGCTTGAGTTGATAGGCCTTCACTGTCACATTGGTTCACAGATAACAGAAGTGGAACCATATCTCGAAGCAGTTGTTTCCATCAAGTATTTTGCAAGGTCTGTTGGTCTAAGAGTGCAGGTTTTCAACCTTGGTGGCGGATGGGGTATAGACTATGGAAATGGTAAGTCACTGGATCTTGAAGAGTACAGGCAAAAGATCTTTCCTATTTTGAAGGAATTTGGTTCAGCGATTGTATTAGAACTTGGACGTTGGATTGTTGCACCGTCGGCGTATTTGGTTTCGAAGGTCGAATATGTGAAAAAAACAGCCAGCAAGATTTTCGTGATGCTTGATACAGGTATGACTCATTTGATAAGACCCGCCCTATATGGGGCAAAACACAAGATAATACCGCTTTACGAGACAAAAGGGCGAAAAAAGATTAAAGCCGATGTTGTGGGACCTATCTGCGAAAGCGCTGATACGTTCAGAAAATCATACACCATGGCAGAACCGAAAGAAGGTGAGTTTGTTGCAATATGTGACGTTGGAGCATACGGCTATGCCATGGCATCTGACTACAACTTGATACCAAAACCAAAAGAAGTTATTTGGGACGGCAAGAAACTGTTTAGATCTTCTTGAGTTTCACTGCCGTGCCATAGGCAAGAACTTCAGCCGCAGACTGCATGATCGAAGAGCTGCCAAATCTAACGCCGACAATGGCATCGGCTCCGAGTTTCTCGGCTTCCGCAATCATTCTTTGCATTGCTATGTTTCTTGCTTCAGTCAGAAGTTCAGTGTATGACTTTATTTCGCCGCCTGCGAGGGTTTTGAAGGCAGCCGCAATGTCTTTACCCAGGTGTTTTGAGTGAACAGTGTTGCCCATCACAAGGCCCAATGTCTCGGTGATCTCGTAACCTTCGATCTTCTCGGTTGTCACAGTGATCATCAAATCTCCCCTTTCCATTTGAATATGCATCATCTTATCATACAACCAACCCACATTACGATGTCCCTTATTACTCCCTGATCAACATTTCCAGCTTGTTCGTATTCGTAAGGAGTCGACGGACCTGAGCCTGATATGAAAAGGTGGTTCAAATCTGGGTAGAGTTTGAAAGTAACATTTTTCCTTTCTTTCAGAGCATTTTGCCACATTTGAAAATCTTTCTGAGCAGTGACCTGATAGTCTCGAGCTCCCTGCATTATGAGAATGGGTAAGTTCAAGGACTTTGCCGTCTGGATCGGATCGTAGTTCAAAAGGTCCTCCCAGTAAGCCTTTGACGCACCAAGCACCACCTCTGTTTCTTGCAGTTGATGGTTCTGTATTCGATCTATTTGCTGCTTCATTTGTTCAACTTGATTTCTCTCTTGATCATCAAGTTTTCCATCCAGCGAAAATATGTATTCGATTTGATCAACCGCGTTCAAGATGTACAAGCCTCTGGCAGCAGGTGCAAGTAAGATAATTCCTGCAAGTTCATTTGATCGAGTAGCAATTCTTGGTGCAAGAGTGGCTCCAAGGCTGTGCCCAAGAAGGAATATTCTTTGTTTGTCAATCTTCTCAAAACTTTTCAGAAGTTCTATCGCAGCGAGGGCATCGTCTATTGTTTCATCGTTCACGGTGAAAGTACTCATCATTGCCGAGCACTCCTGTGGGTAGACTTTGGTACGCTTGTCGTATCTGAGCACGGCTATGCCCTCGGTGGCAAGCCCCCACGCGAGATCTCTGAAGGGCTTGTTTGAACCGACTGTCTCATCTCTATCGTTTGGACCAGAACCGTGTACCAGGATAACTGCAGCAAATGGTCCATCGCCCTTGGGAAACGTCAAGATGGCAGGTAATTTCCATTGTCCATTTTCGATGGTGCACTCGACTTCTTGGAAGTTCTCTGTTTTTGCATAAAGTGGTATTTTGAAGGTTCTTGCCTCTGAGTATGGTACAAATTGCAGACCAGCGATTTTCATATCTTTGTCAAAAACAATTCTTGCATCGAGTGTCGTTTTTTCAAACTCACATCCGACATAGACCACTTGATATCCCTGTTCTGTCGATGATTTGATTCTCTTGATCTGCTTCAGATTTCCAGTCTGTTGAGTCAGAGTATTCCAGAAAGATTCAAGCGTGAGATTGGACTGATCCAAAGCATTTTTGAGTTCCTGGGATGTCATTAGTTGTGCTTCTGTGAATTTCCCTGTCAGCAGAGACTGGATGAACTTCAAAGCTTGGTCTTCAGCACCTGAGGCAATAACCATTGATGATCCTAAACCGGTGATCAGCAGAACAAATAGGAACCTTTTCATGTCCTTCATCTCCTCTCAGAATTCTTTTTTCAGAAACACGATATAGCTCAAGCCAAATAAGATTATTGATGAAATGAACAGTGCAATTGTCATATTCAAATCTATTCTTCCCGTCTGAAAGATTTTGCTGCCAAGCACATAGGTGTATGTGTTGAGAAATTTAAAAGACTTGATCATTCCTACGGCTGTTGTAGCCGCCAAAAGGCCGAAGGATATCAAAATAGGTTTCACCTGATCGGCCGACATGACAGAAAGTATCAATGCAACCATGAACCAGAAGATTGCACCAACAACGGTATGGACAAGAAACGCAAGCAGATAAGAATACTTCAGATTCTCATTTGCAAAAAAAGAATATACGGCTGGCAACAATGAGAAGACCAACATTTGCCCGAGTACTGTCAAAAGACCAAGGATCGATTTGGCGAGAAATACCTTTTTTCTGCTTTGTCTTGCCAAAAGAAACTCTATCGTTCCGTTCTCGTTTTCCCTCGCAAACAGTGGAAAAGCCATGATGATCGCAAGGATTGGTACCATCTGTCCCAGGTTCTTGCCGAACCATTGGCTGAAGATATAAAAACTCCAGTCGCTCAAATTCTCTATGAAACTCTTTGGCAGTAATTTCTCAAGAAACTTTGGCATGTTCTGTATCTGTGAGTACTGCTTGAGCATTTCGATCGTCACATCTTGAAAAGGGGCTAAAACGAAGAACAACCCTACACCTATTGCGAGAATGACAAATGCCCTAAGCCTCATATCGTAGAACTCTTTTTTGAACATCATTTCACCCCCTTGACTATTGCCTCAAAGATTATGTCGAAGGTTGCAGGTTCAACCGATCCTTTCGCCAGCTCCTTTTTCACCAAATAGATATCTTCTTTATCTGTACTCTTGTAGTGAAAACCATTCACAAGCTCTCCTTTTGGCACTATGCACAGTACATACTTTTCTTTGAGATCATCCAAATAATCTTTCTCAACAATCTTCCCTTTGACCATTATCGCGACTATGTCGGCTATCTTTTCAACTTCCGCAAGTATGTGGCTTGTGTAGAAAACTGTCCTGCCATCGTAAGAGAGTTCTCTGATGAGTTCGAGTATCCTCGTTCTCATTATCGGGTCCAGTCCCCAGGTGGGCTCATCCATGAAATAGATCTCTGCTCTCTGTGAAAGCACAAGAGCCATATAGGTTTGTGTGAGCATCCCGTGAGATAGATTTGCGATTTTTTCCTTCAAAGGAATTTGAAAACTTTCAAGGAGCTCAATTGCTCTTTTTCTGTCAAAGTTCTTGGCAATCATAGAAGTCACCCGGAGCATTTTTTCTACACTTAAATGCCTGTAGAGTTCTTTCGTCTCAGGTAGGTAAGCAAAAGAACCGTTGAGAGTTATTCGCCCTGAATCTGGTTTTCTCAAGCCGAGTATGCATTTGATCGTTGTTGTTTTTCCAGCACCATTCGGACCAAGAAGCGCAAAAACACAGCCACTGTCAATTTCAAAACTCACATCGTCGACTGCCTTTCTGCCGTTGTAAGATTTGTTGAGATTTTCAACTTTCAGTATCATTTTCATCCCTCCGATAGACCTCTTCCAGCTTCTCTTTTAGTACTTCGAGATCTATTCCAACTCTTTTACACTGCAAGATGCTGCGTTCGAATTGATCGATCATCTGATTCATGAAATCTTCTTCATTCAATCTGCCAACGATGTAACCCTCACCTCTGACCGGTTCAAGAACACCTTCATTTACAAGTTCCCTGTATGCCCTGGCGACGGTGTTTATGTTTACTTGGATATCCTCAGCCAGGCTCCGTATTGACGGAACAAACTGGCCTCTTTGCAGCTTTCCTGATTTGATTAAGCTTTTTATCCTTTCCTTTATTTGTTGATAGACAGGTACATGCGAACTGAAATCTATTGCAAACCACATGGCATTACCTCCGTCTACTGTAATACTACAATATTACAGTATGAATGTCAAGAGTGATTTTGTTCAGAACAAAGTCAGGGTATTCACACGCTTGACAGATCTTTAGAAGATCCTTGTGCAAAGAGGTATGTGTTTAGTAGAATATAGTATCAATGAGAACTTTGGTGAAAACATGAAGGATATTCGTCTTATCGCAGAGAGGTTCAAAAAACATTTAAGAGCTATGGACAAAAAGGTCGCGATATTTTGGGCGCTTGATTGTGCTCAAAAGGTGTTGTGCTATTTTGAGATCTCCTGTCCATTTGACTTAAGACCGAGAACGGCCATGCAAACAACAAAAGAATGGCTTGAAGGTACAGTCTCTTTCAAACAGATAAGAAGATCTGCTCTTGATGCTCACACTGCTGCAAGACAGGTCAATGATCTTAAGGCATCTTACGCTGCACGATCTTGTTCCCGTGCTGTGGCGACAGCACATGTGATAACTCATGCCGCTGGTGCTGCGTTATATGCTTTAAAGGTATTTGAGCAGATAGACCCTGAACTGGTAGAGAAGGAACTTTCTTGGCAGTTTAAGCGATTGATCCAGCAGAAAGGAGAACAAAATGAGCTATAAGGTCATTTTTTCTGGAATAGCTGTTTCAATGATCTTTGGTTTTTCCTTTCTTTTCACCAAAAATGCCTTGGACTTTGTGTCACCTTTGGTCTTCTTGTCTTATCGATTCAGCGTGGCTTTCACCTTTTTTCTTTTGCTAATTGCGACTGGATTAGTTAAGATCGAGAGGAAACCTTACTGGAAGCTTTGGAAGTTGGTTTTGTTGCAACCAGTGGCATATTTTATCTTTGAAACCTTTGGTCTTGAAAGGATAAATTCTTCCGAGGCAGGCATGATAATTGCCTTGATACCTATCGTTGTGAATGTACTGGCGGTGTTCTTTTTGAAAGAAAAGGCGGATTTCGTGCATTATCTTCTTGTTACCTGTGGTTTTGTGGGAGTAGTCTTGGTCGTAGGATTCAATTTATCATGGGGGAGTTTTTTTGGAAAGCTCTTGATGATTCTTGCGGTACTTTCTGGTGCTATATACAACATCATGTCAAGGAAGCTTTCCAAAGAATTCACCCCTCAAGAAATCACATTCTTCATGATGATGAGCGGTTTCTTGTTTTTCACTATGGTCAATGTGTTCACAGGTCAAATGAAGATCGTTCTCAACGTTCAGACCATCACAAGTTCACTGTACCTTGGGATATTTTCTTCAGCTGGTGCCTTCTTTTTGGTAAACTACATGGCGAAAAACGCCTCGCCGATCTTGACAACTACCTTCTCCAATTTGACGACTATCATCTCTGTTATCGCTGGTGTGATTTTCAGAAAAGAAATCGTTGAATTCCAACAAATAATAGGCATGACAGCTATTTTGCTCTCGCTCTTTGGGATAACACTTAGGAGTAGAACACTCAAAAAACTCAAGTCCCAATTGTGAGGGCTCAAAGCACAGTCTTACTCTCATTGGGAAACAATGGGTTTTGGATAGGTGAGAACCATATCATCTCTCTTGAAAACGACCGCGATGTAGATGTTATCAGGATCGTTCTTCAACGTTAAGAACGGGACAGTGTAATTGCTTTTTTGCTGATTTTCAGGGTTTGTCAGCAGAAGATAAAGAAGATAGACCTTGTCCACATCATCTGGTTTCATGCCAAGGTCAAAAGAATAGATGACCGTTGCGGCTTTGGTCTCGTAAATGCCGAGATATTGGACTTTCTTGCCGAGCGTGCTTATCGTGTTACGCAGATCAGAAATGAAATCTGCCTTTTTCGCATTGACATCGGTACCTGAGGCAAGAGTCTTTACGTATTTGTCAATCGCTGTTGAGTTTGTAATAAGATTTTCCAAAGCACCGGCAAGATCGCTCGCAAGTTTTTCGATCGTCGGCTTTTGTGCCTGTGGTTCTGCGCAGGCAAATAACAGGAGCAATGACACTGCAATAATCACAAACAGCTTTTTCACATTCACTCCTCCTTTGATATTTATTGACCAAATAGTTTGTGACTTGTGTCTTTGCGAAACTTCTACCGAACCCTTGGTAATATTTTACCTTACCACTTTCTAGATATATCATTTCATGCGGTGGAATGGTTAAAACATGATAAGGATATTGACCTTATGTCAGTAAGGATGAGAACTCTTAAGATCATCTATGAAGTTGTCTTGGATGATGGAATGACTTTTGCCAACACAAAGGCATTTTAAGAAAATAACGTACATTCAACGAATGAAGGTATTCACGGAGCAAAAATCACTTACTTCGTATGCCAAACAAGAGAAATAACATAGAGGAAAAATTCACATTTCACACTTCAGTTTCTTATTCTACACTAACTCTCTGATAAAAGTTAATACCTTGTCCTTTGCTCGTTCAATGTTGTATAATCGAATAGCCATATCTCAAAGGAGGAGGGTGAAGCAATGCTTAGGGTTTTAGGATCAGCTTTTTCAAAGTTTGCAAAGAAATACCTACCAGATGCTCTGATTTTTGCATTTTTGCTAACCTTGATTACGTTTGTGCTGGGTATGATCGTACAGCAAAAGAGTCCCATGGATATGATTCGCTACATGGGAGATGGCTTCTGGAGCTTGCTGTCTTTTGCAATGCAGATGTGTCTTGTTTTGATGACCGGTCACATACTCGCTTCAACAAAGCCAATGGCAGCTGTATTGAAAACAATCGCAAAAGCTGCGAACACGCCCTTTAAGGCAGTTGCACTCGCCTGTGTTGTGATGATTGTAACAAGTTACTTGAACTGGGGTTTTGGTTTGATATTCTCATCGTTGCTTGCCATTGAAATCGCAAAGAACATGAAAGGTAAAAAGCTCCACTATCCTTTGCTTGTCGCATCCGCTTATTCTGGCTTCTTGGTATGGCACGCAGGACTTTCAGCTTCTGCGCCACTTTTGGTCAACACTAAGGGGCATTTTCTTGAGAAACAAATAGGTCTCATACCTGTCTCGCAGACAATTTTCTCTCCTATAGGTTATGTGCCTGTCTTGGTATTGCTTTTCACACTGCCATTCATCATGGCTGGTATGCATCCAAAGAAAGATGAAGAGATCGTGGAGGTCAATCCGGAAGTCTTTGGAGAAGCAAAGAAACCAGTCAAGAAAAATTGGTCAGAGATGACACCGGCAGAAAAGATGGAGTACAGCCCTGTTTTGTCTGTGATCATCGGTATCATCGGTTTGATATACATCTTCTATTATTTCATTGTCAAAAAAGGTTCTCTTGACTTGAACATAGTCAACTTCATATTCCTCATGCTTGGTATTTTACTGCACGGTACACCAAAGAATTTCATAAATGCTGCGATCGAGGCTGGAAAAACTGTATGGGCAATCGTGGTGCAGTTCCCATTCTACGCTGGGATCATGGGCATGATGATCAACTCTGGTCTTGCAGCGACGATCGCGAACTGGTTCGCATCCTTCTCCACCGCCAGGACGCTTCCTTTGTTCACCTACTGGAGCGCCGGCTTGATCAACCTGTTCATTCCATCCGGTGGTGGGCAGTGGTCGGTTCAGGGTCCGATCATGGTCGAAGCGGCCATGAAGATAGGCGCATCCGTGCCGAAAGTGATCATGGGCGTTGCCTGGGGAGATGCATGGACAAACATGATCCAGCCCTTCTGGGCACTGCCGCTGTTATCAGTTGCGAAACTTGATATAAGAGACATCATGGGATATTGTGTCATGGCACTTTTGTGGAGTGGTATCGTGACAAGTCTGCTCTTTTTGGTTCTGTGAGTTCATTATCTTTAGAGGAGGTGTAAGAGTTGAGAAAGGTTTATATCGTTGGTGCAAAGAGAACTGCGATAGGAACTTTTCAAGGAACTTTGAAAGATGTCCCAGCGGTGCAACTCGGTGTAGCTGCGGCGAAGGCAGCTATGGAGCAAGCGAATGTGAAACCTGAGTGGATCGATGAAACTATCATTGGTAATATACTCATGGCTGGACAAGGTATGGGTCCTGGCAGGCAGGTCAGTATTCACGCAGGAGTTCCCGCTGAGAAACCTGGTTACACGGTGAACATGCTTTGTGGTTCGGGTATGAAAGCCATCATGATTGGCGCGGTTGATATCATGGCAAATCAAGCTGAAGTGGTTCTGGCTGGTGGTATGGAGAGCATGGACACAGCACCTTATTTGCTGCCGAAAGCGAGATTTGGCTACAGACTTGGAGATGGACAGCTAATCGATCACATGGTCTTCGATGGCTTAACAGATGTTTTCAACATGTACCACATGGGCGTTACAGCAGAGAACTTAGTAGAAAAATATGGTATCAGCAGGGAAGAACAGGATCAGTTTGCCTACAAGAGTCAGATGAAAGCAAAAAAGGCTATTGAGACAGGCAGGTTCAAAGACGAGATCGTCCCATTTGTGATAAAGGATAAGAAAGGCGACAAAATCTTTGACACCGACGAGCACCCAAGATTTGACACAACACTCGAGGCACTCGCAAAGCTCAGACCAGCTTTCAAGAAAGATGGTACCGTTACAGCCGGAAACGCTTCAGGAATAAACGACGGGGCTTCTGCAACAGTTCTTGCCAGCGAAGATGCGGTGAAGAAATATGGATTGAAGCCGTTGGCGGAGATTGTTGCATTTGCTCAACACGGTGTGGACCCAAGCATTATGGGAATCGGACCGGTTGGAGCTATTTCAAAGGCTCTGAAAGCTGCGAATCTCAAATTGACGGATATTCAACTGATAGAACTCAACGAAGCCTTTGCGGCGCAGAGTTTAGCCGTTTTGAAGGATCTCAAGAAGGAACATGGCGTGACAGATGATTGGCTCGAAGAAAGGGTTAACGTGAATGGTGGTGCAATCGCCCTTGGGCATCCAATTGGTGCAAGTGGAAATAGAATCACCGTCACGCTCTTGTATGAGATGAAGAAAAGAAAACTCGAACTTGGTCTTGCGAGCCTTTGTATCGGTGGAGGTATGGGCACAGCGCTTATTATAAGGAATATAGAATAGGAGGTGTCCCAGAAGAATGAAAAACAAAGTCATAACCGTTGAACAGGCCATAGAGATGATACCAGATGGAGCCACGCTGATGATCGGTGGATTTCTCGGTGATGGAACGCCAGAACTTCTTGTGGACGGTCTTGTGAGAAGTGGAAAAAAGAATTTCACCATCATAGCGAACGACACAGCTTTTCCAGATAAGGGCATAGGGAAACTCATAGTGAATAAGTTGGTTAAGAAGGTCATTGTTTCACACATTGGCACAAATCCAGAGACACAAAAACAAATGATTGAGGGTACTCTTGAGGTGGAACTTGTACCACAAGGAACGCTCGCTGAGAAAGTCCGCGCTGGTGGATTTGGACTTGGCGGGATTCTCACCCCCACAGGTGTGGGAACCGTTGTGGAGAATGGCAAACAGAAAATCACCATTGACGGTAAAGAGTACCTTGTTGAACCAGCTCTTAAAGCGGATTTTGCTTTGATAAAAGCGCAAAAGGCTGATTATTATGGAAATTTGTTCTTCAATTTCACTGCGAGAAACTTCAATCCACTGATGGCTTTTGCTGGTAAGGTAACTATAGTGCAAGTTGAAGAACTCCTTCCAGTTGGAGGTCTTTCTCCAAATGAGATTCACACTCCGCACGCCGTTGTGGATTACATTGTAAGGGGGAATGCCAAATGATACAAGATCAAGAGCTTGCCAAAGTTGTTATTGCAAAAAGAGTTGCGCTTGAACTCAAAGACGGAGACATCGTGAACCTTGGCATAGGCATTCCCACCTTGGTGGCAAATTACCTGCCTCCAAAAGTGGAGATCTTTCTGCAGTCCGAAAATGGTATCCTCGGCATGGGACCTGCCCCTATGAAAGGTTATGAGCATCCCAATCTGACAAACGCCGGTGGCTCGCCAATAACCTTTTTGCCTGGTGCTTGTGCATTTGATTCATCAGTCTCCTTTGGCCTTATTAGAGGAGGACATGTAGACGCAACGGTTCTGGGTGCTTTGCAGGTAGATGAAGAAGGCCATCTCGCAAACTGGATGATACCAGGAAAGATGGTTCCAGGTATGGGTGGAGCGATGGACCTTGTTACGGGCGCAAAAAAGGTTATAGTCGCGATGCAGCACGTGGCAAAAGGAAATGCACCAAAGGTCATCAAAAAATGTACACTACCACTCACCTCAGTCAGACGAGTTGATCTGATTGTCACAGACATGGCAGTCATCGAAGTGACTGAAAAAGGTCTACTGCTCAAAGAAGTGGCACCGCAGACAACAGTAGAAGAGGTTGTCAAGTTCACCGAGGCGAGCTTAATAATACCCGACAATGTCCCAGTAATGCCAATAACATTGTAGATCTTCGGATATGAAACAAAAAGCGGGCATCAGCCCGCTTTTTTCATTATATCGAGAGTTTTTTGAATGAATGGCAAAGAGGCTCAGTTTTGTATCTGGTTTGGATTCGGTGTCTTTATGACCAAGAAAGTTGAGTTTTCAGTCCCATCGTTTTTGATTGACATGAGTGCTTGATATTGAACGGGTTGTATATCACCTTCTTGGAGTCTTTTGCTTGTACCATCTACAGTTAAAACCACGCTGCCTTTTAAGATCAACAGATGCACATTCGAGTTGGCATTGTGCTCGGGTACAACTTGCCCAGGTTTCAGTGCGATCTGCATTATCAAAACTTCTTTCTGATCTACGATCTTTCGTCTACCCATATTTTCATCACAATAGGGTATATCTTTCAGAACATTCATTCAAGTATCCCCCTCCAATTAGAGTTTCATCCCCTCGAAGTTTTCCTGAATAACCTTTAACAGTCTAACGGTTTCGTTGACACTGTCGAAGACAACCTTCAACTGGGAAAAGAAATTTTGAATGGATGAACTTATCTCTTCAGCAGTTGCAGAACTTTCTTCTGAAATCGCAAGAAGATTCTGTATGCTGTTTGTCACGCTGCTCAACTTAGCTGACTCATTGTTCAATGTTTGTATCAAAGAGCTGAGTTTCGAGGAAATCGCTGATATAACACCACTTGACTCCTTGTTTCTTTCAGAACTATCGAGCAACTTCTTGGACTGTTCCTTCATTTCATTGAATTCTGACTGGATTGCTTTGCCAAGAGCGTCAATTCCAGATGTAATCGATCCCAGAAATTCAGAAATCTTGGCGGCGGAAGATCTGCTCTCTTCGGCAAGTTTTCTTATCTCATCTGCAACAACCGCAAATCCCCTACCTGCCTCGCCACTTCTTGCTGCCTCGATCGCTGCATTAAGGGCTAACAGATTAGTCTGCTCTGCTATACTGGTAACAGTGGATGCGACTTCCATGATGAGACTGGCTTGATCTTGGAGTTTTTTGCCTTCTTCGACGAGCCGAGCAAATCTTTCACTCATCTTCACAATCCCATCGGCTGATTTCTCAACGTTGTTCGCAGAGTTGACTATCAAAGAAACGGCTTCGTTCAACGAATTGACTATCTGTGTTTGCTCTGAAATCGCTGACGTTATGGTCTCGACATTTGAACTAACTGCATTCGATATTCTCTCGGTATCGTTACTTATTTGAACCGCAGTATTTGCGATCTCATTGGACAATGAACCCATTGTATCAAGTTGTTCTTTCATCGCGTTCACAGCATTGATCACTCTGTCCGAGTAAGAGTTTATCTCCTGGATATCTCCTGATATTCCCAAGAGGACCTCTTTGATTTTGTCCACAGCATTTGACAAGCTGTAAGAAAGATTGGAAAATTCTTTCATTCCATCTATTGAAACAGGACTATCAAGATCTTTTTTCGCCATAGATTCAATTGCGCCGTCCATAGCTTTCATACCATTTTTGAAATCAAGCATCCCTGAAATAGAGAGAGCGAAAACTCCAAGTGCACTGATCAGTGATTTGATTAAAATACTTGAAGGAATAAAGGTGAAGCACAAAAAAGTTATAACAAAGGTGTACACAGGTAAGAGCACAGAATAAAATGGCATCAAAGATCTGATAAAACCTACACTCAAGCCAGTGATGGCTTTCAACTTTTGAAAAGTACCGTAGCTTTTCGTTGCCTGAACTTCTATCTCCATGTAATTTTGCCCATCTGTGGTACCTTCAGAGATTATTTTGTAACTGATCGGTTCGTTGAAAAACTTGGATGCTGAATCCATTAGACCAAGAAAGTATTTCTTGAAGTTGCGACGCGATTGGTATTTGACAAGAGCCTTTTTATCGCTGAGGAGTTTGAAGAATACCCTCGGAGGGGTTGCACCTTTTATTCTTTTTGTCAATACTCTGTGCACCGCATCCATTGCCGCCATGAATGAGAGAAACCCACTCTTCTTGAAGAATTCTGGATAATGGCCAAAAAAGGTGTTCAGATTCTCTTTGCCAGTCTCATACCAAAGATCATCAAGACTCAAACCTTTCATAGAAGCAAGTTCTTTTGAAATTTCAATTGGAATCTGATCTGCCACATCATCAATTGGACTGAATATTTTCTCGGGATCTATGTTGTACTTCTGCTTCATTTTCTTTATGGTTTCTATTCCAAACAGTCTTCCCCAGGTTTCAAACCATGCGTTGACAATGAAGCCTTTCACAGATGATCCCTCCTTTACTCGCCGATATTGTTTAGTTCGAGAACTTCACGAATTTCTTCAAAACTTTTTTCGAACAGAGACTCAAGTACATTTCGGAATACTATTTCTTCATCGAAAATACCGTTTTTAACCAGTTCTTTGAGTATCTCGAATACTGTTGAATCCAGTTTACCAGCCGAAACTTCACCTTCAATTATTCTAAGTGCTTCTGAAGTGTTCAATGCATTTCTGTATGGTCTGCGCTCTACGAGTGCTGAGAACACATCGCACACTTGTATGATTCTTTGATGGATACTGGTACGATCGGAATTCAAACCAACTGGATAACCGCTTCCATCTAATCTTTCGTGGTGTGCTGTGGAAATCCTTGCTATACTGGTCAGGTTAGCATTTTCAAGCATCCTGTAAGTATCTACGACATGCCTTTTCATAATAATGAATTCATCGGAGTCTAAAGTCCCCATTTTGTGCAAGATACTCAACGGAGTTTTCAATTTCCCGATGTCGTGCAAAAGAGAAGCTATCTGCATGTACCTGGCATCTTCCTTAGTTGCAATTTCTTCTGTTATTGCTTGGGAGATCTTAGTTACTATGAAGGTGTGGTTTCTTGTGTAAGGGCTTCGCAAATCCAAGAGTGCAGCAAGTACTCTTGCAGGATGTTCGAATTCCTCAAGAGTTAGGGTCCTTTCTGATGAGAATCTATCTTCGTCGTCTAACATCTCACATAAAACCCTGTAGTCACGCAGGATTTCCAATGCGGCTTCTCTGACATCTTCGACTATACCGCTGTCTTTTTGAACTGCATTGATCATCTCGTTTAGTATCCCGACTGTCAATTCTTCTGCACTGTGTCTCAGATCGATCAAGCTTATGGTGTCGGCGACTTTGATGCAATTCGCAAGATATACTACTTTCTTTTCACTTTCGTCTATTTGTTGGTAAGACTTGTGATGATAGATTATGCCTTTGGCACAGAGAGGGCAAAGAGGTTTGACCAAAGACCCGATCATATAAGATAGGATTGGGTGTTTGTCGGATTTGTCGAATTTCAAGACGATTTTCTCAAGGTCTGGTACCCGCTTGAACATGTCTATGAATGACTCGTAGTTTTCGGTTGACGCCCTTAGTACCAAACCCACATCGTGTAACATCCCAGCAAGATAAGCACAGTCAGGATCCACAAAGGATGAAAGTAACTTAGTAATCTCACGGGTAATCTTGGCGACCTGCAAAGAATGCTTCACGAAATTCCTGTACTCAGCGACATTCATCTGGCTGAAAAGCGTTGTGAATGATGTGAGCTTCACATCAAAGGTTAGTTCCATATCTCACCTCGACTGCTTCATGGATTCTCTTTGGCAAGATTATATCACATGAAAAACTGTTTCTGTGCTGACAGTTCATGGAAAACGAAAGTTGATATTTTGGACGGGTATTTCTTGTTAGTTAGCATTAAGAATTAACAGCAAACTCAAATTGATTGATTCGAGACTCTATCGGTCATATATTTCATCAGTTGGTCAATCTGATTTTTTACAACAATATTCCCACTGCTGAGCAATTCTTCCACCTTTTGTATTGTGTGTGAAACGGTTGGGTGGGACCTTCCAAAGAGTTCTGCCACCTGTCTAAGTGAGAGACCGAAGTGATTTTTTGCGACGAACATTCCAATTTGTCTTGCGTTGATGACGATCTGTTTTCTGCCTTTACCAAGAATCTCTTGTTGAGTTACACCGAAGACCTTGCAAAGTGCATCGATTAGCTTTTCTTCTGGCAAAACCTTTTTCGTTTCAAAGGATGCCACAGAGAGTAGTTCTGCTGCTTTCTGAAGATCGACCGTCTCGTTTGAAATCTGCTGGTACATTATGAGTTTTACGAGTGCACCGCGCAGTCTTCTCAGGTTGTCTGAAAAGTGGGTCGCTACCAGCCTTAGCACATCTTCCTGCAATCTTCCGCCTTCGAGTTGTACCATTCTGTTGGCGATCTTAAAACAAGTCTCTTCATCTGGCTTGTCTATCTTGGCGACCACACCCATTTGAAATCTGGACACAAGTCTGTCTTGAAACTTTTCAAGTTGTTGTGGATCACGATCGGAACAGACTACGATCTGTTTGCCGGCATTGTACAACTCGTTGAAGGTGTGGAACAGCTCCGTCTGGATTCCGGATTTGCCTATTAGGAATTGAACGTCGTCGAGTAATAACACGTCTACCTTGTTCCTAAATCTTTCTCTGAATTCCTGTACTTTGTTTTTCTTTATCGAATCAACAAGTTCGTTCAAGAATCTTTCACTTGTGAGATATATCACCCTCAGATCTGGCTCATTTTTGAACAAGTAATGTCCGATCGCTTGTACTAAATGTGTTTTACCAAGACCGACACCCCCGTGCAGGAACAGGGGGTTGTATTTTCCTGGGTTTTTTGCGACCTCGATGGATGTGCTGTAGGCAAACATATTGCTTGGGCCAACGACAAAGTTCTCGAAGGTCAGGATGGGATTCAAAGGTGTTAGGACAAGTGGCCTTTTCTTCACCAATGGCTCATCTTGCTCCGATTCTTCCTGGGACTGAGCTGGAGCGTAATCTATTTGAAAATTCATCTGTTTCCCAAAAAGTTCACGTAACGTCTTAGATATCAGAGCACCGTATTTTTTTTCAAGCCAATCTCTGATGAAGAGATTTCCAACTTGAAAAACCACGTAGTCTGCACCGATCTCCTTAACATCAAATGTTCCAAACCAACTTTCCCACACTCTTCGATTCAGCTTTGATTTTAAAGATTCGATTATTTTCTCTCTCATAAAGATATGCTCCCCACAGGAACGAATCACAAGATAACATAAGGTAGGTACATGTATTATTATGAACCAGTCAGATGGTAACTTCAAGGAACAGAATTGTTTATCTTCTAAGAACTTTCCTATTCGGTGAGAATCATCAAATGAGATAAGAAAAAGAGGCGGTCATCCGCCTCCTTTTTCACTCCTCAACGGTGATTGCGCCCGTTGGACAACTATCAGCTGCATCCTTAGCGCAATCGAGTTCAGTTTCTGGTTGAAGAACCTTTGCCTTACCATCATCGGCGAGCTTAAAAACTTCGGGGCAAAGACTCTCACACACTCCACAACCAATGCATGTTGCTTCATCAACTCTAACCTTCATTTGCACACCTCCTCTGAATAGTGGGCACAACCCAAAAATTATTATACACTGACCGCACACATATGTTTTGAACAGTTGGTAATGATATCAGGTTCAATGAATGTCTGCTCAGTGTAAGATCATGGTAAAATAAATAGATCGGAGGTGTAAGAATGAAAAAGTTGATCTTTGTTCTACTCTCTGTTCCGTTGTTCGTCTTTGCGGCAACACCCGCAGAACGGCTAACAAGTGCTCTATCGATTCTCAAAGAGCTTTCCAACATACCTGATTCCGGTGCCTTTGTCGATCTTCTTCGCCAGTCTGAGGGTATCGCCATCTATCCGTCGTTGATCAAAGTAGGCCTTGTGATTGGTGGTCAGTACGGTGAAGGATTGGTCTTCAAAAGAGATGTGAATTCTGGCAAATGGTTTGGGCCACTGTTTGTGAAATTGAGTGGCTTGAGTCTCGGCGCACAGATCGGTGTCCAGAATGTTGGATTGGTGCTTGTACTGATGAACGAAGACGCTGTGAAGAGTTTTACATCAAGCAATGTAACACTTGGTGGCAACATCAGTGTAGCGGCGGGCCCAATGGGTAGATCGCTTTCAGCCGATACAGACTACAAACTCCAGGCATCGATTTATTCATACTCGGTGAGCAAAGGTTTCTTTGCTGGGTTGTCACTGCAGGGCTCTGTTGTCCAAGTGGATGAAGATGCAAACAAACAGTTCTACGGTTCGGTGGTTTCAGCGTCCGATCTTTTGAAGGCTGAACCGAAGACGAAAGAAGCAATTGATCTGATAAATTATCTGAACAATTTGATTTATTTACAACCGAATATTTAGGTTTCGAACGATTTTTGTGATTTGACCAGAGGTTATTTTCATCAATACCGATCTTGAAACCCACTATGGAATTTGCTGGGGGCATTTGTCGTGTTCAAACTTGTCAGTGAGTATCAACCGACTGGAGATCAACCACAGGCAATAGAGAAACTCGTTGATGGCATTGTGAAAGGGTACAGATTTCAGACATTGGTTGGTGTGACTGGTAGCGGTAAGACTTTCACGATGGCGAATGTGATATCATCTCTGAACAGGCCTGCTCTTGTTATTTCTCCTAACAAAACTCTTGCTGCGCAATTGTACGGCGAGTTCAAGGGATTCTTTCCTGAAAACAGAGTCGAATATTTCATCAGTTATTACGATTACTATCAACCAGAAGCCTATATACCAACCAGGGATCTGTATATAGAAAAAAACGCAGATATAAACGATGTTCTTGTTCGCATGAGAATGTCAACATTGAAATCCGTTAGAACAAGACGCGATGTTGTCGTGGTCGCAAGTGTATCGAGCATATATGCTTCAGGTGATCCAGCTGATTTTGATAGAATGAACATTCAAGTCTATGTGGATCAGAAAATAGCACCCCACACGATTGCTCAGCAACTTGCGAGAATTGGATACACAAGAAGCAGCGAGATAACGGTGAAGGGATGTTTCAGACTGAGTGGAGATGTGCTGGAAATATACCCCACTTACCAAGACGAAGGAATAAGAATAGAGTTCTTTGGCTCTACGATAGAAAAGATAGAATCCTTTGACAAATTGAACAGATCTTCTATTGAAAGTCTATCAAAGCTGATTATCTATCCTGCCATAGAATTCATAACAACGGAGGAGAAGCTCAAAAGGGCAACTGAATCTATAAAGATTGAACTGGAACAAAGGCTAAATGAATTGCGGGAACAGGGTAAATTGCTTGAAGTGCAGAGGCTTGAGCAAAGGACAATGCACGACATTGAACTACTGTCAACTCTCGGTTACTGCCCGGGTATAGAAAACTATTCCAGGCACTTCGACGGAAGAGCTCCAGGTGAGCCTCCTTACACCCTTCTGGACTACTTTGATAAAGATCTGGTCGTCTTCATTGACGAGTCTCATATCGCTGTTCCACAACTGAGGGCAATGTGGCGGGGTGACTATTCCAGAAAGAAAAATCTCGTTGACTATGGTTTCAGGCTTCCTTCTGCTTTCGACAACAGACCTCTGACCTTCGAAGAGTTTCTGAAAAAGGTGCCACAGATAATATTCGTTTCCGCAACACCAGGTCCTTTTGAGTATCAGGTGAGTGAGCAAATCGTTGAGCAGATAATACGTCCCACAGGACTTGTTGACCCAGAGGTTGAGGTGAGACCGACCAAATATCAAGTCGATGATCTTGTGAACGAGATAAGGAAGATCACCGAGAGGAAAGAAAGAGCGCTTGTGACTGTCTTGACGAAAAAGACCGCTGAAAGATTGAGCGAGTATCTCACAGAACTCGGCATAAGATCTCTTTATATTCACTCAGAACTCGATGCGATAGAAAGAATCGAAGTACTCAAAAAACTTCGTCGGGGCGATGTCGATGTGGTTGTGGGAATAAACTTGCTCAGAGAAGGACTTGATCTTCCCGAAGTATCCTTGGTAGCGATACTTGATTCAGACAAAGAGGGATTTTTGAGATCTGAAACCACTCTGATACAGATCATTGGAAGAGTTGCCAGGAACCTCAATGGCAAGGTTCTCATGTACGCAGACAGAGTAACCCCTGCAATGCAGAAGGCAATCGACGAAACAAATCGAAGGAGAAAAATACAGATAAGTTACAACCAAGAACACGGCATAACACCAAAGACTATAGTTAAGCCACTTCAAATAGAGATATTCGAGAAATTCATGGAACAACCTCAACAAGTTGACTACACTGAGCTTGCCAAGAATCTCACAAAGGAGGAGTACATCAGTCTTCTTGAGGAAGAGATGTACAGAGCAGCGAGTGAATTGAGATATGAAGATGCTGCCAGATTTAGGGATGAGATTTACAGGTTGAGAGAGGAGCTGAAAAAATGAAGTTGATCTGTGAAGCAGCTAAGAAAGCCGGAATTCTCGCAAAGGAGAGGTTCGATAAGGAACACACGATCGATACAAAAACGCGAGTATCTGACGTGGTCACAGAGGTTGATTTTGCATGTCAAAAGATCATAGTAGATACCATTCTCAAACACCTTCCCGAAGCGAAGTTTGTCCTTGAGGAGGGTAACGGTGACACCACGATACCGAATGCCGAATGCATTTTCGTGGTTGATCCAATTGATGGTACTTTGAACTATACACATTCTCTTCCATACTTTGCAGTCAGCATCGCAAGAGTTGATTACGGCGAGATAACGGAGGCAGCGGTTTATCTTCCCATGACCGATGAGATGTTCTATGCGAAGAAGGGCTCGGGTGCCTTCTTGAATGGTACTCAGATTGTCAATAAGAACAACCCGACACTGGAGAGATCATTTCTCGTGACAGGTTGGCCATATGATGAATCGTTGTTTGATTGGACACTCAGAACGATTGAAAAACTTGCAAGAGTTACCCAGGAGATCAGGATATTGGGTTCTTCGGCAGCCGAGTTGTGTCATCTGGCTTGTGGTAAACTTGACGGTTACTGGGAAGTAGGCCTTAAACCGTGGGATACTGCAGGTGGAGTCTTGATTGCGAGAGAAGCAGGTGTTGTTATCAGTGGTCTGACAGGAGATTACGATCTTAGATCGGGTGAAATCGTTGCAGCGGTTCCTTCAATACATGAGAGACTCAGGGAGATTTTGAAAGAGGTAAGATCGTGAGACCCAAAATTATCGTTGAGGGAACGGTTGGTGCGGGTAAGACAACTTTTATAAACTGTTTATCACAGAGGTTGTCATTGGAACCTTTGTACGAGCTGACAGACCAGAGGTTGGTGCAGATATTGGAGAAATTCTATGCCGATCCAACCAAATGGGGGTTTCAACTACAGATCTATTTCTTGACCAAGAGATTCGAGCAGATGAAACTCGGATGTGAAAAGATGAATGTCATAATGGATCGTTCGATCTTTTGCGATCATATCTTTCCAAGGGTATTGCTCAAAAGAGGTGAAATGACGGAACTCGAGTATTCAGTTTACAAGGAGCTGCATGACCAATTAGTTGGATTATCATCACCACCGCAGCTGATGATCTATCTGAGATGTTCAACGCAAACAGCTATAGACAGAATCAAAAAGCGTGGGCGGATGTGGGAACTACAGATTGACAGAGGATACTGGGAGACGCTCAATCAGGAATATGAAAGCTTTTTCTCACAATATAATCTCTCCACTCTGTTGATAGTCAACACCGACTTGTTTGACGAGAATTTCGGACAGATTGATTCCGTAATCGAGCAGGTTTTGAAGGATCAAGGGAGATCCGTTTACGAGTATGACGGAAAGTCTTTGAAAAGGAGTGTGGCAGGTGCTTGAAATAGTTGTAGAAGGGACCGTTGGTGCGGGTAAGACAACCTTGGTAGAGATTCTTGAAAAAGACAGATCGATGAGGGGTTTTTATGAAATGAACGATGAACTTGCCGACAAGATTCTGGAGAAATATTATCAGGATAGACATAGATGGTGTCTTGCCATGGAACTTTACTTCTTACACAAACGGTTTTTACAGATAAGGCAAGCCAGTTTGACTGAGAAGGCAGTGATGGATCGTTCAATGGCTGGTGATTTCGTTTTTGTCAAAATGCAGAGAGAACTTGGTTTATTGCAATCTATTGAGTATTCTGTTTATGAGAACTTCTTCAAAACAATGGTTGAGATATCACCCTCGCCGAGGCTACTGGTTTACATAAAGTGCTCCGTCGATACAGCTCTTCAGCGAATTGAAAAGAGAGGAAGAAATTACGAGATCGGCGTGGAAAGGTCTTACTGGGAGAAACTGTGTTGTTACTACGACAGTACCTTTCTTGATGGTTCAAATGGCAACCTTTTGGTCATAGATGGAGATCAAATCGATTTTGTTGAGAAAGAATCACACAAGTCTTTGGTGTTGAATGCTATCGACAGATGTATCAATTCTCATGGTGTGCACTTTCTTGATGAAAGCGGTCTGAGATGTGGGGTAAACTGGTATAATAATGTGTAGATTCCTTAACAAGGTGTGATCTGTATGGAAAAGTGGATAAAAATTGGAGAGGCATTGAAACAGGCAAGGGAATCAAAGCAAATGAGTATAAATGAGCTTGCCCAGCAGACAGGAATTCCGGAATGGAAGATCAGATTAATCGAAGAAGGTCAGTTTGATAGAGTAGATGCACCATTTTATGTGAAATATTACATAAAAATCTGTGCAGAGTTCCTCGGTTTGAACCCAGCGGAGCTGTTGGGTCAGTTCGAGCCAAAACCTGTGGAAACTCAACGCAAGGCAAGGAAAGTTACTATAAATGGTGGTCTCATATCACTTCTGCTTCTGGTCATTTTTGTGGCATCCGCTATTTTTTTCACTTACTCGGCTTTCAAATTCTTCACCGTTCTCAGAGCACCGAAGATTCAGCTTGTTAACAGGTCAGACAAGCCTGTTTATTTCAATGAGAGACCTCTCGCACCAGGTGAGAGTGTGACTTTGCAGGTTGGTCAGCGCTACAGGGTCAGTGGGAATGTGGGTGTCTGTTCTGTTTTGTCGACGGGCAAAGAATGGAAGGTCCGTGTTGAGAACTTCGAGGTGGTTGTGTGGGAGAAATAAAAAAGGTTGAGCCCGTGAATTTGGTTATCTTTATCTTCTCGCAACACCTCGATTATTGGCTTTCTGAACTCATGCCCGAGTTAGAAGGTTTTTTCGGAAAAGTAGATTATGTGTCAAAAGAGCTGCCGTTCAGCTTATACACGGCTTATTATGATCGTGAAATGGGTTCTGATCTGAGAGGCAAACTGGTGAGTTTTGACAGATTGATTCATCCTTCTTTGTTGGCTGATGCAAAGATATTGACGAATCGTTTGGAAGAGAAATATGCCGTCGAAGGAAAGAGACGGTTCAACATGGATCCGGGATATGTCCATCATTCGAATTTTGTTTTGGCTTCGACAAAGTCCTGGGGAAATCGTGTTTATTTGAAAAATGGGATCTATGCTGAAGTGACCTTGCTTTATCTGTCTGGAGAGTTCAGACACTGGGAGTTCACATATCCCAATTACAGAAACGATGATTATAAAAAGGAACTGGAACATGTACGGGAACTGTATCTGAGTAAGAGAAGAAAATTTCTAAAGGGTGAGAAAATCGATGAAAATAGGTTTGAAGATACTGGGTTGTCCGAAGAACGAAGCCGACTGCGACGTGCTGGAGGGGATCTTAAAGAGTAGAGGTCATCAAATCGTCAAGAGTGTTGATGAAGCACAGGTAGTAATCATAGATACATGTGGGTTCATAGAGTCGGCAAAGAGAGAATCGATAGAAGAGATTTTGGATTTTGTCAACTACAAGAAAAATCATAAGTTCTTCCTTTGTGTAAAAGGATGTCTCGTTCAGAGATATCCTGAGCAGTTGCGTTCGCAAATACCTGAGGTAGATGCTTGGTATGGTGTGCTTCCTCCCTCCAAGATTGCTGATGCACTTGAGAGAAAACTGCCCTTTGTTGTAACTCAGCCACAGGTCACTTACGATGAGACTGCCAGGGTGTGCCACGGGTCATTTGCCTACGTTAAAATCGCCGATGGATGTAACAGAAACTGCAGTTTCTGCGCGATACCTTATTTCAAGGGAGATTTCAGAAGCAGAAATATTGAAACCATCGAGACAGAGGTAAAGAACTTGGTTAAAAACGGTGTGAGAGAGATCATATTGGTGGCACAAGATACAACTGCATATGGCATCGATTTGTATGGAAAACCTTCACTTGATGTGTTGTTGAAAAGGCTTAATTCTGTTGATGGTGAATTCAAGATTAGGGTTCTGTATTTGCATCCAGATCATATTGATGAAAAGATCATTGAAGCGATTTCATCGCTTGAGAAATTGATCCCATATTTTGATATGCCGGTTCAGCACGGCAGTGACAGGATCCTGAAGAAAATGGGAAGATTCAGGACAAGCAGCGAATTACTTGAAATAGTAGAAAAGATAAGAAGTGCAAATCCAGACTCAGCAATAAGAACAAGTATTATCGTGGGTTTTCCCACCGAGGCAGATGATGACTTTGAAGATCTGTTGCAGTTCCTTGGAAAAGCCAAGTTCGACAGACTGGGTGCTTTTATCTACTCCGACGAAGAGGGTACTCCTGCAAGCCTAATCCAAGAGAAGGTACCACTTCACATCGCACAAGAAAGATACGAGCAACTGTTGGTTTTTCAGAGCCAAATCTCTTATGAAAGACTCAGAAGGTTCATTGGACGAACATTAACAGTTCTTGTTGAAGAACGACAGAAACAGAAGTATGTTGGGCGGAGTCATCTCGATGCCCCTGAAATCGATGGGAACGTATTTGTGAACAGAAGTGTTAAGATGAAAATCCCAGGCTATTACAACGTTAGAATAACAGACGTGTCTGAATATGACATGGAGGGAGTACTTGTATGAATCTGCCGAACACCTTGACGGTCGCGAGAATCTTTTTGACGATTCCTGTGTTTGTTTTTGCAGCTCTTGATCAATGGCGGTGGGCCTTGTTGGTATTCTTGATAGGAGCTTTGACGGATTACTTGGATGGTTTTTTTGCAAGAAAACTGAATCAGGTTACTAAGAGCGGTAAAGTGCTTGATCAAATTGCCGACAAAGTCTTTGTGAGTTCTGTGATGATTGCACTTATACCGCAGATACCTGCGTGGTTGGTAGCACTTGTGGTTTCAAGAGACGGTGTCGTAAGCGCTATAAGAATTCTGGCTGCCAGCGGTGGCATTGTCATTCAAGCGAACATGTGGGGTAAGGTGAAGACAGTTCTACAGATGTCTTTGATAACCCTTCTCTTTTTTGAGAACGCCTTTGCTGTGAGAGCACAGTTTATCGAAGCACTGCTTGTTTATCTTTGTGCCTTTTTTACCTTTGTCTCTGCTTTAATCTATGTTCTGCAAAACAGAAAGGTACTGGGGGGATGAACTTTGAGGACATTCATCGCGATTGATGTGAACGACGCTGTTCGAAATGTGGCACAACAATCTGTTGAAAAACTTATGAAAAGAGGGTTCAAGGCAAATTGGGTGAGCAGGGAAAATGTTCATCTCACTTTATTCTTCCTTGGCGAAGTCTCTCGTCGGGAAATCGACGAGGTGGCGGAACATCTGTGCCACAGAGTCAGAGGTTTTCCATCTTTTTCTTACACGGTTGACAGAATCGGCTATTTCTCCAAGGGTAATCAACCAAGAGTGATATGGCTTGGTGTGAAATCAAGCCAGAGTCTTCAAAAACTCTACGAGGAGATGAAGGCGGAACTTGTAAAACACAACTTTTCTTTCGAAGAAAGATTTTCGCCTCACATCACTATAGGTAGAATCAAGGATTTTCCAAACGCATGGCAGGCTTTGGTTGAAGACATTGTCTTCGAGCCGATAATCGTCGCAGTTGATCATTTCAGTATCTATTCATCTCAACTGACACCAACTGGACCAATCTACAAACAGATTTATGAGTGCAGATTTGAAGGAGGACTGATCAAAAATGAATGAGAAAGAACAGAAAGCAAAGGCCGATGTACTCGAAAAAGCTATTAAGAAAATCGAGAGTAGTTTTGGCAAAGGTTCAATAATGATCCTGGGTGAGGAAGGTCAAGTTACACCCGTTGAAGTGATGCCAACTGGTTCATTGTCTTTGGATATAGCCACAGGTGTTGGTGGATATCCCAGAGGCAGGATTGTAGAGATCTACGGACCAGAATCCAGTGGTAAAACTACCATCGCACTCCATGCCATTGCCGAAGTACAGAGACGAGGAGGTGTAGCTGCCATCATCGACGCAGAACATTCACTTGATCCCATCTACGCAAGGGCATTGGGTATTGACTTGAAGACGCTTCTGATATCCCAGCCCGATTACGGTGAACAGGCTCTGGAGATAGTCGACGAATTGGTCAGAAGCAACGCGGTCGATCTTGTGATTATCGATTCTGTTGCTGCTTTGGTTCCGAGGGTTGAGATCGAAGGAAGTATGGGCGATATGCAGGTAGGTCTCCAAGCAAGGCTCATGTCACAGGCTCTGAGAAAGATCGCAGGTAATGTGAATAGGTCAAAGGCAATAGTCATATTCACCAATCAGATAAGAATGAAAATAGGTACTATGTATGGAAGTCCCGAGACCACAACTGGTGGGCTCGCACTCAAGTTCTATGCAACGATGAGAATAGAGGTCAGAAGAGGTGAGGCTATTAAAGAAGGAAATGACATCATAGGTAACACCGTAACCGCGAAGATAGTTAAGAACAAAGTGGCGCCGCCATTCAAAAAGGCCGAGTTCGACATCATCTATGGAAAAGGCATAGTTAAGGAAAATGAACTGTTCAACGTAGGAGTCGCCGAAGGATTCATTCAACGAAAGGGGAGCTGGTTCTTCTACGTCGCAGATGATGGTAAAGAATACTCGCTTGGGCAGGGTAAAGGCAATGTTGTGAGTTATTTCGTCGAAAATCCGGCAATGGCAAAGGAGATTGAAATGAAAATAAGGCAGAAATACAACCTTCCGACGGAGGTAGTCGATGAAAAACAACAGCAATGATCTTCAACAAGCTTTGAACTATGCAAAGAGGTTGCTCAAATTCAGAGCAAGATCGAAAAAAGAATTGGAAGAGAGATTAATGCAAAAGGGTTTCTTGCAACAGATAGTACAAAGCACTGTGGAGGAACTTGAAAAATCCGGGTTGATCAACGACGAAAAATTCGCATATCTCTTTGCATATGATATGTTGACAGTGCAAGGCTATGGACCATATAGAATAAAGGCGAAATTGAAGCAACTCGGAGTTCCTGAAGAGTTTATCGATGATGCACTTGACAAGGTTCTGAGGGAAGTCGATCTTGAGTCGCTGGTGAAGAGAATCGTTCAGCTGCACAAGGTCGATCGTGGGGAATTAAGGGAGTTCCTCTACAGAAGGGGATTTTCAAGTGAATATACGCAAGCGCTTGACATAGAAGGAGGTGCTGACGAATGATAGTTGCAATAGTATCAATTGCCACAGCTTTGGTTGGTTTTGGTCTGGGATATTTTTTGAGCAAATCAAAAATAGAAAGGCAAAATAGAGAAGCTCAAAAAGATGCTGAATCGATTGTGAAAAAGGCTGAGCAGGAAGCGCAGGAGATAAAAAGAAAGGCAATAATCGAGGCCAGGGAAGAAGCACACAGAATCAAAGAAGAATTCGAGAGTGACAGAAAAAGACGTGAGTCGGAACTGAGGTTACTTGAAGAAAGGCTTCTAAAGCGCGAGGAGATAATTTCAAAACGTGAAGAGATAGTTGATAAGAAAGAGGTGGCCATAGAACAGCTCAGAGTACAACTTGAGGCATCAAAGAAGAAGATCGAGCAGCGTGAAAAAGAGTTGGACGAAAGGTTCAACAAATTGGCCGGTATGACCGTCGAAGAAGCCAGGGAGATTGTTCTGGAAGAGGCAAGGCAGAAGTACGAGCACGATTTAGCTATACTCTACAAGCAGATCAAAGACAGATATGAAGAAGAGGCTGAGAAGGAAGCAAAAAGAATTATAGCTATAGCTGTTCAGAGATATGCGCCTGAATATATAGGTGAGATTACTGTGTCGACTGTGAGCTTGCCATCAGACGATATGAAAGGAAGAATCATAGGAAGAGAAGGTAGAAATATAAGGACCTTTGAGAAAATAACAGGAGTTGATCTCATAATCGATGACACACCTGAGGTTGTCGTGCTATCGACTTTCAGCCCGATAAGACGTGAAATAGCGAGACTCACACTCGAGAAACTCGTAGCCGATGGTAGGATTCATCCAGCAAGAATCGAGGAGATGTATGAAAAATCAAAGCAGGAAATTGAAAAAACAATCAGAGAAGCTGGACAGCAGGCCACCTTTGCGACGGGTGTAACTGGGCTTCATCCAGAGCTTGTGAAACTGTTAGGAAAGCTGAAGTTCAGAACGAGTTATGGGCAGAATGTGCTTGATCATTCCATAGAGGTCGCCCAGCTTGCTGGCTTAATGGCTGAGGAACTTGGACTTGACGTTGACAGGGCAAGGCGTGGTGGGCTATTGCACGACATAGGTAAAGCACTTGATCACGAGGTTGAAGGTTCCCACACGGAAATCGGGGCAGAAATAGCAAAGCGTTATGGAGAATCTGATTACATAATAAACATGATAATGAGTCACCATGGAGAGCAGGAGCCAATTTGCCCAGAATCGGTTCTAATTGCGGCTGCCGATGCGCTCTCTGCTGCGAGACCTGGGGCAAGAAGAGAGAGCCTTGAAACATATATAAGAAGACTTGTCAAAATGGAGAAAATCGCAATGGGCTTCAAGAATGTCGAAAAGGCCTATGCAATACAAGCAGGAAGAGAGGTCAGAGTGATTGTCGAACCTGAAAAAATAGACGATGCAGAAGCAGATAGAATAGCATATGAAATCGCCAAGAAGATCGAAGAAGAGGTTGAATATCCAGGCGTCTTGAAGGTTGTTGTGATAAGAGAAAAACGTTCAGTTGCATACGCGAAATGAAAAGAGGGGCTTTCGCCCCTCTTTCTGTTTAGATGTGTGACTTGACTATTTCTTCAAAAGTACTGGCAACGGTATACACATCTTGCTTTGAGATATCTTTGTGCGTTACAAAGCGATAGATGCCATCAGATGGTGGGTTTATCTTTACGCCTCTTTTGAACATCTCAGTTACAAAAACCTCTGGTGAAATCAAATCGAATTTGAAGAAAACCATGTTTATGTCAAGCTGATCTTCAAAGACTTTCACATGTGGTATTTTACTCAAAAGATGTGCGAGTGTTCTTGCATTTTCGTGATCTTCTGGGAGTCTATCAATCATCTCAGTCAGTGCAACGATGCCAGCGGCGGCTAAAATACCCACTTGTCTCATTCCCCCGCCCATTAATTTCCTTCCTCTACGAGCCCTTTCTATGAAATCTCTTGTTCCAGCCAGAATCGAGCCAACAGGCGCTGCAAGTCCTTTTGACAGACAGAACATAACAGAATCTGCAGTTGCAGAAATCTCCTTAACATCGACCTTCAAAGCTATTGCGGCGTTGAAAATCCTTGCGCCGTCTAAATGAACTGGTATCTGATGTTCGCTAGCCAAGTTGTGAACCTTCCTGAGATAATCAACGCTTATGACCTTACCGCTTGAATGAGCGTTTTCCATGCAGATAAGACCTGTCCTTGGGTAGTGAATATCTTCTTCTCTGATAGCGTTTTTAATCTTTTCTATAGGAGGCATCCCAAAGGGATCCTCCAGGATGTGCAATTGGACATTTGATATCACCGCGGGTGCACCAGCTTCGTGAACAAAGATGTGATTGGATGAAGGTATTATTACCTCATCACCTCTGAGAGTGTGAGTGAATATCGCAAGTTGATTTCCAAAGGTGCCTGAGGGTACAAAGAGAGCGGCTTCCTTGCCGATTATCTCTGCTGCCATTTCTTCGAGTTTGTTGACGGTTGGATCGTCTTGGTAGACATCGTCGCCGACTTCCGCATTGAACATGGCTTCTCTCATTCTTTCAGTAGGAGTCGTGACAGTGTCGCTTCGAACATCTATGAACCTCATGGTCATTCCCCCTTTTTGGAAATTCTAACACCACAGAGCATTTCTGCCAACAAAAGGTGATAATGGGAAGTGAAAGAGATGTGTTATAATTTCTGTCGGTTGGGTAACGTTGTTAACAATTGTGATACTTTTTTCACACGAAGGGGGTGTTTTTATGAAGTGGGTTATTCCTCTGCTACTTGTCACATCTTTAGTTCTTGCTGCGGAACCAATTGTGATAGGCGTGTATGAACCCATGACCGGTCCTTATGCTGCAGGTGGTCAGATGACCATGGAAGGTGTTTATCTTGCACACGAACAAGTAAAAGAGGTTCTCGGGAGACCCATCGAGCTTGTACTTGTCGATAACAAGAGTGACAAAGTGGAAGCCTCCAACGCAGTCGCTCGATTGATCGAATATCACAAAGCAGTGGCGATCATAGGTAGTTACGGAAGTGCCGTCGCAATACCTGGAAGTGAAGTGGCAAACAAACTCGGTGTACCGATGGTTGGATGTTCACCAACAAATCCGTTGGTGACTCTTGGTAAGCCATATGCCTTCAGGGTATGCTTCATCGATCCGTTCCAAGGGACCGTGATGGCACAGTTTGCCGTTGAAAAACTCGGTGCCAAAACTGCTGTTGTGATTCAGGATATTGCATCGGATTACTCCGTTGGTTTGTCACACTATTTCCAAGAAGCTTTCAAGAAACTGACGAAAAACAACAAGTCTGTCTTGGGAGTGATTTCTTACCAGACCGGGGACCAGGATTTCACAGCACAGCTTACTTTTGCAAACAGTAAGAATCCGGATGTTATTTTTATACCTGCCGCAGCATACGGCGAGGCTGCCCTCATAATAAAACAGGCTCGTGAACTTGGAATGAAACAAGTATTCTTGGGTGGCGACACTTGGGAGGCTCCTGAGTTCCTTCAAGTTGGTGGTAAGGCGGTCGAGGGCAGTTATTTCAGCACCCATTTTGACACCGAAGCCACAACGACTCCAAGGGCGGCAGAGTTCATAAAATCTTTCAGGGCAAAATACGGGAAAGACCCAAGTGCATTTGCCGCGCTTGGGTACGACGCGTACTTGCTGGTAGTGGATGCCATCCAGAGGGCAGGGTCCGCCGATCCAAAAGCGATCAAAGAAGCACTCGCATCAACAAAGAACTTCGAAGGTGCAACTGGCTATATCACACTTGATCAGAATGGTGACGCCATAAAGGACGCGGTCATAAGAGTTGTCAAAGACGGCAAGTTCGTCTATGTGACGACGGTAAGGCCAAGCGAGTAAACGATGCGCAGGCATCACGCCTGCGCATTTTCTGGAGGTGCATTGATGACCTGGACGCTCCTGTTACAGCATCTTGCTAATGGTGTTGCACTTGGCTTTGTCTTCGGCCTTGTTGCCATTGGTTACACTCTTGTCTACGGCGTTGTGAAGCTCGTCAATTTTGCCCACGGTGATATATTCATGATGGCTTCTTTCTTCGTCTATTATGGAATAGTACTGTTTTCTTTTCCGTGGTGGTTTTCGTTCGTGTGTGCGATATTTCTGACAGCTTTGCTTGGAATTTCAATCGAAAAAGTTGCTTACAAACCCTTGAGAGATGCTCCAAGAATTTCTTCTCTTTGTTCTGCTATAGGTATGTCTTTCTTACTTGAGAATTTTGCGACAGTCGTTTTCGGAGGAAGACAAAAGCCTTTCTATCAACCACAAATCTTGAGCAAAACACTGGATATTGGTGGAGTGAGAATACAACTTGTAACTGTCGTGACGATTCTTGTTTCAGTTGCAGCCCTTTTGTTTCTGAACTACCTCGTTTACAGAACGAGAATGGGGCTCGCAATGAGAGCTCTTGCACATGATTTTGACACGGCAAGGCTGATGGGTATAAATGTGGACAGGACTATTACCTTCACATTTGCGGTTGGCTCGAGCTTGGCGGCAATAAGTGCTATCTTCTGGGCCCTGCGTTATCCACAGATTTGGCCATTTATGGGTGTTTTTCCAGGATGGCGTGCATTCACGGCGGCGATAATAGGTGGCATCGGTAGTATCAAGGGTGCCATGACAGGTGGATTTCTAATCGGGATGATTTCCATTATGCTCGTCGCTTTTCTTCCTGATTTGGCAGGATACCGTGATGCATTCATTTTCATGATGTTGGTTCTCGTCTTGCTTTTCAAACCTACAGGTCTGTTTGGTGAGGCATAGGAGGTATAGATGTGTACAAGAAACGATCCTTTTGGCTCACTGTGTTTTCGCTTGTTCTGTTTTTCTTGTTCATTCAGTACGCACAAACTCATTTTGACGCGTACATTATAAGGATTATGAATGTTGCAGCGATATATGTGATTTTGGGTGTAAGTTTGAATCTGATAAATGGATTCACGGGGCAGTTTTCGTTGGGTCATGCGGGATTCATGGCAATAGGTGCATACACATCGGCTTTGCTCTATATGTCACCTGAACTGAAAGCGATGAATTTTTTCATAAAGCCACTGATATGGCCTTTGAATGAAATTCAAATACCATTCTTGTCCGCGTTGCTTGCAGGAGGACTACTTGCTGCGTGTGCAGGTTTTTTAGTTGGTGCACCATGCATGCGAGTCAAAGGTGATTATCTCGCAATAGTCACGTACGGCTTTTCGGAGATAATAAGAGTGCTTTTTAACAATCTGCAGAGTATTACCAACGGACCATTGGGACTGAAAGGATTACCTACCTACACCAATCTATGGTGGAGTTGGGGTTGGGCGGTTTTCACAGTGTTCTTCATAAAAAGGTTGATCGATTCAAGTTATGGCAGAGCACTGAAGGCTATCAGAGATAATGAGGAAGCGGCAGAAGCGATGGGCGTGAACCTGTTCTATCACAAGACTCTGGCATTTGTAGTTGGTGCTTTCTTTGCTGGGATTGCAGGGGGCTTATTGGGAAGTTTGGTGATGACAATAGATCCAAATGCTTTCAACATCATGCTGACCTTTCAGATAGTACTGATAGTGTTGCTTGGAGGTCTTGGGAGTATAACAGGAACGGTCATTTCTGGTGTAATGATAGCCTTTTTGATGGAGTGGCTGAGAATTGTTGAAACACCAATGAAGATCTTTGGGATAACTATTCCCGGTATATCTGGCATGAGAATGCTGATTTTCTCACTGATACTGATGGTGGCTGTGCTCTTTTTCAGGCATGGCATACTCGGCGACAGGGAGTTTTCATGGGAGGCCCTTTTTTCCGCCTTCAAGAAACGACATTCGACGGAAGGAGAATGAATTGTGGCTATCCTGAAACTTGATGGTGTGACTAAGCGGTTCGGTGGATTGATAGCCGTGAACAATGTTTCTTTGGAGCTTGAGGAAGGTGAGCTTTCAGGACTCATTGGGCCAAACGGTGCTGGCAAAACGACGATTTTCAACGTGATAACAGGTGTTTACCCTGTGGACTCGGGGAAGATACTGTTCATGAACCAAGATATCACCAGAAAGAGACCACATGAGACAGCCGCGCTTGGTATAGCAAGAACTTTTCAGAACATAAAACTCTTTGGTAAGATGAGTGTTCTTGATAACGTACGTGTCGCGTGTCACTATCGACTCAGAGCATCTGTTTTCTCTGCTGTTTTCAGCCTTCCAAACTATGTCAAACAAGATGAGGAACTCACCAGAGAATCTCTGCGTCTGCTTGAAGCAGTTGGCTTGTACAAGCTGAAAAATGATAGAGCAAGTTCACTTCCATATGGTCATCAGAGAAAACTCGAGATAGCAAGGGCTCTTGCAACTAAACCAAAGATTTTGTTACTTGATGAACCTGCAGCCGGGATGAATCCAGAGGAAACCTCGGAATTGATGAAGTTCATAAGACGGATTAGAGATGAGTTCAATTTGACAATTCTGTTGATCGAACATGATATGAAAGTGGTTATGGGAATTTGTGAGAGAATAACCGTTCTGGATCATGGTTGTGTAATTGCCCGCGGCTCACCTGGTGAGATCCAGAGCAATCCAGAGGTTATTAAGGCGTACTTGGGAAGTGGTGCATATGCTCGAAGTTAAAGATTTGCATGTTAGTTATGGCGCAATAAAAGCATTGAAAGGGATCTCCTTCAGAGTCGAAAAAGGATCTATCGTTACACTGATAGGTTCAAATGGAGCTGGAAAGACCACAACTTTAAAGGCAATTTGTGGTCTTGTGAAAGTGAAATCGGGACAAATCACATTAGATGGTGATGATATAACAAACAAGCCAACCAATGAGATCGTCTCAAGAAAGATCACGATGGTGCCAGAAGGAAGAAGAATTTTCCCGAACCTGACTGTTTATGAAAATCTCTTGGTTGGAGCATATCAGAGAAAGGACAAAGAAGGCATAAAACAGGATATGGAATGGGCTTTTTCACTTTTTCCACGATTGAAAGAAAGAATTAACCAAAAGGGCGGTACGCTCTCTGGTGGGGAACAGCAAATGCTTGCCATTGCAAGGGCACTTATGAGCAGACCAGATCTGCTGATGCTCGACGAGCCATCCTTAGGGCTTGCACCAATAATCGTTGAGGAACTCTTCATGGTCATCGAAAAGATTCATCAAGAAGGTAAGACGATTCTTCTGATAGAGCAAAATGCCTACGCAGCACTTAATATAGCTGACTATGGGTATGTTCTTGAAACAGGTCAGATAGCTCTACATGGACCTGGCAAACAATTGCTTGGCAATGAAAGGGTGAAGCAAGCTTATCTGGGTGGATAGTTCACATGACTTTGAGTTGTGTGATCATTTGGTTTTGATAATGGAACATAGGAACGACTTCAAAGGACATTTGATTCAGTGTCAATGACGTGATATCTCACAATTGGTCTGTGATTACTCTATGTTCTTGTTCGTCTATCGAACTATAAACTTCCAAGAATTTTATGTATTTGCCTTCTGTGAATGTAACAGTTGCGATTAGCGACCCTAAAATTCCGTTTATTGACTGTTTTCATACTTCTACAACGTCTAACAACTCGAACCGGTATTTTGTTTGAGTTATTCATTTTGATACAGTTGATCTGGTCATGATTCCTAACCAGCGAGGAGGTGTTACTCTCATGATCTCTTTCCTGAGACGTCTTTTCATCCCTATCTGCTTGATAATTCTTTGCACTATGGCTTTTTCTGAGCAACTTGCTTTACCAAACATCAAATTACCGATGGTCGTGACTACCTGCGGACAAAGTCCTGGGGCTTTAAAGTTCAGGCTCATTTGTCAGAGATCAACAATTCAGTGTGATCAACAAGATCTCCTGACTGCCGAGGTTCTTAGGAAAAAAGCAGCATCGGGTGAAGGCTACAAAACACTTGTGATCACAACAGGGACAAGTCTCAAGGGTATGGGCGCTGCCGGTGTCGATATCAATTCTGAGATTAAACGCATAAAAGAAATAATGGAGGAAGCCCGAAAACAGGGAATCTTGATTATAGGTGCTCACATCGAAGGAATGGCACGAAGAGTGGACGAAACCGACGCCAAATCTATCGAGACCGTCATTCCAAATTGTGATCTGATTCTGGTGATTCAGGAAAGTAACTCCGATGGATTTTTCACGAAAATATCTCAAGAGAAACAGATACCGATTCTTGAGGTGAAAGATGTTTTCGATATTGGGCCAGCTATAAAAGCCCTCATCCAGCAATAGTAGCGGGGGTTCCGATGAATATGTATGTCTACGCTACTCTCATCTTAGTCATAGTAATTGCAACATTCACTGTCGCAAGGCTTTTCAAGCTGAGTGTCGAACTTTCAATGTTCAGTGCGGCGATAGCGGCATTCGTGGTTCACACAAGAACCTTGCCGATAAGGCATATTGTCGAAGGAGCGTTCACCTATTACGATGTCTGCCTGATATTCATAACGGCAACATTCTTCATGAACATATTGAAAGAGTCTGGTGCAATTGCGTACATGATCAGATCGATCGTGAAAACCTTTCACAGGCACAGACTACTGTGCTTGCTTCTTTTGACAGTTGTGCTCTTGATACCGGGGGCCCTAACGGGTTCCGGAACGGTTACGGTACTAACGGTTGGGACACTGGTTGGAACGGTTTTGACCTACATGGGTATATCTGAAGAAAAAACAGCGGCTATCATATTTCTATGTGCAGCAATGAGTGCTGCGGCTCCTCCAATTAATTTATGGGCAATGATGGCTGCGGCTGGTTCCAACATGCCTTACGTTGGATTTATGGGTCCTCTGTTGATACTGTCATTGGCAGGAGCACTGTTCAGCATGTTCTATCTTGGAGGAAAGGGTAAGGCTGTCGATATCGAAAAAGCACTGCATGAATTGCCTCAGCCAATTGAAGGCATGAACTGGTTCAGAGTAATGCTTCCTTTCGCTGTACTTTTTTTCTTGATAATAGCAGGCCGACTTTGGCCCTTTGACATGCCCATACTGGGTTTACCTCTCATGTTCGTGATATCTGCTGGCGTGGGAATTCTGGTGAGCCCAAAGAAACTCAAAATCCTTGAAATTGCAGAAGAAACGATTCATTCATTGATACCGTTGGTGGGGATAATGATTGTTGTTGGTATCTTGATACAATCTATGGCTTTGAGTGGAGCTCGTGGGTTGATATCTCTCGGCGTAGTTACGCTTCCTCTATGGGTACTTTTTGGAACTTTGTGGATCATCCTACCTTTTTCTGAAGGTTTGTTGCAATACGCAGTTGCCCCTCTTCTTGGAGTTCCGCTGGTGCTCCTTTTCAACATGAAGGCCATGAATCCTATAATCGCACTTTCAGCGATGGCTGTCATGTGGCCTGTTGGTGATTCTTTGCCTCCAACTGCTGTCGTTGGGAAGGCTACGGTTATGGAACTGAAATTCAAAGGACGTTACACGAAATTTCTAAGAGCGTGTTTAGTACCCTCGCTTTTCATTCTTCTGCTGTGCACTTTGTTCTTAATATTCAGTAACAAGCTTTCTTTTCTGGTCGCTGGATGAGGAGTGATAAAAATGTTTCTCAACACGGTGATTACATTTCTTTATTATGTATTGAGTGCTTTCATAGCTTTCATAATTCTGAGAAATATCATAAAGACTAAGAGCGCTCAGGAAGCTGTGCTCTATTGTATTATGATTATTCCATTTGTTTTGCGGGTTCTTCGGCTCAAATAGTGAGGTGGAGAATGTTGAACAAGAAAACACTGGTAGCGATCAAAATGGTCTCGATATGTTTGTCTGTGATTGTTATGGCACTATCAGGGATTGATTTCTATAAACATAGGAACTACAAAGAACCCGTAGTCGTGAGTGAATACGTAACTCAGGTGAGAAAACTGAGCGATTACTTTGCCGATCTCAAAGATACGATCAACGATTGCAACATATACATATTTGAAGGATCGGAACCGGGAGGAACTGTTCTCTTGATAGGTGGAACTCATCCAGAGGAACCTGGAGCAAATCTAACGGCAGAGTTGATCGTTGAAAATCTAAGGGTGAAAAAGGGCAAAGTGATAATTGCCATCAGAGCAAATCGAAGTGCCTCTACGGTTACCAGGCCAGGTGACGCCTATCCGCAGTTTTATCACATAGAAACTCCATGGGGAGTGAAAAAATTTCGTATGGGAGACAGGTGGTCAAATCCCTTGGATTCCTGGCCAGATCCCGAGGTTTATGTCCACTACCCCAGTGGGCAGTTGCTCGCGTATATGGATATAAGAAATTTCAACCGCACATGGCCTGGAAAGAAGGACGGGACAATCACTGAAAAAACCAACTATGCCTTCATGCAACTCATAGAAAAAGAAAAGGTCGATCTTTTTATCGATCTTCACGAGGCGGAGCTTGAGTACCCCGTCATCAGTACAATCGTATCTCATCAAAGAGGCGTTGATATTGCAGCTATGACATCCATGATTCTTTCTTCTACTGAATTCAAAATCGGTATGGAATATTCGCCAAAAGAATTGCATGGATTGTCTCATAGAGAAGTTGGAGATCACAGTAGAGCCATATCACTTCTTTATGAATCACCCGAGCCATTCTTAGATCGTGTGCGGGGTATTACCGATGAGAAATTACTTCTTACTGGAAAAGACCCATTTGTCATGAAAGCTGGCCAGTTTGGTCTTCTCTATGAGAAGATCGATGAAAATGGTTGGCCAATCGATGTCAGGGTTGGAAGACATGTTTCTACATTTCTAACGACGTTGGAAATGTGGAACGAGTTTTACCCTGATCTTACTATTGATGTTGAAGGTGTTCCGAGATATAAAGAAGTGATCACTAAAGGCGTTGGTTATTATTTCAGAAATCCTTCTGAGGTGCCTAAGAACAGAGTTTTTGATGAGTGATTCTTTGAGTTCAAGCCTGTTTGGTGAAAAGTCTTTTGATAATCTCTTCATAAAGATTCACTAATTGAAAAAATGGATAACACTTTACTCAGGGAGGGGTGATAAATATGAGAAAGCTGTTTCTTACGGTTCTTATTCTTGTTCTTGCAGGGGTTGGTGTTATGGCTTGTACATCGATCATCGTTGGTAAGAATGCATCGGTTGATGGATCTGTCATGGTGACACACACCTGTGACGGAAGCTATGATTCCAGAATAAGAGTGGTACCTGGACAGACATTTCCTGAAGGGACTACTGCAGCTGTTTACAAGGATCGACTTTACGAGACTCTGCCTGGTCGCAAAGCAACAAAGATGGGGGAAATACCTCAGGTAAGCAGAACTTACACCTATTTTCAAATCGCGTACCCTTTCATGAACGAGCACCAAGTTCTAATAGGTGAAGCAACATTCAATGGGAGAAGTGAAATGGTAAACGATCAAGGTCTCTTCTTCATTGAAGAACTCGAAGCTTTCGCACTTCAAAGAGCAAAGACGGCACGAGAAGCAATCAAGATCATGGGAGAACTTGCTGAAAAATACGGGTACGCCGACTGGGGAGAGACGCTGACGGTTATAGATCCAAATGAGGCATGGGTGTTTGAAATCGTTGGCCCTGGACCACTGTGGACCCGAGACTGTGGTGAACCAGGAGCGGTTTGGGCTGCTCAAAGAGTACCTGACGATCATGTGTTTGTCGTTGCTAACCGCAGCAGAATAGGGGAAATAGACCTGAACAACTCTGACTATTTCATGGCTTCACCGAATGTTTTCTCGAAGGCTCAAGAAATGGGATTCTGGAAACCTGAAGATGGTCCTTTTGTATTTCACAAGGTGTACAATCCCGTTCCTTATGGGTCTCCTCATTACCAGCAAAGACGTGAATGGCGCGTTTTCAGCCTTCTTGCACCATCAATGAATTTCGATCCTTACACCGAATGGTTCCCATTCTCTATAAAACCAGACAAAAAAGTGTCGCCGCGCGATTTGATGGCTATAAACAGAGATCACTATGAGGGAACTCAATTTGACTTGACAAAGGGTATGGCAGCTGGACCATTTGGAAACCCCAACAGATATCCAACTCCACGTTCGGTAAAGCCTGCTGGTACGGAAAGCCTTGACTGGGAAAGAGCAATTTCCATTTTCAGATGTTCTTACAGCTTTGTCGGGCAGGCAAGAAGCTGGTTACCAGATCCAATAGGTGGTATCATCTGGTTTGGTGAAGACGCCCCTCACTCGACTGTCTATGTACCATTCTACGCGGGCATTACCCACACTCCTAAGTCGTTTAGCGAAGGTTCACGAGAGTTCTTCGATAAAAACTATGCCTGGTGGGCGTTCAATTTCGTTTCGAACTGGGCGGATCTGAAGTATTCATACATGATCGAAGACATAAAGAAGGTTCAAAAGGAGTTTGAAGATCAGTTTTTTGCGAATCAACCAGCAGTAGAAAAAACTGCGCTGGAACTTTACAACAAAGATCCAAAACTCGCAGCTGATTTTCTCACTACATATTCAAATACAATGGCTATGGCAGTTGTTGACAGATGGTGGAAACTTGGAGATGAACTTGTCTTCAAGTATTACGACGGTTATGTTGGTGGGAAATCCGTAGGATATCCAACGTGGTGGCTTGAGGAAGTCGGCTTTGGAGATACCATGAAGAACAAATAAGAAGATCTCTGAATCTTCGTAGGGCGGGCTGCATCCCGCCGTTTATTGATTTCACAGATTGTGATGCTAATGCTTGGATAAGAATCCAAGGTCTTTGTCATATATGCTCCGCATGAACCAACATTGAACAGTGAAATCCCATCACCTTGCTATTATCTGGTTTTATTCGCAAAAACACTTACAGAATGAAAGCCAGAAAGCGTATTCTATTTGTGTGATTGAGATGAACGGCACTGTTTTCTCAAAAACTGTATGTGGAATAGTATTGATGGACCATTAAAAGTAACTCTTAATCCACTAATGGTAGGAGCAGTGGCTTTGGCTAACCCGATGCGGTTAAAGTTTGTAAGATGAGCACACCGCGCGAAGGATCCCCCCTCTTCAGGGGATTGGGTGAGGTCAAGCAGAATATCACAGGATATGTGAGGTTTTATCTTTTCAGAGCGATCCAGTGAAGTTTACTTTTTCGTAACTTGACACGGTGATTTACAGGTGGTACTATGATACCTGGTCGCTCGTGAGAGAGCAATTAAAAGATGAAGGGTCTTAGAAAATAAATAAAAAGGATTAGAGTCTGAACAAGGCTCGGGGTATTTTGTCCTCAGGTCATTGAAATATGGATAGCAGTCCCGCAAATTCTAAAGTCAGGATTCAAAACCTTCTTAAAAGTTTTGTGGAGGGTTTGATCTTGGCTCAGGGTGAACGCTGGCGGCGTGCTTAACACATGCAAGTCGAGCGGGTATCCGCAAGGATACCAGCGGCGCACGGGTGAGTAATACGTAGGTAACCTGCCCCTCAGAGGGGAATAACTGGGGGAAACTCCAGCTAATGCCCCATACGATCCAACAACGGCGGTTGTTGGATGAAAGGAGCGTTTGCTTCGCTGAGGGAGGGGCTTGCGTCCCATCAGGTAGTTGGTGAGGTAACGGCCCACCAAGCCTACGACGGGTAGCCGACCTGAGAGGGTGGCCGGCCACAAGGGCACTGAGACACGGGCCCTACTCCTACGGGAGGCAGCAGTGGGGAATTTTGGACAATGGGCGAAAGCCTGATCCAGCGACGCCGCGTGGGGGACGAAGCCCTTCGGGGTGTAAACCCCTGTTGTGAGGGACGAATAAGGCTCGGAGGAAATGCCGAGCCGATGACGGTACCTCACGAGAAAGCCCCGGCTAACTACGTGCCAGCAGCCGCGGTAATACGTAGGGGGCGAGCGTTACCCGGATTCACTGGGCGTAAAGGGGGCGTAGGCGACTCAGTGTGTCGGGTGTGAAATCCCACGGCTCAACCGTGGAATTGCGCCCGAAACTACTGGGTTTGGGGCTGGTAGAGGGAGATGGAACTGCTGGTGTAGGGGTGAAATCCGTAGATATCAGCAGGAACGCCGGTGGGGAAGCCGGTCTCCTGGGCCATGCCCGACGCTGAGGCCCGAAAGCTAGGGGAGCAAACCGGATTAGATACCCGGGTAGTCCTAGCCGTAAACGATGCTCACTAGGTGTGGGGGAGTCATTCCTCCGTGCTGCAGTTAACGCGTTAAGTGAGCCGCCTGGGGAGTACGCCCGCAAGGGTGAAACTCAAAGGAATTGGCGGGACCCCGCACAAGCGGTGGAGCGTGTGGTTTAATTGGATGCTAAGCCAAGAACCTTACCAGGGCTTGACATGCGGGTAGTACCAACCCGAAAGGGAAGGGACCCTTTCCTTTTGGAAAGGGAGCTCGCACAGGTGGTGCACGGCCGTCGTCAGCTCGTGCCGTGAGGTGTTGGGTTAAGTCCCGCAACGAGCGCAACCCCTGCCCTTAGTTGCCAGCGGTTCGGCCGGGCACTCTAAGGGGACTGCCGGCGACGAGCCGGAGGAAGGAGGGGACGACGTCAGGTACTCGTGCCCTTTATGCCCTGGGCTACACACGCGCTACAATGGGTGGTACAATGGGTTGCTACTTCGCGAGGAGAAGCTAATCCCAAAAACCACCCCCAGTTCAGATCGCAGGCTGCAACCCGTCTGCGTGAAGCCGGAATCGCTAGTAATCGCGGATCAGCCACGCCGCGGTGAATACGTTCCCGGGGTTTGCACACACCGCCCGTCAAGCCACCCGAGCCGGGGGCACCTGAAGACGCTTATCCTAACCCGAAAGGGAGGGAGGGCGTTGAAGGTGAATCTGGCGAGGGGGGCTAAGTCGTAACAAGGTAGCCGTACTGGAAGGTGCGGCTGGATCACCTCCTTTCTAGGGAGTAAGTCGGGACTGCTATCCATCTTTGAATGACTTGAGCGGGCTCGTAGCTCAGTTGGTGAGAGCGCACGCCTGATAAGCGTGAGGTCGGAGGTTCGACTCCTCCCGAGCCCACCATGGGCGGGGACGTAGCTCAGCTGGGAGAGCGCCTGCTTTGCAAGCAGGAAGTCAGGGGTTCGAATCCCCTCGTCTCCACCAATGGAAGGGTCATTGAAAACTGCATAGGAAGCAAAAGGTCAAGGTACTAAGGGCATGCGGTGAATGCCTTGGCGATGGAAGGCGATGAAGGGCGCGGCAAGCTGCGATAAGCCCCGGGGAGCCGCAAACAGGTGTTGATCCGGGGATTCCCGAATGGGGAAACCTAACGGTCGCAAGACCGGTTGCCGTAAGGTGCGAACCGGGGGAAGTGAAACATCTCAGTACCCCGAGGAAAAGAAATCAAACGAGATTCCCTGAGTAGAGGCGATCGAAAGGGGAAGAGCCTAAACCAGTGCGATGTTCAAGCCCGTGGGCGTTGTTGCACTGGGGTTGTGGGACACAGTGGGGTGTGGCTACGGACACGCCGAGAAGTTACAAATCTTCTCCTTAGTCGAAGTGCTTGGGATGGCACGCCATAGAGGGTGAAAGCCCCGTAGGCGAAAGGGAGAAGACTTCTTACTGTGTTCCCGAGTACCGCGGGACCCGTGGAATCCTGCGGGAATCTGGGGGGACCACCCTCCAAGGCTAAATACTCTCCATCGTCCGATAGTGCACGAGTACCGTGAGGGAAAGGTGAAAAGAACCCCGGGAGGGGAGTGAAATAGAACCTGAAACCGCATGCCTACACTAAGTCGGAGCCCGCAAGGGTGACGGCGTGCCTTTTGATTAATGAGTCCGCGAGTTGCCGTCAGTGGCAAGGTTAAGCCGATAGAGGCGTAGCCGCAGCGAAAGCGAGTCCGAATAGGGCGTTAGTCACTGGCGGCAGACCCGAAGCCGGGTGAGCTACCCCTGGGCAGGATGAAGGTGGGTTAAAACCCACTGGAGGTCCGAACCGATGGATAGTGAAAAATCCTCGGATGACCTGGGGGTAGGAGTGAAAAGCTAACCGAACTCGGTGATAGCTGGTTCTCCCCGAAACGCATTGAGGTGCGGCCTCGAGTGGTCTGTGTAGGGGGTAGAGCACTGATAGGGCTAGGGGGGTAACCTCCGAACCCTGTCAAACTCCGAATCCCTGCACATAAAGCTCGGGAGGAAGTCTGTGGGGGATAAGCTCCATGGACAAAAGGGAAACAGCCCAGACCATCGGCTAAGGGCCCGGAGAGATGGCTAAGTGGGAAAGGATGTGGTGCACCTCAGACAACTGGGAGGTTGGCTTAGAAGCAGCCATCCTTTAAAGAGTGCGTAACAGCTCACCAGTCGAGGTGTACTGCGCCAAAGATGTAACGGGGCTGAAGCCATCCCCCGAAGCCATGGGTCTGTACCATTTGGTACAGGCGGTAGGGGAGCTTTCCGCTGTAGGGCGAAGGTAGACCCGCGAGGGCTACTGGACGAGGCGGAAGTGAGAATGCGGACATGAGTATGCGAGAGGAGAGTGAGAATCTCTCCCCCCGAATGCCCAAGGGTACCTGGGGAAGGGTCGTCCTCCCAGGGTTAGTCGGTACCCTAAGGCGAACCCGAAAGGGATAGCCGAAGGGAAGCTGGTTAATATTCCAGCACCATCTGCAATCGAGGTACGAGGGGTGACGCAGAAGGGTAAGTGCCGAGGGTAAGTGGCATTCCCTTCCAAGCGGTTAGGGCGTTGATGGGTGTAGGCAAATCCGCACCCGGAGCTTGAGCCGTGATGGGAAGGGCCCGTGAGGGTCCAACGGCACCGACCCCATGCTGCCAAGAAAAACCTCGCGTACCGCTGAGATTGTAGGTGCCCGTTCCGTAAACCGACACAGGTGGGCAAGCTGAGAAAGCTAAGGGGAGCGGGACAACCCTCGCCAAGGAACTCGGCAAATTAACCCCGTAACTTCGGGAGAAGGGGTGCCGCAGTAGGGTGAACTCAGAGGAAGGGGCAACCTGGAAACTGAGGGAGCCCGAAGCGGTCGCAGTGACAAGGCCCTAGCGACTGTTTACCAAAAACACAGGCCTCTGCAAACTCGTAAAGAGGATGTATAGGGGCTGACGCCTGCCCAGTGCCGGAAGGTTAAGGGGAGGGGTGAGGCCGCAAGGCGTAGCTCCAAACCGAAGCCCCGGTAAACGGCGGCCGTAACTATAAAGACCGTTGTAGTTACGGTAAAAAACTCGGCTGTATGCGGGAAACTCTGGAGTGCCGATGGGTACCACAGATGTGGTAACAATCCCATGGAGTGCGAAAGCGCCAGACAACCCGCAGGAAACTCATCTAAGCTAAGGAGAGTTTTGCATGTTGGATGTTAAAAAAATTCCGTCGAAAATAGGTTATTACCTCGCAGGTTTTGCGGACGGAGAAGGAAGTTTCATGGTTGTTGTAAGAAAAAAGGATGATTATAAGACTGGCTGGAAGGTGTCTGTAGCCTTCAATATCGCGAACAAAGACAAAGTAATACTTACGCTTTTTAAAAGATATTTGAAGTGTGGAACTCTCCGACAGCGTAAAGATGGTGTGTGGTACTATGAGGTAAGCAATTTCAGTGCAATTGTGGAAAACGTGATACCTTTCTTTGACAGATTCAGATTTCTTTCTTCGGTCAAGAAGAATTCATATTCGAAATTCAAAAAAGTTGTAGAGATAATCTTAAAATCTGAGCACACATCGAAGGAAGGAATCGAAAAGGTATTATCTTTGAGAAATCAAATGAGTAATGACCGATCAAAGCGAAAACACACCGATCAAGAAATTCTGGACAGCTTAGATGAGGATCCTCAGAGACCATACGCCGAGCATCACATGGGTTTGACCCCGAACGGGGATGTGCCGCCGACCCATGGATGATGATATGGTCCAATCCCTATGGTGACATGGGGCCCGAAATGGGATAACCTCAAGAGAGGCGAATGAGATATTAACGAACGGTCCTAAGGTAGCGAAATACCTTGCCAGGTAAGTTCTGGCCTGCATGAATGGCGTAACGACTGGGGCACTGTCTCGGCGGGGGACCCGGTGAAATTTCAACGGGGGTGAAGATGCCCTCAACCTGCGGCTAGACGGAGAGACCCCGTGGAGCTTTACTGTAGCCTGGTATTGGATTCTGACACATCGTGTACAGGATAGGTGGGAGGCTGTGAACCCGGCTCGTCAGGGTCGGGGGAGCCGACGGTGGGATACCACCCTCGGTGTGTCGGAATTCTAACCTGAACCTGTGAAGAGCAGGTTGGGAACAGTGCCAGGTGGGCAGTTTGACTGGGGCGGTCGCCTCCTAAAATGTAACGGAGGCGCGCGAAGGTCGGCTCAGGTGGGTTGGAAATCCACCGATGAGTGCAAGGGCATAAGCCGGCCTGACTGTGAGACCGACGGGTCGAGCAGAGACGAAAGTCGGTCCTAGTGACCCGACGACTTCCGAGTGGAAGGGTCGTCGACAACGGACAAAAGTTACCCCGGGGATAACAGGCTAGTCTCGCCCGAGAGTTCACATCGACGGCGAGGATCGGCACCTCGATGTCGGCTCATCCCATCCTGGGGCTGAAGCAGGTCCCAAGGGTTAGGCTGTCCGCCTATTAAAGGGGTACGTGAGCTGGGTTCAGACCGTCGTAAGACAGGTCGGTCCCTATCGGCCGCAGGCGTAGGAGGTTTGCGGGAGGTCTCCCCTTGTACGAGAGGACCGGGGAGAGTGGGCCTCTGGTGTACCGGCTGTCCTGCCAGGGGCATACGCCGGGTAGCTACGCCCATGAGTGATAACCGCTGAAAGCATCTAAGCGGGAAGCACGTCCCAAGATTAGACCTCCCATCCCGTTAAGGGAGTAAGGCCGGTCCGAGAACAGGACCTTGATAGGCTGGTGGTGTAAGCACCGTAAGGTGTTGAGCCAACCGGTACTAATAGGCCGAGGCCTTGACCTTGTAGCTTCCTATGCAGTTTCCAGTGATTCTTCGAGGTTTCCTCGGGTGCCGATACCAGAGCGGGAAACACCCGGTCCCATTCCGAACCCGGCCGTTAAGCCGCTCTGGGCCGATGGTAGTATGGAGGCGACTCCATGTGAGAGTAGGTAGTGCCCGGGGATTTAAAGAGGCTGCCAAAGGCAGCCTCTTTTTATTTGATGTACTGTTTGAGATTTCTAAGCAAGATGTGATGATGTTTTGAAAATCTTGGAGTGTTTTGGCATAGATGGTATGTGAATGGTCGACTACACGCAAGATGGTGATTGGATTTTGCTTGAGATTGGTGACATTGTTTTTCACTAATGGGAATTGTACAGATGGCATGCAATTGTTCTACCATCTTGCATATTGATAAGCTGAGGTTCAAGCGAAGTACAAATGTCCATTGAAAAAGGGCATCTTGGATGGAAACGGCACCCCTTAGGTGGATTGATTGGGTTTGGGACTTCACCATGGGGAATGAATCTTTTTTTTGAATTCATGATGTTCGGATCAGGTTCTGGAATGGCCGAAATCAAAGCTTTCGTGTATGGATGCATTGGAGACTCGTAGATATGCTTGTATGTGCCTATTTCAACAAATTTGCCAAGATACATTACCCCTATTCTGTTGCACATGTACTTGGTAGTCGCAAGATCGTGAGTTATAAACAGAAAAGTTAGATTCATTTCTCTTTTCAAGTCGAGTAGCAGTTTTAACAGTTGGGATCTCACAGAGACATCGAGCATTGCCAACGCCTCATCGGCAACAACAAATCTCGGTTTGAGTATCAGTGCCCTGGCTATTACTACGCGCTGTCTTTGACCACCGGAGAGTTCATGAGGATAACGTGAGTAGATCTCAGGCTGTAGGTTGACTTTCTCAAGCATTTCGAGGACGATTTTCTTTCTTTCCTGCTCGTTCTTACCGATGTTGTGTATTTCCAAACCATGCTTCACCGCATCTCCGATTTTCATGTAGGGGTTCAGTGCTGCCATTGGGTCTTGAAAGATCACCTGCATTTTGTTTCTGAGTAACCTCATATCCCGATTGCTCAATCTGGTGATATCAATTCCGTCAAACTCTATTGTTCCTTCGGTTGGCTCTATCAGTCTGAGAACAAGTCTGCCTGTCGTAGTTTTTCCGCTTCCTGATTCCCCCACCAATCCGAAGGTTTCTCCTTCATTTATTTCAAAGGAAATTCCATCCACAGCCTTGACGTATCTTTGGGGAACTCTCAGGAGTATCTCTCCTGCGCTTCTCTTAACCGCAAAGTACTTCTTCAATTTCGAAACACGTAACAAGCTCACTTTTCTCACTCCTTCAAGAACTATACAATCAACACTTGACTTGCCCTTCGTCAATTTCAAAGACGGGTGGTTCTTTTTCACAAACGGTCATCTTGAACGGGCACCTACTGGCAAATCGACATCCCGGTGGCACATCGAGCAACGAAGGTGGTGAGCCGGGGATGAAATTGAGCTGTAGATCTTTTGGATTAGTGTTTGGAATACTCTTCAGGAGCAATTTCGTATATGGGTGCTTTGGTTGATAGTAAATCTTGTTCTTGATGTTCTGCTCAACTATTTGCCCGGCGTACATAACAGCTATTCTGTCAGCCATTTGTGCAACTACGCCGAGATCATGTGTGATCAGTATGACAGAGGTGTTATAGCTTCGCCTGAGTTCGTCCAAGAGTTCCAAAATTTGTGCCTGGACAATCACGTCAAGCGATGTCGTTGGCTCGTCGGCAATTACTATGTCTGGGTTTAGAACAAGCGCGAGCGCTATCATCACCCTCTGCCTCATTCCGCCACTGAATTGGAAAGGATACTCTCTCATTCTTTCTGGTTCGATACCAACTTTTTCTAAGATTCGAGCAGTTCTTTCTCGAGAGATCTCCATGGATATATTTGGCTCGTGTTCTTTGAGAGTCTCATGGAACAGTTTTTCCACTTTTACTATTGGATTGAGCGATGTCATAGGGTCTTGGAAGATCATTCCTACGATTTTTCCACGCACTTTTTTCATTTCTTTCTCATCCAATGGTATTACGTTGGTCGTACCAACTAATAGTTCACCTTCATACTTTGTTTTCGCAGGTAGTAGTTTCAGTATACCCTGGCCAAAAGTTGATTTTCCACAGCCGGATTCCCCAACGACACCTATCGTTTCCCCTTTTCTTACAAAAAGGTCTATGCCGTCAACGGCCCTGACGTACCCTTTCTGAGTGTGATAATGTATTTTCAGACCTTGTGCCTTCAAGACTATTTCATCTTTGGCATAGCTCACGGTTTGTCACCTTCTCTCGCGAATGGTTGGATTCAGCAGCTCGTTTATTCCTTCGCTGAACATCGAGAAACCAAGAGCAGCGAAAACGATCGCAAGCCCAGGGAATAGTATTCCCCACCATGCCCTGCTCAGGACAAACCTCTGTCCGCTGCTCAAATCAAATCCCCAATCTGGAGTCGGAGGAGCTATACCAAGTCCCAAGAAGGATAAACCCGCTTCTGTCATGAGTGCATCTGCAAGATTCATCGACAGGACAACAACAACAGACGGTAAGACATTTGGGAAAATGTATTTCAAAAGTATTTCCCAATTCTTAGCACCGAGTGCTCTGGCCGCTTCAACATACAGCTCACTTTTTACCGATGCTACTTGGTTTCTGATGATTCTGAAATATGTTGGTGCATAGACAACGGCAATCGATAGTGATATGTTTATCACACCGGGACCTAAGACTGCCGCGATGGCTATAGCAAGCACCAAACCAGGAAAAATATACATTGCATCCATGATCAAGGTTAGAATTCGATCAACCCATCCACCCAAATAACCGGAAAACAATCCCAAAGGTACACCGATCAGAAATGCTATCGCAACTCCCATAAAGGAGATGCTCAAAGCTATTCTCGATCCGTATATGACTCGGCTTAGTATGTCTCTTCCCAAGTTATCGGTTCCAAACCAGAATTGTCTGGAAGGTGGTTCAAGCGACAAACCAACTTTTTCTGTTGGATCGTATGGTGCTATGTATGGCGCGAAGATGGCCAAGACGATGAAGAAGATTAGGATTGAAGAACCAACGATTGTCAATCTGCCGGTCCCCGAACCAGTCAGATCTCTGACAAATTCACCTATTCTTTCACTCAAAAAGCTCTTATTCTTGACCACTCGATCACTCCTCAGTACCTAACTCTTGGGTCAACCAAAGCATTCACTATGTCTATAATGATGCTTATCACCACTATGAACAATGCAAAGAAAACTATGGTGCCCTGAATTGCTGGAAAATCTCTGTAACGTATTTTCATGACCAGGTAACTGCCTATTCCCGGCCAGGAGAATGTTGTCTCTGTCAGAATGGCACCTGCAAGCAATGCAGCGAATTCCATTCCCATGATAGTGAATATGGGGACAAATGCATTTCTCACAGCATGACCATACAGAACTATCTTTTTTCTCAAGCCTCTTGCCCTGGCTGCTTTTACAAAATCCTTGGAGAGCATCAAAACAGTGTTGTTGCGGACCATTCGCAAAAAGACACTCGAAATAACTAAGCCAAGCGTTATGCTTGGAAGCGTTAGGTAACGAAGAACATCAAGTAAGCCACGCCAATCTTTTGAGAGAAGTGCGTCCAACACATACAAACCCGTAACAATTTTGAAGTTGGTGACAGCTGAAATTCTCCCCCCAACGGGGAGCCAACGCAGATATGAAGCAAATATCAACTGCAGAATTAGGCCAAACCAGAAAACAGGGATTGCGTACAGCAACAGGGAGTAAACCCTTGCCACAATGTCTAATCCTTCATCTTTTCTCCATGCACTTTCTGCACCCCAAAACAATCCGATCACAAGAACTATCAAAAAAGAAAAGATTGTGAGCTCCAAGGTCGCCGGGAAACGATCTTTGAGTTCTTCAAAAACAGATCTATTTGTAAGTGTGGACGTCCCAAGATTACCTGTGATGACTCCCCTTATGTAATCGAAGAACTGAACGATCACAGGTTTGTCCAAGCCCAATTCGTGGCGTTTTTGCTGAATAACTTCTATTGGAGCTTTTCCCCCAAGAATAGCAAGCACAGGATCTCCTGGTATAATGCGGAGAATGAAAAATATAACTGCAAGCAAGATAAAGATCATCGGAAGCGCAAGGATTATTCTTGTAATTATATAGCTTCTTAAGGACAATGTGCATCACCTCGCGGTTCTGCAAAAAAGCCCGCGCGCAGGCGGGCTTTATAGATGAAAGAATCGATCACTTTTTCTCAAGTACATAATATCTGAATATCTGCGTTGGCTCAAGAATTATACCAGATATGTTTGCCTTTGCCTCGCAGTCTGCAAAGCCTTGCCAAAGAGGTATGTATGGGACATCTTGAGCCAAGAATTTCTGAACTTGTTCGTAAAGTTTTGTTCTTTCCTCAATCGATTCAACACCGCGTGCTTGCATCATCAAATTCTCAACTTCCATATTGCTGTAAAAGCTACCGAGCGATTTGGCCCCACTCTCGCTCAAGAATGGCCAGACGTAGTCATCTGGATCAAGATAGTCCGGATACCATCCAAGCAAGAACAGTCCCATCGTACCATTCAGGAAATATTCAACGTAAGTTGACCATTCAGCGTATTTGATGTTGACTTTTATTGCTTTTGTTTCCTCGAGCGATCTTTTCAGGAGTTGTGCAACATCTGCCTCGGTAGAACCATAGTGCGAAGGCGTGTACCACAGATCAATTTGCAGAGGATTTGAGGAAGAATAACCGGCTTTTTTCAAAATCTCAACTGCCGTTTTCACATCGTGTTGTGGCATTGCATCGATGTGGCTCCACCATCCCATTGGGATCATAGAATACAAGGGTTTTGCCAGATCTGAGAAGACCGTCTTGGTGATCACATCTCTATCCACAGCGTAAGACAGCACTTGTCTTACATAAACATTGTCGAAAGGTGGCTGTTTGACATTCACGACCAGGTACCGAATCTGTGGACTTGTTCCTAAATAGACTTTTATTCCAAGCTGTGATTCCATTTTCTTGAGATCCAAAATATCCCTTGGATCCATGTGTCTGTATGCAATATCTATTTGACCTGTCTCAAGAGCCATCCTCAATTGTGCAGAATTTTCGAAGAATTGAATGACTATTTTTGGGACCTTCGGAGCAGGACCGAAGTATTTTGGATTGGCTTCCAGAACAATTCTAACATCTCTTTGCCATTCTGTAATTCTGTAGGGACCTGAAGCCAATGGAGCTCCATCGAGGAATTGATTCTCAGGGGTTGCCTTTGGATTGACTGGGAATGCAACGGTATAACCAAGTACCGACACAAAGGCAGAGAATTTGTATTTGAGTTTCACTTTCAACGTGTACTGATCGGCAACTTCGATTTTGTCGATAACATCGCTCAGCAAAAATGCCGGATCTCCATTCAATCTGAGTACGCGTTCCCATGACCATCTAAAAACCTCTGCGTCAATTGGGGTACCATCCTCGAACATTGCTCCTTTTCTGATGGAGAAAGTGTAAGTAAGTCCATCATCAGAAACACTCCACTTTTCAAACAACCACGGTATGATTTCGGCCGTTCCCAATTTGTAGTCTACAGGGCCAGCCAGGATATTTTGAAGAATGTTGCTGGAAAAATAGTCATAGCAATTGGCAGGATCAAGCGTGCGGATTTTGTCGGTGGTACCAACTACAATGAAGTCAGCAGAAAACGCGGCGACAATTAAACAATGCAAACAGCAAAACGAAATACCGTCTCATAAGCTCCCCTCCCTAATTAATTAAGGTTTTTCTTGAGCAGTATTATGTCACAGTCAATGAAACATGACAAGAATGTTCTAAAATGTGCTATCTACGCAAAAGGTGAGTTTTTGCTTCAGCACTTCAATTGAGATCTGTGCCACGGCAAAAAACTGCCTCAAAGCTTGGTGATTAAAGTTTTGGACTGATCGCGGTGTAGAAGATCTTGAAAAGAAGTCGGGTTTTGGTCATCTCTCCTGGTTCTTCAAAAGTTCCTTTAACTGTTTACCTGTACTGATGAAATAGAGTTTTTCACAGACGTTTGTCAAATGATCAGCTATTCGCTCCAGATGCCTTATGAGAAAGGCTTCTTCTAAGTACAATCTCATCATCTTTGGGTTTGACTCTTGGCACGCAAGATCTATTAGATTCTCATGACCACTGTTGTGAAGCAAATCGACATCGTCGTCTCTCTTCCAAACTTTGATTGCAAGATCGAGGTCCTTGTGTTCCACAGCTTCGATCGTTTGCTTGAACATCGTAAGAATTATCTTGATCATCTCGTTCAGTGTTTTCCAGGAAGTGAAGCTTTCAACACCTCTCTGAACATGTCTGCTCAACTGTGCTATGTTGACACACTCGTCCGCGATTCTTTCAAGATCGATCGATAATCCTATCATCGCAACCACGAATCTCAAATCATCTGCCAGAGGTTGGAATTTGCCAATGATATCAAAAGCCATCGTTTGAATATCGAGATCAAGTCTATCGAAATAATCATCCATGAGTTCTATATCTCTGATGAGTTTTTCATCGCCAGACTGAACTGCGAGCAGTGTTCTTTCAAAAAGATGATCAACTCCGTTGAGAAATTCTTTCAGCTTTTCGTTTAGCAGATTCATCTCCTTTTCGTAATGAAGAGTTCTCTCGGTCATCCACACCTCTCCTTCAACCAATTTTCCCTGTCAGAAATTGTCTGGTCATCTCGTGATTTGGTGCCTTGACCACATCGGATGTCATACCGTATTCTATCAGACGTCCCTGATACAGAAAGATCAATTCATCGCTGATCCTCAAAGCCTGTCCCATGCTGTGTGTGACTATGATAACTGTGTATTGTTCGGACAGTGTTTCAAGCAGTCGTTCGATCTTTGTTGTCGCGATCGGGTCAAGTGCAGATGTTGGCTCATCGAGTAATATCACCTCTGGTTCAATTGCTAATGCTCTTGCTATACACAATCTCTGCTGTTGTCCCCCAGATAACTGTACTGCGGGTTTTTTCAGTTTGTCTTTGACCTCGTCCCAGAGTGCTGCCTTTTTCAATGCCTCTTGGACTCTTTGTTTTACAAGTTCTTTATCTTTGATTCCCATTATCTTCAGCCCGTAAGCCACATTATCAAAGATTGACATCGGGAAAGGATTGGGTCTTTGAAAGACCATCGTTACTTGACGTCTGTAGAGATTGAGTTCTTTGATTTTGTAGATATCCTGCCCCTTGTACAGGATTTGGCCAGTTATCGAGAAATCTTCAATCAAATCATTCAGCCTGTTCAGGATTCTTAAGAATGTGCTCTTGCCACATCCAGATGGTCCCATGATAGCGGTTATCTTCTTTGACTTTATTTTGACGTTTATGTGATCGAGTACCCTGTGAGTCCCATAATTCGCACACAGATCCCTTATTTCGAAGACGACTTCATCCATTTGTACGCCTCCTTAAGATTTGTACGATCGAATAGATAACTATCATCACCAGAGTCATCATGCTCGCCATTCCTTGTGCCATCCACCGAGCCGTTTCTCCCAAGTTCATAATGATCGCGTAGATGCTGGTTGGCAAAGTCATGATTGGGTCGGTTAACTTAGAAGGAAGCTTCGTTGCATAGAAAACAGCGCCTGTGATCAGTATGGGCGCCGTTTCGCTGAAGGCTCTGCCAAGGGTTAACATCAGAGTTGTCAGCAGGCCGTTTTTGCTTGATCTGATCACCATCAAGGTCGTCTCGAATCTGTTTGCACCGAGTGCTATTACTCCTTCGCGAAGTTCCTTTGGAACGCTTCTGAGAAATTCAACCGCACTGTTTATGAAAAAAGGTATGGCCATTGTCGACAATGTGAGTGAAGCGGATATCAAAGAGGTCCGTAGACCCAAGTTGACGCAGAAGAAACTCAAGCCGAAAAGTCCATATACAATTGATGGTATGCTGTTCATCGTCCCAGCGAGAGATTGCAAAACAACTGAAAGTCTCTTACTGGAAAACTCGGCGATGAAGATAGACCCGAGTAACCCAACTGGTATAACGATTACAAAAACCAATGAAATCAGGATTAGTGAGCCAAAGATGGATGGAAATACTCCTCCTTCGGTCATCGAAGCTCTTGGAAAATCGGTGAAAAAACCTGGTCGAAAGAAGTATCTCACACCTGGTAGAATTATCAAGACGATGACTGAAAACATTAGGATTAATACTGCATAGCTTGTTAGCCTAAAGAACCATTTCATGTGATCAACCCCTTATCCATCTTTCGCGCCATCTGACGATGTAATTCGTCAACAGTGTTATGGCCAGAGAAATAGCCAATAGTAGAAAACCTATGAAGAACAAGGCACTGTAGTGCAGACTTTTTACTTCAACCTCGCCCAATTCACTTCCTAATGTCGCCGTTAAGGGTCTGATCGGGTCAAAGAATGATCGAACTAACAGATTACTTCCACCAGCGACCATCAGGACAATCATCGTCTCTCCAAAGATCCTGTTGAAAACACTCATCATAGCATTCACTATTCCGGGCATCGCGTACCTCAGTTCAACTATCATGACGGCAAAATCCCTTGCCCCTATCGATACAGCTGCCTCAGAGATCTCCTTTGGCACTTTTTCTAAGGACTGGTAAGACAAACTTATCATGAATGGAAGTGTCAGGACAGAAAGCATGAAAGAGGCGTTGAAGAAGTTTTGCCCTGTCCAGGCACCGGCTTTGAGCAATATTGGTGCCACGATCACTATACCGAAAAAGCCCAGAACAACGGATGGAATACCACTCACATATTCAAGTACTCGGAGCATGAGCTCTTTTTCCCTTTTGTTTGCATAACTGTGCAGATAGAGGGCAACGATGATGCCGATAGAGAACACGACGAAACTCGTCCAAAGAGTCAGAATGATTGAATTCAACAGCATGGTTCTTATTCCAAAATCCGGTTTTTCCCAAACCGGAAACCACTCTGTTGAGAAAAGATCCCACCCGATTTCTTTCATAGCCCTGAGGGACTCCGAGAACAGAAAGAATATTATGCCGAAAAGTGCAGCTGCCACTAAGATGGCAGCTGTGAAAACAATAGACTTGAAAAGGGTTTCACCTATTTTCTTCATCACTTTGAAGTGCCATAAGCTGGTATATATCCAGCTTTTTCAACCAGTTTCTGTCCCTCAGGTGAGAGTATGAACCTGATATAGTCGGCAATAACATTGTTTTCAGGCCACATATTGTTGAATCTACTCAGATCGAAGAACACAAACAATGGTCTACTGAGAGGATACTTCCCGCTTAGAACGTTTTCGATCGTTGGGTCGATTCCTTCCACTTTCAGGGCCTTCACTTGGCTTGTTACATATCCCATGCCTGTGTAGGCGATTGCGTATTGATTTTTCGCGACGCTTTCTATTTCAGCTTGCGAAGATTCGAGCATCTGAATCCTCGGCGAGAGTTTTTCTCCCTTCAGAACCTTTTCGAGCCACACTTCAAAGGTCCCAGAAGCTGTGTTTCTCGAATAGGCTGCGATCGTTTTCTTTGGTAATTTCGGATCAACCTGACTCCATTCGGTTATCTGACCCGTGTAGATCTTGTTGAGCGTCTCTATGGATATCGAATCGATGCCAAGGTTTGGATTCACTATGACGGCTATTCCATCGTAGGCGATAACTAATGGGACAAAGTATCTGCTGTTTTTGTGCATTTGTTCAACTTCTCCAGCTTTTAGAAATCTGCTTGAATTTGCGATATCACATGTTCCATTCAACAGAGCCGATATTCCTGTGCTTGAGCCGGCACCTTCAAGTGTCGCTGTGACGTTGGGATACATTTTCTGAAACTGTTCAACCCACAGTTGGGCGATTGGATAGACGGTGTTTGATCCTTTGATCACCAGTGTTTCTGCGTTGATGAGAGTCGCAATTACCAAGATTAAAAGTAACAGTGACTTTCTCACACCAACACCTCCTTCTGTCTTGTTTATGCTTCTTTGATTTTCAGACACCGTGAAAAAATATCAAAATTTTTTAATATCTCTGTGGCATGATTCGAATTGGAGGGATTTAATGGCATCAATACTGGTTGTTGAGGACGAACAAGATGTAAGCGATGTCATCTGTAGGTACTTGAAGATGGATTCTCATCAGGTGAAAACGGCTTCTTGTGTTGAACAGATGTACGATGAACTGGACAAATCGTGTTTTGATTTGATGATTCTTGATCTCATGCTTCCAGATGGAGACGCTATGGAAGAGATACCAACGATTCGTGTAACCTGCCCAAAGACATTTATAATCGTTCTAACAGCGCTTAGAGAAGATCGAAACAAAATTTTGGGTCTTGAGATGGGTGCCGATGATTACGTGACAAAGCCGTTTCATCCAAGAGAGCTTGTTGCCAGAGTGCGTGCAATGCTTCGAAGAAAGGATATGTTTGCAGAACGTGAGATTGTGTACAAAGACATGAAACTCCTGGTGCATGAAAGAACTTTGATAGTAAAAGATGAGGAAGTGAAACTCTCGGCAAAGGAGTTCGAGATCGTGCTCTTATTGTTCGAAAATCCAAAGAAGGTTTTTACACGCAGCGAGATACTTGACGCAGTCTGGCAGCAAGAAGACAGAACCGAAAGGATTGTCGATGTGTATATGAGTATGCTAAGAAAAAAGCTGGGTAAAGAAAGGTTGGTGACTGTTCACGGTGTCGGATACAGACTGGGATGAACTGGTTGAAAAATACAGACCTTTGATTGTTTTCAAGCCAGATCGCATAATCTTCTACCCTGATCAAGGAGAAGTTTCATCAAGGGAGCAGATACTGAGTGACTCAAAGACTTTCTTCGTGAATGCGGTAGCTCATGAACTCTTCACACCAATTACTGCGATGCTCGGGCTCTTGGAAATAGCGAAGGAAGGCGAATATGTGCAGGAAACACTTGCCAAGATTGAAAAACATCTCAAGAAGATGCAGAGAATCATCGAACAACTGGTTCTGCTCTCAAAGCTGGAGCAACAGGAATACGTTCCCCACGTTCAGAGATTGAGTCTGCAAAGAATCTTGCGGGAGATATTGATCGAATATGAACAGAAGATAAAGCAAAAAGGAATTTCCATCCAGATCAAGACAAATAAGATCATTCAAGCAGATCCAGAACCCTTGAAGATAGCGATCAGAAATTTGATATCAAATGCGATTAAATATTCAAAAGAAGGTGGAACAATAAGAATCTTCTCGCAGAAAGATTTTCTGGTAATTGAGGATCACGGTGTGGGTATCCCACAGGAGGAACTCAAAAACATCACAGCGCGTTTTTACAGAGCCAGCAACGCGAGGAGTTATTCCGGTGCGGGTTTGGGACTTGCAATTGTTAAGCATATTCTTCGGAAGCTTTCAATTTCCTGGGCTGTTCATTCACATTTAGGAGTCGGAACAAAGGTCTTTGTGGAAATCCCGTCATATTCACTGTCCTTGACTGGAGAATAGCCGGTTTCTTCACGTTTCTTTGTGTACTGCCTTTTTTCTCCCGTTTTCGATAGTTCGTTGTTCTTGAATTGGTCGGTCAGAATGCTATAGTATTCTTGTAGTTACATAAGTAAGTTACTTATGTAACTTTCAGAAGGGAGGGGATTTTGTGAAGAAAGTTGTTTTGTCCATTGTTCTGGTTTTGTTGGCGGTATTGAGCTTTGGTAAGACTTTGACGATTTGGATTGGTGGACAGGTCGCAGAACTTGACGAGACTTGGAATTCAGTCATCAAAGGGTTCGAGCAGAAGTATGGAATTAAGGTAGAAGTGCAGCTCTTTGGTTTTGACACTTATTATGACAAACTCGTGACGGCCCTTCAAGCGGGAAAAGGTCCAGACCTTGCCTTCGCAGACCTTGGCGGTTGGGTCCCAACCTTTGCCGAAAAGGGTTGGCTTGAACCCATGGAAGAACAGATCAAGGGTTGGGAAGGTACTCCACAGATATGGCCAAATCTCTGGCCCACCGTTACCTACAAGGGTGTCAGATATGGTCTTCCCTGGTACACCGATTGCAGGCTCTTGCTCTACAACAAAACGATGTTTGAGCAGGCAGGTTTGGATCCAGACAACCCACCCAAGACCTGGGACGAACTCTTGGCTGCTGCTCAGAAGATCACCGACGCAAAGAACAGAATCTATGGTTACGGTGTGAGTGGTACCAAGACTGAACACACAACTCTTGGTTATATGATGTTCTTGTACGCGGCTGGTGGAAAACTTCTGACCGATGATTATTCAAGGGCGGCTTTCAACACACCAGAAGGTCTAAAGGCACTGAAGTTTTACACCGACTTGGCAAAGAAATACGGTGTCAGCCCGAATGCCGTTCAGTACCACGAAGATGATTACAGAAACATGATGGCACAGAACCGTGTAGCTATGTCGATCGGCGGTCCATGGTCATTCCCACTCATCGAAGCAGCGAACCCAGATATAGTTGGAAAATACTCTGTAGCACTCCATCCGTATGATTCACAACCTGCAAGTGTGCTTGGTGGATGGGCTTTGGTCATACCGAAGTCAAGTCCCAACAAGGAAGACGCTTGGAAACTCGCTGAATATCTCACGAGCTTCGATGTCTGGATGAAATGGGTTGAAGAAAAAGGAGGACCAATGCCAACAAGAATGGATGTCTGCACAAAGTCCAAGCTCGCAAACGATCCAAAATGGCAGGTAATCTTTAAGACATTCCCATATGCGGTTGCAAGACCACCCATTCCTCAGTATCCTCAGATCTCTGAACAGATTCAGATTATGGTGCAAAAAGTCTTGTTGAATGAACTGACACCAGAAGAAGCCATAAAGGTTGCAGCAGACAACGTCAACAAAATACTCGGAGCGAAGTAAACTATAATCAGGGCGGGCACAGCCCGCCCATCGTCAGGAGTGAACACATTGAAAGAGGAAAAGATAGCATTAAGAATGGTCATGCCATATGTCTTGATTATAGTCGCTTTTGTTGTTCTTTTACTGATCTCTAATATCGTTATGAGTTTCTCAACGATCGATGGCAAGTTCACTTTCGAGAATTACAAAGCCATTTTCACAGATAATGTATTTTACAAATCTGTTTTCAACACTTGCATCTGGGTTTTTGGGAGCGTTGCTGGACAAATACTGCTTGGTCTTTTGATAGCCCTTTTGCTGACTCAAATCAAACGAGGACAGGTTTTTTTTAGAAGCGTGATTTTGATACTACCATGGGCAACGCTTGACATCGTTGCCGGAGTTATGTGGAAATGGATGTATAACGATATGTACGGTGTGTTGAATGATATTCTTGTGAAAATCGGACTCGCAAAGGATTATATTGCTTGGCTGGCTACTCCAAAGATGGCAATGCTTGCTGTGATAATTGCAAATATATGGAAAGGTTTTTGTCTATCCGGGATGTTTTTCATCGCTGGGATTCAAACAATACCACAGGAACTCTATGAAGCCGCTGAGATAGATGGTGCGAATGCGTACAGGCGTTTTTGGAATGTGACTATACCCCAACTTAAACCTGTTTTGATAACAACTTTGATGTTTACCATCATATGGACGATAAATTATTTCCCGCTCATCTATGTGATGACTGGTGGTGGACCAAACTATGGTACCGAAACGATAGTGACTTATATTTACAGATTGAGCCTCAGATTTTTGGAGTATAACAAGGCAGCTGCGCTTTCGAATATTCTCTTTGTAATCGTTTTCACTATCGCGTACCTTTTCACACGAAGAATGGCAAAGGAAGTGGCTGCGTGATGAGAAGAAGCACTAAGAAGAAAATAATGAAGACAGTGTCATATATTATGTTGATCTTCATGTCAGTTGTGATTGCCTTTCCTTTTGTCTGGCTCGTATTGACTTCCTTTAAGACTTATCAACAGATATACAGTTACCCTATCATATATCTTCCGAAAAACTGGACGCTCGAACATTACCAGAAGGTCTCAAGCCTCGATTTCAAAAGTTACTTTCTAAACAGTGTTGTAGTTGGTGTTGGTACGATGATCTTTTCACTGCTGATTGGCATCTTTCCAGCCTATGCCTTTTCACGGTATTCATTTAGGTTTAAAAGTGAACTATTGGTCAGTGTGTTGATCTTTCAGATGTTTCCAATGGTCGTTTTCTTAGTGCCAATGTTCAAGTTCTTGGACTGGATAAAATTGCTCGATACGCACATCGGTTTGATCTTGGCTTACATTCCTTTCACAACACCCATAACGATAGTTTTCCTGAGGAGTTTTTTTCTGTCTGTACCAAAATCGCTTGAAGAAGCGGCACTAATAGATGGTTGCAACAGAACAAAAGCATTCTTGAGAGTGATCCTTCCCGTAACCCTACCTGGTATAGCTGCGGTGGGAGTCTACGCATTCTTGTTCGCATGGAGTGAACTACTGTATTCGATGTCGTTGCTGACAAGCAAGAAACTTCAGACGATACCAACTTTTCTTTCAGTCTTTGTAGGTCAGTACCAGACTCGATGGGGTCCACTCTTTGCAGGGTCAGTTTTTGCCACTTTACCACCTCTGGTTGTTTTCATATTGCTCCAGAGATATTTCATCTCTGGATTGGTGAGTGGGGCGGTGAAAGAATGACAATCAGCGACGAATTGCTGTTCGAGGTTGCGTACGATTATTACGTCAGAAATATTCTGCAAAAGGATATTGCAAAGAAACTTGGTGTATCGAGAGTACAGGTGAGCAAATACCTCAAGATGGCGGTCGAAAGGAAGATCGTGCGCATTGAAGTAATACCACCAAAGATCCCACAGAAATTGGAGTCAGAGTATGAAACATTCTTCAAACAGAAATTCGGTCTGAAGAAACTCTTTCTCACAACGGGACACACCAACAACCAATTACTTTTGCAGTCACTGGCAAGAAGAGCCTGGGAGTTCTTGTCTGATCTGTCGAATGAGCCTATGAACATAGGTATTGGCTGGGGTACGACGATGTTCACTCTGGCTACTTTTGATTATGAAATTGATAAATCCAAATGGAGAGTGCTACCGCTCTCAGGTGGTACCTTCAGATTATCTGATAAGCATTTCGATTCGAATTTCATCGCTCAGAACTTCGCACAAAGGCTTGGTGCAAGGTCAGTCCCAGTTTATTTTCCATTTCTGATGGATAGTCTTGAACAAAAACAGCAGTTGCAGCAAAACGAAGAATTCACTTATATAAACTCGATTTGGAGCAATTTGGATGTTGTGATATGCAGTGTAGGGTATTCTATCTCTCGCTCACCGCTGTTCCGTCAAAATGTTTTTGATGGCTCGGTCTTAGATAGACTCGAAAAACTTGGTATAGTCGGCGATGTCTTGACTCACTACTTTGATATCAACGGGAAGATATACGATCTTGACTTCATGCAAAAGGTTAACAACATAACGCTGGAACAGTACATGAAGGCAAAGACGAAGGTAGTCGTAGCAGGCGGATTCCACAAGATTGAAGGTATTGTTGGCTTATTGAGAGGTAAACTGACAGATGTGTTGATAACAGACACGAATACTGCAAAGAATGTCATTGAATACGTCTCTGAAAGAGATTGGAGGTAACGGCAGCCTTGAGCATTCAAATACTCAACCTAAACCCTTGTTACGATCACTGGGTGATCATATCAAAGCCACCAAGAACTCCGAATGTGCTCAGAGGAGATTATGTTGTAAAGCTTGTGGACGGCAAAGGGATGAACATAGCGAGGGTTTTCAACACACTTGGTTTTCACGATTACATTTGCATAAATATCCTTGGCGGTGATGTGGGAAAGATCATCAACACAAAGTGCAGGGAAGACAATATAAAGACCTTGAATTTCTGGATCGAAGATGAAAACAGAATAAACACAGCCGTTGTCTATGAATACGAGAAAAGAATGTTGATGGTCAATGAACCAGGACCAATCATGAAAGAAGATGAAGTGAAAAGATTCATTGAATTTTTTTCGTCTGTTCTGCAAAAAAACAGTACGCTTGTGATTTCGGGAAGCGCACCAAGGGGGTTCGGAACCAAGGATATGGCAGAGATAGCACAGATTGCCAGGCATAATTCCTGTAAGCTGAAGATAGATATATCGGGAGAGTGGCTAAAAAGCCTGTTGAGTTTTGAACCTGAGATGGTGAAGGTGAACGCAGATGAGTTGAGGATAGCCCTGGACCTTCAAAAGCTCGACTTAGAGGAGCTACGTCAGATCAAAGATAAGTATGGTATACAGGTTCTTTGTGTAACACACGGGAGGGACGGATCTGTAACCCTGACAGATCACAAAATCATTCGCTCAAAACCAAAGATCGTTCACTCTGATTTTTCCGTGGGTTCGGGTGATTCTTTTTTCGCAGGCTATCTTTATTACGAAGCTCTGAACAAGTCTATTGAAGAAAGACTTGGCTTTGCAACTGCGTGCGGTACGGCAAACACGTTGAAATACGGTGCCGCGATCTTTGATTTGCAAGACTTGGAAAGTCAACTCTCAAACGTGGAGATTGTGGAGGAAGATCTATGAAGGCTTATGTTGGCATAGACCTTGGAACCACGAACACAAAGGTCTTGGTTGTTGGTGAGAGTGGTATAGAGAAAATAATAAAGGTGAAAACACCAAAGAGAACATTGAACGATGTCGAATACTTTGATCTTGATAAACTCGAGCGCAGTCTTGAAAAGATCATCGTAGAGCTTCAGAAGGAATACGATCTATCAGGTCTTTGCTGCACAAGCTTTGGGGAATCGGTGGTTCCAGTAGCGAGAGGCAAGAAACTGCACGATCCAATAGTCTGGTACGACACGTGCACGAAAAGTGTTCAGGATAAATACGAAAAGATCGTCGCTGAGCTTGCGCCCTACGAGATATCAGGTTCAAGAGATATATATTATTTCTCACTCTACAAGATCCTTTACATGTATGAAAAAGATATTGTCAAGCCACATCAGGTAGAACAATGGTTACCGGTTTCTTCGTATATCCTGTACAAATTGACAGGGAAAGGTATATGGGATATGACGCAAGCCTGCCGAAGTCATATGGTTGATGTTCACAACAGGTGTTGGAATAAGGCGTTACTGAGTTATTTTCAAATCACCCCTGAACAACTTGGCCCACTTGGCTATACCAGTAGTTTTGTGGGTTATTATGGGAAGATACCCGTCTTCTTGGCGGGCCATGATCATCTGACTGGCACCTTCGGCTTAGTTTCATTGTATGGCAGTGAATTGATATACGACTCAATGGGAACGGCATCTTTGATAACGGCGATATCCCATGAAAAAGATGGAAATCTGCGCATGAAAGAGCCCTTTATGAAAAACGGTGGGCTAATTGGCATCGGCTTTGGAGATGGTCAGTATTATCTCGCTTCTGGTGTTAGATACCATGGGAAAATGATTGAATTTGTTTTGAGAATGTTTGGTATGACAGTGGCTTCAAAGAGATTCAGGTTACTCAATGAAAAAACAAGAACGATGCCGCAGAAAACGAATTTCTATATATATAGCAACGGAGATAATATCGTCGGTGAGAACTGCCAGGGCATCAATTTTCTTGAACTTCCCGTTGACTGTACACAAGAAGAAATCCTCCAGACTGTGTATCAATATCTTTGTTACACGAGCAGATTGACCATAGAAAGCCTGAACAGGTACGTTGGTGATCTGCCTGTGATCATCGGTGGGGCTTTGATAAGCAACGATCTTTTCATGAAATACAAGGCTTCTATGCTGTGCAGGGATCTTTATTATCTGAGCACAACGGAATTGACTGCCCTTGGAGCTGCGATATCGGCAATCAAGGGTGCACAGGACAAATATACCTTTGAATCTCTCAAAGCAAAGACGGTCTTTCAGAAAATCAACCCTGACCATGAACTGTGTGTTCAAATGAATGAACTCTACCAGAGAATGACCGATGGTTATAACAAACTCTTGAGATAAGGAGGATCAAAAATGCCTTTGGTTGGTCTAAAGGAACTTGTTCAAAAAGCCTACAAGTGTGATTACGCAGTACCAGCCTTTAACATTCACACTTATGAAGATGCGGTGGCGATTGTCAAAGGTGCTGAGGAAATGAAATCACCTGTCATACTAATGGCTTCACCGAGTGCAATAAAACACTTAGGTATAAAGGTAGCGGCATGTATCATGAATGACCTTGCTCAGAGGTCCTCTGTACCTGTGGTTTCACATCTTGATCATGCAACAGATTTAGACATCATTCTTAAAGCAATGAAGGCTGGCTTCACCTCAGTGATGTATGATGGCTCAAACCTGAGTTTTGAAGAAAATGTTCAAAACACAAAGTTTGTTGTAAAGGTTGCAAGAGCTTTTGGTGTGTCTGTCGAAGCGGAGATAGGAAGGGTGGGCAAGTCTGAAGAAGGCGAACAACTCGAACAGATTTTGACAGAGCCAGAGTCTGCCAAAGCCTTCTTTGAGCAAACTCAAGTAGATGCATTGGCGGTTGCCGTTGGTACTGCTCACGCAATGCAAAAGCAGGAAGCCCAGATAAATTTCCAGAGAGTTGAACAGATACAGAAGATAGTCGATGTACCACTGGTTCTGCACGGCTCAAGTGGCGTCCCAGATGAAGATCTCACAAGAATAAGCAAAATGGGCTTTGGAAAAATAAACATAGGTACAGTCTTGAAAACTGTTTATGTCCAGAAAATCAGAGAAATCTTATTGAACAAACCAGAGTTGAAAGATCAAATCACTCTGTTGAAAGATGCATCTGTTGCAGTAACACAGATGGTTAAACACAAAATAGAACTTCTGAACAGTGCTGGGAGAGCCTGAATCAAGAAAAAACTGTGCCGTAGTGTATGTACACCAATCAGAAGAGAAATATAAGTATACTATTGAGATATTTTGCGAGAACAAGGTAGCCATCCATCACGAAGCTATGGTGGTTTTCGAGTGTAAAGGCGGGACATGTGTTATCACGCCCGCCTTTTGAGATTTCATTTTCGCATTCTGAGTATCTTGGTCAGCTTCTCAATACTTTCTTCCAGTCCTCCAGGTCTATTTGAGCTGAGCCAAATGACTTTGTAATTTTCAAGGGTCTTTTCAAAATCATGCTCGAAGGAATTCCATTTGTCACTTGTTACTTTCATTATCTCTCCATATTCTTTTAGGAATATCAACGCCTGCATCCCAAGAATCAACATCTCAGCGTTGTTAATAATCTGAGCCATCACATCATTTAAATCTGTCGGAGTTTCTGTGTTTGCAAGTTCTGCAATGACTTCTCTCGCCCTGTTCATAGCAAGATAAGTGTTTGCCAGATCATTATCGTCAATTCGGGTCAAGTACTCAGGCATTTTATGAGGGAGTACAAGCGCCATGAAATACGGACTCATATTATGAATGCGAAGGTTCACAGACTTGTATAGCAGACCAAGCTGGTATATTTGCTCAGCAATTGAAAGATTTGTTTTGAACACATGTAAGTCGATTTCCTTCAATAGATCATCAACGCATAGATTAGCTGACGATAGATTCCATCCAACCGTGGCCGCGTAACCAAGAGGTATCATCGAGAACGGTAAGTGTTGAGGGTGGCCGTTGTCTCCCCAGTCTGTCAATAGAAAACCCGTAGCTGCATGTTTTTTCCCATTCACAAGGGCGTTTTCGATGTTCATAAGCGCATTCTCGCTTCTTCCAACAAAAGAATCCCACGTTGAAGTACCGGGACAGACATAAAATGTTATGCCTTTGCTGGAAAACAACTCACATTCACTATCATATGGGTGATCCAATTCATAACCCCACACCATCGCAATTATATCGTCGGGCAAATGTGCCACGAGTTCGGCATGATTTTTGATGATATCTCCCCAGAACATCATTGTTTTCCCATATTTCTTGACTGTTTTGTACACCTTGAGCAAGAAATCAAGATATACTTTACCTTTTCCCAATTCGTTGCACATTTGTTTGGAACGTCCGAGGCCCAAATCGTAGGTTTCGTCGCCACCAATATTGAACTTCGTACTTGTGAAATTCGGCAACAGTTCCTCATACAGTTCATCCAAAAACTTCAATGTTTCTGGTACAGCAGGTGAAAGTGAAAATGGTCCGTACTTTTCTCCCCAGGGTGTCTCGAAGCCATCTGGACATTCGGCAAGATATTTATATTTCTCATGTTTGAGCCATTTGCCAAGATGACCAAAGGAATTCTGATTTGGAACCAGTTCAATAAATCTCTCTTTGCAATAACTGTCAAGGTCTAATATCTCATCGGCTGTCAAAGGTGTGTAAGTCTTCCAGACAGTCTCGTGTTTTTCATAAGCGAATGTATGTTCCATGTAAAGCTGCAGTTGATTATATTTCAGTTCTGAGAGTGTATCGATCAGCTTCTTTAGAGTGTTCATAGAAGGTATCCTGTTTCTACTTATGTCCAGCATGAATCCTCGATTTTCGAAGTCAGGTTCATCTTCAATGATCATTGCTGGTATCTTGCAATTGTGTTCTACCATCAATTGTTTGAGAGTTTGTATGCCATAGAACATACCTTGAATTGTCTTTGAGACAACTGTGATACCCTTTTCTGTTACCTTCAACCTGTATCCCTGTGAATTCTGTATGCAGTTTGGTTCAACGATTAACCTTATGAGAACATCTTCACCACCATATCCCGTGAGTGAGAAGCACCTTTTAGACTTTTCAAGTTCGTTTCTCAATAACTGGCCGATCTTCAAGTTCTCGCCTGAGACCAGAATCTTTCCTCTGAATGGTATATTAAACTCCTTTTCAAGATTGATTATTTTCTTCGGCTTTGGTAACATCTCAATCTCCCTTTCTCAAAGAATTCATGAGTTTTCAAACTCTTTGAATTGTTTCTTCAGGTTCTGCACAATTTCTTCTTTCGTGGGTATAATAGATTCAATTGCCATGATTAGTGCGCCACCTATAGGTGGTAGATATGGTTCGCTAAGAGGTATGTTCAAGGTTCTTTTCACGCCGTTTTGAACTGAACTGAGAAAATATGGATTCCTAAACAATCCACCAGTGTAAGAAAGAAAGTCGCTGTTGACGCTTTTTATGACAGGTGTTATTGCTTGCACTAATTCATCAACGGCCCTTTGTACGATTGTTTGAGCAATGCGATCCCCGTATCGGGCGCTTTCGAGAACAAAAGGTGCGAAGGAGGCTAAATGGCTCTTGGAAGGCTTCTGGACGTAAAAATATCTTAGTACATCATCCACAGAATGCAAGTCCAAGAAACTTTCAACATGATTAACGAGAGTTGTGAATTCTCCTCTATCTTCCCAATACCTCATCACTTCTTTGATAGCTTCGAAAGCAATTCCATATGCACTCCAGACATCACCTATGATGTGTCCCCAGCCTCCTGTTCTGTACAACTGGCCGTTACAATCGAGACCTATGACCATCGAACCTGTACCGGCAACAATCAAGGTCCCTGATCTCCTCTCAGGCCCAAAGGAACCTTTCAGAGCAATGACACAATCATTCACAACCAGGAGTTTCCTGGCTGGTATTACAGGCCGTATGAGTTCACAAAGTCTGTTACAGCTTTTTTGCGAAAAACCTGCACCAGAGAGTCCCAGAACGCACGCATCTATTTCTCTCAGATCATGATGAACAGATTGCAAACAATCCAAAAGAGTGTTTTTCAAACCATCAATTCCTATATCGAGATGATTCCCAGGACCTCCAAGTACAGAGGAGAGAATGTTGCCGTTCTCATCGCACAAAATCATTCTTGTCTTAGTACCACCAGCATCTACACCCATGAACTTCATTTCTTCGATACCTCCACACCAAGCAATCACAGTTTTTTCAACTCATCGGATACTAACGCCAGCAGATTCATCTCCGTATCGTCAGAATACGGTGATGCCAACCACTCGTAACCCGACTTCACGCTTTTTGGGACCACATAAGAAGCGGGCGAGTTTGCATAACATGCAATGAAAACTGGCGCGTCTAATGGAATCAATCTTGAAAACTCGAAAAACAGCTCGAACGGTACAAATACGAATTTGAGCGGATTCATCTTGAGAAATGATATTCTCACTCTGCTGTTCTTTGGTGAATTGATGCGTTTCTTAAGCAGAAGTGCACCTGGAAGGTCTCTTTCATCGAGCATCAGTTCATTAATGTTCTTCTGAACAAATCTCACTTCAAATTCTCTTTCGACTATTAGAAGTCCTTCTGGTTTCAGTATTTGACACACAGTCACAGGAGAAAACTGGTCAAGAAAGAGATCCGATAGCCTCTCAACTTCTGAAAAAGATCTGTCTCTCCTTGTTCTATGTGTGCTTATGTTACCACAACAAGAATTGAGGAATACGACAGGATGGTTGAGCGTTGCCCGCAATTTCTCCCGGATGCTCCCAATCAGATCTGATGAATAGAGCAAATTCTCCGGCCCTAAGACGGTAGGATGGCATGGGAACAAGAGTATCGAGAATAATCGTTCTACAGTCTCAAATTCAATTAAACGGGCTGGTATGGCACTGCTTTCTGGTTTATCCCGGAAATCACAGACATCGGACACAGCAAATCGCCTCACCGTTACCTTGATCAAATCTGATGCGCTTTGCTTGGCACCGAGTAACGCTTTTTCAGCGTAAGATTCCAGAATGTCTCTGACCAAATCGGGTTTTGGGCCAGAATGTGTATGAGTGGCAACAGGTATGAGTTCTGTATTTTCAATCTTTCGAGGGAAATTCTCTGGAATAGTGAGAAGGTCAAACACCAGTATCGCTACCTCTTTCTCATCTTCGCACAGATAGATGCAGAATACTTTCAACGGGTCGTGGTAACCCGTTGAAATACCATTTCGCTGAACATAACCTGCCATAGATAGTCCTGTGGGAAAAGACAGGTTCATTTCGAACAAACCGACTTTCACACAATCACGCCCCTAACACTCTGCGATTGAGACGCAAGATGGTTATTATCCCTTCAAGCCACCGCTGAGTCCCTCGACATACCATTTTTGGCACATCAGAAATATCACAAGGATTGGTAATGTAGCAACAATCATGCCCGCACACAGGAGTCCCCAGCGTGTGATATTATGACCCCTAAACATTGCAAGCCCCAGGTTGATTGGCATTTTAGAGTAATCCTGTATGACCAGAAGTGGCCAGAAAAACTGGCCCCATGACCATAGGACTTTGAAGACCACCATGGTTGCAACAGTTGGTTTTACCATTGGCAACATGATTCTCCAGTATATGTAGAAATCATTTGCTCCATCGGCTTTGGCAGCCTGTTCAAAATCTGCAGGTATTGATAAGAAACTCTGCCTGAACATAAATACACCGAACCCACTCGCTGTGAACGGAATGATGAGTGCGGCTAAGCTGTCATACATACCAAAGCGTATGGTTATTATATACATGGGTATTGCAACAGCATAAAAAGGTATCATTAGTGTCGACAAAGCCAGCCAGAACAACACTTTCTTCCCGACGAAATTCTTTCTCGCCAAGGCATATCCAGCCATGGAATCAAAGAAGATGCTGACCAGTGTCACTATGCCTGCCACAAATAAGCTGTTGAACAACATGGTACCGAGCGTAACATTCTCATCGATAACCGTGGGATAATTCCACGCGGCAGGGTAATTTTCAAAGGTGATGCTTCTGGGAATCAAAGAATATGATTCTATACCTGTATCGGGTTCTATGGATCTTACGATAACCCATATCAACGGTAGAAGAGTAAAGGTGCATGCAGATATGACTAAGAGATACTTAACAACATATAGCCACCAGTTCTGCGATTTCATCAGCTTCACCTCTAAAATATGATGTCTTCTCTGCCGATCTTTCTCTGAACAAAAGTCAAAGCAAGTATGATGACAAGTAAGACAACACTTATGGCTGATGCATAACCCATTTGAAACTCACTAAAGCCCTTTGTATATAGGTAATTCACGATCGTGGTTGTGGAATATCCAGGTCCTCCTCCAGTCATTATGTAAATAGGTGTAAAGACTTGGAACGAGTTAATCAGAGAAGTGGTGATAACAAAAAAGGTCGTCGGTCTCAGAAGTGGTAAGGTTATTTTGAATGTAATCTGCCACTTTGTTGCGCCGTCCAGAGCTGCAGCTTCGTACAATTCATCGGGTATATTCTGAAGTCCCGCAAGAAAGATCAACATTCTGTAGCCGAAACCGCTCCAAATTAAAACTATTCCAACAGCAATGAGTGCATATCTGTAATCACTCAACCATTCTATCGGTTTCAAGTGCAAGGATATGAGTATGCGATTTGCTATGCCTGTCGTGCTTGAAGAGAATATCAAAGACCAGATTATACTCACAACAACCATCGGAATTACATTAGGAATGAACAGAGCGAGTCTGAAAAAGTCTCGACCTTTGAACGGCTTGTTCAGCAGCAAAGCAAAGATCAATCCCAAGATCGTGTTGCCCGGCACATATAAAAGTGTGAAATAGATCGTATTGACAATTGATCTCAAAAAGATCTGATCCTTTGCAAGTCTCAGATAATTTCTGAAACCCACGAATTTCGCAGAATAGAAAGTCACGATGCTGAAGTCTTTGAGACTTAGAAAAACGACCCATACGATTGGAATGAAAAGGAATATCGTGAAGATCGTGTAGGCTGGTGCACAAAACGCATAAGCAATGAGATTTTCCTTTACACGTCTTTTCACCCTTTTATCACCTCAGAAAGTGCTCTCAGAATATCAGCAAAAAGGGGAGGTGGAATCCTCCCCTGCTGATCCTCTACCACGAGTAACCTTTTTCCTTCAGATGTGCCTCTAATTCCTGTTGGGCTCTTTTCAAACCGTCTTCAAGTGATAGTTTGCCTGAGAGAACATCTTGAATAGCGGCCTTTATTATTCTTGTGAAAGCGGAGTATTCTGGATGTTCAACCCACGGATTTGAATCAGACATTTGTTGAGCGAATGCCTCCATAATTGGATCATTAGAAACATATTCCTCCGCGGCATCTGTTCTTGATGGTACGAATCCGGCCACATTGCAATACTCCAGCATATTTTCTTTGCCACACAGCCACATTAGGAGCTTTGCAGCTTCTTCTTTGTGCTTAGCAGATGAAGGTATTACAAATACATCTGCACCGTAATACGACGTTCTTCTTCCTGTTTCAGGATTAGTAGGTAGTACAACAGCACCAACTTTGTCACCAAGCTCTTTTCTGAGAGCAGGGCCAGCATCGCCTGTGTCGATGTACATTGCGACTTGCCCGGCGACAAGTTGACGACGAACATCTGCCAAGTTTGCGTTCACAGCACCTGGTTGAACAACCTTGAATGTTCTGAAAAGGTCGACAAAGAACTTTGCTCCTTTGTAGAATGCTTCAGTGTTTATTGTTGGCGCACCCTTTTCGTTTATCATAGTTCCCCCTGCTTGCCAAACCCAGATCATCAATTGGTAGGCATACTGAGCCGATGCACCAAAACCATAGACATCGATCTGTCCGTCGTTGTTTCTGTCAAATGTGAGGCGTTTCGCATACTCCAGAAAATCGTTCCATGTCCAGTTAGAAGATGGCTCTGGTAAACCTCTTTCGGCGAGGATGTCCTTTCTATAAAGAACTACCCTTGTATGACAGAAATACGGTACCCCGACGATCTTACCGCTTAGTTCTTGTGGACTATTCATCTTGTATGTACTTCCCAGAAGAACCGACTTTGAGAAGCTGTTCAGGAAATCCTTTGGCAGATATTTCTCGAGAGGCTCTACGGACTTTGACCAAGCAAGTGCGTGTTCTCTCGGTGATCCCACTTTTGCCAAGTCTGGAGCCTTTCCGGACATTATGGCAACATCGAGTTTTGTGTGTGGGTCCTCAGCCCAAGGGATGACCACCAGATTGACTTTGATTCCTGTGGCTTTCTCAAAATCTGCTATCTGCTTTTTGACAATGGGAAGGTCGAGTTGAGGATCTCCTCCAGCGAACCAGAATGTTACCTCTGCCCCTAACATGAACACAGACAAAACGCATACCAGTACCATCGAACAAAACAACTTTCTCATTAATGAAACCTCCCTTCAGAATTTTGGGGATACGAAATATCCCGTTGGTTATAATCTTCAATCAGGCTCCTTCGGAAGAATTCCTTTGTTTTTTCATTCTTGAATATCTCGTGAAAAGCAAAGAAGCAAATACCATCTGCACCGGATTTCTTCAACACATTGAAAACGTCAAACGTTTCATTGATTGATATTCCACCGTGCGCTTGGATTCCCATGACGATCTTTGATCTATTGGTTATCATTTGTGCGGTGCCATTGAATACATCAAGAACCCACGAAATGGGTTTGTTTAGCTCACGATGATAAGCCATTGGCAAAATGAAATCGCATGCTTCAGAAAAATCTGAATACCTTTGACCGAAATTCACAAGAGCAAAACTTCTTTCATATGGGTCAACATTGCCGCCTTCTGGAATCAATGCAGCGCTGATCAGCATGGAAGGTTCCATTCTCCTCACCAAGCATCTAATCTCTTGTAGAAAGTCCCTGACATCGTTTGCCTTCAACTCTGACCATTTGACTACATCGGGGTTGCCTTGCATGAATAAGTCAACGAAGTTTCTTTGGTCACCGCCTGTTCCCCAAGTTCTAATGGCTTGTACAAGGAGCGAATCGACCTTGAGTCCGATGGATTTTGCTCTCTGCAGCTGAACTGGTCCCCAACCCCATGCCCCATTTGGATATCTGATGTAGTCCAGGTGAATTCCATCAGGTGCATAATCATTTATGACTTCCGCTATTAATGAAAGTACGTATTCTTTGTAACGTATATCAGATGCAAAATCAACCACTGCTGTTGAAATCCTGAAGCATCTGTGTTCTCCTAATCTGTATTCTTGCACTGGCTCTGATTCAATCGGAATTCCCCACATACCAGAAGTCCAGTTTTGCTCAAGATAGGTCTTGTCTTGAGTGATTATGAACCAAGCGTGGAACCTCAAATTGTTTTCGCTGCAGGCTGCCCGAGTTCGAGGAAGTACACTCACATCTTGAGAAGTTGCTAAAGCTATCTTTGAAGGCCAGCATACCCTCCCCATAGTTCCCTTCACCAGTAAGAAAACATCGGTTATTCCCATTTCTTTGAACTCCTCTACAGCTTTTTCTATCCCATACTCTGATATTGATGTGCCCCATACCCAAATTCCTCGAATACTATTTGGTACAACGGAGTATCTTCCTTGACAATTCATTGTCATCTCAAAGACACCTCGAAGTTTCAGAAAATGGGAATCAGTCCACGGTATTTTGAAACCAGTGCCATATTTGTTTCATCACCATCGGGTATATTCGCACTCAAAAAGACAGGAGGGGTGATGCCATCTTTTTCGAATAGTGCCACGATTTCACTGATGACGGAGTTTATAATGAATACACCACAAATCGTCGACAAAGGTCCACAGGCAGCGTTGTTTACCTTCAAACACACATCACCATAAGGCACATGGTTGTCAATAGTCAGATCCGCAATCTCGTAGAGCCTTTTTCCAAGTTCATTTCGCGGTTCGATGCTCCTTGAGTGCTCTAAAGATGTGATTGCTGCGACATAGGCTCCTCTTTTTTTGGCTTCAGCGGTGAATGTAACTATCACAGAATTGGAACCTGAGTTGGAGAATACTAAGACCACATCGCGGGACGAAATGGGTAGATCAGAAACAATGGCTTGTCCTATTCCACCAATTCTCTCTAATTTGGAACTGAGTACAGCCCTTTCGTGAAGCATTAACGAACTCAAGAGCACGGGATAGACTGGAGCAATACCTCCTGCACGATAAAAGATTTCTTCTGCCAACATGTGAGAATGACCCGTGCCGAAGGCATAGATCAAACCACCACTTCTCACCGCTTGGTATGATCTCTGAGCCAGGTTTTGAATTTTCTCTGTTTCGTGTTCGACAATTTGCTTGAGTGTCTCCTGGATTCTGGAATGATACTCTCTCATTAGACTAAGATCACGAGTTTCATGCTTGTTCGATCCCATTTTTCAAGAGTCCCTCCTCACATGTGTAATGAGTCTCCGCGCAACCTGCTTCCAAGGTTTTAGAACCTTATTTGTACTGTCTTAGTATTTCTTTCAAAGGTGTTTCTCTTTCAGTGTCAAGCACTGTACCAGCTCTAAAGACACATACTCCATCAGCATTCTTGTCAAGACAGTTCTTAACAGCTTGACTTAGTTCGTCACCTGTTACAGGTGAATAACCTTGTAGACCAACAACCACTTTGTTTTGCTGAACTTGTTCCTTTGTTCCCGAAAGGATGGTATCGGTTATCCAAGTTATGTCTTTTCCATAGTCTCTGTGGTAAGCCATAGGTATGATCATTTCGCATGTGTACCCGAATGATTCATAATTCTGACCATAATGAACTAATCCAAACGCTCTTTCTCTTTCGGTGGGATCGGAACTACCAGGTTCTGGCATCAAAGCAGCACTTACGATGAGATCTGGTTTGATGTGTTTTGCGTATTCAGATAGTTCATTCAGAAAATCAAGGACATTAGCCGATCGCAGTTCTACCCACTTTGTTACGGTGGCGTCGTCACTGAGGTATGCATTTATGAATGACTGATTGTCGCCTCCAGTTCCCCAGGTTTGAATAGCGAGCTGTTCTAGATATTCTATGTCAGATTCGCTCAAACCGTTTTCTCTGGCTCTGTCAAGCTCTGCTGGTCCCCAACCCCATGCTCCGGTAGGGTATCTTATGTAATCAAAGTGCAAGCCATCCGGATCATAGTTCTCTATGACTTCAGCAATAAGCGATTTCAAGTACTCTCTATAAGTCTGTGATCCGACAAAATCAATTGATTTTCCAGCCCTTTGAAGTTCCCCACCCTGTACCTTTGGTATTCCGTACATCTTGTATTCGGGATAGGTATTGGCGAATTTCTCATCCTGATTGCAGACAAACCAGACATGAAGTCTTAGACCATTGGTTTTGCAGTACTGTGCAGCCTTGGGAAGTACGGTCGTATCAGATGCGAATCCAAGTGCAACTTTGGATGGCCAGTTAACTGTTCCGGAAGTTCCCTTGACGAGCAAGAGAACATCTGTTACACCTAATTCTTTTATTCTCTGCAGTGTTTGTTCGACTCCAGAATTTGCCAACGTAGTTCCCCAGACCCATACGGCCTTTATCTTTGCTGGCCATGAGAAAGGTAATAAAGCGCTGCAAAAAGTCACTTCATTAGCCATAGTTCCCGTGCCATTTATGTCATTAAGAATTTTCGCCAAAGTTGGGATAAAAACATCAAGCGAAATCTCTCTTTGCAAATTGTTTATGTTTATCGAAACAGAACTTGGCAGTACCTTGGTCTTTTCAATGTCACTGACAAAATTCGAAACTGCCGAGCAGAATTCCGCCGTGGTACATGTTGCATCGAGATCTAAAAGCCCAAGATCTCCTGTCTCAAAACCATTAGGTAGTTCAACTGGAAGATATTTTATTCCGGTCGGTTTTTGTGAAGAACCGCAAAACTCCACGAGAAACTTGGCCATCAAGTAGGAAGCATCAGCCAGTTTTATTCTGTCAACGGATTCTCCTTTCACTTGCCATGTTCTCAAACACTCTTCGGGTAGCTTCTGTGTTGAATTCACTTGGTCAAAGATAGCCTTTGCTATTAACAATACATCGTCACCACTCAGAGAATCGTTTGTAGTATCAGCTTGTTTGATCACAAAACATCCCGCAAGAACTGTTAGCAAAATCCCCACAAGCACAGTTACCAGGATCTTTTTCATGTGATATTCCTCCCCTGCACAATGAAATGTTTGACGTGAATTCTTTATATAGCTCAGTTTGATAGAGTCACAACCTTTGACAGATTCCTTGGTTGGTCTGGATTGAGACCTTTTCGCTTGGCAATTGACAATCCCAATAGCTGAGCAAAAGTAACCTGAACAAAGGCGTCCTCTCCATTCTTGGCAATTGGCTCACGCAAGATGGTCAAAGCACCGTAGTTTTTCATTTCATTAAGCAGATTGAGCTCTTCTGTATTTTGATCGCTTGCGTAAAGTACTATCACCACTTGCTGATTTGCAAGCGATTTTGGTCCATGTCTATATTCGAGGGTTGAGTAAGCTTCTGTTAAGGTGAGGGACATTTCTTCAAGTTTTAGAGCTGATTCCTTTGCGATACCTTCGTATACTCCTGTGCCAAGAAAAACATAATGGTTTGCATTCATCAAGGATTTGCTTGCGATTAGCTCAGCGGATTTTGTCAAGAAATCTTCTGATAGATTTACCAAACGTTCATATTTTCGTTGGTTACCATGCATTTTGTCAGTGATATACAAAAGGCTCAAAAGCATACACGTGAACGATTTCGTCATGACCACAGATTTTTCGCCGATTGGAAGTGCTAAATACAGGTCACAAGACTTGCAAAGGTCACTCTTTTGGTCAAGTGTTATTGCGAAAGTTCTCAAACCGATTTGCGAAAGTTTTCGCGCTGCTAAAACTGTTTCGGTCGTATTTCCTGAACGCGAGATTAGTACAGCAGAACGCTTGAATTTCTTCGAACCAAGAACAAATCTATCTGCGAAAAGAACCTCGCTGCTTTGCAAAGCTTTGGTTTCAATACCAGTGATGCGTGTAAAGTATTTCGACGCAGATATCGCCAAGTAATATGAGGACCCGCATCCAACGAAATAGACAATGTCACTGGTGAAAAGAAACTCAGGTAAGGTATTGCTTGGCAACTGGTTTAGGAACGAAAGTACCTTCTTGAACTCATCTGGTTGGGTTAAGATCTCTTCTTCAGTAAACATGACTTCACCTCTGTTCTCAAACAAGAATCACATCTGTCCCAAATGATTTGATGTTCTCGACTTGCTTTTGATCTGCTTGACGATCTGTCACGAGAATCTTTATTTTGTCCAAATCGCATATCTTGTATGGTGCAATATGATCTATCTTCGTGCTATCAGCTACTAAGATCACATTCTTTGATTTTTGAATGATAATCTCCGCGAGGTTTCTCTCTTCAAAATCTGCCACGGTTACACCGCCTGTGCAGCTTACTCCGCTGGCTCCAAGAATGTAAGAATCGAAATACATACGTTCAAATAGCGTTGACGCATACTCACCAATACACTCAAATGATCCCTGCCTAACTGTTCCTCCAGAATGTATGAGATTAAAAGGTTTTGTAAGGTTTATGATCGCCCAAGCAGTTGTAATGGAATTTGTCACAATGGTCAGAGCACGGATAGGAGCGCTTTCCAAAGCCTTCATTACATAGTAGACAGTGGTTCCGCCGCCAGCAGCAATTACTTGACCGTCTGCCACAAATTCAACGGCTTTCTTCGCAATCCGTTCCTTCTCTTGTTTTTGAATGTCCAAGTTTTTGAAAAAGGGTGAATCGCCGGCTATGCTCTTGATAGTAGCTCCACCGCGAGTTCTCTCAATGAGGCCCTGCGATTCCAGAATATCAAGATCCCGTCTGGCTGTAATTATAGATACGCCGTGAGATTTACAGATATCGCCGATTGAGATCTGACTAGACTGTCTCATGGTACTCAGAATTGCCTTCAAGCGCTCTTGACGTCCCAAAAGAATCACCTACACTTTTAGATCAATATCGATCATTTTATAGTCACTATTATCAACTATAAATGATTTATAATGATCATATCAAGTTTGTGTTTTGCCGTAATTCAGTTATGTGTAAAGAAAACTGTACAATGCGGGTGCCTTTTCTTTTGCTATCACAGGATTACTTTGATTTTCTCTGGTTTTCTCATATAGAGTTGAGTACTGTGGCATGAAAGCTCAGCTTTTGTTTGTAAAGGCACGTGCTGAATTCAGTCAAGGGGGAAATTACCTTAATGAAGTTATTGGGGTTTTCGCTCAGTGAATCTGAAGATTGGGAAAGTCTTGCTCATTCTTCCAAGAACCTTACGGTTTTTTCGAGTATTTCGGCGGTTTTTTGGTCTTTCAGCACAAATTCAAAACCATGGTTCCCGTTAGGATGCAGCAACAACTGTGCTTTGCAGCCGTACTGTCTGAGTGTTTTGAACATTTTCACAGAACTCATATATGGGACAACGGAATCCTTCATGCCGTGAACTAACAGAATTTTGTTGCAATTGTGGCTCACATAATTCACAGGTGAATATCTCTCGTAGACCTGTTCTGACTTTGAAGGCAGTCTTTTAATCGTTGCCATTGCCGAGAAGCGGGCAAAGAGTGAGTCGGATTGCCAGATATCCATCAGATCACACGGCGCATAGTAAGCGATAATCTTCTCTACAGATTCTGTGCATCTCAAGCCAGTCAGGAGTGCGAGATGGCCACCTGCGGATAGGCCCATCAAAGAGATTTTCTCAGCAAGATCGGGTATCGTTTTTTTCAGAAACTGTATAGCGGCGATGAGTTCTTCAACCAGTTTTTCTATGTCATTTATATATCCTCTTCCATAGCCTATGGCAGCAACGACAAATCCACGTGATACCAAGAATCTATACCAAGACATGTTGTTGGGCTGACGTCTGTAGCCGCTTATCCATCCACCACCGTGGGCGAAGAGGACAACCCCTTTTACCGGTTTTGTTTTTGGATAGAAGATATCGATAAATCGTCTTGTCATGTACTCATATGTTTCAACCTTGAGCCAGGGTTTCTTATCTGTGTCAAGCACCAGTCTTCCAAAGATGGTTTTTCGGATCAACGGTATGTTAATCACGGCGATGATCAACAAGGTTAAACCAAAATCGGTGAAGGCCAGAAAGAGTGTGAAGATCAGCAAAAAATACTTCAGCAATAGTTTCTCCTTGCTTGTACTCAAAGTACACCCTACTTTCCTGTCACAAAGATTATTCTGTCGCCAGCTTTGACTTTTCCACCTTTTATAACTCTCAGAAATATGCCCTCTGTTGGCATAACGCATCTTCCAACGATCTTTGCTATTTCACAGCGATCGTGACATTCTTTGCCAATCTGAGTTATTTCAAGTTCTGCTTCGTTTACAAAAACCTTTGTCCCAAGAGGTAATTTCCATACCTGAACACCCTCCACGGTTATGTTTTCTGCAAAATCTCCGAAGTTGACCTGTATGCCCCAGGTTCTCGCTTTCTCGATACTGTTCACAGACAGTATTGAGACCTGCCTGTGCCAGTTTCCTGCGTGTGCGTCGTTCTTTACCCCGTGGTTTGCGATTAGTTCGATCTCTTCCACAGGAGTTTTTCTCACACCTTTTACCTTTGAGATATTCACTGAAACAACCCTTGCCTCAAATTTGTTCACGTTTCCACTCACCGGATTTTCCTCCCGATTTTTCCAAAAGGTATATTTGTTCTATGATCATGCCCTTGTCCATGGCTTTGCACATATCGTATATAGTGAGTGCAGCAACGCTAACGGCTGTAAGTGCTTCCATCTCTGCACCTGTCTTCCCGATGCACTTAACAGTAGCGGTTATTTCCACACAACTATCTTCATGATCGATCTTGAACTGCAAATCTATGTTGGTCAGATTTATGTTATGGCACAGTGGGATCAATTCTGATGTTTTCTTAGCTGCCATTATTCCAGCGATCTTTGCTGTGGTGAAGACATCTCCCTTTTTGACAGTTCCAGCGTTTATTGCGCACAATGTTTCCCTGTCCATCCTGATCTTTGAATATGCCACGGCAACTCTTTGCGTGTCGTCTTTTTGAGTTATATCAACCATGTGGATATCTCCATTTTTGTCTATGTGTGACAGCTTCCAGTCCATTTTCATCCTCCCAGTCTGTTCATTTTGCTATCGATCTCGGAGTTGTTCATGTCATGCTGGTATGGTTTACTCTCCAACACCTTTTGTATCAATTGAATGATTTGTTGATGCGAATACTTTGATCTGATAGCCTGCAAAAGATCTACGTGGATAGTTGAGCCAAGACATGGGTAGAGTTTCCCATCGCATGAGAGTCTTATTTTGTTGCAGGAACTGCAGAAAGATTTGCTCATCGCAGAGATTATGCCAACATAATTTCCGCCGCTGGTTACAAAGTATCTTGCTGGTCCGACTCCAAGTTGAACACTCACCGGTTTCAACTCAAATGACGAGAGCCTATCAAGAATCTCCTTTTCAAAAACTGCCCCGCTGTTTTTCCTGCCAACGGGCATCATTTCGATGAATCTTATCGGTACACCTTTGAAAGAAGCGTACTCGGCGAGTTCAGGTACTTCATCGATATTCATCTTGCTCACAACAACATTGAGCTTCACAAAGAGTTGATTCTTGATTGCCTCGTCAATGCCATCGAGAACTGGTTTGATTTCACCTCTTGTTATCTGACGAAATTTGTATTCATCTAAGCTGTTTAGGCTCACATTTACAGATTGAAGACCAGCACTTTTGAGATCTTCAGCAAAGTCCTTGAGCCTGCTTCCATTTGTTGTCATGGATACGCGAAAGTATTTTGAAAAAGCCTTCACAATCTGCACAACGTCATCTCTCATTAAGGGCTCTCCACCGGTAATACGAACTTGCTCAATGCCCAAACTGTGAAAGATGCTGCCTAAGGTCAATATTTCTTCCAAGCTCATCAGTTTTTCTTTTGCGAGAAACTCCACATCGGGTGGCATACAGTAGAAACATCTGTGGTTGCATCGATCGGTTATAGAAAACCTCAAGTAATTTATCACTCGAGCATAGCGATCCCGCAATTTACCAACTCCTATTTTAAGTATACTATTTTGTGCTTGACAAATTCAGCCCGCAGAAGGTGTCATTTATCTTCTTGAAACCAATTGTATTCATTCGGTGTATATAATCTTGTTTGCAACCAAAGGGGTGTCGTCGTGCATTTTTATATATTCACAGCCATAACCAGTTTTGCAGGCCAAATATACGGTGTGATTTTCAATTTGTTTCTCAGACAGAATGGATTGACCAACCTTGATATAGGCAAGATCACTTCCGCGAGCCTTTGGGGTTCTGCTGTGTTGGGGACTTTCTTTGCGTTTCTTGTGAACAGGGTCGAAAAGAGGAAATTCCTTGAATCTTTGCTTTTGCTACAGTTGAGTACGCAGTTCTTGAGAATATTCTTGTTGGACCCACAGCTGCAGATTGTTTTGAATTTCCTTTCTGGTGCATCTTCTTCTGCGATATCGATCATTATCTCTGCATCGATGATCGCCTGGAAATCCTCAAAGAACGTAATGGTGCTCTTTGGTTCCAATTTCTCAATTTCGATGATCACAAGTGTTTTTGGTAACTTGATAAGCGGAGTGATAGCTGACAAGATTGGTTTTAGAGTGACGATGTTGATTGCCACAACGATATACAGTGCAAGTTTTCTTGCAGTTAGAAGATTGCCAATTGGAGACAGACAAGCCTTAGAGAAGGTTACCTTCACCAAGGTGCAGAAGGATTTACTCTGGTATTACCTGCTCTCCAATTTGCTCGTTGGTTTTGGGGCAGGTTTGTTTATAAGCTTTGGCAATCTAATGCTCAACGATCTTTTCGCTATGTCAACTGCCCTCATTGGCCTTGTGATGGCTTTAACTCAGATAGCCACCGGTATAGGTGGAGCAATGAACCACTCACTTGAAAAACGTTTTGGATCAACAAAGGTTCTATTTTTCTGCTACACAGCGGTCGTCCCTCTGATGGTATCTTTGGCTTTTATTAGAAATCCAGTTGCCTTCTGTTCGCTCTATGTAATGAGATTCATGCTGATGAACATGGTGAGCCCCATTTTTTCAGTTCTTGTTTTTTCCAACTTACCTGTGCAGTATCTTCCATTGACCAATGGCATAGGGAATTTACTCAACAATTCATCTCGTGCCATCGCTGCACTCCTCTATGGCTATATAGTAGTAGATAGTTCTGATTACACAAAATTGCTTTTGATCAGTACTTTATTTTACTTGTTGAATGCGCTGTTAACCTATTCACTGCATAGAAAAATCACTCTTCGTACAAGATATGATCATGTATAATCAGAAAGAGAGATAACTTTTCGAGGTGCATCTATGAGAGCAGGCGTTTTGATTTTTTCTCTGTTGGCAATTACAGTTGCCGGTCAATATTTACTTGTCGCGACCAATTCTAATCTTGAACTCTATGACATATCTATACCACTTGTCCCGTTGAAGACTGCTTCTGCACAGGTGAGCAATCCCATTAAGGCGATTCATCAGGCAGACAGGATTTATGTTTTGTGTCAGACTCAGATTGAATCGTATGATCTTTCTTTGAAAAAAATCAGCAGTACTGTTCTGAATGAAAAGGTCTTAGATATGCTTTTGTCAGAAAACCTGTATATTTTCTCGGAGTACAAGGTGTCGGTCTACGATAAGAATCTATCATTTCAGCGAAGCTATGCCTTTGCAGAAAAGGTCAGCAGAGTAGACTCTTACGGTAACTATATTCCCGTACTTCATTCAAATGGAAAGATAGTGTGCTATACCAGAAACATGAGTAAACTTTGGGAACTGTCTGGTCCCGAGCCCTTCTTGGGTATACAGGTTGTCGATGATTATCTCGTCGCGTGGACCAAAGCTCGATTCTACCTGATGAAATTCAATGAAGGTTATCCGGTATACGAAAAAGAGGCGAATTTCAGCGGTAATTTCACTCAGGTGATAAAAATAAGAGACAGTCTACTGTTGCTGGATTCAAATGGTATTTTGAGGTTGGTGCCATTGCAGAGTTTCAAAATCGTAGACACGCTCAGCGTCAACGCAAAGTCGATCAGTGCTTACAACGATTATGTCTATGCAACCACAAGAGATGGGAACATAAGGGTTGTGAATGTTCTGTTCTCAAGCATGAAGCTGTTGCACAGTTTCTCGTCTGGTGTGTTGTTCTCCACGACAATGTCGATAGCACTTAAGCCGAAGGCTACTGAACCAGAAAAAACCCAATCGGTTGAGATACCCAAGATTGAGAAAAAGCAGATCGAGTTGATTGGTGAAGTGAAACTTCCAATGTCTGCAAACACTTCTTGTGTTGTCTTTGGCAACAATGTTTATTCAACAACCATGACAGGTGAATTGATGAATTTCAATATGTACACCAAGAAGGTCTCTTCTACGAAAGTTTCCTTCATCACCACAGGTGACCTGGTTCTTATGAGAGATGGGACGCTCATAATGGGTTCCTGGGAGAAGAGCGCCTATCTGATCAAAGACAGGGTCACAAAACTCAAAGCGAATGCGAATGTGAGCCTTTCTGCTTCGCTGACACCGCAGGGGTTTGTACTGGTGGATGATGATGGACTCATGGAGCACTTTGATTCTCTTGGAAACGAATTGTGGAGATTCAATGTGGGGAACTGGCTCGTATGTCCACCGGCGGTTCATGAGAGATTTGGGATTTTCACGCTCGATTGGCTTGGTATATTGAGACTGACAGATTTTTCAGGCAACTTGGTTTGGGCAACTTATCTTGAGTTCAGTAATCAGGGTGCCTTGGCTTTGTCTGAGAGAAATGCCTTTGTTATCAACAACGGGAAGTTGCACACTATAGATCTTTTATCGGGTAAGGTGCTTTGGACGTTCTCTCCAAACAGTACGCTTGTGAATTACGTTGTGACAGACGGAAAATCTGTGTTGTGTTATGATCAAGCAGGAACGGTCTATTCACTGAATCTTTCGGGAAAAGTTCTATGGACGACGGATTTTGCCGATCTTTGTAGCGTCATTCTCACTGAAAGTGGCAGAATACTCGTCTTTACAAAAAAAGAAGTCACATTGCTTGATCAGGATTCCAGAATAATTGTCAGTCAAACACTTACCTATCCCCCAACAGTTCACCCGACGATATCGGAGGATGGTACAGTGTATGTCATTTCGAATGACCATTTGATTATGTACTCTGTCGACGATCGACCAGCAAGAGGCTGGGCGATGTATTTGAAAGATCAATCACATAGCAGTTTTCTGTCGTTGGGTTATTGATGAAATATCCTTTAGAATCTTACTGATGGCGTAGATGACCACAAGAAATTCGAGCCTGCCAAGGAACATGCCAGTTATCAGGGTCCACAGCGCACCGTTTGGCATCGAATAGCCTGTGATTCCGACTGAAAGCCCCACGCCAGCAAGCGCTGAAGCAAATTCAAAAATAGCCTCAGAGACCCTGTAACCGTACACAGATAGGATTACAGAACCTGCTATGAAAGAGATCACATAAAGACTTGATACCAAAAAGGCCTCTCTGATCAGAGAATCGTCAAGGTATCTTTTGTTGTTGCCTTTCCAGATTTCAACCTGTACCACCGCATTTCTTGGAAGCACAAATCTTTTGACTGAAAGAACAAGCGTTTTCAACATCACAGCTATTCTATATTGTTTTACACCACCAGAGGTCGAGTCCATGCAACCGCCGAGTAACATCAAAATAGTAAGAACAAGTATCCCGGGTGGAAAACCGAGCCACGTTTTCAAATCTGATGTTGAAAATCCTGTACCAGTTATTGCCGAAACAACTTGAAACAACGAGCGTCTGATGCCTTCAAAGGCCGTGGGGAAAATTCTTCCTAAACCTGCGGCCGTCAGAATTGTAACAGAGGTCGCTGTAAAAAGGGCCATCTGTTTGGGTTCGGGGTTTTTTTTCAAAGCCTGCCAGTTTCTCTGCCAGAAAGCGTAGTGAATACCAAATCCGGTTGCTCCAAGCCACATCAGAATCATTGTCACGATCTCGATGCCTACACTGTTGAAAGAACCAATGCTGTTATTTTTCGTTGAGAAACCGCCTGTAGCGAGTGCAGTTAGAGAATGGTTCAAGGCATCAAAGAAATCCATTCCCGCTATTTTCAAGGCAACTGTTCCGACGCCAGCGTAACCCATGTAGACAAACATGATTATTCTCGCCGAATATTTGATATTAGGTACTATGTTGTCTACCCGCCCTTCAGCTTGGTACAATCCGAGCCCGGTAGGCCCAATTATTGCTCCCATCACGATGATTGCAAACCCTGCTCCGCCAAGAAACTGTGTGAGACTTCGCCAGAAAAGGATAGTCTTCGGCATCGATTCAACGTTGGCGATTACAGTGAGACCCGTTGTTGTCCAGCCACTGGTTGCTTCAAAAATAGCTCGCGAAAGACTGAGAATTCGTGCAAAAGTGTAAGGAAGAGCCGACAAAAAGATCGCGACTAACCAGCAAAAAAGGACAATAACCGCACCTTCCTTAGAGGTTATGACATCCATTTTTGTTGATCTATACTTCGTGCGAAGAACGAGTGAGAGAACAAGAGAAAGAGCTGAAGCCATCAAAAAGGCAGGTACCATAGAAGGCTCGCGGTAAAAAAGAGAGAAAACAAGTGGAATTATCAGAATTAAAGAAAAAAGCATCAAGAAACTGCTCATAACTTTGAGAATCACAACATAGCTTGCCCGAAGATAGGAGGGCATTTCATTCACCTACCAGAAGTCTTATTACCTGAGTTTGAACCTTTGGTTCGCATATGATAAAAACACGGTCACCGGGCAGTAGATCTGTCTCTCCTCTTGGGATCACAACGTTGTTCTGTCGCAGAATTCCACCGATGATACATTCGTTTGGAAGACTTATCTCTTTGAGCTTCTTGCCAGCCGATGGAGAACTGTCTGGCACCTCAACCCTCAGAAATACGAGCTTTCCTTCTTCAACAGGAAAGAATTCTTCCATTTCTTCAACGAGCAGAAGTCCCTGAATGGTTTGACTCAACAAAGATGTAGGGCTGATTGCCACTTTAACTCCAAGCCTGTTGAAGATTTCTATGTTCTCAGGATCGTTGACTAAGGTGACTATTCTCTCCACACCGTAGTATCTTTTGATCATCTGTGAGATTATCAGACTATCTCGATCGGTGTTGGTGAGTATCACGACTATATCATCCTGTGAAAATTCAATTTGATCAAGGATATTTTTCTTACTTCCATCTCCATTGATAATAACTGCGGAGAGTTTCTTGGCGAGTTCTTGACATACCTGCGGATCTCTGTTGATGACATAAACATGATATCCCTTCGAGATCATTGATCGAGCCAAATGATATGCAATTCGATATCCACCTATTATGACGATCTTCAACTCTGTCCCCCCACGTCGACTCTTTGTATAATCTTTTCCGCCACGAGGGCTGTTGGCGATATTACCTCTATGTCAAATTCCTTGAATATATCTTCATTATCAGGATCATTCACACGGGCTATTACTTCCTTCACGCCAAAGTACTGCTTTGCGACAGTCGATACCATGAAATTGGTGTTGTCATCTCCTGTGAGTGCAAGCACAACATCTGCCCTTTCGATCTTTGTTTCTTTCAAGTGAACTATCTCTGTGGCATCGCCCAGGATCTTGAATCCTGTGAATTCTTCTGAAAGGTTATCAAAGGCCACTTCTCTATTATCTATGACAACCACATTGTTGCCTGACGCAGACATCTGAGAAGCGACTATAGATCCGATCCTTCCACATCCCACAATGATCATGTAAAGGCTTTCAGCTCTCTTTTTCATAGCGCAGAATCTCCTTACTTGCCTTTTTATGGTCAGGGTCCAAAGCAAGGGCAGCTTTCAAGTGCCTGTAAGCGAGATCGGTATTTCCAAGCCGCTCCATGACCATTGAATATATGAAATGTGCGTCTGCCGAAGGATGGATTGAGAACAGTTCTCTGGCCATGCGTTCTGCGATGTCGAATTTCCCCTGAGAGATCTTTTCTTCGATTCTTCTCTCGAGCTTTTCGAAGGTTATTTCCTCTTTGTTCAGGAGTTCTTCCACCTTTTTCACTAGATCCTGAGCTGGAAATGGCTTGGACAGATAATCACTTGCACCATTTTTCATGGCCTCAACAACTGGCAATGCGTTAGTTATTGCCGAGACTACCAAGATTGGTATATCGTATCCCTCTTGCCGCATCCTTTTTAGCAACTCGATACCGGATATTCCAGGCAATTTCAGGTCTAGTGTCACAAGATCAAAGGTTTGACGGCGAAGTTCCACAAGAGCTTCCTCGGCTGTTGCAACCGCCACAACTGAATGATCTCTTTCTTCAAGAATTCTTTTTATCAGAGTCCTCACATTTCTTTCATCATCGACTACCAAGATATTTGCCATGCAATTCCCACCATAGTCATAAGTTTACCACAGCTACAGTGTGGTTTGAAAAGATTTGGTATCGCACAGTTCATCTCACTCAATTGATGACAGTTCTTATTCCTTACTAAAAAATATACGTTATAATATAATGCAGATCTCACTGAGGGAGGATGAAATAGTCTAATGGAAGTCTATCAGAGGCCACCAAAGGTTTCTGAAAGTATAGCACAACAACTCAAACAGGAAATAATAAAGGGCGTCTACAAACCAGGCGAACGCATGAAAATCATGGATCTTGCAAAACGCTTCGGCGTTAGCCAAACTTCGGTGAGAGAAGCGCTGAAGACACTGGAAAAGTCAGATCTTGTAACAGAATATCCGCACAAGGGTTATGTCGTGACAGAACTCGATCTTCAAGAGTTATTAGATATCTGGAAGATAAAAGAGAAACTCTGGGCGTTGGCCGTTGAGTGGTTTGCGATCAGAGCAACAGAAGAACAGATTCAAAGAGTCAAATATCACATAAAGCAATTCAGAGATGCTTATATAGAATACGATGTTGAAAAGGCTTTTGAAGCGAATTTTCAGTTTACAGATGTGATCTTAGAAGGCTGTGGGTCCAAGAAACTCGTTTCTTTGCTTCAGTCAACCGAAGATCAAGCGAAAAGGTACAGATACCTGAGCATGGAGTACGACGACAACCTCAGGATTTCCTCTCAGTATTTCACTGAACTGGCATACGCTTTGGAGTCAAGAAACGCGCAAAAAGCCGCCGAATTGATAGCAGAGTATATCCGCTTCAGTGCCACCATCATACAGCGCTACTACAACGCGATGATATCAAAATGTAAAGAAAAACCAAGAAAACACAAGATTGGGTAAGATTTTGGGAGGTTTCCCACACACAAGATATATTTCCGGCTTTCTCTGGCGAATTTGCGGGTTCTTGTTGTTTTGTTCTTGATGCATTATTATGTATTATCGATAATCGAAAACATAGGGGGTGAAATATCATGGGGTAAAACTGATCGATCTCAGCGAGACCATCGTACCAAATTCTCCTTCCGAACCTTGGCCTGCCAAGATCAACTATCTCGATCACCGCGCAGGTTCACAGGAAATGAGAGAGCGTTTTGGTGTTGACCCAAAAGACCTTATTTATTCTAAAGGTTTGGGTTGGTCATATGAGTTCATTGATGCTATGACTCACACTGGTACCCACCTGGATGCACCATGGCATTTTCATCCAATGAGTGAAGGTAAGATATCCAAGACTATTGATGAAATACCTTTGGAGTGGTGTTTCTCTGATGGAGTCGTTCTTGATATGCGCCACAAAAACTGTGGTGATTTCATCACGGTTGACGATCTTAAGGTTGAACTTGAGAGGATAAACTACAAGATCAAACCCTTTGATATTGTGTTGATAATGACCGGCGCAGACAAAAGGATGGGAACCAAGGAGTATTTTCTACAGCCAGGTATGAGCCGAGAGGCAACATTGTGGCTACTTAACCAGGGTGTCAAGATCACCGGTATCGATGCGTACACATGGGATAGGCCGTTTTCAAATATGGCGAAAGATTATCAACAGATGAAAGATGGTTCCTATATCTGGCCTGCCCATTTTGCTGCCATTGAAAAGGAGTACTGCCACATAGAGAAGCTTGCGAATCTTGACAAGATTCCAAAACCTTTTGGTTTCAAGGTATCAGTCTTTCCAATAAAAATATACAAGGCCAGCGCGGGATGGGTTCGCGCTGTTGCCATTGTTGAGGATTAAAAAGGAGGGGGCAAGATGGGTACTGTAGGCATTTTCACTGTGTTCTTCGCTGTTTTTGGTTTTGTGATGGTTCTGGTCGGATGGATAACAAGAAAATGGATCGGAAGAAGCACAGATTACTTGGTAGCGGGAAGACAAATCAATCTCCCTGTGAATATCTTGGGCGTTGCAGCGATAGGTTATGCAGGTACTACTCTAACTCTTGCGCCAGCCTTCACGCTGATGGGTGGTTTAACAAAGAGTATTTTCATGTTGGGTATTGCTTATTCATTGACGGGGATCATATCCTACGCCTTCTTGATAGCTCCGGTCGCAAGGAGAACGGGAGCTCACACATTGCCAGAGTGGCTCGAAATAAGGTATGACAAAAAGGTGAGATTTGTTATAACGCTTGTCACAGTCGTTGCCATGCTTGGTATAACAGCAAACAATATCCTCTCTATGGCAACGATAATCACGGGATTTACCAAATGGTCTATACCGTCAACAATTCTGTTGACATTCTTGATATTCTTGTTTTTCACCATTTTAGGCGGAATGTGGGCAGTGACACTCACTGACTTCATACAAGGTCTTCTATGCACTTTTGCGATACCACTTCTCATAATCTTCTTGCTTGTAAAATACGGCGGTCTCTCATTCTTAACTCAGAACTGGCCAAGTGGAAATGTCTGGGCAAATGGTATAGCTGGTAAGACCTTCCCATGGTTCTCGATGTTTTATCCAAGTGTTCTCGTTGCATTTTTCCTGTACGGTATGGCGCTTGTATGGGGTTCTAACAGTTACTGGATAAGAGTTAGTTCTGTCAGAAGTGAAAGGGTAGCAAAGCTTTCATATCTGTGGGCTGCCGTGATATTGTTCCTTGCGAATGGTTTCATGTATCCTTTACTTGGTGCTTATGTTGGAGCGGCTCATCCTGAAATGTTTGCACCTAAGGGAACTGCTGCGCCGGCAGCTGCTTTTGGTATATTCTTGAGAGATACTCCTTCTGTTCTTGCTGCGTATTTCCTATTGACGACAATGGCGGCTTCCGTCTCGACAGCAACGACCTATTACATGGCGGGAAGTTCGGTAATTGTCAGAGACATATACCAGAGGTTCTTCAAACCCAACGCAAAACCGGAACAGTTAGTAAAACCGTCGATGATTGTGAATGCATTGTTTGGTTTGGCGGCTCTCCTGTTGTGTTTCTTTCCTGGAGGTCCGGTCTATCTGTTTGCATTCGCCACTGCGTGGCTTGCTCCGACAGCTGTGATTGTTATTCTGGGACTTTACACAAAGAAGTTTTCAACTACGGGGGCTTTTGTTGGAGGATTAGTTGGGTTGATATTCATGTCGATATGGACTCTCTTGGATTTGACAAAACTATATCCCTTGACAAACAAGTTCGGGCACATGGTTATTCCAGGTGTGATCGTTTCAGTTGGTGCTGCTTTGGTAGCCAACTTTTTTGGAAGGTCCAAATATGATTTTGCAGTACAAAAGAGATCGAATTTGACCGATGAGGAGATCAGGGTTCTTGACATAATAAGAAGAGGATATAACACAATGGCTGAGATAACAGATTTGCTGGATATCGATTCATCAAAGAGTAGTGAAGTGGTTCTCTCGCTGGAAAAGGCTGGAGCAATAGAAAGATTCTCAAACGGTGGCTCGGGGTTCTACATGTTCAAGGTGACAGATTTTGGTAAAACACTGCCTACAAAGATCAAGCAAAGTGATATTCGAGAAGGTGTTGACGAGATGGGCATCAAGGTTCTTGAACACGTACGTGGAAAAGCCGGGATTTTGGCAGATGAGCTATCCAAAGAAACAGGACTGAATTCAATGGCTTTGGCAACAGTCATAAATTCGCTTGTCAGAAGAGGGTACCTCAAAGAGGGTGGAATCTGGAGAAGGACTGTTTCTATAACAGAAAAAGGAAATGAGTTATTGTCGAAATATGTTGGGAGATGATGAAAATGGATTTTGATGAAATTGAGGGTTGTAAACCGTTCGTTCTGAAGAATAGTTGGGTTTCACCTTTGAACTTTCATCCAGAGGTACGCTCGAAGATGCATCTACCTGAAAAAGTACTCATCCATGATGTGACACTGCGAGATGGCGAGCAAATGGCGGGTGTGGTTTTCACGGAAGACGAAAAGGTATTCATAGCACAAGAGCTCGACAGAATTGGGATACATATGATAGAGATAGGAACACCCGCTGTGTCCGAGGAAGATCAAAGAGCCTTCAAGAGATTATCAAAGATGAATTTGAAGGCAAAGAAAATAGCCCTTGCAAGAATCATGGAAGAAGATGTGAAACTCGCGGCAGAGTGTGGTGCTGATGGCCTGTTCTACGAAACGGGGATAAACCCATATTTCGTCAGACATGTTTTGGGTCTTGATTCAAAAGAATTCATCAACAGGATAATCAAGGGTGCAAAACTCGCAAAGGAGTTAGGACTCTTTGTTGAATTTTGCGGTTGGGATACCTTCAGAATCAACAACCTCGAATGGATCAAAACGGTTTATACGGAACTTTTGAAAAATGTAGAGGTCGATCAGATTGGTATATCCGACACATTTGGTCAGGCACATCCATTCACCGTGAATTTCCTTGTTAGAAAGATGAAAGAATGGTTTCCCAGTGTGCCGCTTGCCATACATGTCCACAACGATTATGGATTGGCAACGGCTACAGCACTCATGGCAGTTGCGTCAGGCGCAGAATCGGTGGAAACATCATTCAACTGTCTTGGTGAAAGAACGGGAAATGCTTCAACGGAAGAAGTGATAGCGGGTCTTGAGATGATTCTTGGTATGAATACTGGTGTTGATTGTACTGAGCTCTGGAAGATCTCCAAAATGATACAGGAGATATCGAAGGTTCGTGTGGCACCCAACAAACCAATCGTAGGCGACGGCATATTCCACAGCGAGTCTGGCATAGTAATCGATGCGAATGAGAAGATGAGCAAAGGAACTGGTATTGATTATTCTATGTTCCCATACAATCCTAAGATTTTTGGAAGAGAACTCAAATATGTGGGTGGAAAGAAAAGCGGAAGAGCTTTCATTAAACTCCATTTGCAAAAGAAGGGTTTGAAGGCAAATGACGCACAGATAGAAGAGATATTGATGAGAGTCAAGAAACAGGGTATAGTACTGAAGAATTATCTCGATGATGAACAGATCGACAAGATAATCAAAGTGGTCTTAGGTTGAGTTCAATCTGATATTTTTCAAAGGCTCACCAATATTGGTGGGCCTTTGTTTTCTTGTTAGCATACTTACGCATAAGTGTGATTTAGTGTGCATAAACGAGTAAAACACATTTTTTTGCAGCTATCTGGCATTTGAGTCAAAAAAACCTGTTTTTGCTGCGGTTTCTTTTGTGAACAATCAATGCTAAAATTAAAAATGTGAAGTAGTTCACTAATTGCGGACCCGTTGAAATTTCGATCTTCAACCTACGTGAAAGGAGGCTTTTTCATGGCCAAATCATTATATCAACAGGCACTTGAGGTCTTTGGGTATGCTGCGGATGTGATGAAGCTTGATCCAAACATCAGAAAGTTCCTCGAAAGACCTCAACGTACTCTGATTGTGGAATTTCCTGTTGTAATGGATGACGGCAGAGTGGAAATGTTCACAGGGTATCGCTGTCAGCACAACACAGCAAGAGGACCAGCAAAAGGCGGTATAAGATACCACCCCGATGTAACGCTGGACGAAGTGCAAACACTCGCATTCTGGATGACCTGGAAGTGTTCGTTGTTGAATCTCCCGTATGGTGGAGGAAAAGGTGGAGTTAAGGTAGATCCATCAAAGCTCTCAAAGCACGAGTTGGAAAGACTTTCAAGAAGGTTCTTCTACGAGATAGCAAACTTCATAGGTGAGAAAAAGGATATCCCTGCACCCGATGTGAACACAAATGCCCAAGTTATGGCGTGGTATGTTGATACCTACACTATGCACAGTGGTTATCCGGCCTTAGGCGTTGTGACTGGCAAACCTGTGGAGATTGGTGGATCTGTAGGAAGAAATGAAGCGACAGGTCGTGGTGTTGCTGTAACGGCTGCAGAGGCCTGCAAGATTTTAGAAAAAGATATCTCCAAGGCCACAGTCGCAGTACAAGGTTTTGGAAACGTTGGTTCCTTCTCTGCAAAGGTTTTGCACGATGATTTCAAGGCAAAGATCGTTGCTGTGAGCGATGTGTCTGCAGCTTACTATGATCCAAATGGTCTTGATATCAACGATTTGATTGCTTACAGAGACAGTCACAAAGGACTCATTGATGGTTATCCAAAGGGAAGGAAAATAAGCCACGAAGAACTTCTTGAACTCGACGTAGATATACTGGTTCCAGCAGCGCTGGAAAATGCTATCACAGAGAAAAACGCCGAGAAGATCAAAGCAAAACTCATCGTCGAGGGAGCAAATGGCCCTGTGACACCCGAGGCAGACAAGATACTCCTGTCAAAAGGTGTTACCATCATTCCAGACATTCTTGCCAACGCCGGTGGAGTAACTGTTTCTTACTTTGAATGGGTTCAGGACTTGCAGTCATTCTTCTGGGATCTCGATGATATCAGATCAAAACTCACGAAGATGATGAAAGCCGCTTTTGCAGAGGTCGCAAAGACAAAGCAGAAGTACAACGTTGACTTCAGAACGGCAGCCTATATAGTTGCGATCGATAGAGTGGCACAGGTGGTAAGACTCAGAGGTATTTATCCATGAAAAAAGGGCGCGGTAGCGCCCTTTTTCACATCTTTTTGTCTAATCTTGTACCCTGAGCTTGGGTGAAATCTTTGTAGCTTTTGATAGCTGTTTGAGATCTTTTCATTTCTATCGCATCGTTGGCAAGTTTCTGCATTTGAGTTTTTATTTTTTCAATTCTTTTCTGGTCTGATTGCATTATGGAGTTTGCAAGCTGTGGGTCTATGTTTTCGAGAGATCTGATAATCTGCTCGCGCCTTTCAAGGAGTGGTAGCAACTGTTCATACTGCTGATTTTCTATCAGATTGTCTAACTGCTGTTCTATTGAAAGTATTTGCTTCACCACTTGTTCGTAATCATTCTGCATTCTTCACCTTCTTTCAGAAACCTTTTCAGATCTCCATACACTGGATGATCAATGACTCCAATCTCCAAAAGCGGAAGTATCACAAACTGCCTGTTGAGCATATCGTAATGAGGTATCGATAGGTCTTCAGATTCATACAGTAGATTGCCAAACAAGAGTATGTCCAGATCTATTATTCTTGGTCCCCACCGCTTTTCTCTTGTTCTGCCCATGAGTTTTTCTATCTGCAAAAGTGTCATCAGAAGACTGTGTGGTGCCAGTGTGGTATCTATCTCGATGGCACAGTTGAGAAAATCTGGTTGATCTGTCACGCCATATGGTTTTGTTTCATAGATCGACGATTTTCTTAAAATATCGATTCCAAACTCACAAAGTAGATCGCACGCCCTCTGGATGTTCTTTAATCTGTTGCCGATGTTTGAGCCCATGGCAATGTAGATCTTCCCGTGGAGTTTTTCGAGAATTACCTGTGCAATAGCCAATGAGTCATGCGTAATACTCAAATGAGCGAAGTTGAAAGAAAAATCCTTGTGGAAAACGTACAAGGGTTTGCCAAGTTTGTCATGGGTGATCTCGATGTCTGTGAAGGAGTATTCTCTTATACCTGTACCAATGGCTTTGAAAAACGCTTCCTTTGCCACAAAATGACTGGCGAGGTAGGTCTTTTTGTCTTTGATCTGTTCAAATTCTTGGAGTTCCCTTGCACCAAGAATTCTTCTACTGATATTTTCATCTATTCTTTCGATTCTCACAATGTCGACACCTGTTCCAATTATCATACAGGATAGACAGGCGCCTCAAATTCCTTCACTAAATCGAAATCAACCTTCAGTTGGTCAATATAACGCTTTTGCAGGTATTTCTTTCCCACTTCTCCAAGAATGGTGTATATCAGGACATCTTCATCGGTCTTGGCGAGTAGACCGAGTTCCTTTCTTGATCTTTCTATCTCCGCTGGAATGATTTCTCCAGGTCGTACATCGATTGGTTTCTCATCACCGAGTATCTTTCTCACCAAGTCTGGATCGATGGGTGCCGGTGGTCGACCGTAGAATCCCCTCACGTACTCTTTCACCTCTTTGGTCACCTTTGAGTATCTTTCACCTGTCATCACATTCAAAACTGCTTGAACACCAACTATCTGGCTTGTTGGCGTAACGAGTGGTGGATAGCCAAGGTCTTTCTGAACTCTTGGGATTTCTTCAAGTACTTCCTTCATTTTGTGAGACATCTTTTGTTCTTGGAGCTGTTTGACCATGTTTGAGTACATTCCACCGGGAACTTGCGCATAGAGTATCTTTGGATCGATCGTGGTCATCTTCACGTCGTAAGCTGAGTATTTTTCTCTCACCTTTGTGAAATGTTCGATCAAAAAATTCAGTGTCTCCCAGTCTGGGGGTGGCACTATTCCCTGCTTGCTCAGAGAATAATAAAATGGCTCAAAAGGAGGTTGAGAAGTGCCAAGCGCAAATGGAGAAAGGGCTGTATCTATTATGTCCGCACCAGCATCTACAGCAGCTTGATAAGTTGCAATTGCAAGACCACAGGTGCAGTGTGAGTGGACATCTACAGGTAGTGAGAAATGCTCCTTCAGAGATCTTACAAGCTCGTACGCCTCTTTCGGAGTCAACAGTCCAGCCATGTCCTTTATGCAGATCGAATCGACCCCAAGTTCTACCAATTTTCTCGCATAACTTAGATAGTAGTCCAGTGTATGCACCGGACTGACTGTGTAGGAAATGGCTCCCTGAATATGTACCTTCGTCTTCTTAGCTTCATCGATGGCGATGAAGAGATTTCTTTCATCATTCAGAGCATCGAAAATCCTTATTATGTCTATACCGTTCTCGATCATCTTTCTAACAAAGAGCCTCACTGTATCGTCTGCGTAGTGGCGGTAGCCAACCAGATTCTGTCCGCGAAGAAGCATCTGTAGTTTTGTGTTCTTCACATTTTCTCTAATCTTTCTGAGTCTTTCCCATGGATCTTCATTCAAAAATCTCACTGCCACGTCGAAGGTGGCCCCACCCCACATTTCCATGGAATAGAAACCAACTTTGTCCATAGCGTCGAGCGCTGGTAACATATCTTTTGTAGACATTCTGGTGGCTATAAGAGATTGATGCCCATCTCTCAACGTTGTATCTACAAATTTCATATGATCACCTCTTTTGAGCGAAATGCCGCAGAAGTTCCAATGACAGCAAAACCCTTGGTTCAAAACTGTCCAAAATCGCATACTCTTCTTCTGAGTGGAATCTGCCTCCAGTTATGCCAAGTCCATCGATTGCCGGAACACCTAATTCATGGAAAAAGGCACTATCCGCACCTCCACTCGAGTGCTGCAGTTCAAACCTATTACCAATCCTCTGGAATGCCTTTTCAAGAGCGATTTTCATCTGTTCATGAAATTCCATGGCTGGTCTTCGTTCCTGAAAGCTGAACTCACAAGCGGTACCTTCTATCGAACTGGTCGAGCATATCTCTGCGATCTTCTTTTTGCAGTCTTCAAGATCTTGTTTTGTGGAAAATCGCACATCGAAGTATGCGTTGCACAGATCTGGTGTGATATTCGATTTTTCTCCTGCATTCATTATGGTTGGATTAAGCGTCAGATCACCAAAAACACCGTTTAAAGAATATATCTTGTCTATCTTTCGACATGCTTCCACCAGTGCATTTGCACCTTCATTGAGCCTTGAGGCGTGGCCTTTCTTTCCTTTGACAGTGAGGTTCATAGAGACTATACCTTTTCTACTTGCTACAACTTCACCATTTACACCACCGGGTTCAAAGGAAAGACAACACTTACTCTTGCTCGCGTATTTGTAGAAGGTTGTCCTACTTGTTTTTGAACCGAGTTCTTCATCAACGTTGAGTATCACACAGAGATTATCAATGCCAGCCTTTCTTGCAAGTTCACAAGTTGCAAGTAATGTTACGATTCCACCCTTCATATCTGCAGCGCCAGGTCCATAAACCAAGTCTTCTTTTATTTGAAATGGTCTTCTTTGAGATTCTCCTTCTTTGAAAACCGTGTCAAGGTGTCCTATCAGAGTCAAATATGGTTCTCTTCCAATCAATGCTACATGCGCCGCTTCTTCTTGGTGAACCTCAAAACCCATTTTCCGAAGTATCTCAGCGATGAAAGATGTTCTTTTCAGTTTAGTCGAAAGATCTATATCAAAACCGGTGTCGGTGTTGACGAGTTTCTCATACAGTTTCAGCCACTTTTCTTCCACGTCAATCTCCTCACAATCCAAGCTCTTCAAGCACTAAGATTACCTTTATCCTTTTTGGCAGATTTCGTGAGTCATATACGACATGAAAATGCCTGCAGATTCTCTGTGGTGAATCACAATCTTGGCAGATTCCTGTTGTGGCGCAGGGAGTTGACAGAGAAAGTCTCTTTGCATTCATGGGTGTTATGTATCTGATTCTTTCTCTTGCTGCTTCAAGATTTTCAACGATTTTATTTGCGCTCACAATCAAGACAACGTTTTTTGGTCCGTATGTTATTGCAGCTACCCTGTTACCAAAGCCATCCATGAAAACAAGTTCACCATTCATCGTAACAGCGTTTGCACTACAAAGATAATAATCGCAGTCAAAGGCTTCAAGCTCTGTCTTTCTTCTGTCAGGTGAATTGTACCGATCCAGAAATTTGTATTTTCCGCTCCTTAAAAGATCGAGTATTCCTGAGTCGCTCAAAGTGAGAGATCCACCAGAGCTAACAACACTGCCCTGCGGTATCAGTTTTTCAACAAGCTCTTTCGCTTGTTGGGCATTTTCCACCACATGTACTTCGAAGGCTTTCTTTTCAAGAACTGGCTTTATTTTTTCACACAGAGATCTGTATTTGAATTTGTAAAGCTCTTCTCTCATTCGATCACTCCTCTTTATATATTATCTCACAGGTATACAATTTGGTTGACGAACAGCTATTGTTAACTGTGTACCAAAATTGGTCATTTTCAGTAAAATACTGGCACACTGGTTGATTTTCACCGAAAAACCACCGCAGTTTTCTATCTTGCTTGTTGCAAATTATTGTATCATTGGCAAAAAACTATTGTATTGGTATACAAATTTTTGTATGATAGAGGAGGGTTGAAAAGATGAAAAAAATTCATCCTGTTTTGAAGGCTTTCATACCTGTCACTAAGGGACTCGCACAGATGTTGGGTCCAGATTACGAGATAGTCCTTCACGACATAACCGATCCAGAGCATTCCGTAATAGCCATCGAGAACGGACATGTCACAGGAAGAAAGGTTGGAGCACCACTAACGGATCTTGGATTGTACATACTGAAATCTGAAAGATTCAGAAACGTCGATGTAGTACCAAATTACATGACGACAACTTCCGATGGCAGAATTCTGCGCTCGACGACGATATTCATACGCGACGAGAGTGATAAAATCATAGGCTTTCTATGCATCAACTTTGATACCACCAAAATCTCTATGTTCAAGCAGGTGATCGATCAGCATCTGTCTTTCCAGAGATTAGAAGAACTCGCCGGAGCAAATCATGAGAAATTCGCGAGCAGAGTCGAGGAACTTCTCAGTGAAGCTATACAGGAAATTAAATCCTTGACAGGTAAACCTTTGAGATATGCGACCAAAGAAGAGAAAATCATGGTTTTGAGGAAACTGGACGAAAAAGGCTTTTTCTTGCTCAAGGGTGCCGTCGATTTACTCGCAAAGGAAATGGGAAATTCTAAGTTCACCATTTACGCATATCTTCGCGAAGCAAGAGACAAATCCAACGCCAACATTGTGTAAAGGAGGAATGCATGTGAGAACAATCAGCACGGACCAAGCACCAAAGGCGATAGGTCCATATTCTCAGGGAATCGAGGCCAATGGGTTTGTTTTTGTCTCTGGGCAAATTCCACTCGATCCAGCAACTGGTGATTTGGTGAATGGAGATATCAAAAAACAAGCTTCAAGGGTTTTCGAAAACATAAGAGCCATTCTCAAAGCAAGTGGCTGCGATCTCAAGAACGTGGTGAAAGCAACGGTTTTCGTCACAGATCTTGCTAACTTTACCGCGGTCAACGAAGTTTACAGCCAGTATTTTGGTGATCACAAACCGGCAAGATCCTTTGTTCAAGTGGCTGGTTTGCCAAAAGGCGCACAGGTTGAGATCGAAGTCATCGCGGTCAAGGAGTGAATGTGAATGACAGATCCCTATGCGGCCGGAATGGTCAAGAACGATCCATACGCTAAGAAAGCAACGGTTGTTGGAAGGGTAGTTGCAGTGCTCCGCGGGAAGATGGATAACAGAAACCTGTCTCTCATATCTCCTTGGTCGAGGGCTCTGAGAAATGGCGAGATCCACGAATTGATTTTGACAGATGAACAAGCAGCACCTGGGAAAAATGTCAACAAAATAGCTTATCTGGCTTTTGTGGAGATAATAAACCCCGGTGTGATAGTTTTCAAAGATAAGGTCAGGCTCGCAAGTGGTAAATGTATCGGCACGCTGGCAGGTTTTGATGAAACCCACATGCCAAACCATCAGAACATAGTCATAGCCACAGACCAACTTTTGAGTGGCGAAGAAATGAATCTGAATCTAAATGATTTGATCTATTTCACAAGAGACTGAAAGGGAGGGATTTTGCATGTTCAAAAACAAGTATCATCTTTACAGGCATCTTAAGCAATCAATGCCCAAGATCTTTGAAGAAGCGAGAAAGGCAGCCGACGAAATAGGTATACCACAGGAATGGCGCGGTAAGTTTGGCTTGACGGGTGCTATATCTGGGTGCCACGGTTTGATCACAAAAGAGGTCGACGAGGCTATCAGCAAAGTCGCAAGAGAGGTTATTCCAAACAAGGTATTCGCGGATGAGATCAGAGACATCGTCAAGGATTATTACGGGGATGACTACGATGCATTGCTTGTCAGCACTTGTGAAGCGGCGCTCTGGCTGAGTTTCGATGTCCTTGTTTCTCCACCGTTCACGGGCAGAGGCGAAAAGTACAGAAGCAGATACATCATTCCTTACGAGAAACACCTGCATCACCACGGTGGTTATGGGAGACCTATCCCACCTCAATACAAAGATATATTCGCAGACAGAGGTTGCACCGCTGGAGAACTAGGCTTTTACGGAAAGAGACTGGAAAATGTCGATACTGTTATAGTCCCAATGGTCGGAGGAAGGTATCCTGTTCACGGAATCAAGTATCACCCGGTTATTTTACTCAGTGGTGTAGACGCTGAGGGCACGGCGAACAGACTGAAAGAATACGCAGAGAGATATGCAGATACGCTCGGTGGATTTTCATCGCTTGGTTATGACACCGTTGGTTATGGCTATGGAGAAAAGGATAAAGATGGTGCACCAATACTTCAGAAGAAGATCGGTGAACTTGCAAATCACTACAACGTTCCTTACATCGTTGACAACGCTTGGGGTGTCCCATTCATAGGGACAGATCCAAGGAAAACCGGAGCCTGGGTCATGACGTACAGCATGGACAAAGCGGCGGGAGCACCCACCTGCGGATTGATAATTGGACGTGAAGATGTGATGGTTCCTATCAGACGAGCGATGGGAACACACGGTGATAGAAGTGGTACATGGTCTTCTTATGGTAAAGCTGCTTACGTGACCTTCGACCCAGGAAAGGAATCATTGGCCGGTGCAATTGCTGCCCTCAAGGCACTCAGACAGAAGGCAGACAAATACAAAGCAGGTGTTGACAGACTTTACGAAATAACCGTCGAAGAATTCTCCAAGCTCGACAGCAGAATAAAACACATATTCAAGATTTCCAAGAGTTACAACTCTGGAGCTGTTGAAGTGAATTATGACGATTGCTGGGAAAAAGGTGTTCCATTCCCAATATTCTCAATTGAAGATATGTACGCAGGTACTAATATACTGCAGTCAGGAACGGATGCCATGGGAATCATACAGACAATTGCATACGATGCAAATATATTCATCTCACTTGGTCTTGGTACAACCGATGAAAACGGTGACATAATCGAGGACAAGGCAAGACTTGCTGTGAGAGGACTTGTGAAGCTGATTGAGATCGTGGCGAAATACTCTGGTTTGATTTGACAGACAAGGAGGAGTCCAGGTGCATAATGGCTATGATTGCATCGTCATCGGTGGAGGAATAATAGGTCTTTCTTGTGCGTATCAACTTGCGAAATCCAACAAAAGTGTTCTTGTACTTGAGCGTGACGATATTGGTAGCGGTACCTCTGGTGCGTGTGATCACATGATTCTTCTGCAGTCCAAGGCACCTGGACTCCCATTGAAGCTTGCCATAACAAGCCTTGAAATATACCGCGAGTGGCAGAAAGAACTGCCAGAGGATGTCGAATTTGCGACGCGCGGTGGCATGATTCTGATCGATAAACCTGAGCACATACCTGTGATGGAAGATTTCGTTAAAAGACAAAAATCGATTGGCCTAAACGTTGAAATTTTGGACAAAAGGGAGATCAAGAAACGACAACCGTGGGTCAGTGATCACGTGATAGCTTCAACTTATTCACCGGATGACTCTCAAATCAATCCATTTCGGGTTTTGTTCGCACTTTTCCAAGCATGTACCAAACTGAATGTCAAGTTCATGAGGCATGAAGAAGTCGTTGAAATCATAAGAAAACCATATTCCTGGGAGGTGAGAACCTGCACGGGTCAGTCGTACAATTCACAAATTGTAGTGAACGCCGCTGGAGTTTGGTCTGCACAAGTTTCATCTCTTGTCGGGCTTGAGTTGCCAATACGTCCAAAGCGCGGCCAAATAGTCGTGACAGAGCCGATAGAAGAGATAGGTCAGACAGATGCCTGGGACGCCAATTACATTATTTCGAAGCATCTGTCCAATTTTGAGCGCGACGGAGTTTCAAAAAAACTTGGCCTTGGTTTTGCAATGTCAAGAACTCACAGCGGCAATTACTTGATAGGCAGCACAAGAGAATATGTAGGATTCAACAAGAGTACTACCTATGAGGCCTTCAAAGCTATAACAAACAGGGCTACCGAGCTATTCCCGGTGTTCAGCAAGGTGCGAATCATAAGATCGTTCGCCGGTTTGAGACCCGCTTGTGAAGATGGTAAATATGTCATCGGCGAAGATCCATCTAATCCTGGTTTCTTTATTGCAACAGGACACGAAGGAGATGGAATAGCACTTGCGCCGATAACAGGGAAGTTAATCGCGGATTTGGTCTGCGGTAGAAAACCAGTCTTTGAAATCAGCGAGATCAGTCCATCTCGTTTTCGCCGCCAAAGAATATCAGAAACTGTCAAGAGGTAAAGAATCTTTTTGAGATTTTCATCCTAAGGGAGGGATTCATTGATGAAAAGGGCTAATTTCGTTCTGATTTTCGTTTTAAGTATTGTTTTAGTCACAGTTGGTATCGCAGAGGAATTGAAACCAGTGACCTTGACATGGGTTGCTGGCGGCGTCGGTGGTGGATGGTACGCACAGGCAGGGGCAATAGCCGCACTGATTAATCAAAAAGAGCCAAAGATCTCGATAAAAGTCGTCCCAGGTGGAGGCGTGGTCAATCCTGTTCAAGTATCTTCTGGCGACGCGAATCTTGGTTGGGGCATCACTTTTGTTGACAAGATGGCGCTTTTGGGTGTACCACCACTGTATGAAAAACCAAATCCTAAGGTGAGATCGCTCGGTGGTTACTTTGGTTATTATCACATTCACTTCGTCGCGAGTGCTGATAAAGGAATGACTACTGTTAAAGAGCTGGCTGATATGATCAAATCAGGCAAATCTGTGAGAATCGCAGTTCCGATGAAGGGCACATCTGATCTACCGATAGTTGAGAAAATTCTTGGATTCTATGGTGTAAAACTCGAAGACATCAAAAAGGCTGGTGGAGAATACTTCCATGCCACCTACGCTGATATGACCAGTCTTTACAAAGATCGTCATGTGGACTTTGTGATCACACATCTTTCACTCCCGGCATCGGCAATCACAGAGATGTTCATCTCAAGGAAGTCCACCTTACTCGCTGTTTCAGATGAGTGTATTGATGCTATGAACAAAGAGTTGGGAACGGTTCCACGTGCATCTGGATTGTGTGTAATTCCATCCGGCACATATCAGGGTCAAGATACCGCTGTTCCCGCTGTTGTTACAGCCGGTGAATTGTTGATCAATGCAGATGTACCTGAAATAGTCGCTTATACTATCACAAAGATACTGTGCGAGAATTTACAGGAACTGTGGAATGTTCATCCTGCCAACAAGACCTTCGTACCAGAGAATGGGGCAAAGAACGTTGCAGTACCATTGCATCCAGGAGCAGAAAAATACTACAGAGAAGCTGGGTATCTAAAATGAGGGAGTTGGCAGACAAATGAGAGAACTGAAGGGTTGGCAGAGATGGTTTGTGGGTGTGTGGCTTGTCGCCACCGCCCTGTTTCACCTGTATACCGCAACGGTGGGGATATTACAACCAAGATTACAAAGAGGAGCTCACTTACTTTTGCTGTTACCTATGGCTTTTATTTTGTATCCCGCGACCAAGAAGTCACCGAAGGATAGATTCACCGTTCTTGATGTAATTTTGGCTGTTCTCTCGGTCATTCCTTCTGTTTATTTGATTGTGAACAACAATGCCTTGAACATGAGATTTGAACGGGTTGATCCGTTGACGACCACCCAAATAGTTCTTGGAATAATCATCATAATCTTACTCTTGGAAGCGATACGACGCGCTGTTGTTCCTGCAATGGCAGTTCTATTGATAGTTCTGATGGGCTATGTGTATATCGCACCCTATTTGCCAGGTATTTTCTACAACAAGCCGATGAAACTTGGTAGATTTGTGGAGATGTTTTATTTGATAACAGACAGTGGAATCTATGGTAGTATCACGGGAATATCAGCAACGGTGGTCGCTTTGTTTGTGATCTTTGGCGCCTTCTTGGAATCAACCGGTGTTGGCAACTACCTGACGATGGTTGCGGCACGTATTGCCGGAAGAGGACCCGGTGGTCCCGCAAAGATAGCCGTTGTGGGTAGCGGCTTATTTGGCTCGATAAGCGGTATAGCAGCCAGCAATGTTTATGCGACTGGAAGTTTCACCATACCGATGATGAAAAAACTCGGTTACAAGCCCGAGCTTGCCGGCGCGATTGAAGCTGTCGCCTCTACTGGTGGGATATTCATGCCTCCTGTGATGGGTGCTGCGGCCTTCATAATGGCAGAGTTGACGAATATCCCTTATGTGAAAATTTGTGTGGCTGCATTGCTTGGCGCAATCTTCTACTATGTCGCTCTTGGTATCACTGTTCATCTCATTGCGTTGAGAGATGGCCTAAAAGGTTTGCCCAAGGAAGAACTGCCATCATGGAAAAAGATTCTCAAAGAAACCTATTTGCTCGCGCCAGCCATTGGTTTGGTGTACTTCCTGGTAAAAGGTTATTCGCCTTTCATGGCTGCGTATTATTCGATCTGGATCTCAATAGCTATCAGTTTCTTCAAGAAAGAAACAATGATGACGCCCAAAAGAATATGGTCAACATTGGAAACCAGTGGCAAGAATATGATCATTGTGGCTCTTGCTTGTGCAGGCGCTGGGATAGTTGTTAGCGTGTTGACTTACACCGGTCTTGGATTGGGACTTGCGTCGATTATAACAAGCCTCGCAGGTGGAAGATTGCTACTCGCACTGATCTTGGTGATGGTGACATGCTTGATATTGGGAATGGGACTGCCGACGACTCCCGCCTACATAATTGCAGTGACAATAGCTGCACCTGCACTTCTGAAGATGGGCGTGGATGTACTAAAAGCCCATCTGTTTGTACTGTATTTTGCACAACTGTCAGAGGTTACACCACCCGTGTGTGTCGCATCTTACTGTGGTGCCTCGATTGCACAGGCAGATCCTATGAAGGTTGGGTTTGAGAGTTGGAAGTTAGGTCTGACTGGTTATATAGTCGGTTATATTTTTATTTACAACGACGCCTTGTTGATGAGAGGTTCAGTTTGGCAGATCCTGACAATCATAGTTTTAATGACTTTGATCAGTTATCTGCTGTCTATTTTGATCTCGGGTTACTTCACAAGGAAATTGAAGGTTTATGAAAGGGTTCTAACATTTGTCATTCTTGCTCTATCGATATGGGCTACAGCAACACCAAAGTTCCCAAAGGAAATCCTTGCAATAGTTGTTTTCATCGCTGGAGTTTTGTACATGCTTTTGAACAAGTTCGTTCTAAAGAAAAATGAGGCATGACCATGGGAGGTCTCAGGTTTTGATCGCCAAAGGCGGGAAAAACATCTACGGTTTCAAAGTTGGTGTAATAATGCTCGAGACACACTTTCCAAGATTGCCTGGTGATATAGGAAACGCTTTGACCTGGGACTTCCCTGTGCTGTACAAAACTGTAAAAGGTACAAGCGCACAAAAAATCATTGTGAATGATCCAGAGCCTTTCTTACAGAAATTCATAGATACAGCGTTGGAACTCCAGAACAATGGAGTCAGACTGGTGACAACCTCTTGTGGTTTTCTATCACTCTTTCAGGACAGAGTCGCATCAGCTTTGAGGGTACCTTTTGTCAGCTCAGCTCTGATCTTGGTTCCACTGATCCAAAAGATGATTGGACCATCCCGCAAGGTTGGAATAATAACCGCAAACAGTAAAGCTCTCAGTGAAGGACACTTTGAAAGTGTGGGTGCCTTTGGAAAGAATGTTGTCAAAGTTGGAATAGAAGATACAGAATTTGGTAAGGCTCTATTATATGACAAGTGGGAAATCGATGTGGAATTAGCTAAAAGAGAAATGATAGAAAAGGCCAAAATTCTATCTTCAGATCCTTCGATCGGTGCAATTGTTCTGGAATGCACCAACATGCCACCTTTTTCAAGAGATATCAAATCAGCCACATGTTTACCTGTCTTTGATATCGTGAGTTTAATAAACTTTGTCTACTTTGCTGCAGATTCAGATATCCTTATCAATCTGAGGTGATAAAGATGCAATTGATCGAACATCATCCGATACTTCAGTATCAACATGGAAAAAAGGTCAAGTTCATCTTCGATGGCCAAGAAATGGAAGGTTTCGAGGGAGAACCCATAGCAGCCGCTTTGCACGCAAATGGTGTAAGGATCTTGAGCTACACTGAAAAGTACAAAAGACCAAGAGGTTTTTTCTGCGCTATAGGAAAATGCTCTTCTTGTTTTGTGGTGGTGAATGGGATCCCAAATGTCCGCTCTTGCATCACTCCGTTAGAGGAAGGGATGGTTATAGAAACCCAACGCGGTCATGGAACTTTTCACAAGGAGGTGCAAGACGGTGAACACTGATCTTCTGGTCATTGGTGGTGGTCCAGCAGGGCTGTGTGCTGCATTGGAAGCCTCTTCTTTTGGATGCAAGGTTGTCATAGTCGATGAATCGCTATCTTTAGGTGGACAGCTTATAAAGCAAACACACAAATTCTTCGGCTCAAGTAAAGAATTCGCAGGTACTCGTGGAATTGAGATAGCGAGATTGCTAACGCAGGAAATAATGAACAAAAAAGATAATATAGAGGTTTTTTTGAACACGACTGCAGTTGGCTATTACGCAGATGAAAAGACCGTCACCTGTATGAAATCAGAGCAAGATTTTTTCTCTGTGAATCCTAAAAAGATAGTCATAGCAACCGGCGCGCTGGAAAAACTCTTACCGTTTGTGGGTAATGATCTTCCCGGTGTTTATGGAGCTGGTGCTGTCCAAACGTTGATGAATGTATACGGTGTAGTACCCGGAAAACGTGTTTTGATGATCGGGGCGGGTAATATTGGATTGATTGTCACCTATCAGCTTCTACAGGCTGGTGTAGATGTGGCTGGTATTGTTGAATATGCACCGAGAATAGGAGGCTACTGGGTACATGCGGCAAAGATTCGACGTTTGGGTGTACCGATATATCTAAGGCATACGATAAAAAAAGCTCTTGGTAGCTCATGGGTTGAAGGCGCCATAATTCAAGCGGTAAATGAAAAAGGCGAGTGGTATGGTGAGGAAAAAAGAATAGATTGTGATGTTATCTGCCTGGCAGTTGGTCTAAGCCCCACCTGCGAGCTGTTGTGGCAGGCGGGCTGTGAGATGAATTATGTTCCAGAGCTTTCTGGATATGTTCCAAAAAGAGATGAGACGATGCGTACAACTCATCCAGATATCTGGGTTGCTGGCGATGCTTCTGGTATCGAAGAAGCATCGAGCGCAATGATCGAAGGAAAGATTGCAGGGTTATCTGTAGCTCATTCGCTCGGCAGAGTTGATGATTCTTCTTTCAAAAATAAACTCGGTGAGTACTGGCAGGAGCTTGATCTTTTGCGCGGTGGGGAGACCGCAGCAAAGATCAGAAATGGTGTTAAAAAAGTACTTGTAAAAAGCAGTGAGGATTCATCAATGAATATACAGTACTGTGCGCAGAGTAAGAGTCAGGTTCAGGTTATACAAGATCAAGACTTTTGCAGTGGTGTACTGCCAGAGAAGATGGTCGAATCGATTACGCCTCCACTCGAACTGTGGAGCAGAAAAAAAGGTGGTCTTGTGGTAATCGAGTGCCCTCAGTCGATACCCTGTGATCCATGCCACACCAGCTGTCCAACAGGAGCGATCCTACCTTTTAAGAACATCAATGATCTACCAAAGATTGACTATTCAAAGTGTTCCGGATGTGCGCTTTGCGTTGCATCCTGCCCCGGACTTGCTTGTTTTGTGATCGATCTGACGGAAGATGAAAAGGCAGCTATCAAATTGCCCTATGAAATGTTTCCAAGACCGAATATAGGAGAAGAAGTCGAATGTCTTAACAGGAAAGGGGAAGTCGTAGCAATTGGCAAGGTTATTCGTGTTCAAGAACCGAGAAAGGACAAAACTGTCGTTGTCCATGTGACTGTTCCAAAGGAACTTGCAATGCAAATCAGAGCAATAAGGGTGATGAAACATGGATGAAGAAATCATCGTTTGCCGTTGCGAGGAAGTAACTCTGAAAGAGATCAGAGATGCTATAAGATCTGGGCACACCACCATCGGTGAATTGAAAAGACTGTTACGAGTGGGTATGGGACCATGTCAAGGGCGTGGTTGTAGAGAAATCATCCTGCGTGAGATATCCCAGATCACCAAGACTCCTTTTGAAAAACTCAACCCGGGCAGATTCAGACCACCTGTCAAACCAATACCGATGGGCTTACTGAAGCAAAAGGTATCTCAAGAAAGGAGTGATTGAATGCGCGTCCCAAAGATAGTCGTTGTTGGAGGAGGTTGGGGTGGCTGCGCCGCAGCCGCAGCTGCCCGAAAGGCTGGCGCCGAGGTTATCCTGCTTGAAAGGGCAGACATGCTACTTGGTACAGGTTTAGTTGGAGGGATCTTCAGAAACAACGGCAGATTCACGGCAGCCGAAGAAATGCTCGAGATGGGAGCGGATATCTTCTCGGTGATGGACAACTGCGTTACTCACACGAATGTCGAGTTTCCAGGCCATAAGCATGCAAGTCTGTACAATGTCTACAGGATCGAACCAGCCGTTAAGGAGTACCTGATGAAACTCGGTGTGAAGATTTTCACCACCGCAAGGGTTATCGATGTCGCGAAGGAAGGCAGAAAGGTTTCTTGTGTAGTTGTTGAAGGACTTGAACCAATTCAGGCAGACGCTTTTGTCGACGCAACAGGAACTTCAGCGGTCCCAGCGAACTGCACCAAGTATGGTAATGGTTGTGCGATGTGTATTCTAAGATGTCACAGCTTTGGACCAAGGATAAGTATAACGACTAAGGTGGGAGTTGAAGAATGGATCGGTAAAAAGCCTGACGGCAGCAGTATAGGTGCGATGAGTGGATCGTGCAAACTCTGCAAAGACTCGATCGACCCGCAGATCGTAAAAGAACTCGAAGAAAAGGGCTCCGCGCTCGTTCCAGTACCGTTGGAAGTACGTGAGGAAGAAAAGCTTCTGAGTATGAAGGCATGCCAACAGTACGCACTTGAGGAATTCATTGAGAATTTGGTTTTGCTCGATACCGGTCCAGTTAAGTTAATGACACCGTTCTTCCCACTTGAGAGACTCAGAAAGGTCCCAGGTATGGAAAGAGCGAGGTATGAAGATCCAATTGCTGGTGGAAAAGGAAACTCGATGCGCTACTTTGGTTTTGCCAACTGCACGCCTGAACTTCAAGCGATAGGTCCCGTTGATAATCTTTTCTGTGCCGGTGAAAAGGCGGGTGCAATGGTAGGACACACAGAGGCGATTGTGTCGGGGACCTTGGCTGGACATAACGCAGTCAGACAGGTCATAGGGGAGAAATTACTCAGATTTCCAGATGAAATAGCCGTTGGAGATTTTGTGAACCACGTCATAGGAGAGATGAAAAAAGAAGAGGGCCGACAGTACAAGTACACCTTCTCAGGTTCGATATATTTCAAGAGAATGAAGGAAAAGAATTTGTACACAACAGATGTCAAAGTCATAAAAGAAAGAGTGAAAAAAGCTGGTTTGAAATCAATCTTTGATACCAAACTTCTTTGAGGAGGTGAAGGGGCAATAGCAGTTGAGCTCACGTTGGCTCACTGGTTGTATTTGTTGTTTGTTATTGCAGTAGTTGTAACCATGTTTTTCAGAAAAGACACACCACTCATCTGTATCATTGGTGCTTTGTGTGTTGGCTGGGCAGTAACGGGCTCTTTTCTTGGAGCGATTCAGTCTATCTTCAACGCAGTAGTAGTTGCGGCGGTTGAACTAATAGGCATCGTAGTGGTCATTTCGTTGATGGTTGCGCTTTCAAAGCAGATGGAGAAAAGCGGAGCCGCAGCGGTGCTCATAAGAACTCTTGGTAAACCCATCAAAGGACCTAACTCAGCGTTCTGGTTTGTCGGTATTATCACGGCAGTTCTTGCACTCTTCATTTGGCCAACGCCTGCTGTGGCACTAATAGGGAGTCTGCTTGTGCCTGTCGCAGTGAGCGCTGGTCTGTCTCCCTTGGGAGCAGGTGTGGCAATAGCCATGTTTGCATATGGCGTGTCGCTGACAACGGACTTTGTGATCCAAGGTGCTCCTACACTTACGGCAAAAGCGGCAGGATTGCCCGTTGGAACCGTCATGAGCTCAATGGTGCCATTGATCATCGTTTGGGCAGTCATCGCAATACCTTTGACTTATTATTTCACTATGAAGGCGAACAAGGGATACGATCCCAAAAAGGATATAGAATTGTTCGGAGAAAGTGTTGTAAAGAGCAAGAGTACAGAGCACAGTAGTTTTGCAAAGGCTGAAGCTGTGGTGGTATCCTTAGCTTTTATCGTCGACATAATACTCATGCTCACCTTGAAACTGCGCGGCGGTGACGCTACAGCACTGCTCGGTGGTACGGCAGCTTTGCTGTTATTAGTTTTTACTCTATTGCAGTACAAATCAGAGGGTTTGGAAGTTGGTGTCGACTTTCTGAGAGAAGGATTCATGTTCGGCGTCAAGATCTTTGCACCTGTCTTTATCATCGCTGCTCTGTTCTATATGGGTGGCGGTCAAGCAACGCAGATATTCGGAAGTGCCGGTAAACCTTTGCTGTTTGACCTGAGTAACGCACTCGCGGCAAAGGTGCCGTTGAACAGATTCGCAGTTGCACCAATGCAAGCTGTTATTGGAGCAATAACAGGTCTTGACGGTTCAGGATTCTCTGGTTTGCCGCTTATGGGAACGCTTGCGGCAGGTCTTGGCACTGCTGCAAAGGTGAAAAGTTCTGTTCTGGCTGCACTTGGACAACTCACAGCAGTTAATACAGGTGGAGGAACCATAGTCCCGTGGGCTTTGATAGCGGTTGCTGCCGTTTGTAAGACCAAACCAGAGGAGATCGCAAGAAAGAATTTCATACCCGTTATTTTGGGCTTCATAGGTGCAACGATCGTAGCGATGATACTCATGTAGTAAAAGTGGGGGGACGAGAGTCCCCCTTTTGTTCGGTGAGCTACCCGTAGAACCTGTCTGGAAAGGAGAACAATGAAATGGGGAAGATAAGAGTCGCGATCGTTGGCATGGGCAATGTAGGACATGCCGTCTTTGATTGCGTGTCTCAAGCCCAGGATATGGAATTGGTAGGCATAGTTGAGATCCCACAAAGGGTGAAATCACTCGAAGAGGAGTTCAGAGACATACCTGTAGTTGACAATGTTGAGGATTTGCCAAAACCCGATGTAGCCATTTTGGCGATTGATAGCAGAGTAGTTCCAAAAATCGCCCCGCAGTATCTGAAGTTGGGAATAAACACCGTTGATGCCTATGATATACACGGCGCGGAAGGTGCACTGCGTTTGAAGAAAGATCTCGATGTGATCGCAAAGGAAAACGGTGCAGTTTCGATCATTTCAGCCGGTTGGGATCCTGGTTCTGATTCCATTGTCAGAGTACTGTTTGAAATGATCGCACCCAAGGGTATCACTTGGACAAATTTTGGGCCAGGCATGAGCATGGGGCACACCGTGGCTGTGAAACGTATCGAAGGTGTGAAAGATGCCGTTTCAATAACGTGCCCAAAGGGTATGGGGATGCATTCAAGGCTTGTTTATGTCCAGTTAGAGGAAGGTTATGACTTTGCAGATGTTGCAAAGAAAATCGCAGAAGATCCTTATTTCTCACACGATGAGTTACATATTAATCAGGTGAGTGATGTGAGTAAACTGGTTGATATGGGACACTCTGTGAAGATAGAACGTAAGGGTACCTCTGGCAAGGCTTGCAATCAGAGAATGGAGTTTCACATGTGGGTGAACAATCCCGCTGCAACGGCACAAGTAATGGTTGCTTCGGCGAGAGCCACGACAAAGCAAAGGCCTGGTTGTTATACACTGCTTGAAATACCAGTAATAGATTTTCTTTGTGGAGAAAGGGAAGAGTTGATTTGTAGGCTGCTTTGAAAATGTGAGGGATTTTGGTGAGGATAGAGTTTGTGAAAATGAATGGCGCAGGCAACGATTTCATATTGATCGACAATAGAAATGGAATTCTGAATGGCTTTGACATAAGCCGTTTTGTGAGATTGGTATGCCGCAGAAGAAAATCGATAGGTGCAGATGGGCTGATGATCCTTGAAAACTCCGACAAGGCAGATTTCAAGATGAGATACTTCAACTCAGATGGAAGCGAAGGAGAAATGTGTGGAAATGGCGCGCGATGTATTTCGAGGTTTGCTTATCTTTTGGGCGTGGCAAAAGAAACGATGAGATTTGAAACTCTCTCAGGAATACACGAGGCCGCAATTGTTGGTGATGATGTGAGGGTGAACTTTCCAGATCTTGATCTTTCGACCTTCAGGCTCAATCAGTACCACAATTTCGGTTTTGGTGAGATGGAATTTCATTTTGCAGTTGTGGGCGTGCCACACGCAGTTATCTATAGAGAAGATGTCGAGTTGATGAGCGACGATCTAATAAAAGATCTTGGAAGAAAGATCAGGTATAGCCTTGATCTTTTTCCAAACGGTACGAACGTGAATTTTGTGAAGGTCTCTGGTGAGAACGAATTGATAGTAAGAACCTATGAGCGTGGTGTGGAAGATGAGACTCTGGCTTGCGGGACTGGTTCAATCGCTTCCTGTGCAATATCGTTTGTCCTCTCAAAGATTCAGCCGCCGGTTTTGGTCAAGGCGAAGGGCGGTACTTTGGAGATCGGGTTTCAGAAGGTTTCGTCTTTGTTGAAACACGTTTATCTAAAAGGAGATGCGCGGATTGTGGCGCAGGGGTATATCCTATCCGATGCGTTGAAAGAGTGAGGTGATATTATGCTGGAGAAACACGTGATAGACGCGGTGGATGTTGAAACCACTTTGTTGTCAGAGAGTGAGCAGCAGGCGAGAGATCTTGGGATTCAAATGATGAAGTCTTTTGGTTTCAAGGATGTCGATGTTGTATTTGTCGAGCACAATGGTTTTGCAGCCAGAATAAGATTGAGGGCATACGTCTACAGACCTGGGGACAGATACAGCTGGGTGGATGGAGGCGATCAAAAATGAAGATAGTCTTGGTGCCGCTGGATCCTGTTCATGATGTGGCTGTGAAGATGCTCAACAGGGAGTTTTCTCAACGAGGTCATCAGACCATTTTGCTGCCACCAGATATGAAGATGGAAGAGATCATCGAGGTGTGTCAAAAAGAGATACCAGATTACATAATGGTCAGCAGAACTCTCGGCTACAACGCCGCGGAGCTCCTGGGAAGATTCATAGATCTGGTCGACGCCGCTGGGCTCAGGAGAAAGTGCAAGGTGGTCGTCGGTGGCAAGGCGATAACCAAGGAGCTTGCTGCGGAGCTGGGATATGACGCTGGTTTTGGGGAAAAGACGCGCTGGGAAGAAGTGGTGGCATATGTCGAAGGTAAAGAGTTATCTGAGGAAGCCCAGAGAATAAAAAAGAGCAAAAAGGATATCACACAACAATACACTTATCAAATCAAAGATAAAGAATTCTTGGGGTTGCTTGAAAAGATAACAGATCAGATAATCGATTGGGCAAGTGAAAGAACAAGCCCAGGTGTTGAGAGAGCAAAGATCAGAGAAAAAATCTTGAAAGGCGAGAATCTTTGGGATGAATATATAAAGCTGTGCGATGATCTTGTCAAATCTTATTACAGAGAAAAACTTGTCCCTAAGCATGTGAGATTGATTACACAGGAAGAGATTGACAAACTCAATGAATTGATCAACAGAACGTCGTTTGCCCCAAAAGTACTCCGTCACACCACCGACAAACCTCTTGTCTTTGTGCAATATGGTACTGGTTGTCCGTTTATGGATGCCATGCATATAAAGATCAGTGAAGCGTGGGGCGCAGATGGCGTTCTGCACTTTGATCCATCATGGGGTGCGAGGTGCGAGGGACTTCTGGAAGGACTTCTTGCTCACGAAGAAGACGGTTCGATCATCACCCTCGAAAACCTCAAACTCATAAAATCTGCTTTGAACGATGCGACACTCTGGTGCGTGCGTGCTCATAGAGGTGTAAACACTCCGGAAACCGTTCTGCTCGCGCATGAAGCCGGAGCCGATCTCACAAAGATAAACATGGTTTACGGCTCACTCAATGGCGGAACAGATCCAGAAAGATTAACCGTGGATGGCTTCTACTCTATAAAACTTGCGGCAAAGTACAACATGCCCTTTGATCTGCCGACCAATGAGGAGCTTGGTGGTGTACCGGCGCCGAAGGCATTCGCCGGGATGATTGTTGTGGCATATCTTGGTGTGAAACTGGGCGCCAGACCTATTTTGAAGCCTCTGTTCTGTTATTCTCCAGATGCTATTATAAACAAATATATGGAAGACAATTATGTGGATTACAATGTCGGTAAGATACTTGCGCTGAGGGAGATCATCGATGCTCCAATATGGCCCGGTGAGCCCATTGGTTTTATGACTCATACCGAGGATAGGGTACAATCAGCCATGACTACAGCACTTCATGCAGCTTTGGGAAAGTCTCTTGAACTTGACGCAATAACTGTTTCCTCAACAGATGAAGCATATGCAAGAGGGGCAATAACGACCTCTGCAAGAATCGACAGCCTCAGAGCCATCGCTGACGCATTCAGATTTTTTGGAAAGACAAAGATAGAGCCAACAAAACAAGCCTATGAATATGCCAAGTCCATAAAAGATGGAATATATCAGACCCTCAAAAAAGTTGCAGACCGTGGTGATTTTGTAGCCTCTCTGTATGAAGGTTTGTTTGGTAGTAAAGAAGAAGGTGCAAATCCTGGCAGAGCAGGTAGAGGAACGGTGAAAAAATGCTGACTATAGGAATTCTTGGAACTGCCAAGAACACAGGTAAGACCACAGCTCTGAATTCTGTTTTGAAGTGTCTGAACGATAAGAAGATCGCGATAACCAGTATCGGCTTTGACGGTGAGGATCTTGATCATGTCACAGGTCTGCCCAAACCAAAAGTTGTGGTCGACGAGGGTACGCTTGTGATAACGAGCGAACAAGCTGCACGTCATTCGACAGCGAAATTGGAGCTGATAGAGAAACTGTCCCTCAGAACTCCTATGGGAAGGATATGTGTTTACAGGGTTAAAGAACTCGGTACAGCTGTCCTTGTCGGTCCTAATTCGAGTGATGACCTCTTTGAGGTTATGAAAAGACTTGGAAGTTATTCGATAGATGTGTTGGTAATTGACGGAGCTATAAACAGAATGGTTCCTTTTCAGTATGCGGATTACGTCATCATCGCTACAGGAGCTGCAAGAACAACTAACTTGAGCGAGCTTATTGTCGAAGCCAGATTGATGGTTAAAGCCTTTATGTTGCCAGAACAAGACGGTAAAGACAGGGTATCTTTGTCAGGTGTAATCAGTGTTGAAAAACTTCAATCTTATTTGGGTAAGCCTTTGCTGTTGGAATCGCCAATTCACCTGATCTTAGCAGACAATTACAGAAAACTCGAAGAACAGTTGGAGAAATTAGACATTGCCGTGAAGAGAAAGCCTAAGTTGCTTTGTGTCACGGTTAATCCATGTTATCCCGAACGGCGTGTCGAAGGATACCAACTCTCGAAGATAGACATATCTGAAGTGGTTGATGCACTCAAAAAAGAGCTCAAAGTCACATGCATCGACGTGAATAAAGAAGAGAATGTATTGTGTGAAGTTCTCCAGAGGTGTACCTGAAAAGAATGTGTGATTTTTTCACAGAATGATGGATTGTGAATATATATAAAACTCTGCAGACAAGATCTGCATATTTCTCTTTTTGTGTGTCGGGTGCCAGATATCATCTGATCGTGAGAGTTAGAACAAACTGTCTGGTCTGAAAGAGCAACTGATATAAAACTCATTTTCTTGACATTAAGATCTTGAATCTGCTATGATGTTATTGTTAACTCTACCGTGCTGGTGATCTCAAGGGAGGTGAGGTTGTGAAGAGATTACTTGTTCTTCTGTTGGTGTTTCCTACTCTGTTGATCTTCTCCGTCACTTATAGATTAGCCGAGAACCAACCTGCTGATTACCCAACAACGCTTGCCGATATCTTCTTTGCAGATGTTGTCAGACAGATGACGAACGGAAGGATCGACATCCAGGTTTATTACGGTGGACAACTTGGATCGGAGACAGAGACGATTCAGCAAACCATGGCTGGTGTTATTCAATTCAACCGTGTCAACGCTGCACCTCTGGCATCCTTTGTAGACAGTTTGAGCGTTCTGTCCTTGCCATTCCTCTTCTCCAGCGAAGAACATCTGTGGAAGGTGCTTTACGGCCAAGTTGGAGAAAAGCTGCTTGATTCGATGAAGTCATCTGGACTGATCGGTCTTACTTATTTTGATTCAGGTGCGAGAAGCTTCTTCACCAGAAAGACACCCATTTTGAAACCGGATGACCTGAAGGGTTTGAAGATCAGGGTACAGAATGCACCTGTCTTCGTTGAAATGGTGAAATTGCTCGGTGGGACACCTATAGTCATGGAGTATGGTCAGGTTTACACGGGGCTTCAGACTGGTGTCATAGATGGTGCAGAGAACAACATACCGAGTTATTACACCATGAGTTTTTACCAAGTTGCTCCTCACTATTCCTTCAATATGCACTCAATGGTTCCGGAGATTTTGTTTATGAATCTCGCTACTTGGAACTCTCTCTCAAAAGAAGATCAACTGATCATCAAAACTGCAGCGCATGCTGCTTCACTGTACCAGAGAAAGCTTTGGGCCGACAGAACAAAGGCCAACATGGAAGCTTTGAAGGCTGCAGGGGCTAATTTCTACTATCCAACACCGGAAGACCTCAAGCTCTTCCAGAAGGCGGTTCAACCTTTGTATCAGAAATATGACAAGTACAAAGATATAATCGATGCGATTATGAACACCAAGTGAGCGCAAGGGGGCGTGAGGCGCCCCCCTTTTTATGGGAGGTCTTCAGGTGAGGATAATTCAGAAAATCCTGGACTATCTCGACAGAAGTATCAAATGGTTTGGCGTTTTTTCAATCTTTTTGATGCTTTTGATTGCACTCATGGATCTGTTCTACAGAGATATCTTGTCTTTACCACTCTCATGGTCACTGGATTTTGTGCTCCTTGTGATGATCTGGTTTACCATGACGAACAGTGCCGTTGGAGTCAGAGAATCTTCTCACATAAGAGTTGAAATCTTTATCTCAAAACTTCCGAAGCTTGTGAAAGACCTTCTCGAGATCTGCGTGAACTGTTTGATCATCTACTATGGATACATGATGATTGGTGGAGGGGTTAGCCTCTCAAAATTACCGGGTAGGATGTCTGGTTTGAGAATCACATATTTTTGGATGTACATAACCGTGACGATTTGCGGAATTTTGCTGATCATATTCTGCATAGAAAAGATAACCAAAATCATCTTGGGGTGGTTCAGGAAATGAGAGTAACCACTGTGATCAAGCTTATCATTATTGGAATTCTGATCTTGCTGCTTTTGGCACTTTGGTTCAATATGCCCTTTTTAGATCGACTGTCAGTTCAGACAAAGCAGATATTCTTTCTATGGCTGAGCCTTGGATTTCTCATCTTGATAGGCACACCCATATCCATCTCCTTGGGGATATCTGCACTCTTGACGGCGGTCTATGTTAAATTGCCACTGCTTGCAGTTTTTCAAAAACTCGCTTTTGGTATCAATTCGTTTGCTTTTGCATCGATAGC
>JAKPGA010000010.1 GCA_029551145.1 Thermotogota bacterium | reverse complement strand
AATGTGACACCAGACTCTTTCTATGAAAAAAGCAGAGTTGACAAAAGCAAGGTCGTCGACTTGGTCTCAAAGATGGTGAATGAAGGTGTCGACATCGTCGATGTTGGTGGTGAATCAACAAGACCTGGTTCTGATCCTGTTAGCGAGCAAGAAGAATTGGATAGAGTCATTCCAGTTGTTGAGCTGATCAAGAACAATTTTGACGTGGTTGTATCTGTGGACACGTACAAAGCCAAGGTCGCAGAAGAAGCTTTGAAGGCTGGTGCTGATATTGTGAACGACATCAGCGCACTGAGATTTGATGAGAATATGTCGCAGATATTGATGAAATACAAACCCGCCGTTGTCTTGATGCACATGAAGGGTGAACCAAAGACGATGCAACAGAATCCCTTTTATGATGATGTGATCAAAGAACTACTCACTTTCTTCAAAGACAGACTTGAACTGATGGAAAAACTTGGTCTGAAGGACAAGGTAATAATAGATCCAGGTATCGGCTTTGGAAAAAGACTCGAAGACAATCTGGAGATTCTAAGAAGAATTGAAGAATTCAAGACCTTTAAGGTTCCTATTTTGGTGGGTGCGTCAAGAAAATCTTTCATTGGCAAACTGTTGGATGACCTACCACCTGAAGAAAGACTTTATGGAACTCTGGCTGTTACCGCCCACTGCGTGGCAAGAGGTGTTGAGATCATAAGGGTACACGATGTGCAAGCTAATCTACACGTAGCAAGAATCATCTCAAGGCTACTTTAGAGAAAATGAATCCATTCATCATTCCTTTCTAAGGCAGATATCAGAAGAAACAATCTTTTCATTGTGTTAAATTCTATAAACATGATTATATATAACAATAAGAATAGCACACGCGTTATTCCAAATAAGAAAATATGTCTTAAATTGCATGTAACCAAAAACAGTTCTAATATAATCAGAAAATATTACGACTAACTCTGGATCAACTTATATTTACAGGAGACAACTTTATGAATAGCAGAGTCCTCTTGGTAAGCACTGTTCAAAATCAATATTCTGATCGTCATGCAATAAGTCTACACGAGCGACGAAACTCTAATATCGATATTGCCGAGGATATAGGAATGGCGATTCGATTGCTACTCAGAAACAGTATTTACTATGAATCCATAGTGATAGACTGCACGAACCTTTCCTTTGAGGATGTTTCCGATTTTATACGAATGATTCGAGAAAGACTCTCCCCAGTTCATCCAAAGATCATAGTCACAAAATCAGATCTACCTTTAGAGAAATTGATCTTGCTTGGTGTTGATGAGGTTGTTAAAGATTTCAACGCAGCATCTATCGATCTCCAAAGTTATGCACGGTTCTTTGATATTCCAGCGCTTGCGTTCATCGAGTTCTTAGTAGATGTCATCAAGACGAAAGATCCTTCTTTGTTTGACCATTTGAAGAGAGTAAAAATACTCACCACACTGCTCGCAAGACTATGTTATGAAAACAACCTCATAGATCACGAGACTTTTAAAAACACTGTACTTGCCTCCTTTTTTCACGACCTTGGCAAGATGTTTGTCCCGGAAAGCATTCTGCATAAACCATCAAGATTGACACAAGAAGAATTTCAAATAATGATGCAACACACCATCTTGGGTGCAAATTTGTTTGAGAAAACACTCAGGGCGAATCCCAAGAATAATCTTTTGATCACACTATTTCAGGTTTCAAAGTACCACCACGAGAGATTCGACGGAACTGGTTATCCCTGTGGTTTAACAGGTGATCACATCCCAGTTTCCGCTAAGATCGTAGCGATCGCGGATGTGTTCGAAGCCTTGACCTCAAACAGACCATACCGCGACGCATTGACTTTCCAGCAAGCTATACAGTTAATCAGAGAAGATAAAGGTCATTTTGACCCGACCATAGTTGAAATCTTTCTGAGCAACGCCGCTTTGTTTGAATGAATAAGTCTTCCCATAACAGTTCTTACAACACCGATCTAATAGCCTTTTTTGTACATCAGTATTTTTGTTGCAGGTCCTTTCTTTGGATAGCAGACTATTGAGATTGAACACACCTGTCGGATTTCACCGATATTCTCCCTAAGTGTAAACAATGTGGTAAAATTAGAGTGAAACACTCCAATTTGGGAGGTGATGGTGTGAGTCAAGGCGTAGGTAAGCAACAGAAAAAGGAAATAATAAAGCAGATTATCAAACAACTTCACGAAGGTCTAAGTGCACAAGAGGCAAAAGAGAGATTCGAGAAGGAAATAGGCTCGATCACATCCTTTGAAATAGCACAGATCGAGCAGGAGCTGATAAATGAAGGTGTGTCTTCAGATGAGATAAAAAGATTCTGCAATGTACATGCGATGCTTTTCGAAGGAATAATGTCAGAGAGCTTGAAAAACCCCGAATATCCGGCACACCCGGTGAATATCTTCAAACAAGAGAATCAGCAGATTAGAAAACTACTTACGAAGATCGAGGATGCTATGGAACAGAGGGACTTTGATTTACTCAAGCAGTACCTTGACGAGCTGAAAAAGATAGATATCTACTATTCTACAAAAGAGCAGGTTCTCTTTCCTTACCTTGAAAGGCATGGGTTCATGGGTCCATCAAAGGTGATGTGGGGAAAACACAACGATATAAGAGTCATGATAAAGGATGCCATCAATAACTTGCAAAACACAGAGTTCAGTGCATATTCTCGACAATATCTCATTCCATTGATTGAGGAAGTTGAAAGCATGATATTCAAAGAAGAGAACATCCTCTTCCCTTCGTCACTTGAAATGCTCCTACCGGAAGAGTGGGTTGAGATACTGAAGGAAATGAAAGAGGATCGGCTTGCGTTCACTAAATTGCCTGCGACACTTGACAAACTGATAGAGGAATTTGAGCAAAACCTTTCGTCTGTACCTGAGATCGAGAATGACGAGATAATCTTTGAAACGGGCAGACTGTCATTCAAGGAACTTGAATCGATTCTGAACACACTACCCGTTGACATTACCTTCGTTGATCGAGATAACAAGGTCAAGTATTTTTCGAAGTCAAAAGATAGAATCTTTCTGAGAACCAAAAGTGTCCTCGGCAGAGAGGTGCAAAACTGCCACCCACCACAAAGTGTCGACAAGGTGATGCAGATAGTTGACTGGTTCAAAAAAGGTGAAAGAGACTCCGTCGATTTCTGGATTAACTTCAAAGATAGAGTTGTGTATATAAGATATTTCGCCGTGAGAGACAAAGACGGTAATTATCTTGGAACATTGGAAGTCACACAGGATATCACACAAATAAAAGAACTCAAAGGAGAAAAACGCCTTGCAGACTAAGCAAATAGATCTTGACAAGACGATTTTTGAGCTTACAAGCGAATATCCAGAGTTAATAGAAATTCTCGCAAAGATGGGGTTTGTCGGTGTGAAAAACCCACTGATAAGAAATACCTTGGGTCGCAAGACAACTTTGAATGAGGGGTGCAAGAAACAAGGGAAGGATATCAAACAAGTGGTACAAGAATTGGAGAGGAATGGATTTTCTGTAAAGGGTGTATGATAGATGGCTCAGCACAAGAGAGATTTTGTCGTCACAGGTATGACATGTGTAAACTGTGCAAAGATTGTTGAAAAGGCTTTGAGAAAAATCGACGGAGTGAAATTCGCTGCTGTGAACCTTGCCACATCGACGGGTTTCATTGTTGCGGAAAGAGAGATATCTGATGATGAAATCAAGAAGGTGGTTCGTTCAGTAGGGTACGATATCTCACTTGAAAGGTCAGAAGACTTGGAAAGAAAAAGATACATCCAGGTGAAAAGAGATCTTTTGATTGCTTTGTCTTTTTTAATCCCCCTGAGTATTTGGATGTTCTATCGAATGTTTGGCAATCACAGAATTCATTCTTCGATCTTTGAAGTTATCTTCAGTGGTGTTGTAATCTTCTATGCAGGCAGGAAGACGGTAAAAGGTGCATTGATAGCGCTTTTTCACAGACATTCAAACATGGACACATTGATCTTTCTTGGCGCAACTGTCTCATGGGTGACGGGTGTGTTGTCTTTGTTGAATCTTCCGATAATGTCTTTTGCAACCATCGGAGCCATGATTGTCGCATTTCATTTGATAGGTAGGTTCATAGAATCTTGGCTCAGAGACAGGGCGAGCAAGGAAATTAAGCAATTGTTGAAGTTACAGGTGAAAGAAGCGGTTCTCATAACTGAAGACGGTGAGATCTCAGTGCCTGTGGAGGCTGTGAAGGATGGATCAATGGTACTCGTAAAGCCTGGTGACAGGGTACCGGTCGATGGAGTAGTTGTGAGTGGAAACTCTTCTGTGGACGAATCAATGATAACAGGTGAGTCAATTCCTGTTCAGAAAAGTATTGGTGATCAGCTCACAGGTGGCTCGCTCAATTTAACCGGAGTACTCAAAATGAAAGCGACAGGAGTTGGTGAAAACAGTTTCCTGTCGAAGATGATTGATTTGATCAAGCAAGCTCAAGGTTCGAAGGTTCCGATACAGATGCTTGCCGATTCCATCACCAAATGGTTTGTGCCTGTGATATTTTTCTTGGCAGTTGGTTCGGCGATCTTCTGGTACTTCAATTTCGACACGCTCTTACCTTTTGTTGAGAAGATTCCATGGGCTATGGCGGGAGACAATCTCAACTTTGCAGTCTTTGTGTTTGTAGCAACCATCGTGATTGCGTGTCCATGTGCGCTTGGACTTGCAACACCGATGGCACTCATCAAAGGAACTGGCATCGCAGCGAAAGAAGGGCTTTTAATAAGAAACGCAGAAGCGATTCAGACGATCAAAGACGTTAGGGTAGTTCTCATAGACAAAACTGGGACACTGACAGTCGGAAAGCCTGTGGTTGTAGATCACAATTTAGACGAAAATACATTGAAGATCGTCGCGGGTATAGAGAAAAACTCAAATCATCCACTTGCAAAGGCAATATCTCAGACAACCGATGATTCAGTTGATTTTGATCAGATCGAGGAGATCTCTGGAGAAGGTGTAAGAGTTTTCTACGATGGTTCGGAGTATTTCGTTGGAAAACCACTTGATCCTCAGAATCACATGCAGTTTCTCACAGAAGGAAAAACCGTTGTTGAAGTGAGGAAGAATAATAGACCAGTAGGTTTTTTTGTTGTGCAGGATCCTTTGAGAGAGGACTCAAAAGAGGCGATCGAAAGGCTTAAGAAAATGGGAATAGAAACCATCATTGTGACAGGTGACAACCAGAAAACAGCCGTTTCACTGGCGAAAGTAGTCAATGTACAGAAGGTACATCATGATGTCAAGCCAGCTGAAAAGCTTGAACTGGTCAGATACTATCAATCCAAGGGTGTGAAGGTAGCGATGGTAGGAGACGGTATAAACGATGCAGCAGCATTGAAAGGTGCAGATATCGGTATAGCAATAGGTTCTGGCACAGATCTTGCCATTGACAGCGCGGATATAGTCATAACAAGCGGTGGTATTTCAAAAGTCGTCGACGCGATCCAAATCTCAAAGACTACTTTCAGGGTCATAAAGCAGAATCTCTTTTGGGCATTTTTCTACAATACCATTGCGATACCTGCAGCGATGTTGGGCCTTTTGCATCCTTTGATCGCAGAGGTGGCTATGCTCATAAGCTCAATAACAGTTACATTGAATTCCCTAAGAATCAAACAAAAGGAGGAATCGCGATGAGATATCTGTTGTATGTGCCGGATATCTCTTGTAATCACTGCAAGATGAGAATCTCGAAGAAATTGGACCAAATAGGCGTGAAAGAATATCAAGTAGATGTACCGAACAGAACGGTTTTGGTCAAGACAGATGATCTGAAGATCATAACTGATGCACTCGAAGAGATCGGTTATCCAGTTCAAAGATTTGAGAGAGTTGCCGATTAATCTGTACTTTGTCAGTCTGAACAAATGTATTGAATGAGAGATCACTTATGGCTTGATGATTCGGACATGCAGCGAAGAACTCGAGCTGTTCCAAGATGTTACTCGATTGATATTACTTTCCACATAAACTGGGGAATGTTAACGTCTGTTGTGTGACCCCAATATCACAACCAGCCAAAACAGAAAAACGTCAGTACTTATGCGCATTTCCGGAAAAGTTCACGATTATTGACAGAAAAAATCTCCAATAATATAATTCATAATGAAGATAATCTCCATTGGAGGAGTGACCTACTTGAGAGATTTGCCAAGAGGAATAATAATAAGCTGTCAACTTGAGCCGGGAGATCCCATTCAAGATGTCTGTTTTGTTGTGAGTATGGCCAAGGCTTCTGTACATGCCGGTGCTGTTGCGATTAGAACAAATGACGCAGTCCATGTGAAGGCTGTTCGCGAAGTCGTTGACGTACCAATCATCGGTCTTGTGAAAGACAGACGTTACAAAGCTTTCATAACTCCAACTTTTGAACATGCACGAGAGGTTATCGAGGCCGGTGCCGATTTCATCGCTATTGATAGTACTCGCAGAGAAAGACCAGTTGAACTTGAAACGCTGTTCAAAAGGATAAGAGAAAGCTTTCCCCACGTTGGTATTATCGCTGACATAGCCGATGAGGAAGATGCAAGGTCTATTCTTTGCCTCAAACCGGATTTCATTGCAACGACTCTCTCTGGATATACTTCTTACACCACACATATTGCTCTTCCAAACACAGATCTGGTTCGTGAGCTATCTTCAAAGATCGATGTTCCGATCATAGCCGAAGGCGGTTATGCAACAACTGAGCAGGTTAGTCAAGCATTTAAGTCCGGTGCCTATGCAGTTGTAATCGGTACCGCAATTACAAGACCATGGTTAACAATAAAGAAGTTTGTGGAACAATTTGAGATACATTGAC